>CAYMLO010000114.1:0-33811 GCA_964390905.1 uncultured Planctomycetales bacterium | reverse complement strand
GCGGCGGCGGGGGTTTCGGCGGTGGCGGCGGTGGGGGGGGCGGTGGCTTTGGCGGTGGAGGTGCGAGCGGTGGGTGGTAGCACGTGTCCGGAATGTGGCAAGGCCGTCTCGGGAGCCGCACAATTCTGCGGCAGCTGTGGAGCGCGGATCATGAGTCCTTCAGCACGGAGCCGACGCGGTCGACCGGTCTGGATTACCTGTCTGGTCATCTTGGGCGTGTTTGTCCTCATCGTGGGCGGGTGCGGGCTCACCGCCGTCCGCGGGTACAACCGCGCGGTCGCGCTCGGTGAGGACGTCAACAAGGCCTGGTCGGACGTGGAGAATCAGCTGCAGCGTCGGAATGACTTGATCCCCAACCTGGTCAACACGGTCAAGGGCTACGCCAAGCACGAGAAGGGGCTCTTCGAGAACATCGCCAAGGCCCGCACGCAGTACTTCCAGGCCCAGTCGCGCCCCGACAAGATGGCGGCGGCCAATACGATGTCGGGGTTGCTGTCGCGGTTGCTCGTCTTGCGCGAGTCGTACCCGCAGCTCAAGGCCAACGAGAGTTTCCTGAAGTTGCAGGACTCGCTGGAGGGCACGGAGAACCGCCTGGCCGTCCACCGCAAGCGATACAACGAAGTCGCCCGCGCGGCCAACACCTACCGCAAGTCGTTCTTCGGTCGCTTCTATGCCGGCTGGGCCGGCTTGGGGGAAGCCGAGTACTTCAAGGCGCCCGAAGAGGCCAAGGCAGTGCCCAAGGTCGAGTTCTAGCCACCCCGGCAGGCCGGGTGGATCATTCCCAGAGACGTCAGGATGGTGGCGGGCCAAAGTGTGACCGAAACGCTGCAGGACATCCTGCGGGACGCGGGGCGGGTCCTGAACGATCGATTCAGGCGGTCGGTTTCGTATGAGGAGCAGACGCCGCACGACCTCGTGACCGAGGTGGACCGCCAGGTCGAGACGATCTTGATCTCTAGAATCCGGCAGGTCAGCGACTGCCAATGCTTCTACTCCGAGGAGGCGGGCGTCGTAGGGACGGCCGAGGCGTCACGCTGGATCCTCGACCCGCTGGACGGCACGGCCAATTTCGTTTTCGGCGTGCCGCATTTCGGCATCTCGGTCGCGCTGGAACACCAGGGGCAGGTCGTCGAAGCTTGGGTCTACAACCCCGTCAGCGAGGAGATGTTCCACACCAGTCGCGACGCGGGCGGATCGTTCCTCAACGGCGAGCCGATCACTGTGTCGGACACGTCACGATGGGACGTTGCCCTGGTGGCGTTCGGGTTCAGTGCGACCATGGAGAACATCCGGCGATACCACGAAGACTGGCCGGACGTCTTCGACCGATGCCGGAAGGGCCTGGGGCTGTTGGCGCCGTCGCTCAACATCTGCAACGTCGCACGAGGCCGGATCGACGCCTTCATCGACTTCGGATCGAGCATGGAGGGACACGCCGCTGCCGCGCTGGTCTTGCAGAACGCCGGCGGGATCGCCCGGGATTACGACGGCGTGGATTGGGACCATACAACGCGAGGCATCGTCGCCACCAATGTAGGACTAGGCGTCGCATGATGATCAGGGACGGTGCGAGGAACGTCGCGGCGTTCGAGGGGCGAGACCGCGAGGAGGCGGCATGAAGGCGGCCATCCAGGTGGACGTGGGTCGATACGAGATCCGCGACGTGCCCGTGCCCGAGATCACGCCCGGGCAGTGTCTCGTCAAGGTCGCGGCGTGCACGATCTGCGCGACGGACGTCAAGTACCTGCAGGGCGCGGTCGAGCTCGACTGGCCCAGTCCGATGGGGCACGAGGTCACCGGCGCGGTCGAGCGGGTGGGATCCGCGGTGACCGGGTTCAAGTTGGGCGATCGCGTGTTGTCGCGGATGGCCTGGGGCGGGTTCGCCGAATACGTTCCGGCCGACGTCGGTCTGTTGGCGCCCCTGCCCGAGAACGTCGGGTTCGAGGAGGGCGCGATCGCACAGCTCCTGCCGATCGCCGTTCGCGGCGCGGAGCTGGCGATGGGGCCGGGCAAGACGGTGTTCGTCAGTGGGCTCGGTGGCGCCGGGCTGATGTGTGTCCAGGCCGCTCGGGCCTACGGGGCGTCGAGGATCATTGCCGCCGACCTCCACGCAAACCGGCGCGCGGTCGCGCAGGAGGTGGGCGCGGACCTGTGTATCGACCCAAAGGCGAACGACGTGGTCGAGCGCGTGCTCGCCGAGACGGACGGCGGTGTGGACGTGGCCATGGAGGCGGCCGGCGTCGAAGCGTCGTTTCGTGCCTGTGAAGCCGTCTTGGGCACGGGGGGGATCCTGTCGGTCTTCGGTAGCCATCTCGATCCCATCGCGCTGGATCTGAGGCGGTGGGAGCGTGGCTGCCTGCAGCTCCACATGATGGTCGAGCCGGCGGCAGAGAAGCCAGAGATGCTCCGCAAGGCGGTGGCGCTGGTCGCGGCCGGCAAGATCCACTTGAAGCCCCTGTTGTCGAAGGTCATGCAGCTGGACGACATCATGGCTGCCTTCGACCTGGTGGTCCGTCGACCCGACGAGTATATCAAGATCGCGATCGTGCCCTAGGGAGTCAGCGGCGAGGCGTCGAGAACGCCAACGCCCAAACGGTCCCATTGAAGCCTGTGCGCTGATCCTCTATCGTACAGTGTTTGCCGCACCGGCAAGACGAGGTAGGGCGGGTCCTCCGGACCCGCCAATTCGTGCCGTGCGACAAGAAGGTGGGCCAAACGACCCACCCTACAGCAAGGCCACGCGGAAAGGACCCGACGCTATGGCATCAGGCGAGTTCCACCATTTCGGCGTTCCCACGAGCACCACGTACGACAATGAGACCTACATCGAGGGGGCGAAGGTCTACGCGACCAACCCCGACGCCCACCCCTATCGGGTGGAGTTCCTTCGGTTCGACGCGGACAGCCCGCTGCCCGAGGCCATCCGGACCCGGCCGCACGCGGCCTTCATCGTGGGGAACCTGGATGCGGCGCTCGAGGGGCAAGACGTCATTCTCCCGCCGTTCGACGCGACCGAAGCGCTGCGCGTGGCTTTCATCATGGACGGCGACGCGGTCATCGAACTGATGGAAAAACGGTAGCCTGCCCACACGAGAAGAGACGAAAGGAAGCAGACCATGGCCATGAAGAAGTTCATCAACGATCCGGACAACCTGGTGGATGAGCTGCTCGAGGGGTTCGTCCTCGCCAACGCCAGCACGGTGAAGCTGGCCGGCAGCAACCTGGTCGTTCGAGCCAACCCCAAGTCGAACGACAAGGTCGCGCTGGTCACGCTGGGGGGCAGCGGACACGAGCCCGCGTTGAGCGGCTTCGTTGGAGAAGGGATGCTGGACATCAGCGTGCCGGGAGAGATCTTCGCAGCGCCGGGCCCGCCGCGCGTCCTCGAGGCGCTCAAGGCCGTTAACCGGGACGCCGGCGTCCTGTTCGTGGTCCTCAACCACGAGGGCGACGTGATGACGGCCAACATGGTCATGGAGATGGTCGAGAAGGAGGGGCTGAACGTCAAACAGATTCTGACGCACGAGGACATCTCCGTGCCGTCGCGGGAGGATCCGTCCGACCGCCGCGGGCTGGCGGGCTGCCTGCTGGTCATCAAGGTCGCCGGCGCCGCGGCCGAGCAGGGCAAGTCGTTGGACGAGTGTCTGGCCATCGCCGAGCGGATGGAGCGGAACATGGCCACACTCGCCGTCGCCGTCTCGGGCGCGACGCACCCGTCGACGGGCGACGTGATCTCCGAACTGGCCGAGGATGAGATGGTCATCGGCATGGGCCAGCACGGCGAGGCCGGCGGCGGGGCGCAGACGATGAAGACCGCCGACGAGACGACCGACATCATGGTGAACCTGCTGCTGGACGACCTGAAGATCCAAACGGGCGAGGACGTGCTGGTCATGCTGAATGGGGTGGGCTCGACCACGCTGATGGAGCAGTACGTCGTCCTCGGCTGCGTCAAGCGGATCCTGGAGGCCAAGGGCGTCAACCTGGTCCGGAGCCTGGCCGGTGAGTTTCTGACCGTCCAGGAGATGGGCGGGTTCCAGATGGTCATGGCGCGGATGGATCCCGAGATGATCGCGCTGTGGGACGCGCCCTGCCACAGCCCCGCGCTGAGCGTCAAGTGATCGGTCCGCGCCCCGCCGTTCCGGACGGATCGGGAGACGAATGCCACGATGCCAGAGACCCTCGGTTGTGCTGAACTGATCGCAATGCTCCGTGGTGCGGTCGCGCAGGTGCGGGACAATCACGAGACGCTCTCCAAGCTCGACTCGCACGGCGGCGATGGCGACCACGGGACGACGATGTTGCGGGCCATGGGCATCGTCGAGAAGACGCTGGCCGAGTCGGGGTCGTCCGAGATCGCCGGTCTGCTGAAGGAGATCGGCTGGGCCGTCATGGGCGTGGACGGCGGCGCCACGGGCCCGCTGTACGGGGCGTTGTTCACGGGCATGTCGGCGTCGGCGGCCGGAACCGACGCCCTCAACGCCGAAGGGCTCGCGGCCATGTTCGAGGGGGGATTGGCCTCGGTGCAGAAGTACACCAAGGCCCAAGTAGGCGACAAGACGATGATCGACGCCCTGGTCCCCGCGGTCGAGGCGTTGCGGACATCGGCGGACGCCGGCGCGACCGTGGCAGATGCGTTGGCTCAGGCTGCCGAGGCGGCCGGACAGGGGGCGGCGTCGACCAAGGACTTGCAGGCCCGGTTTGGCCGGGCCAAGAACATCGGCGAAAGGAGCATTGGCGAGCAGGATCCGGGCGCCACCTCGGTGTCATTGATCTTTGCGGGATTCGTTGAAGGAGTGAAGAGACTTGCCTGATGCAGACAAGACAAAAGACGGGGACCAGAAGGACTTCGGGATCGGCATCCCGGTGGAGACGCCGGGGTTCTTTCTCAGGGGCTCGGCGCACCTCGGCTGGGGCATGAAGAACCGATTGAGCCGCATCTTCAATCCGGACTCGGGCCGGACGGTGATGCTGGCCTTCGACCACGGCTACATCATGGGGCCGACCACGGGTCTGGAGCGGCTGGACTTGGCCATTCCCCCGCTGATCCCCCACGCCGACTGTCTGATGTGCGCCCGCGGGGGGCTGCAGAGCTGCATCCCGCCGGAGGCGAGCAAGCCGGTGGTCCTGCGATGCAGCACGGGCGCGACGGTATTGAAGGACCTGAGCAAAGAGGTTGTCGGCGTGACGGTCGAGGATGCGGTTCGTCTGAACGCCGCCGCCGTGACTGCCCAGGCCTACATCGGCGAGGCGGGCGAGCAGGCGTCGCTGGACAACCTGGCCTACCTCATCAACGAAGGGAACCGTTACGGCGTGCCCACCCTCGGCGTGACGGCGGTGGGCAAGGAGATGGGCCGGGACGCCCGCTACCTGGGCTTGGCCTGTCGGGTGATCGCCGAGCTGGGCGTCCACTTCGTCAAGACCTACTACTGCGAACCGGGGTTCGACGAGGTCGTCGCGGGATGTCCGGTGCCCATCGTCATCGCGGGCGGCAAGAAGATCCCCGAGCCGGACGCGCTGAACATGGCCTACAAGGCCGTCGATCAGGGGGCGCTGGGCGTGGACATGGGTCGGAACATCTTTTGCGCCGACGATCCGGTGGCCATGATCCAGGCCGTCCGGGCCGTCGTCCATGAAGACGAGAAGCCGGATAAGGCGCTGGATATGTACAATACGCTCAAGGGCGAGCGACAAGGAGCGAAATGATGAGCGATGTCAATCGACGGGAGGTGCTGGGGGGTCTGGTCGCGGGGGCGGCGGCGGCGTCGATCCTCGGGACGGACGCTGCGGAGGCGGCCTGCGGGGAATCATCCGAGCGCACGTGCAAGAAGGTCAAGCTGACGAAACCCAACAACGCGGACTTCTACACGCCGGACGGCAAGTTCGACGTGGCCGCGGCCAAGAAGGCCTACTACATCTTGATGAAGTACTACCGCTACCCGATCCCCGACCGGCTGCGCGGCGAGGACTTCTGGACGCTCGACTTCGGTCTGGGCAAGTTCAGCGAGGTGGGCATGGCGGGCATCTTCTGGATCAACAACCTAGAGCACAACTACTTCGGCCACGAGATCTACCTGCTGCCCGGCCAGATGATCGCCGAGCACCAGCACATGAAGACCGACAAGACCGCGCCGAAGCTGGAGGGCTGGCACGTCCGGCACGGGTGGGTCTACATCTACGGCGAAGGCACGCCCACGCCCGGTGTCGAGGCCCGGATCCCGCCGTCCCATAAGGAGTGCGCGGTGGCCCGGACCGAGAAGATCCTCAAGCCGGGCGAATGCGCGTGTCTCGGCAAGGTGTGCGAGAAGCACTGGATGCGTGCCGGCCCCAAGGGCGCCATCGTCAGCGAATACGCCACCGCCCACGACATGGCCGGCCTGCGGTTCAGCCACCCGCAGGTGAAGCTGTAGCGCCGCTGGGCGATGCCGAAGGACGGCCTCAGAGCAGAGGAACAGATGCGTCGGGTCTGTGGAGCCGACCTGCAGGGGTCCGGGGCCGGAGGTCTCGTGCAGTGGACGCGTCCTGGGCAGAACAGATCAGCCAGAAGCTCTCATTGTCACAGGCTGAGATAGGCGAGTTCTGCAGTCGTTGGGAGATCCAGGAGCTGGCGCTCTTCGGTTCGGCGCCCGGCGGCGAATTCGGGCCGGACAGCGACGTGGACTTGCTCGTGACGTTCGGGCCGGGGGCGAGCTGGAGTCTGCTCGACCATATTCGGATGCAGACCGAGCTGTCAGAGCTTCTCGGCCGCCCGGTAGATTTGGTCAGTCGCCGGGCGATCGAGCGCAGCCCCAACCCGATTCGCAAACGGGAGATCCTGAGCACGGCGAGGATCGTCTATGCCGCACGATGATGCCACGCTGCTGGACATCATCCGGGCTGCTCGCCTCGCAACTGAGTCCGTCACGGGGATGGACTACGCGACCTTCGCGCGGGACACCAAGACCCAGTCCGCGGTTCTTCATCAACTTATGGTGGTAGGTGAAGCCGTCAAACGCCTGTCCCCTGAGTTCCAAGCGGCTCACCCCGACACGCCATGGGCGTTGATTGCCGGAATGCGCGACAAACTCATTCACGCATACGGCGAGGTGGACCTTGAGTAGGTCTGGAGGACACTCGAGCAGGACCTACCGAACCTGCTTGAGCGATTGCGGGCGCTACACCCAGGAGACGCGGGGTGACCGAGAGGCGCTGAGGCGCGCAGGTCGGGTCGTTTGATCAGCTTCTTCCTTTGGCGGATGCTCTATCGCTTCAGCGCTGGGGTACGCACCCATCTGCTGGAGTTGCGTTTCGATGACTGATGGCGTTCGGAGGGTTGCCCTCATGACGAGGATCTGTGCAAACCGGCATGTTGGGATCTCGGCACCGTGCCTGTGGGCGTGGCGCTTGATGGGCGGTCTGATCGTCGTCGCAGCCTGGCCCGCGACGGTGCACGCCGGGTCGGCGGATGCGGCCTGGTACGATCAGAAGGCGGTCGAGGCCAAGTTTCCTGTCCGCTATCAAGGCGAGGTTCGTAGCTCGCGGTACCTCACGATGCGCGACGGCTGCAAGATCGCGGTCGAGATCTTCCTGCCCGAAGGGCTCGAATCCGGTCAGCGGATCCCGACGCTCCTGCATCAGACCCGATACTGGCGGTCGGTGCTGTACAGCCCGGCGCTCAAGAAGAAGCGTCACAGCTCGGAGCGGCTGCCCAAGCTCAGGCGCTTCTTCGTTCCCCGGGGCTACGCCTGGATCAGCGTCGATGTTCGCGGGTCGGGGGCGTCGTTCGGCACGCGGCCTTGCGAGTACTCCCCCGACGAGGTCAAGGACGGCGCCGACATCGTCGATTGGATCATCCGTCAGCCCTGGTCAAACGGCAAGGTCTGCGCGGCGGGCGTCTCCTATGACGGCGGCACGGCCGAGTTCCTCGCCATCACCGGACATCCGGCCGTCAAGGCCGTCGCGCCGCTCTTCTCCATGTTCGATCCGTACCTGGAGTCCGGCTTTCCGGGCGGCGTCCATATGTCCTGGTTCACGAAGACGTGGGGCGGGTTGGGCAAGGCGTTGGACCGGAACGCCGTTCCCGATTTGTTCACGGATCAGTATGGTCCCCTCAAGGCGCTGGCGAGCAAGGCGGCGGGAGTCAGGCCGGTCCAGACTGACAGCGATGGCTCGATGTTGGCGGCCGCCGTGCGGTCTCACCGATACAATTGGGACCTGCACGAGACGGCGCTACGAATCCTGTTCCGCGACGATCGGATCCCCTACAACTGGACGCTGAGCTTCGATACGCTGAGCCCCTACAAGCACACGAAAGCGCTCGACGCCTCCGGCGTGGCCGTCTACAGCTACAGCGGTTGGTTCGACGCCGCCTTCGCGCACGCCGCCATCAAGCGTCATCTGACGTTGACGGGTCCGCGGAACCGGCTGATCCTCGGGCCGTGGAACCACGGGGGACGTCACAACTCCAGTCCGTTCGGGGTCGGTCGGGCGGCGTTCGACATGAACGTCGAGCTGTTCCGGTTCTTCGAGCATCACCTGCGAGGGGCCGACACCGGCATTCAGACAGAGAAGCGCGTCCACTACTACACGATGGGCGAAGAGAAATGGAAGGCCGCCGACACCTGGCCTCCCGCATCGACGCCTCGCGCGTACTATCTCGGCGCCGACGGCAAGCTTACCACGGAGAAACCGACGTCTGCGGAGGCGGCCGACCGGTACGCCGTGGACGACGCCCATGGCACGGGGACTCGATCGCGCTGGCGGTGCCTGGTCCTGGGCGGAGACGTCACCTACTCCGACCGCGAGAAGCAGGACGGCAAGCTGCTGTGCTACACATCTGATCCGCTGGCCGAGGACGTCGAGGTGACGGGCCACCCGGTCGTGACGCTGCACGTGACGTCACCGGCCAAGGACGGCAACGTCTTTGCCTATCTGGAAGACGTGGACGAGGCAGGCGGCGTTCACTACCTCAGCGAAGGGATGCTGCGGGCCATTCACCGCAAGCTCAGCACCGAGACGCCTCCCTACAAGACGCTCGTGCCGTATCGAACGTTTCGTCGGGCGGATGCCCTGGAGCTGGTGCCGGGCGAGCCGGCGGCGCTGACGTTCGATCTGTTGCCCGTTTCGCATCTGTTTGGGGCGGGGCATCGGATACGCGTGGCCATCGCGGGCGCGGACGCAGACCACTTCGCCCGCCCGCCCGGGCCGCCGCCGACGATCCAGGTGCATCGCAGCGCCGTTCGGGCCTCTCACATTGTCTTGCCAGTCGTTTCGCGCGGGTCCAACCCATAACGGATCGCAATCCGCCGCCACGTCGTGCGGGTGGGGCACGGTTCGGAGTGATGCTATACTGGTCCGATTGGCGGGCGAGGCATCGACGGCATCGCAAGAAGTGTCGCGGAGAGGGGCCAAGCCCGAGCCCGAGGAGGTCAAGCGTGATGTTGAAGCGTCGAGGGATTCGCTTATCCGTCGTCCCGGTGGGTGCATTCGTGTATGCGAGCATCGCCGTCCCGTGCGGAGCCGGTGAGGCCAAGAAGGCCGGTCAACCGCGGGACGTTGTCGTCAAGAAGGCGACCTGGGCCGAGACGATGTTGGCCACGCGGGCAAACGTCGGTGCCTGGCTGGCCGAGCAGGAGCGCGATCTCCGCCGGCTGAAGCTGACGCCCTGGTACAAGACCCGCGCCCTGAAGGCCAAGGGATTCAAGCACGCCCTGTTCCCCGAGCGACGCGTGGACCTCAACGCCAAGGGCAAGAAGGACAAACCGCTGTGGCAGAAGCAACCGGCGTATCAGGACGGCGTCGTTCACGCTTTGCAGCCCCGGGCGAACTCGGCCTCGACGTATCTGTTCCGCACGATCACCGCGCCCCGAGCCATGACCGTCATCGGGCGCTTCGGCAGCGATGACGGGCTGGAGGTGTGGCTCAACGGAAAGAAGCTGCTGAGCAAGGACGTTCCGCGGGTCGCGGCCCCCGATCAGGATCGGCACGACCTGCCCTTGGTCGCCGGCGAGAACCGGCTGCTCCTGAAGATCTACAACCGCACCGGCGGTCACGCGTTCTACTTCTCGTTGCGGCAAGGCCTGCCCGCGAAGCTGTGGCAGCAAGTCGAAAAGGTGTTTCCGGTCGAGGCGGGTTGGATGATGGGAGACGTCCCGCGCGGCGGGCACCTGGCCTGGTTCCGCAGCGCCGACAACGTGAAGCTGGAAACAGGGATGGTGGACCGCGTGCTGAAGGAAATCGGTCCGCCCGGGGCCAGCCTGCGCAAGGCGTTCGACACGCTGCGTCAGGCCAAGGCCGGTCCCGCCGACCGTCGCTGGCTGGACCTGTACGTCAAGACCTGCCGCTACCGTAGGGCCCTCGCTGAGTTGAAGCGAGCGGACCTGGGCCCGCTGCGATTGGCCATCCAGGACCTCGCCGAGACCTTCCCAAAGCGGTACACGAAGGGGGCGACCTATCTCGAGCGCCTGGCCGGCTGCGAGAAACGGCTGTCGGCGATTCGTCAGGCGCTGACCCGGGGCGACGCGTCGGCGCCGGCACAGGTTTCGGCGCTCGTCAACGAGATCGTGTCGCTCCGCCGCGACGCGCTGTTGGCCAATCCGTTGCTCGACTTCGACCGCCTGCTGTTCATCAAGCGGCGGGCGAATCGGCTGGGCCTCCCGCAGAACTGGCAGGGCAATTGCGCCGTCTCTCCGGTCGGTTACGACAACGAGATCGCCCTCCTGTCGCCCGTGAGCCCGCAGGGCAAGCTAACGACGTTCTATAGGCCCAAGAACTCGGGATTCGTCGGCGACGTCGACCTCCACTTCGACGCCGGCAAGATGCTCTTCTCGATGCCGGGCACCCACGGTCGCTGGCAGATCTGGGAGATCCAGCCGGACGGGACCGGCCTGCGTCAGGTCACGCCGGGCGAGCACCCCGACGTGGACAACTACGACGCCTGCTATCTGCCCAACGGCCGGATCATCTTCGCTTCGACCCGGTGTTTCCAGGGCATCCCCTGCGTGGGCGGCGGCAACACCGTCGCGAACCTGTGCATCATGGACGCTGACGGAAGCAGCATCCGCCAGCTCTGCTTCGACCAGGACCACAATTGGTGCCCGACCGTCCTGAACAACGGTCGTGTGCTCTACTCGCGATGGGAGTACTCCGATACGCCCCACTACTTCAGCCGGCTGTTGTTCAACATGAACCCCGACGGCACGGGACAGATGGAGTTCTACGGCAGCAACTCGTTCTGGCCGAACTCGACGTTCTACGCCCGACCGATCCCGGGCCACGCCACGCAGGTGGTGGCGATCATCTCGGGCCATCACGGCGTGCCGCGGATGGGCGAGCTGATCCTCTTCGACCCCGCCAAGGGACGGCATGAGGCCGACGGCGTGGTCCAGCGGATCCCGGGCCATGGCAAGGAGGTCGAGCCCATTATCCGCGACCAGCTCGTCAACGCCTCTTGGCCGAGGTTCCTCCATCCCTATCCGCTGAGCGGCAAGTACTTCCTGGTCTCCTGCCGGCCCACGCCGGCGTCTCCGTGGGGGCTCTACCTGGTCGATGTCTTCGACAACATGCTATTGCTGAAAGAGGTCCCGGGGTACGCGCTGTTCGAGCCGGTTCCCCTCCGCAAGACCCCGACGCCGCCGATCGTGCCCGACAAGGTCAAGCCGGACAGCCGGGACGGCATCGTGTACCTGTCGGACATCTACTTCGGCGGCGGACTCGACGGCGTGCCGCGGGGGACCGTCAAGAAGCTGCGGCTCTACGAGTTTCACTACTGCTATCCCAGGATGGGTGGACACATCCACGTCGCCATCGAAGGGACGTGGGACGTCCACCGGATCGTCGGGACGGTGCCCGTCCACGAAGACGGATCGGCCCTGTTCAAGGTGCCGGCCAACACCCCGCTGGCCGTTCAGCCCCTCGACGCCGAGGGCAAGGCGCTCCAGATCATGCGGAGCTGGTTCGTGGCCATGCCCGGCGAGGTCCTCTCCTGCGTCGGCTGCCACGAGCACCAGAACGCCGGCCCGCCCATCCACAAGACCCTCGCCTCCGGTTACAGGCCGTCCGACATTGAGCCGTGGCACGGGCCGACTCGGGGGTTTAGCTTCAAGCGTGAGGTCCAACCCGTCTTGGACAAGTACTGCGTGGGCTGTCATAACGGCCAGGCGCGTTCAGACGGCAAGCAGATCCCGGACCTGAGGGCCAAGCCGAAGAACGGCTGGGGCAACTTCACGCCGTCCTATCTCGCGCTGCACCCGTACGTCCGCCGCCCCGGTCCGGAGAGTGACTACCACCTGCAAGAGCCCCTCGAGTTCCACGCGGACACCAGCGAGCTAATCCAGATGCTGCAGAAGGGCCACCACAACGTCGAGCTCGACGCCGAGGCCTGGGATCGCCTGGTGACCTGGATCGATCTGAACGTGCCCGACCACGGCACGTGGAGCGAGCACCGCAAGATCGCCGCCAACTACCACCAGCGGCGACTGGAGATGCGAACCCGCTACGCCAATCGCCCCGAGGACCCCGAGGCGATCCCGCAGATCAAGCGGGCCCCGGTCACGTTCGTCAAACCGCCGCCGCTATCCGAAGCCGTGCGGAAACAACGGGCCCAGAAGGTCGACTGCCCCGACTGGCCCTTCGACGCCAAGGAGGCCCAGCGGCGTCAGGCCGCCGCGGGTCAACCGACGCGGCGCACCGTCGACCTGGGCGACGGGGTCAAGATGGAATTCGCCCTGATCCCCGCCGGCGAATTTGTCATGGGCAGCGTCAACGGCTGCGACGACGAGTTGCCCCGGACCCGCGTCAAGATCGATCGCCCGTTCTGGATGGGCACGACCGAGGTCGCCCACCGTCAGTACCGACAGTTCGAGCCCCGCCACGACAACGGCGTGATCGATCAGCACCACAAGGACCACACCACGCCCGGCTATCCCGCCAACGGGCCCAACCAGCCGGTGATGCGGGTCTCGTGGCACGAGGCGATGGCGTTCTGTCAGTGGCTGAGCGCGAAGACCGGCCGGCCGTGCACGCTGCCCACCGAGGCCCAGTGGGAGTGGGCCTGCCGTGCCGGCACGGCCACGCCGCTATACTATGGCGACCTCAACGCGGATTTCGCCCCGCACGCCAACCTGGCCGACGTTTCCATGAAGTTGCTTGCCGTCACGGGCGTCAACCCGCACCCGATTCCCAATCCGAACCCGTACCAGGACTTCTTGCCCAAGGACGCCCGCTTCAACGACAAGACCAAGCTCATGGCCGAGGTCGGCAAGTACCAGCCCAATCCGTGGGGCCTGCGCGACATGCACGGCAACGTCTGGGAGTGGACGCGGTCGGCCTTTCGACCCTACCCGTACCGCGACGACGACGGCCGAAACGACGTGTCGCAGGCCGACAAGCGCGTCGTCCGCGGCGGCTCCTGGTACGACCGCCCCAAGCGGGCCCGATCCGCGTTCCGCCTGGCCTACCGTCCCTACCAGCGCGTTTACAACGTCGGCCTCCGCGTGATCTTCCCGGCCGTCGAGTTCACCAGATCGGTCGATGCGAGGTAGCACAAACAGTCGTGCGTCTGCAGATGGGCCCACGGCTGGTGCGTATCCTGACGGTAAGAAGATGCGTCAGGACGCATCCTACGCGTCTTCGCTTCCAGCTGCGTAACTTGGGCTAGTTCGGGTCGGGTAGGACCCAGAACTTCGCGTCGATGATCTCGGGCTCGAAGTGGAGCGGCGTCGGGTGGTAGAGGACGCGGAAGGTCTTGGGGCCGTCCTCCACGTCGACCTCTTGCACCCAGGTGAGTGTCTGCCATCCGACCTCGAGATCGTCGGCGTCCCACCACGTCTTGTGACCGTCGGGGTTGGCACGAAACTCGACGAACTCCCAGGCGTTCTCTTCGATGTAGACGTCCGCCTGGAACGTGATGGTCCGGGTTCCGCCGGCCGGGCCGTAGTACACCGGCCAATCGTTCGGGTCGCCGTTCGGATCGCCGTCGGGCTCGAGGATAACCACGTCCACACAGCCGAGGACGGGCAGCAGCACTGCCACGCAGATCCACCTGGTACGCCCAGACTTCTTCGTCATCTTCTCTCTCCCAACGTACGCTCTGGCGATCCCAACTGGGGTGCCCCAATCGAACGCGACTTCGGAAGGTCGGCGGCCGTGTCTGTCGTCACAGCATCGCGCCCGCCCCTACGGCACAAGGTAGCTTCCTTGAGTAGCTGTGTCCAGCGAGTCTTGGCCGGCACGGCTCCGCGCCATTGCTATTTGGTCTTCAATGATGCGGTGTCCAGCGTTTCGAGCCATTGCATCGCCTGTGCGAAGCCGTTTTCGAATGTTGTCGGTGGGGTCCAGCCCAATTCGCGGCGGGCCTTGTCGATGTTGTACCGCAAGCGCGAGCCGAGGTTCTTGACGGTGTACGTGGTGAGCAGGGGGCGCGACCGGATGCGACCCACGCGCCATGCCAGTTCCATGCCTGCCGCGGCGACGTATGCAGCTCCGTATGGGATGTGGATCCGTGGTGCGCGGACGCCCAGGTGCTCGGCGAGCCGTTGGCAGAACGCCTCGAACGTGACGCACACGCCGTCGTGCACGAGGTAGCCCTCGCCGACGGCCGCCTCGGACCATCCGATGCGGACCAGTAGGTCCGCGACGTTGTCGACGTAGGCCGGCCAGACCAACGCGCCCTGACGCCAGAAGACCACCTCGCCGCGAAGCACGGCGTCGGCCAGCAGCGGGACAAACGTCGTGTCGCCGGGGCCGTAGACCCAGCAGGGATAGACCGTCGTGACGGGCAGCTCCCATCGCCGATAGGCGGCCCAGGCGAGTCGCTCGGCCGCGATCTTCGTGTCCGGGTAGGGCTCGGACCAGCGGCGCAGGTCGTTCTCTTCGTCGATGACGCAGTTTTCGGGTTGGCCGAAGACGTCGTTCGTGCTGATCCAGACGAATCGGTCCACGCGCTGGCGAACGGCCGCCTGCAGCATGTTGGCCATCCCGTCGATGTGGACGCGGTCGAACAGCGATCGCGGGGCCCAGTCCGTGACGACGCCGGCGCAATGGAAGATCCGACGGACCCCGTCGGCGGCATCGGCTACGGATGCGGCGTCACCGACGTCACCGATGGCCACATCGGCGCCTGCTTCGGACAAGGCCGACGCGCCCGGATCGTTTGCCAGACAGAGCGCGCGAACGCCGTGTCCGTCCGCCAGCAACCGTCGGACCAGCCGGCCGCCGATGAAGCCTGTGCCTCCGGTGACGAGGATGTCTTCGCTTGCCATCTCAGCTCGACGCACGCTGGGTCCTGGAAACCCCGGCGACCTTGACGTCCATGTACCCGTGGACCAGCCAGCGGGCCAGACCAACGACGGCGCGGACCATCTTGCTCCCCAGACCCGGCACGATGGCGAACCGACGCCGGGCCATCCCCTTCAGAATCGCGTCAGCGACCTGATCGGCCGACATCAGCTTGACGGACCCGCTGATGGCCTTGGTTTCGGCCGGCTTGAACTCGTTCTCCCTGTGAAGCTGGGGCGTATCGGTGTCGGGCGGGCAGACAACCGAGACCGCAATGCCATGCGGTCGCAGCTCGCCGCGGAGGGCCTCGCTCAGGCCCCAGACGGCGAACTTCGTGGCCGCGTATCCTGCGAACCCGAAGACCCCCAGAAACCCCGCCACCGACGAGACGTTGACGATCTGTCCATCGCGGCGCGCCATCATCGACGGCAAGGCCCCCCTGATCATGTGGAGCGTGCCGAAGTAATTGACCTGCATCATGCGCTCGAACACGTCCATCGACTGCTGCTCAAAATACCCGGGGATGGAGATGCCGGCCGAGTTGACGATGACGTTCGGGGTTCGATCCGCCTGGGACATGGCCTGGAAGGCCTTTGTGACCTGATCGGCCTCGGCCACGTCGCAGGTGAGTGCCAGGCAGGGCAGGGCGGATTCGTGCTTGCCGGCATCGATGGCGGCGGCGGCGTCATCGAGCGCGTCCGGTCTTCTTGCCAGGATGGTCACGTGCGCCCCGAGCGCCGCCAGCTTCCTGGCCAGGGCCAGCCCGATCCCGCTCGACCCGCCGGTAACGGCGACATGCTTGTCCGCGAAGTGCCCCGCCAGCCGCTCAGGG
The DNA here is from genome assembly GCA_964390905.1 of uncultured Planctomycetales bacterium. Taxonomy (GTDB): domain Bacteria; phylum Planctomycetota; class Phycisphaerae; order UBA1845; family JAFGLZ01; genus JAFGLZ01. The sequence goes on along the minus strand of CAYMLO010000114.1, from coordinate 17,727 downwards.
ACAGCGGTTTGAGCCGCGTTTGGGGGCGACGATGGGTGGGCGTCGGTTGCGTCGGCGCCCATTGGCGCGATCGCATCAGGGCGACTGCGCCACGTGCACACAATCAGCACAACCCCGAAAACGAAGCAGTACAGGTTGATGAACCCGTTGAGGAGTCCGTCGCCCAGGCTGATGGTGTACCGATCCTGCTGGAAGTTGAAACTGGCGTCGAGCAACCCCAAGAAGACCAGCGCGCCACCTGCGGCGATTGCGCAGGGCGTCGCCCAACCCCGGCCGCGGCGCATGGCCCAGCCGCCCATCACGAGTAGGGGGGTGACCCACAGCAGGTCGGGAACGGGAAAAGACCGTTCAAACGCCAACCATGTCGGATCGTTACCGGGCCGATGGTTCTCGACCGCGAAGAAGTAGACCCAGAACGAGGCGATGCCGCAGGCCGTGATGAGTTGCAGGTTGCCCAACCATCGTGGGCGTTCGGTCGGTATCGAGGAAATCTCCGCGTCAGCAGACATGGCACCACTCCAGAAGGATGACTCGACAAGACCATACCGGCTTCGCCGGGGGCCCGACAAGTCGCCGTCGGATTGATGATCGTTGGCTTACCGACTAGAATCGGGGAGCCAGCCCACCTGACCGGGTCGTCGCGAGCCGTTCCCAGGGAAGGGTCGGGCACGTGACGTCTGCACCTGGTGATCCGTCTGGAGTGCACGTTGTTCGAGATTCGTTGGCATGGTCGTGGTGGTCAAGGGGCGGTGACGGCGGCGACGCTACTGGCTGAGGCGGCGTACCTGTACGAAGGATACGCCGGCGTGTCGGCCGCCCCGAGTTTTGGGGCCGAGCGCCGCGGGGCGCCGGTCGTGGCCAGCACGCGGATTGACTCGCAGCCCATCCTGCGACGGAGCCAGGTGACGAATCCGGACATCGTGGTCGTGTTGGACGAGACACTGCTGGACGTGGTGGACGTGACCGACGGCGCCAAGCCGGGCGGGACCGTCGTCATCAACACCGCCGACGCCGACGCGGCCGACCGGTTCAGCCAAGCGTTTAAGATTGGCCTGTCGGACGCGACGGCCGCCGCGCAGGAGATGGGGTTGGTCGCGGCCGGCTCGGTCGTGGTCAATACGGCCATCCTCGGGGCGCTGTGTCGGACGACCGGGCTGGTGAAGATCGACCACATGGCCCAGGCCATCGAGGCGAAGTTCGGGGGAAAGGCGGGGCCCCGAAACGCACAGGCCGCTCGAATCGCCTACGATCGAACCATCGTTCGCGAGCCGAAGGGGATGTAATGCCACCCAAGGAACCGCCGATGATCGGGGTGTCGCCCCCCATTGAAGGCGAAGGGGGCCAGACGGGCACCTGGCGGAGTAGGCGCCCGGTGATCGACCGACCGCGGTGTCTGACCTGCCGCGACAAGCCGCGGTCGTGTCAGCTTTGCTGGCTGTACTGCCCCGAGGCGGTCATCACCCAGGGCAGTCCGCCCACGATTGACTACCGCTACTGCAAGGGGTGCGGTGTCTGCGCGAAGGAGTGCCCCGGCAAGGCCATTGACATGGTTCCGGAACAGGACGCGTGAAGCATCGGGCGGATTCGCCGCGCTCGTATGGCGGGCGGATCGTCCGTGAGGTAGCATGTATCAGGGCTGTTGCTGCAATGTAGGGGCATGGCCCCGGTCAGAACGACGGTCAGACGCGAGCAGTGATTCTCAGCTTCCCGACATCGTTTGACCTCGTCCCGCCCCAGGTAGTCGCGCCATGTGTGGGACCCTCTTGGACATAGAGAAAGCCATGTCGTTCGCCAGACGTCGCCCGCGTGCCTGGCACGTCCTCGTCTGCTGCGTCGTGGTCGTGGCGGAGGGTGCCCCTGCCATCGCTCAGCCCGGCCCGACCCCTGTGTCGGTGGCGAAGGTCACCCAGGCTGAGGTGGCGGCCGGTCAGACCTTCGTGGGGACCGTCTTGCCCAAACGGACCAGCACGGTGGGCAGCGCCGCGGCCGAACGCGTCGTCGAGTTCCCCGTCAACGAAGGCGATCGCGTCAAGAAAGGCCAACTGCTCGCGGCGCTGCGTACTGGGACGCTGGAGATCGACAAGGAGGCTGCGGAGGCGGAGCTCGAGCTGCGCAGGCAGGAGCTGGCGGAGCTCGAGAACGGCTCGCGCCCCGATGAGATCACCCAGGCTCGGGCGCGGATGATGGCCGCCAAGGCGCGGATGGTCTACGCCAAGACGCGGCTTGACCGCACGCGGCGCCTGTTCGAGAACAGCCAAGCGGCCGACGACGAGATGAACGAGGTGGTCTCGGCCTACGATGAGGCCGAGCAGCTGCATCTGGAAGCGAAGGCGGCGCTGGCCCTGGCCGTCGAGGGCCCGCGCAAAGAGAGAATCGCCCAGGCCCGGGCGCGCGTTCGGGCCCAGGAAGAGGAGATCCGCCGACTCGAAGACGAGATCGCCAAGCACAAGATCGTCGCGCCGTTTGACGGCTACATCGTGGCCGAGCATACCGAGGTCGGACAGTGGGTGGCGAAGGGCGCCCCCGTGGTCGACCTCGTGGAACTGGACCCCGTGGACGTGCGGGTGTTGGTGCTGGAGGACTACATCAGACATCTGCGCGTCGGTGCCAGTGTTCGTGTGGAGATCGGGGCCCTGCCGGGCCAGGCGTTCACGGGGCAGGTGGCGCTGATCGTGCCGCACGCGGACGTCCGCTCTCGCAGTTTTCCCGTGAAGGTTCGGCTGAAGAACCCCAAGAGCGGGGGGGGCGTCTTGCTGAAGTCCGGCATGTTTGCCCGAGTAACGTTGCCGGTTGGTGAGAAGATCCGGGCGCTGCTCGTGCCCAAGGACGCGTTGGTCCTGGGCGGCCGGGGGCCGACGGTGTACGTCATCGAACGGTCGAGCGGCGATCCTGGGGCCGCCACGGTGCGTCCGGTTCAGGTCGATCTCGGCGTGGCGTCGGAGAACTTAATGCAGGTTATCGGACCGCTCGAGCCCGGCCAGCAGGTCGTCGTGCGCGGGAACGAGCGGCTTCGACCCGGACAAGCGGTGGTGGTGACTGGGCCGGCCGAATCTGCTGGGCCCGGCAGGCCCGAGACGCCGAGCACGGCGCCCGCTCCGGCGGCGAAATGACGTATTGATGCCCGGACAACCCGGCGTTTGACTCTGTCATGCAACTCATCGAATGGTTCGTTCGCAATCCGGTGAAGGTCGCAGTGGGCGTGCTGCTGGTGGGGCTGTTCGGCCTGATCGCCGTGTTCCGCATGCCGATGCAGCTCACCCCGGAAGTCCAGACGCCGACCATCACCATCCGGACCCGCTGGCCTGGCGCCAGTCCCCAGGAGGTCGAGCGGGAGATCGTTCAGGAACAGGAGGAGCAGCTCAAGGGCGTCGAGGGGGTGACCAAGATGACCTCCGAGAGCCGCGACTCGGAGGGCCGGATTACGTTGGAGTTCCTGGTCGGGACGAACATGAGCGAGGCGCTGCTGAAGGTCAACACCCGCCTGCAGCAGGTGCCCGAGTATCCCGAGAACGCGGACGAGCCCATCATCGCCACGTCAAGCGCGTCGGACCGGCCGATCGCCTGGTTCATCCTGAGCCAGCGCAGTCCTACCGACGAGGCCATCCGGGCTTTCCAGCAGAAGCATCCCGAACTCCGCGAGGCGATGGAGCGGGTCCTGCGGGCGCACAGTCCGGGTTTGGGCATGCTGCGTTTGCGCAGGCTCACCGAGGAGCATCCGAAGGCACGGGAGCTGCTCCCCAAGGAGATCGACGTCCCCAAGCTCCGGCGGTTCGCCGAGGACTTCATCGAGGCCCGGTTCGAGCGGGTGCCCGGCGTTTCGGATTCGGAGGTCCGCGGGGGACGCGAGGAGGAGATGCAGGTCATCGTCGACCCGCAGCGGCTGGCGGCCCGGCAGTTGACCATCGACGACCTCCGGTTGGCCCTGCGAGGCCAGAACAAAGACACGTCGGGGGGAGACTTCTGGGAGGGTAAGCGTCGGTACGTGGTCCGGACGCTCGGCCAGTTCCGAACGCCGAAGCAGGTCGAGGACGTGATCGTGGCCTACCGAGACGGGGCGCCCGTGTACGTCAAGGACGTGGCTGCGGTCCGACTTGGCTATCAGAAACCCACCGGCCTGGTCCGGCGGTACGGCTCGACCGCGATCGCCGTCAACTGTCAGCGCGAAACGGGCGCCAACGTACTGGACGTCATGGAAGGGCTTCGCCAGGCCAACAGGCAGCTGAACGCGGGCATCCTCAAGCAGCGCGGGTTGGAGCTGACCCAGGTATACGACGAGACCGACTACATCTACTCGGCCGTCGGGTTGGTCAAGAACAACATCTTCATCGCTGGGGCCCTGACGATTGTCGTGCTCTTGCTGTTCTTGCGGAGTGGGCGGTCGACCGTGGTGATCGGCCTGGCCATCCCCACGAGCATCATCGGCACGTTCCTGATCCTCAACTCGCTTGGACGTTCGTTAAACGTGATCAGCCTGGCCGGGCTGGCGTTCGCGGTGGGGATGCTGGTCGACAACTCGGTGGTCGTGCTGGAGAACATCTACCGGCACTACCAGCGGGGGGATAGCGTAGTGACCTCGGCCGTTCGCGGGGCCCAGGAGGTCTGGGGCGCGGTGGTGGCCTCGACGCTGACCACCTTGGCCGTCTTTCTGCCGGTGCTGTTCGTCGAGGAGGAGGCAGGCCAGCTCTTTCGGGACATCGCACTGGCCATCAGTGGTGCGGTGGGGTTGTCATTGATCGTTTCGGTGGTCGTGATTCCTACCGCGGCCTCCAAGATTCTCCGACCTCGCGTCGCAGGCGCGCGACGTGAGGCCGTTGGCAGTGCGCGTTCCATCTCGATGCGGGTGCTGGGGGGCGTTGTGCGTCCGTTCGACGCCTTGGGCAGGGGATTCGTCGAAGCCGTTGTCGGCGTGAACACGTGGCTGCAGCGGGGGGTGGTCCGGCGATTGGCCGTCGTCGTCGGTTTCGTCACCGTCGCATTCGTCTTGATCTACGTCACGATGCCCGAGGTGGAGTACCTGCCCGCCGGCAACCGCAATCTGGTGTTCGGTCTGCTGCTGCCGCCTCCCGGGTACAACATCGAGCAGTTGCTGGAGATGGGCCAGCGAATCGAGGACGACACGCTACGGTATTGGGATCTGGACTCGTACGGCGCCGAGGCGGAGAAGCTCGACTACCCGGCCATCCGCGATTTCTTCTACGTTGCCCATGGACGGCAGGCGTTCCTCGGTTTGCGTGCGGCCGACCCGCTGCGGGCCGCAGAACTGATCCCGTTGATCCGCCAGGTCGGCAGCAGCATCCCGGGTACGATCGCCATTGCCAAGCAGAGCAGCTTGTTCGAGCGCGGCCTGAGCGCCGGGCGGACGATTGACGTCGAAATCGCCGGACCCGATCTGACCAGACTGGTCCAGTTCGGCGGGCGCGTCATGGGTCAGGTCATGGAGATCTTGCCCGGGGCCCAGGCATTCCCCCAACCCAGCCTCGACCTGTCCAACCCGGAACTCCACGTTACACCGAAGTTGGAGATGGCAGCTGAGATGGGCGTTACCAATGTCGATCTCGGCTATGCCGTCGACGCACTGGTCGACGGCGCCTACGCCTCCGACTACTTCATCGGGGGGGACAAGATCGATCTGACCATCATCGGCCAGCCGCAGTTCGCCGGTCGGACGCAGGATGTCGAGCGCCTGCCGATCGTCACGCCGACCGGCGATCTGGTGCCTCTCGCCGCCGTTGCCCACGTCAAGCTGAGCAGCGGGCCCGAGCAGATCAACCACCGGGAGCGCCAGCGGGCCATCACGATTGAGGTCACGCCGCCACCCGAGATGGCCCTGGAACAGGCTATGAACCGTATCACCGAGCGGATCGTCGATCCGATGATCGCCGCGGGCGAGCTGGGCGACCAATACCAGATCAACCTGACCGGAACGGCCGACAAGCTCCGGGCGACGTGGGAGGCGCTGCGCTTCAACGTCATCTTGGCGCTGCTGATCACGTACCTGCTGATGGCGGCGCTGTTCGAGTCGTGGCTCTATCCCTTCGTGATCATCTTTAGCGTGCCGCTCGGCGCGGTTGGGGGGTTCGCGGGGTTGTGGCTGCTGAACCGCTTTGTCTTGCAGCCCCTCGACGTCCTGACGATGTTGGGGTTCGTGATCCTGATCGGCACGACGGTCAACAACGCCATCCTGATCGTGCATCAGGCCCTCAACCACATGCGCGACGAGGCCATGCCCATGAGGCAGGCCATTCTGGAGAGCGTTCGAACTCGGATCAGGCCGATCTTCATGACCACCTCGACCACGGTTCTGGCGCTGCTGCCGTTGGTGGTCTTCCCGGGCGCGGGCAGCGAGTTGTATCGAGGCTTGGGCAGTGTCGTCCTTGGCGGTTTGGCGGTCTCGACGTTCTTTACGTTGTTCCTGGTGCCCGCACTGTTCAGCCTGACCATGGGCGCCCGGGAGGCCCTGGTGCCGGTCCTCAGTCGCCGAGCGGACCCCGAGGCGTCGACGCCGAAGTCGTCTGATGATCGTGCGGTGGCGTCTTGAGTTCTCGTCGCCAGGCAGCGGGCGGTCGTGCCCACAGCGTCCGCGGACGCGGACGATCGGATGGAGGAACGCCTATGCGCATCGCGCTCGTGTTGGTGCCCATGTCGGATGAGAACCTCCGCCTGGCCAGTCAGGTCGGTGTAGATGACGTGGTTGCGCGCTATCCGGGGTTGAACTACGACGAACTGGCCGCCCTGCGAGACCGGGTCGAAGGGCTCGGCATGCGCCTGTCGGTCGTCGAGGGCTTTGTCCCCATGGACCGGATCAAGGCCGGCCGGCCGGACCGGGACGACCAGATCGAACAGATCCAGACGCTGATCCGCAACATGGGCCGGGCCGGCGTGTCGGTGCTCTGCTACAACTTCATGGCCGGCAGTGACTGGTCGCGGACCTCGTTCACGATCCCCGATCGCGGCGGCGCGTGGGTCAGCGGGTTCGACGCGGATCTGGCCGATCAGCTTCCCATCGACGACGTGGGCCCGATCACCGAGGGTGAGTTGTGGGAGCACCTCGCGTACTTCCTGGAGCGTGTCGTGCCCGTGGCGGAGGAGGCCGGCGTCAACTTGGCGCTCCATCCGGACGACCCGCCGATGTCGCCGCTCCGCGGCGTGCCCCGCATCATCCGCGACGTGGCCGCCTTCGAGCGGGTCGTGGATCTGGTGCCCAGCCCGGCCAACGGCATCGGCTTCTGCCAGGGCTGCTTCCTGGAAATGGGCGTGGACCTGCCGGACACGATCCGCCGGCTCGCCGAGCACATTCACTACGTGCACTTCCGCGACGTCACGGGGACGATCCCCAGGTTCCGCGAGACGTTCCACGACAATGGCCCGACAGATATGCTGGAGGCCATGCGGACCTACAAGCAGATTGGGTATGCCGGCCCGATGCGGCCCGATCACGTGCCCCAGCTGGAGGGGGAGTCGACCGGTGAGCCGGGCTACACGATGCTGGGCCGCCTGTGGGCCGTCGGCTACATGCGGGGCCTGATCCAGGCCGTCAACCAGGGCGAGTGAATTTCCAGCCAGGCTTCAGAGCTCGGTCTATGGGCTTTGGGGGCCGAAAAACCGCGAAGTTACCGGTTGACAGGCGTGAGTCACTCGTCGTAGGATAGGATAGAGGCAACGGGAGCCGGCGGACGTCTGTGGAGGCCTAAACGTCGATCGAGGTCCATTTTTTATATTGCATAGTAGCAACATCTGTTATTATACGTTATTCCCAGACATCCCCCTGTGACCCGCCGACATCGACCCACGCTGTGGGTTCCCGAGCGACCTGAGCGCCAGCCTGGCCGGCCCGTGCCGGTCCCGATGGTTGAGGGTCGTGGAGGCTCTCGGAAAAGCGTATCATAATTCTTTGTTCCCTTTCGCTTTTCTCCGGGGCCCGGGCATTGGGACGCCCCGTCGCATTGGGGTCGGCCCTGAACTGGCGGGTTTGGCCTGCAGAGGTTTTCTACCAGCCGCTCCCTTCAGATACACCGGTGTGGCGACGCCACGTGAAGCGTGGCGGGCGCTGCGCGTTTGTGGCTGTTGGGCCGGTCTGCCTCTCAGGCGGTCCGTCCGAACAGCGAGTGGGGCAATGGTCTCAATGAGGAGGACCATATCATGAGGCGCAAAGGATTTACGTTGATCGAGCTGTTGGTGGTGGTCGCCATCATCGCGCTGCTCATCTCGATCTTGTTGCCGAGTCTTGCCCGGGCCCGTGAGCTGAGCAAGCGGACGGTCTGTGCCAGCCAGCTCAGTGGGATCGGCAAGGCGATCAAGACGTACGTCAATGACTTCGACGAGTGGTGGCCGATCGCGCCGTGCGACAAGACCGCCTTCAACCACATCAGTGACATTGGCACGTGGCGGCTGGACGGGGACATCCCGCAGGTGGACCCCAGCATCGGCCAGTGCCTCTGGATCCTGGTGAAGATGGGGACGACGACGAACAAGATGTTCGTCTGCCCGAGCAGCTCCGATGAGAAGGATACGACGGCCAACCCGATGACGTACTACGATTTCGAGGCCAACAACAAGCTCAGTTACGGGTATCAGTATCCTTACTACCAGACGGGGCTGGTTCCCGGAAACCGGGGCGTCCCGACCGAGTCGAACCTGAACGCCGGCGCGGCCGTCATGGCCGACAAGTGCAACAAGACGGTCGCCGACCGGATTGAGGTCGACAACAAGGATCCGAGCTTCTGGAAGCCCTATCACGTGGATTGGGATCCGGATGGTTGGAAGCAGGTAAACTCGACGCACCACACGGACGGTGAAGGCCAGACGGTGCTGTACATGGATGGCCACGGCGAGTTCATGAAGAAGTCGGCCTGCGGCGTGGCGCAGGAGATCCACCCGACCACCGGGGAAGACTACCCGCACCCGGACTTGATCTACGAGAGTGCGTGGGATACGGAGAACGACGAGCGTGGCGGCTGGCTGGGCGGCGACCGGGATCAAGCCGTCGAGGACGTCTGGCCCCAGGACGCCAACGACAGCGTGGTGACCCACAGCCCGAAGCCTGGGACGTAAGTCGGGCAGAGATGAGCGACCTGGCGGGCGCCACGGTGCCGTCGGGTTGCCAAGTGGATGTAGAACGGGCGGCTTGGGGGCCCACGGGTCCCCAAGCCGCCCGTTGACTTTGCGCATCTGGCGGGCCCTACGTCAGACCGGTCGCCAGGTCGCCGACGAAGTCGGTGATCTGACGAACGATGACCTCGTCCGAGGCGCCGTTATCGACGGCGGCGGTGATGCGGCGGACGATCGCGCTGCCGACGATGGCGCCATCGGCGACGCGGCAGACGTCGCGGACGTGCTCGGGGCGGCTGATGCCGAAGCCCACGCACACGGGTTTGCCGCCGATCTTGCGGAGTCGACGGACGTTGTCGGGTAAGTCCGATGGGAGCCGATCCCGCTCACCGGTCGTGCCGGCGACGGCGATGTAGTAGACGAATCCCTGGCTGATTCGGGCGATTTGCTCGAATCGGTCCGTCGAGCTGGTGGGCGCGACGAGCATGACCAATCGGAGCCCGGCGTCGGCGGTCCGTTCGGCGATCGCGGGGGCCTCCTCGAGCGACAGATCGGGCAGGATGAGGCCATCGAAGCCGGCATCCGCGGCCTGCGTGATGTAGGCGGCCACACCGATCCGGTAGACGATGCTGAAGGACACCATCGAGAGGATGGGGGCGTCGGTCTTGTCTCGGACCTTCCGAACGGTTTCGAAGACCTCCTGGATCCGCAGCCCGCGGGCCAGTGCCCGCGTGAACGACTCCTGGATGACCGGTCCGTCGGCGATCGGGTCGGAATAGGGGATGCCCAGCTCGATGACGGATGCGCCGGCCGAGGGGATCTGGGCCAGCAGCTCGGCCGTCACGTCCAGGTTGGGGTAGCCGGCCGTTACGTAAGGCATCAAGGCCTTGCCGCCTGTGGCGGCGAGCTTGGCGAACGTTGCGTCGATTCGGTTCTCGGGCATCGAATCCTCCCTAGGGCAGGGCGGAGTATAGCCGCTCGTGTTGCGACCGGCCAGCCGCGTCGCGGTCTCCTTGTCTGGAGGGACAGCGGGGACTAGGATTCGTCACCATCGCTCGAGGTACGGATCACATGACGGCTCAGACCGAGGAGCAGGTCGCGCGGGCACCGGACCCTACCGGCGGCGCGCCATCGCGCAGGAAGTGGCTCGTCTTGATCGCCTCAGTTCTGCTGTCTGTTCTCCTGGTCGAGGTAGTGTTTCGGATCGCCGGCTACGGAGCCGATCGCGGACCCAACTTCCAGGGGTACGTGGGGGCCGGCATCCGCCTGATGTGCTACGACGAGAATCTCAACGACTATCTCGACGTCGACCTGACCGACGCGTCTGTCCGAAAGCGGTTCTACGAGGAATTCGGCGTAATCGACATGGAGAAGACGTATCACTATACGCCGTATGGCGTGGTCACGCCCTGCGACCACCGCGAGATGCGTCCGGGACAAATACGTCCGAAACCGCCAGGTAAGATCCGCCTGATCGCGATCGGCGACAGCTTCACGTACGGTCACGGGCTCAAGCCCGGCGATCCCTGGCCGCGACAGCTCGAGTCATTGTTGAATGCAGATGGTGCGGGACGGTTTGAAGTGCTCAACTGCGGGGTGGGGGATACGGACGTCGCCGCCACGGTGCAGCTGCTTGTGACGCATCTGCTGGCGTTGGCGCCCGACGCGGTGATCTACGGGTGGTACCTGAACGATCCCCTGCAGTCGCCTTCGTTCGCCGAGGCGCATCGTGGGTTGATGGACCGGACACGAGGCGGGGCCCGTCATATCCCGGATCGGTACGTCAGCGCGGGTTGGGAGGAGGTGACGGGTCCTCGGCGGTGGTGTGCGATCTATGATTGGGTCTGGACCAAGCTCGAGGATCGCGAGCTGGGCCGGTTGAGCCTGGAATGGATTACCGGCATGTATGGCCCGGACAACGCGGACGGTTGGGCCGAATCGCAGCGGCGACTCCGCTTGGCCTACGAGGCCTGCCTCGCGAAGCAATGCAAGCTTCATGTGGCGATCTGGCCCATGCTGATCGACCTCGGGCCCGGGTATCCTCTGGCTTCCGCCCACACGGCGCTCTCGACGGCCTGCGAGCAGACCGGGATTCCCGTCGTGGACCTCCGCGATCACCTCGAGGCTACCCCGCCAGACGCGCTGATCCTACATCCTAAGGACCGGCACCCGAGCAAGCGGGCATGCCGGATCGCCGCCGAGGCGATCCGCGAGCACCTGCGCCGGCGTCACGCCGAGTGGTTCCGTTAGCCCACGGATGCCCGTCCTGTGGACACGGCGGGCGCATGAGGCGATCGGCGCATGCTATAATGGTCCGATCGACGGGAGAGACGTGGTGACCTTGACACGTAGGCGTTTCCTGCAGGGCTTGGCCGGCGCGGCGACGGCAGGGGCGGGTCGGCGAGGGCTCGGTCGGCCGGCCGTTCGGTCTCGCAGGCCTCGAAATGTGGTGTTCGTCTGCCTGGACACCGCTCGGGCCGACCATTTGGGTTGCTACGGGTATGACCGGGGGACGTCGCCCAACCTCGACCGCCTGGCGGAGCGATCGGTGGTGTTCGACGACGTGTTGAGCCCGTCGTCATGGACGCTTCCGGTGCTGGCGTCCGTGATGACGGGATTGTACCCGCACGAGCACGGGGCGTTGTACTTCCGCACGCCGATTCGCAAGAACACCTTCCGCCTGCCAGAGCAACTCAAGAAAGTGGGGATGGCCACGGCCGCGTTGGGGCAGTTCCCGTTTCACTTTCCGTTCTACCGGTTCGAAGCGGGGTTCGATCTGTTCGCGCAGAAGTGGTCGCAGCTGGCGCCGAAGACCACGGGGCAGGCCCTCCGTTGGCTTCGGGAGCGGGGCGGGGGGGACCGTGGTTTCTTCCTGTGGACCCACTACTTCGAGCCGCACGTGCCCTACGAGATGCAGATCGACTCGATAGGGTTCTACCGTTCGGGATACCGCGGTGAGCTCTACCGGGTCTTCGATCCGAACTTGACGCTGAAGCTGGCCGACGAGCAGACCCCGCAGGCCCGGGCCGATCGGAAGCGCATCGTCGAGCTGTACGACGGCGAGATCTACTGCGCCGACAAGTACCTTGGGTGGATTCTTGCCGAGCTGGGCCGGCTTGGGATGATGGACAACACCATGGTGATCGTGACGGCCGATCACGGTGAGCACTTCGGCGAGCACGGACTGGTGGAGCACGGCAACTCGCTCTATGAGGAGCTCGTCCGCGTGCCACTGGTCATTTTCGCCCCCGGGTGCAGGCCGCGTCGATGCGGACAGCTGGTTTCGCTGATCGACGTCGTGCCGACGATCCTCGACTTCCTCGAACTGCCCGCCCAGCAGCTCTCGGGGTGCAGCCTGATGCCTGCCCTGCAGGGCGGGAAGCCTCCCCAACGTATACTCTTCAGCACGCTGGACACCGCAGCGTCGGTGATCTTCGTCCCCGACGGCCGGAACCCGAGCAAGATCGAGGCCAAGGACACGATCATCCAGAACATCAAGCTCGTCCGCGACGGTAGCAGGAAGCTGATCTACGACGCCAAGCGCCGGACCTACGAGCTGTACGACGTGGCGAAGGACCGCCATGAGCAGGAGAATCTGTTGGCCGATGGCGCGCCGCCGGACGACCTGAAGAAACAACTCGACGATTGGCTGTTCGCCATGGAACGATACAAACCCACCGTGGCCGCACCCGACCCGGCCGTGATCGAGGCCATGAAGACACTCGGCTACATCCAGTAGTCGTCTTCGCTCCCTATCCGGCGCGTGGACGCACCGTTGTCAGAATGGTAAAGGAATGCTCGCAGTGACGGGCGTCAGCTGGTATGTTGATGACGCCTTGAGGCGGCTGGATCTGCTTTGGGACGGAGCTTTCGAATTGTACTTGTGGAGAGGGCGACGATGACGATCCCTGGCGAACTCACCCCGCCGACGCGCATCTTGATGGGCCCCGGCCCGAGTGACGTGCCCGACCGCGTGCTCCGGGCGATGAGTTGTCCGACCGTCGGGCATCTCGATCCGGCGTTCCTGACGGTCCTGAACGAGACGCGTGAGCTGCTTCAGCTCGTGTTCCGAACGGAGAACGAGCTGACGCTGGCCGTCAGCGGCACGGGCAGCGCTGGCATGGAGACGTGCGTCTGCAATCTGGTCGAGCCGGGCGACGAGGTGCTGGTCTGCGTGGCGGGCGTCTTCGGACAGCGGATGACGGACGTCGCGCAGCGGTGCGGGGCGACCGTCCACAACGTGTCGGTCGATTGGGGGCGCGTCATCGAGCCGGATCAGGTCGCCCGGGCGTTGGCCGAGCACCCCGAGACCAAGCTGGTCGGCATCGTGCACGCCGAGACGAGCACCGGGGCGCAGCAGCCGATCGAGCCGATCAGCCGCGTCGTCCACGAGGCCGGCGCGATGTTCCTGGTCGACACGGTCACGTCGCTCGGCGGGACGGACGTCCGTGTCGACGACTGGGAGATCGACGCCTGCTACAGCGGGACGCAGAAGTGCCTGTCCTGTCCGCCGGGGTTGGCGCCGGTGACGTTCAGTTCGCGGGCCGTCGACGTTATCGACAATCGCAAGACCAAGGTCCAGAGCTGGTATCTGGACATGACCCTGGTTCGGCAGTATTGGGGCAGCGAGCGGCTGTACCACCATACGGCGCCGGTCAACATGGGCTATGCCCTGCGGGAAGCGCTGCGGATCGTGGCAGAAGAGGGCCTGGAGGCACGATTCGCCCGGCACCGCAGGCACCATGAGGTCCTTTGCGCGGGACTGGAGGCGATCGGCATCGGTCTTCTGGCACAGGAGGGGCATCGGCTGCCGATGCTGAACGCCGTGGGGGTCCCGGAGGGCATCGAGGACGGGACCGTCCGCAAGCGACTGTTGGACGAGTTTGGGATCGAGATCGGCGTCGGCCTGGGTCAGTTCAAGGGCCGGGCGTGGCGGATTGGTCTGATGGGCCACGCGGCTACGACCAAGAATGTCCTGCTGTTTCTCAGCGGCTTGGAGCAGATCCTGGCCGAGATGGGCCATAAGATGACCCCGGGTAGCGGCGTGGCGGCCGCCGAAGCGGCGTACGGTCGGACAAGAGGTTCCTGACACCTTTTTGCCACGCAGCGGATTCTGGAAAGACCGTAGCCAAGTCGGGCCACGCCCAGTAGGCTATGGCACATCAGCGGTCATGATTAGCCGGGGGGACGCCCCGGCGTCTGGATATGAGCGAGGTGGCGCATGTTCCGGAAGATGCGAATCCTGCTGCCGTTTGGTGCGATGATGGCTCTGTCGGCGGGGTGCTACCAGGAAACTCGTCGCGGCGAGACGATCAGCCTCGACGATGAGGAGACACCAGCGAGCCAGCCGACGTCCGAGCCGACGGAGGGCGTCACGAGCGCCCCGGCTGAGGTCCCGGCTGGACCGCTCGCCGCCACCCCCACGAGCCAGGCCAAGGACGTGGGCAAGAAGATCCGTGTCATCATCGAGACCAACTTCGGTCACATGGAGGCCGAGCTGTGGCCCGACCAGGCCCCCGAGACGGTCGCCAACTTCGTCAAGCTCGCCAGGTCGGGCTTCTATGAGAATCTCCCCAGCCATCGAATGCTCCCCGGGTTCATCGTGCAGTTCGGCAAGCCGGAGAGCCCAGCCCAGGCGCGTGAGCTCAAGCCCATCCGCGGTGAGTTCAGCGACACGCTCAAGCATGAGACGGGGACGTTGAGCATGGCGCGGCGTCAGAACGACCCCGACTCGGCCACGAGCCAGTTCTTCATCTGTTTGCGACCGAAGCTCGACGTCCATCGGCGTGCCCTGGCCAGCCTGGATGGGCAGTCCGCCATCTTCGGCAAGGTGGTTCGCGGTCTTGGGGTGCTCGACGAGCTCGAGGCCGTTCCGACGACGCAGCAGGCTCGGGGAACGGGCAGGACCGAGCGGAGCAAGCCGATGCGGAGGATCCTGTTGAGGGCGGTGCGGATTGTCGAGTAGTGGGCTTGTCTTGGCGCGGGCGGAACTGCTATCATAGGCACAGTAACATCCCACCGGGCTCACCGGGCGAATTGTCTCATGAGCTTTCATGAGGGAGGACGGCGTGATGAGAGTACGGATGCTGATGCTGTGCGCTGGTCTGGTCTCGGCGGCCGCGTTGGTCGGTGTCAACACGGCGGGGTGCGGAGGGTGCTTCCCCCCGAACGGCAACCAGAAACCTGTTGCGAATCCTCAACAGATCCTGGTCCAGGCCCCGAGTGGCGCGTTTGCGATCACACTAACGGCCAACGATCCGGACAACAGCCCGAACCCGCTGACCTGGAATCGAACCAACCCCGCCCGCGGGACGATCACCGGGTTCATGCCCAACCTGACGTACACCCCGGACGCGACGTTCACCAGCGGATCGGATCAGTTCACGTTTCAGGTCGACGACGGTGAGGACGTCAGCAACGTCGCGACGATCCAGATCGTGATGATCCCGGCCAACAACCAGACGCCGACCGCAAACGATATGACGCTCAGCGTGCCGTACAACCAGACCACGACCATCGCGCTGAACGCCACCGATCCCGACGGGCCGCTGGCGCTGGAGGCCCAGATCGTCACCCCGCCGACGAATGGAACGCTCGGCACGCCGAGCGGGCTGAACGTGGCCTATACGCCAACCACGGACTACGTCGGACCGGATTCGTTCCAGTACCGGGCGACCGATGGGGCGGCGACGTCGACGACCGCGACGGTCAACCTCACGGTGGAGATCAGCGGCTCGACCAACCGCAACATCGTCCTGACGCTGCAGAACGCGTTGACGGGCCAGTGGATTCACTACCATATGCACCTGATCGCCTTCCGAGAGGACGTGGCCGTCGGTGATGAGACCCGGTATGAGAATTTCGGCTACGTGCGCTACACCGCCGGCATGGGCTTCGGGCACTACAGCTTCGTCGGCCGAGACCTGTTCTACTACTACCACGAGAACGGGCGGTTCCGCAGTGACATCACGAATGCCAGCAGCACGCTCTATAGTGGGATCGAACCGGCCAGCAGTTCGGTGACCCCGCGGCGGGACGACTTCTTCAACAACCGACTCGTCCCCGCACCGTCGTTGATCCTGTTCCACGATCCGGACTTGCTCAACAACCCGCCGCCGATCCCCTTCAACGACGATCGCAACGCGACGACCATCAATCCGCAGTTGGCGATCCAGGCGGCGAACACCGGCGGTCCCTGCAGCCAGGCGGGCTTCTACTACGTGGACGAGAATGACCAGGCCCTTCCCGGCACAGGCGGTGTGTTCTACCGCGACCCCACGGAGTTCCAGGACGTCGTGTGCTCGAACTGCGCCCCGTTCGCCACGACGCTGAAACTGACCAACACGCATGCCTGCCATTGGCTGCACAACTCCGCGGTCGGCTCGGGCGCCGGGCCGAACCCGGCCGGACAGATCACCAATGTGCTGTGCTATGAGTATTACCTGGGCGGAAACGTCGTGTATGAGTTCACGACCCGGACGTTCGGGTCGACCGACCCCAGTCTCATCTGGCAGGTCACCGACTCGGCCTCGGGCCAGATCATCCATTGGTTCGACCGGTAACCGCCCGGGTGTGTGACAGCTGTCCTGCGGCGGGGCAGGGCGATCTGGCGGACGCTGTCAGGAGGCCCGAGCGAAGCAGCAAATTCTCATCCAGCGTGCCCGCGAGGCGGTGTCTTGTGCCGAGACACCGCCTCGTCTGTCTTAACGCCTTGGGAGGCCTTGTGATAAAGTATGCATCCCACATAAACAAACTTCCCGGAATCTGCTTGACCGTCCGGTAATCGCGGGGTACATTTTAGTTGTCACGCAGGAGGTGAGAGGGTTACGGCCCGCAGGGCCTCATGTCTAGACCCTCGTGCCGTGCCCACCTGAGGATGGGAAGGGTTTCCCGACCTGTGCGGAGGAAGGATCCGACACGCACCTCGCCGGCGCGTGGGCAAAGTGGCTCGCCGCTCTGTCGAAGCTGTTCAGGCCTCAGGCACGCTCACCGCGATTTCAGTTCTTGGGGGTCCGTTACAGCGTCGTCGCCACAGGGGTGATCCATGGGGCCCTGGGGCGAGGGCGGAGGGTCTGAAGCTGGGATGGAAGGAGGTAGGGTATGAGGTTACTCGGTGTAATGGGAGTTCTGTGCTTCGCGGCTGTGCCGGCCTATGGGGCGGCGGTGCCGTTAGATTTCGACATCGTCGCCGGCTCGTTGACCATCGACACGAGCCCCGACGGGATCGCCTCGCCGGACCCGGTGACCGCCTTGGTGGATGGCACGTTCGGCATGGTGATCTATGCCAGCGACGGCCACATTGGTGAGAGCGACACGTTCATCCTCACGGGGAGCCACATGGGCAACTCGGAGGGGCTCGAGCTCTCGCTGATGGGTCTGGCCACGGCCAAGGTCGGTATCCAGAGCGCGGTCTTCAAGGACTTCGCTCCGGTCGCGCCGGGTCACATCGGCCCGGGCGGTATCGGCGTTATCGAGACTGATTCCTATCTCGAGCTGGTCGTCATCGTGACGGGTCTGCTGAACACGACCCTGGACACGAGGATGTGGGCGGGCGAGCCCCTGCCCTACATAGTCTCCATCACCACGTCAGCCGAGGTTACGGACATCGTGACGGTTGCCATCGGCGGGACGTTCGGGTTCGAGATTGGGGTCACGGCGATCACGCAGACCCTGACGTTG
>CAYMLO010000113.1:0-34056 GCA_964390905.1 uncultured Planctomycetales bacterium | reverse complement strand
AAACTTCTCAACATTTTTCCATGCGCGCCAGATTGCATACGGCTGAAGTGTTACGACCGCACAAACCCCAGAGCATCGCCAATCCGGCAATTCCGCGTACGAAGGAAACGTTCTTATGCACATACTCGTAGACTGCGCGATCGCCCTTCCGCTTGGGACCCTTCTCCCGATTCGGATCAGCCATTGTCCAGGAAGCTGTATAGGTGCTCAGCGATGCCCTTGGCACGGTTTTTCCTTTCGGAGGGTAGTATGTCAACGTGACGAACCAAGCCCAGAAAACGAGGGAGAGGCCAGCGAGAATGACAACCCAACACGTCATCGCTTGAGTCCTCCCGTTGATGGCCCTTCTACACCAGGCCACCGTGTTTGGCGGCTCGAAACCCAGTGCGCTTGATCGAGGATTCAGCGGGCATGGGTCGCCCCTTTGCCTGCTGCAAAGGGATTCAGAAAAGCAGAACGCCGTCAGAGGCCCTTCGGCTGGTCCGACGGAGGGTAGATTGATGATGAATTGTCGACTGTATTTCTCCCCTTGTCAAACGATCCGGCGAGGTCCTCTCTCGACATTCGGCGCATGAGAAGCCTGCGGAGGAGGGTATTGACCGACCCCGCTGTCGTCGGCTATGGAGAGGTGGGGGCTCGCCGGGGAGGGGCCTGTCTGAGGCGTCCTGGCAAGCCACGGGAAGATCCGAAACAGCCATGTGGGCACAGACTCGAGGAGAGCGGACATGCGCAGCATGAGAAGGGCGATGGTCATCGTCTTGGCGTGGGGTGTGCTGGTTGGCGCAACGGCGTCGGCGGCGGTCAAGCCGAACGCGTTGTTTACGGACAACATGGTGTTACAGCAGGGCAAGAAGGTGCCGGTGTGGGGCACGGCCGACGCGGGCGAGGCCGTCACCGTCCGGATCCAACAGCAGCAGGCCGCCACGACCGCCAAGGACGGCAAGTGGATCGTCTGGTTGAAGCCCATGAAAGCCGGCGGTCCGTTTGAGCTGACCATCCAAGGCCAGAACACGATCACCCTCGAGAACGTCATGGTGGGCGAGGTGTGGGTCTGCAGCGGACAGTCGAACATGGCGATGGCCCTGTCTGGTTGTGCAGGCGCCGCCCAGGCCATCGCCAGCGCCAAGAACCCGATGATCCGCCTGTTCACGGTCGAACGGGCCACGGCCCGCACGCCGCAATCCAAGTTTACGGCCAAGCATCCCTGGACGATGGCTGGCCCGAACACGGTGCACGGGTTCTCGGGGGTCGCGTATTTCTTCGGTCGGGAGCTGCAGGCGGGGTTGAAGGTCCCGGTTGGCCTGATCCACACGTCGTGGGGCGGCACGCCGGCCGAGGCGTGGACGGATTCCCAGACGATCGAGTCGAATCCGAAGCTGAAGGGCATCATCCCCAGATGGAACCGGTACATCAAGGAGGAGTACCCCAAACGGCTGAAGGCGCACCAGGTCAAGATGGAGAAATGGAAGAAAGCCGCCGCCGCAGCCAAGCAGGCGGGCACCAAAGTGCCCCGAAAGCCCCGCGCGCCCCGAGGTCCGGACGGCCCGCACCGGCCGTCGTCCCTCTACAACGCGATGATCCATCCGCTCCTGCCCTATGCGATTCAGGGAGCCATCTGGTATCAGGGCGAGTCCAACGCCGGCCGGGCCTATGAGTACCGCACGCTGTTCCCGGCGATGATCACGTGCTGGCGTCGGGCCTGGGGGCAGGGCGACTTTGCGTTCCTGACGGTCCAGCTGGCGCCGTTCGTGGGGCGGCTGACCGACCCGATCTGGCCCGAACTCCGCGAGGCCCAGCTCCTGGCGTCCCAGACGCTACCAAACGCCGGCCTGGCCGTCATCACCGACGTGGGCGACCGGACGGACATCCATCCGAAGCGCAAGGCCCCCGTCGGCGCCCGCCTGGCCCTGGCCGCCCGTGCCATCGCGTACGGAGAGAAGATCGTCTACTCCGGCCCCGAGTACACGGACATGAAGGTGCAGGGCAACCAGATCGTGCTAAGCTTCAAGCACGTCGGAGCGGGGCTGATGGCGAAGAGCGGCCAACCCAAGGGCTTCACGATCGCCGGTGTGGACCGCAAGTTCGTCGCGGCCAGCGCGGAGATCCGCGGCGACAAGGTCAGCGTCAGCAGTCCGAACGTCTCCGAGCCCGTCGCGGTCCGCTTCGGATGGGAGAACTTCCCGGTGGTCGACCTGTGGAACAAGGAAGGCCTGCCGGCCACGCCGTTCCGGACGGACGACTTTGCGATGATCACCAAGAAGTAGGAACCGCATCGCCAGGATCGATCACGAACCGGCGCGGGCGGCGCGACCTTCGAGTTGCTGAGCGATCAGGCGGACGACGTCGTCCTGGATGGCGGCGTATTCCCTCGTGCTGCCGCGGATCCCGTTGATGAGGATGGAAAAGCACGCCCAAGCCTTCCCCTTGCGATCCGAGACGTAGCCGCTGAGCGTTCGCACGCCGCTGACGTAGCCGGTCTTGGCGTGAACCTGCCCGGCGATGTCTCGCATCCGTCTCTTGATGGTCCCGTCCCGACCGCTGACGGCCAGGCTGTCGATGAAGGGCTTCCGCGCCGGATGGTCAAACATGTAGCGAAGAACCTGGGTCAGGTGCGCGGGTGAGAGGCGGTTGTCATGGCTCAGCCCGCTGCCGTCGTCGATGACGCACTGATGCGCCGGCACGCCCGCCTTCATCAAGAACCGGCGAATGGCAGCCCGTCCTGTGGTCCAGCTTCCGATCGGCAAGCCGGGCTGGTCGGCGGACGTGCCGTGGCAATACCCGAGCGTCTTGAGCAGGCACTCGGCGAACAGATTCTGGCTGCGCTTGTTGCAGCGTGCCAGGACGTCAGGCAGGCGGGTCGCGTGCGTCGCGACGACGGTCCATCCTTCGGGCAGCGATCCGTCGGGAGCCCGGACGCGGACGCGTTCAATGACGCGACCGATCTTGATCTCCGAGGCAACCAGGGCCATTCGACACGCCCCGGCGAACAGCTTCCCGGGGTCATGAATCGCCACCGGCGCGATTCCCGTCTGTTTGGGGCATCGGCCGGTCAGGATCAGCACGTCTTGGCCCGGCTTGCGATGGATCAGCGGCCGGCCCTTGCCGCCGGTGCGGCAGCGGTTCTCGATGCGGACGGAGTCGGTCCGCGGCGTCAACTGGACGACGGCCGGCTTGCCGGACTTGGCGGCTGGTTTGACAACGGCATCGATGCAGTTGTCGTTGAAATTCAACCCGCCGACCGGTGCGGCAAACCAGGAATCCAGTTCGGCGGGATTCCAGCTCGGGTGAGTCCGCGTCGCCTCAAAGATCGAGTCGTCGAACAAGAGCCGCCCCGGGACCTCGGTGATGCCGGCGGTGCGCAGCGCGTCGGCCCAGCGGTGGAACATGGCCGTGATCGTCTCGCCCCGCGCGTCGGCAAGCCGCGGATCCCCCGTGCCCGGATCGCCCGAGCCCACAATCAGCAGGTCGTCGTCCCGCCGGGCTAGGACGGTGCGATACGTGAAATCCAGCCCGAGCATGTCGACGGCCGCGGCGGAGGTCACCAGCTTCATGTTGCTGGCCGGCTTGAAGGCGCGGTTCGCGTTGAGGCTGTAAAGCAACTTGCCGGCGGGGAGTTCGAGCGCCCGAACCCCGATGATGACGCCCGGCTTCTTGCCGCGGTTGACAGCGGCGTCGATTCGCTTGTCCAGATCGTCCGCCGCACACGCGGCAGTGCAAACGGCGAACGCGACGAAGGGCACTGCGACGCAGCCCGGCAAGACGCGGCGTGATCGATGGCCCTTGCTTGGTGTCCGACGCCGAGACCCGGCCCGCATACCACCTACCCCACACAGCCCACGATCGCCAACCCACAGACGCGCGTCGTTCGAAGAAAGGGGTCTGGCTGCTTCCGCCGCGGCGATGCCCCGATGCTTCCGGAAGTTGCATCCCAGGCGAAGGATGCCTGACCCCTTTCCTCGACAACTAACAAACGCACATCATCTGTGTCTTGGGATAGTAAGGGGCGGCGGCGCGTTTGCCAAGGGTTTGACTTTGCGCAATCCCCCGCGATAAACTGCCCGAAGTGGCAGGCTTGAAGCGGGGCGGGGGCATCTGATCAGGCCGATGCGAGGGGCCAAAGTCGCCATGAACCGTCCGGTCAATCCGACGATCCTACACGTGGTGGAACGGCCAACGGACGCCAGCACCGAGCTCGACCGCGCCATCGCGCAGGCGGGTTTCGATGCGGATCGCGTCGAGACGGTCTACGAAGCAATGGCGAGGCTCGTTCGCCCTGTCAGCGAAATGGCGCGGGCGGTCGTCGTCTGCGTGGACACGCTAGCCGCCGCCGAACTGGAGTTCTTCACGCTGGCGGCGCGGCGATGGCCGGACGTGCCGCTCTACATCTATGGTCGGTCCGCAGAGGGCCATCGGCGGCAACGGGCCCTCGCCTTGGGCGCGCGATCGGAGGTGACCGCCGCGCGGATGACGACCGTGCTGGGCACGCTGGTGCAGGATCGGACCACCGAGGTCCGCGTCGCCCCACCGTCCGCCCAAGCCGAACCGACCAAGACGACCGAAGTGCTACCGACCGGCCCGACCAGCGTCCCCACACCATG
The DNA here is from genome assembly GCA_964390905.1 of uncultured Planctomycetales bacterium. Classification (GTDB taxonomy): domain Bacteria; phylum Planctomycetota; class Phycisphaerae; order UBA1845; family JAFGLZ01; genus JAFGLZ01. The sequence goes on along the minus strand of CAYMLO010000113.1, from coordinate 29,458 downwards.
GCGTCCGGCGTCGAACCGGCCGCAACGTACGCCGCCGAGCACCAGAGGTCGCCTCGCAGACGACGGCGACTCGGAACGGGCTTCACACGAGGCCAAGCCGCGCCGGTCGTCCACCGGTCCGCTGTTGAGCCCCCAAGAGGTCGACGCCCTCCTGTCGGAGGACGATGTCTCGGAGCCGTCACCAAGAGGCCACCCATGACAGACACGCCTGAGCAGGCTGCCGCCAGACAACGGCTGGTCGTGATCGCCGACCCGGGCGAGCTGGCCGCCGGCATCCGCCGTCAGCAAGATGACTTGGAGGTGGTCGCGACCGACAGCTTCCTCAGCGGCATTCCGCTGGCAGCTGAACCGGGAGTGCGTGGCGTTCTGGCGGGTGTCCAGGAAGCCGGACCCCGCCGACTGGACGCCGCGGTGGCGGCTCTGCGGGCCGCTGCCGATCGCAACGTTCCCGTCATCCTGTGTTGTCCTCCCTACGCCGAACCGATCGCGCGCCGGCTCATGAGCGCCGGAGCCGACGACTACGTCATCTACCCCCCGCTCCCCGAAGACATCGAAGCCGCTCTGGCCGTGACGACCCGATCCAGGGACACCGAGGCCGGCGGGGTCTCCCCGCCTGCCGAAACGGTCAGCCCCGAGGAGCTGACCGGACTGGCGGACGCCTTCGCTCACCTGCACGCCGGGCTGGGTGAGGTGCTCGACCAGCTGGCCGAGTTGATCCGTCGAAGCCTGGGCGCGGACAGCGTCGAGATCACCGCCTACGGACAGACCGCCCGCGCGGGCGCTCCAGTCAGCTCGCCTCGCCTGATCGAATCGCTGACGAACGACGACGAGCAGATCGGCCAGCTCGTGCTGGGTCCGCGATGCGACGGCGGCTATGACGCAACCCACCTCGAGAAGTTCCGGCACTACGTTCGGCTGTTCTCGGGGATCCTCAGCGCGCACCGCCGGGAGTCGACGGCCCGCGATCAGTCCCTGACTGATCCACCCAGCGGCCTGCGGAACCGACGCTACCTGAATCAATTTCTGCCGGAGGTCATCGCGCGGGCTGGCCGGGAACGGTTCCGCGTGACGCTACTGATGTTCGACATCGACAACTTCAAGTACTACAACGACACGTACGGGCACGTCGCCGGGGACGAGATCATCCGCGAGGTGGGGCAGCTCATGCAGAGGTGCTGCCGGGCCCACGATATGGTCGTCCGGTTTGGCGGGGATGAATACGCGGTGGTCTTCTGGGACGCCGACGAGCCCCGGGTGGCGGGGTCGGAGCACCTGACCGACCCGCTGACGGTGGTGGATCGATTTCGCGACGCCCTCTTGACCCACCCGTTCGAGAGCCTCGGGCCCGACGCCCGCGGGCGGCTGACGATCAGCGGCGGACTGGCCACCTATCCCTGGGAGGCCGGCAACGCTCGAGAGCTCATTCGCCGTGCGGATGCCGCCCTGATCGCCGCGAAACGACAAGGCAAGAACCGCATCCTGCCGATTGGCGGCGGATGGATCGGCAGTGGGCCCGAGCAGCCGACGGGCCGCGACCCCGCAGCCGCAGCGCATCGCCCCAACACGCCAGATACCGCGGCCGGCAAGGCCGAAGCCGCCGCCGAGGAGGCTTGATTGTCCGCACCGTTGGCATTCTTCTGCTGTGCCCCCAGCATGGGCGCGAAGGAACTGATCCTCATCGCCGCCCTCAGTTTCCTCCTGGTGGGCATGCCGATCTGGGCCTGGTACCGCAAGCAGAAACTCAACGACAAGAACGGTTCGTCCCCGCCGTCCCAGTCCTAAGCCCGCCGCGGCACCCGCCCCACCTCAATCCAACACGCACAGGGACTCGGCCTTCGGGCATCCAGTGCCACCGCCATGAACCGTCGGAGAGGGCGTGAATCCGGGAGAGATGGGCGCAAAAAAAACACTGGGGCGGGTGGCGAGTCGGCCGGGGGGGAAACCGACGCGCCGGGGGGGAACCACCCCAGCGGCCGTCATTTAACCCCAAGCTCCCCGCTGTGTCAACCGGAAACCTGGAAAAACACCAAAGAGCCCCCCATTACCGTAATTTATTGTCTGGCAATGGATTGAGTAAGTTCCTCGGGTTCCCTAGTCCGATAAAACCAGCACGGCCTGCAATGACGCAGACCGCTTAGGCCCGATACCCGGCACCGCTTGCAGGTCCTGAGCGGATCTGAAGACGACCGCCTGCGGGTCGGACAGCCTGGCCCGCTGTGCCTGACGGTAGGCCACCAGCCGCTTGGCCAGCGTCCGCCCCACGCCCGGTAGAGCAGCCAGATCCGACCACTCAGCCGTGTTGGGGTTGATGCGGTGTGACGCCGGCTGCAAGCGAGGACCTTCGGACGCAGCAGCCCCGACGGGCACCGTACCCACGCGACCGATAAGAACGGCCACGAAGAAGCCTGCTGCGACCAGGCTATAGCCAAGCCATTGCATCTCGGCTCGACCCAGCCATCCGTCGTCAACGCGGGATGAACCTGACGTACCGGACATGATCCGCTGAGGCAGCGCCCGCTAGCGCCGGTTCTGTGACCGCCGCCGCCGCTTGTCCTCCGCCCTGGGGAGCCCCTTGCGAAGGCGAACGAGCTCGGCGAAGGCCTTCTTCGGGGACAGATCGCGATTGAGCAGGCCGCCGTGGGGCAGGTAGTGGCCTTCGTAATCGGCCAGGTCCCGCCAGGTGATCGACTCGACGAACGGCTTGCTCAGAGCAACCCGGATGAAGTCGCGCAGCCAATGCGTCTGGAGGTCTTCGCTCCAGTCCTCGTGCCAGCGTCCCCCCTCCTCGACCGACGCGGATCCGCCCCAGGCGTCCAGCTGATCGGTCGAGGTGGCTGAGGGCACTTGCAGGGCCGTGATGTGGAGCGGCTTGCCCAGAAGGGCGAACCGGTCGATCATCGAAGAGATCTGCATCAGGTCGCGGACATACATGCCGTCCCGGGCCACCCCGAAGTAGAACTGCAGCCCGAAGGCGTCGAAGTTGATGCCGCTCTGGACGGCCATGTCGGCGTAGAGCAAGGGCGGGATCGTCCGTTGGTTTCGCGCGTAGTACTCCCCCCAGGGCGCGATCAGATCGACGATGGTGGTACTGCGCGGACTGAGCTGTTTGGTGAGGGTGGCCCCCATCCGCGTCAGCTCCATGAGCTGCTCGAAGTTGAAGTTGAAGCAGTTATCGGCGTGAATACCGCTGATGACCTCCCACCCCTGGATGTAGTTGCCGTAGCGCTCCGCGACGCGATTGATGTGATCGTAGACGAGGTCGCGGACGGTCTCGAAATCCTTCTCCCAGATGTAGAGCCAGTCGGGGATGTTGGCCTCGTTGAAGGCGACCAGCGGCGTGGCCCTGACGGGAATGCGGTTGGCGGTGAGCCATTCGATCCACGCGTCGAGGGGGCCCCAATTGAACTCCTGCTCCTTGGGCTCGATCCGACGCCAAACGACGGGCACCGAGACGAAGTCGAACGCCTCGTGCATCCGGCGACGATAGTCTTCGCTCGAGCTGGCCAGATCGACCATACACCCGAAGACGCGGCGGGAGAACGATCCGCCCTGGCGCCGACGGGCCAGGAAGGCATCGGCGTGGAAGAGGCTGAGCTTCTCTCCGGCGTCACAGGCCAGGCGTAACGACTCATCCGCCAGGATTGAGGCCCGAACGGGATCGGTCGCCTTGAGGGACTCGACAAACGCAACCCGGGCCCGCTCCAAGTCGGCCTCGATGGCGGGCACCTCGGACAGATCGAACAGTCCCCAGTCCTCCCGTTTCTGAGCGATCCGCATCAGCCGGGACCGGGTAAGCTCGACGTTCAGGTTGTAGGCCCTGTCCTCGTCCGGCAGCCGCGTCGTCTCCAGCATGATCTTGCCGAAGCCGTCGACCTTCCACAGGAGCGACAGCCCCGCCGGACCTTGTGCCCGCTTGGCACAAAGGACCTGACCGTTCTTGAAGCTGATATCCGCGCGGAGCGGCACCCCATCGCTGCCGACCAGATAAGCGCCGTCCAGTGATAGGCCCGTGGCAGGTTTCCCGTTGGTGTATGCTTCGAAGCGCAACATCGCAGCCCATCGATTCCTGACTATAAGATCAGCCATTATGGCGGGTCGACGGGGGGGATGTCGAGCGCCGCGCAGGATTTTTCAGGGGGTGCTGCTTTGCGGCCGGCCAGGGAGGCTTCCTGATTCTGACGCCATTTCGGGCTCCGGACTCACGCGAAGGCCCTCATGCCGATGGGGCCTCCGCAAGCGACACGGCCAGGAAACTCCGCGGCGAAAGCAAGGCCGCCCTCGCCGTACAGCGGTTCTGCGCGTGGTCGGATAGTGCGGCCTCCGCCAGCACTGGCAGGCCTTCAAACGCGACCTCCGCGGGGTGGTCAGCGTAGTTGACCAAGGCCAAGCACCGGCGGAACAGGAACACGGCCACGCTCGTCGGCGCCAGAACGCGGATGCCCAGCGGCTCCAAGGCGATGTGCCGCAGGACGTTCAGGGCCGAACGGGGCAGATCTAGCATGCCGGCGCGGATCGGCACGTTGAGGCGCTCATTGATCGGAAAATCGGCGTGCCGGCACCCGTCGAGGTTCCAGACGACCGCCCTACCCCCGGTGGCATGTCGCCTGACGGTCACGAGGGGAACGCGATGCGGGCCGCCCTCGCACGTCCCGACGACGGCCCAGGCCGGCACGTCGGCATCGTGCGGCGCCAAGTCCCCCGCGATGCGACACGGCCTGTCGAGCTGCGTGTGCTCGTTGCCGACGATCACGCCATCGGCAGACGAGGGGATCACGGCCACGCCCGACGCCTCATACCCAAACGCCCCCGCCAGGCCGTCGGCGGCCAGCATCCGATGCAGGGCGTTCAGCGTGACGATCACCTGACCGCCCCGGCTGAGGATATCCAGGATTCGGTCGGGCGTGTCCGGTTCGGACGCACCGTGGGCGGGGACGATCACGTTGCGGAGGTCCGGTGCCAGCTCGACCACGGGAGCGAGCGGGATGCCGAGCATGCCGAGAGCATCGAAGATAAACAGATCGCCGTCACCGTCGGCGTGTACCGGCCTGAGCGCCGCCACGCCCACCGGGTCGACCGCCAACGCCGCCAGCCGGTCGAGCAGATCCCGAGACCGAGCCACGCGTCGGGCCATCCCGTCTGTCTCGGCGAACATCTGCTCGCCGTAACAGAACAGCGTCACCTGTCCCGGCTGCGTCAGCGTGGTGGTAACTGCCTGCTCGTAGAAGAGCTGCTCGTCGCAGTCCAGGTAGTCATACCATGCGCCCTGGAACTTCTCCCCAACGCACTGACGAATCCACGCCACATGGAACCACGGCTGATACGGTTCGACGTACCCATACGCCAACGTTGTCGGGTCGCGGGTCTCCGTGCCCACCCAGACGCCGTCGTAGACCCGTCCCTGGCGGACGGGGTCGTAGCCGAATCGCCCGTACCGATCGTAGTACTGGGGCAGTTTCAGGACGAGCTTGGCGCCGGCATTCTCGTCGTGTGCGGCCGCGACGAGCCGACGGCTGAACGAGAGCATCAGGTCGCGACGGAAGTCCCCCCAATCCCGTCCGGCCCGGGCCTCGTCACATTGCGGGCATCGGCAACTGGTCAGCAGGGCATCATCGATGATGATCTCGTCGAACAACCCGGCCAGCTTTCGGATCTCCGTCTCGATGGCCTGCTGCGTGCCTTCGTCGCTGTAGCAGAAGAACCCGCACCGCGTCTCGACCCCCACACCCCGCTTGCCGAAATCCCCGCCGTGAACGGGCATCAGCCCGCCGGAGGTTTCCAACCCAGCGGCGCGGAACGCGTCACGGAGCTCCCGCAGTCTCTCGGCCGGGATCACCGTCCCCCCCCGGTAGGCCTCGAGGATGACCTTGCCCACACCGACCTGCCGGCATCGAGCGACGGCCAGGTCCACGCCGGCCGGTGTCGACAAGTCCCGTTCGACAGTACCAACGGTCAGGTAGGCGTTGTAGGTGGGCGGGGCCATCGTCGTCCTCAGTCGGTGTTCCCGGCGACCCGATTTGGTCCGCCGAGACAGATCACGCGAAACCCCACGCTGAAGATGCGCTGCCAAGGAGGGTAGGCCAATCGGAACCCCGAGCGGGCCCGCTTGGGGCGGTCATACCAGGACCCGCCCCGGACGACCTTCTTGCCCGGGGCGTTCGGGTCGTCCGTGGCGTGGGCGGGATCGAACGGGTAGGGCCCGTAGGTCGACCGGGTCCACTCGGCCACGTTGCCGTGCATGTCGTGCAGGCCCCACGCGTTTGGCCGGTAGCCGCCTGCGGGGGCGGAGACGCGGTGTTTGTCGTTGACGCCGTCGATGGCGGGTCGCCATTTGTGGATCGCGCCGGATGGGAGCTTCCACGGATCGAACGTATCGACGCGCCTGAGCGAGGCGTCGGCCAGGTTGGCGAACGCCGAGAAGTCCGTGGCCGGGTCTCCGTACGCCATCGGCGTGGTCGTTCCGGCCCGGCAGGCGTATTCCCATTGCGCCTCGGTGGGAAGCGTGAACCGCTCCCCCGTCCGAGCGGACAGCCATTGACAGAACGCCATCGCCTGCCGCCACGAAACCCGCGCCACTGGCTGACGCGGTCCGTTGACCGGATACCCGCGCTCCTCGACGCTGAACTGCAGGAAGTCGCCGTGCTCCAGACGGCTGTCGTGGAACGGATCGAAGACGGCATACTCCGCGTTGGTTACTTCGAACGCGCCCATCCAGAATGGCCGATCGATCTTGACCCGTGTGGGCCGCCGCTCGTCTGGGCATCCGTCGACGTCACCCATCACGAACTCACCCGCTGGGATCAGGCGCAACGCCAGCTTGATCCCGCCGCCCAGGTCGACGGTCCGCTCGGACCGTCCCGCGGCGATCTGGCGGCGCCTCGCCTCTTGCGCATCGAACGGCCAGCCAGGACACGACACGTCCTTGATGTGTGCCTTTGCCGTCGGCTTGGGCACAATCGGTTTGACCTTGGCATGCTCGGGCTTATAAATGGCCTCGGGGTCCTCGTCGCGGCCGGCGTAGCGCTTCAGCATGGCGCGGCGGCGGTCGCGCTGGTGCGCCACCTTCTTGTCGCCGACGATCTCGTGCCACGTGCCGTGGGCGGGGGCGCCCAGGTCGATCCACGTCACTAGCCGATCCCACGCCTCGACGTCGAGCGTCACCCCCTGATGCCCCTTGGCCAGCATCTGAACCAGCTCGGTCGTGCCGGCGTGGAACTCGCAGGGGGGCAAGAGATGCATGTCGCTCTCGATCGTCGGCGCACGCACGAAGCGCCGCAGGGCCAGGTAGGCGGGCGTAAACGTCGTGCCGCGTTCGTAGCCCTTGTGGGGCGCCTTCGGGTGCACCGGCGGACAGGCCCGGAGATCAGGAATCGTCTTGCCGTCATCCCGTCTCTGACCGTTGTGACAGCCGACGCAATACGTGTCCAGGACGGGCTGCACCTCACGGATGAAGCTGAACCCCCGCATGGGCCCATACCAGGGCGCGATCTCGGACGGCGCCCGGGCCGACGCCATCGTCGCAGTGACCGGCGGACTGGTGTTCTGTGGCTCGTGGCAGCCGACGCACGAGACCACCTCCCCCGGCATGCCCGTCATCCAGCTCCGCATCAGCTGCAGCGCCCTGCCCTCGGCGTCGAGGGGCTGGACGGCAATCGGGGTGTTGGCCGGCACGCGGAACAGGGCGGACCCGTCGGCCTCGACCGGGACCGTCCCCACAACCCGTTTGATGTCCCACGGGCCGTCCAGGCCAACCCGGTTGACCTGGCCGCCCATGCCGTGGTAGGCGAAGTGGTAGGTGTACAGGCGGAGCCTCTTGACCGTCCCGCGGGGCACGCCCGCCAGGCCCTTGCCGACGTAGACGTCCGTCAGGTAGACCACTGCGTCCTTCCGCTTCGGGTCGACCTTGCTGGGGATCACGGGCGGGCGGCGCGTCTTGCGGAACGGCAGCGGCTCGAGCAGCGCGTAGCCGTCGACCTCCTTGAGAAGCGTCATGTTGTCAAACACGTCCACCAGGTAGACGCCCCACCGCGACGTCGGCGTCGGCCTGGCCGACACGATGAAGTACTTGTCGCTCAGCGGATAGGGGTGCAGGAACTTGGGCCAGCTCTTTCGGACCAGGCCGTCCAGGAGGATCGGTTTGACGGGCTTGCCGTAGCCGGGGATCCGCTGCACCACGCCGTCGGCCTCGTGCCGGCCCTTGGCGGGATCGAACACCACCAACTCGCCCATCCGCGGCACGTCATGATGCCCGCCGACGATGCCGACGAACTTCGTCGGATGATTCGGCACGGGCCGGGCGTAGAACGTCGCGTTCGGCCAGTATGAGTTGCTGCCGTAGTACTCCATCTGGGCCGTGCCGTCGGGCTTCATGTGAAACAGGATCCGCGAGGCGAAGTGTGGAATGTCCGAGTACTCCCACCGCAGGTAGAGCACGCGTCCGTCGTTGAGAACCGTCGGACACCAGTCGTGATCCTGCTCGAACGTCAGGCGCCGGATGTCGCCCGACACGGTGCTCAGCAGGTACAGGTGGCAGACGTGAGACGACCCCGTCACGCAGGGCACCCCGACAAACGGCGCCGTTGAGCAGAAGATGATGTTGCCGTCCGGCAGGTAACAGGCGTCGTAGTTGTCGACGTCGGGCTCCTCAATGAGGGGCAACTGCCGCAGGCCCCCGCCGTCCGCGCGGATCTCGAAGACCTGCCACCGGCCGGTCTTGCCCGGCATGGAGAACAACATCCGGTCGGCATCGAAATGCAGGTCGACGTCGCCGACGAACTTGCCGCCGTTGCCCTCGGGACGGAACAGCGTGGTCAGCTTGCCGTCGCGCCGGACGGGCGACAAGACGGCGATTTCGTTGTCGTAGCCGGCCCTCGGCAGGCTCGAGTTGCTCTGCCAATTCTGCGACAGGCCCAGACGCTTCTCGCCGCGCTTGATCAGCAGTAACCGATCGAAATCAAGCAGCGGGTTGGCCAGCAGCGCCTCATCGGCCAGCGAGATCAGCTTCTCGGCCGTCTCGAGTGCGCCCCGGTCACCCGCGGTCAGACGCTTGACCAACTCGGGCATCCCCGTCTTGCACGCGTCCATCCGTGCCAGGTACTCCCGCCCCTTGGGATACCGCCCGCCGAACGTCTTGATCAGGTCGTCGATCGCCAGCCGCAACGCATCGAGGTTGACGCTCCGCAGCTCCGACCGGGTCTGGTCGATCCGTCGGCTCAGGGAGTAGACCTCGCGGATCGCCGCCAATCCTGCGGCATCGCGAACGCCGGACGCCTGTTTCTGAGCCCGCGCCGCCAGCGCCGGAATACGACGACAAGCCACGGCATACCGACCCGCCAACGCCGCCCGCCCCGCGGGCGCGCCCGGCTCCCAGTCGGCATCCCAGATGGGGTCCGAGCGTTCCCAGGCGATCTGCCTGCGGGACGCGTGATCCATGAAGTCCCGCTCGATGAGCTTCCACAACGTCCGACGGACGTGCAAGCCCGTGCCGACGGCCACTTCGACGCTTGATTGCCCGTTGAACCGGAACGCCTTGCCGATCTTCCCATCCGCGATCGCCGCCCCATGGAACGTGCCGTGGTGGCCGTTGCCCGACGCGTCGGTGGCATTGCGATCGAGTCGCCAGTGCGCGACGCACGCGGCGTCGGAGCTTGGCGGCGGCGTTTCGTAACGGGCCTTGATCTCGGGCGGGGACAAGACCTTGTCGTAGATTCGCACGTCATCGATGTCGCCCTTGAATCCGTTCGGCGCCCAGAAGTTTCGGGCAGCCAGGCCGACCCGCACGATGTGCCCAGATACGTCCGGCTCAGCGGCGACCTGCCCGCCGCCGTCCGGCTTCCCGTCGACGTAGAACGTCAGCTGCTTCTTGCTGGCCTGAAACGTGATCGCAACGTGGTGCCACTTGCCGTCGGCCACGACCGTCCGGCCGACCAGCACGCGGATGTAAGCGGCGTCAAACCCCAACTTGCCGCCGCGAACGAAGAACACCTTCCCCCCACGCTGGGCCCAGACCCCCTCGGCCGACGACATCGAGAAGATCGTCCCCCCCACCGTCGTTCGGATCCAGGCGGTCACCGTGTAGTCCGACGCGCCGAAGTTCGGTAGCGGCCTGCCCTTGCCGGCCGCACGCTCCCGTCGCATCAGCGCCTCGCGCGAGACCAGCATGGTTTCCTGCCAGGTCGACTTCTTTGCATAGACCTGAGACGCGTCAGGCGTCGTTGCCCCGTCCGGCGCGGACGCGCGCCCGGGGGTGACGGCAAGGACGACCATCACAAACTCGGCAAGCAAGGTCTGCCACCATCCCATTCTGTCCATCGACCGCACCATCCTTCGCGGACCGCTCACTGACACGCCCGGCAGACGGTGGCTGCCGGCTTCGCGCCGGGCATGTCCATGCGCGGCGTTCGTGCCAGCTGCGCCTGCACGGCCTCAAACGTTGCCAGGATCGCCTGGTAGTCGGGATCGTCCTGGCTCTCGAAGACGGCCTTGCCACACCGCTGCGTCCCGTCTGCCGCACGGGCCAACGGGGCAAGCAAGAAGCTATTCAACTCGGGCTCGGTGATGCGGGTCCAGACCCGACGTGGGATCTTGCCGTCCTTGTGACACTCAGCGCACCGCCGCCGGGCCACGTCCGCAAGCGTCTTGTCCAACCCGGTCGGGTAGATCCGTCGGCAGCCCACGTTGTCCGGGTAGGCCGTCTCGCTTGTCGCGTAGTAGGGCACGTTCAGGTCGATCCACGCCAGGATCCGCCGGCGGCTCGGATCGTCGACCTCCACACGCGGCATGCCGCTCTTGTCTGGATGGCCTGACAGCACGATCTGGGCCAACCGACTCTTCGGCGAGCCCCACGCCCCGGGGGTGGTCTCCAGGATATTCTGCTCCTGTCCGTTGTAGGTCGGGATCCAGTTGACGTAGGGACTGCCTCGCGGCCCCTGGTTCTCCCGGGCCAGCACGTCATAGGAGACGCTGAAGTAGTCGGTCTTCCCGCCGGTCAGGTCGATCCGCTTCGGCGCGTCGGGGGCCTCGTGACACCGGACACAGTACCTGTCGAGCACCGGCTGGACAATCCGCGCGTATCCGAACCCCCCGGCCCCCCATTCGGGCGGCTCCAAATCACGGGGAGGCCTGTCGCACGCGACACCGCGGTGCAGCGGCGGCGAAGTCCCTCTCGGCTCGTGACACCCGATGCAGCCCTGCACCTCGCCGGGCATGAAGTGCGTGAAGCTCCGCATCCGCTGGAGCGCCCGTCCCTCGGCGTCGAGGGCCATGAAGTAGATCGGCACGCCGGCCGGCACACAGAAGTAGGCCGACCCGTCCTGCTCGATCGGCACCTCGCCCAGCACGTCCTTGCCCGCATAGGTCGCCCCGCACGAAATCACCGGGAACTGGAACCCGAATGCACGATGCTTCGGATCGATCCGAACGGTCTTGGGCATCTCCCGCACGACGCGGAGCCGCTTGACCTGCCCGCGCGTCACGTGCGGCTCGAGGCCCTTGTAGACGTCTTGGAGGTAGACCAGGGCGGTTTGGGGCGCGTCCTCCGCGAGCGGGAGCGTCGAGCCGATGACGGGCGGGCGGGGCCTCGGCCGGATCGGCTGGGCGCTGAGGTACTGCATGCCGTCCTCGGGAGACGCCAGCGCCAGCGACTGACACGCGCCCGAGATCGTCCGCACCAGCACCGGTCCGCGAATCGAAACCAAGAACCGCCTCGCGTCCAGCGGCATGGGACAGCTGTACTGCTTGCTCCCGCTCGTGTTTCCATTGCCCTTGTTCACGGGGGGCAGGGGGACATCGGGCGTCAGGTTCCGGATGGCCGCCTGCGCGTTGACGCCCTGCGCGGGATCGATCAAACCGATCGCGCCGCGGGTCGGTCCGTTGTGGCCCGTCATCGTACAGATGATCTGGTTCGTGCCCGGCACGGGCCGCGATTCCATGAACGTGCCCGGCGACAGCACCCCGTTGCCGAAGAAGACCGACAGCCCCGTCCCGTCCGGATTGATCGTCCAGAGGCTTTGGATGGGAATGGCCGGCTTGTCGACGTACTCCCAACGGCTGTAGATGACCCGCCCGTCGACCAGGACCTGCGGCGTGAAATCGTTCAGGTAGTTCGCCGACAGCCGTCGGACGTTCGAGCCGTCCGCGTCCATCCGATGAACCACGCCGACCGGCGCATGCCAGCAGTAGGCGAACTGCGCCGACCGCGTGCTGAGGAACGCGATCCCGCCGTCGGGCAGCCAGCAGGCGTTGTAGTCATGCCATGGCCCGTCGGTCAGGCGGGTCAGCCCCGTGCCGTCCACATGGATCGTCCACAGATGATAGCCCTCGTCCTGCTTCCGCCGCCAGCTGAACAGAATGGCCTCGCCGTCGTAGGACAAGTCGCAGTCGAGGATTTGACCGGTCGGCGACGAGACGAGCTCGACGGCCTGCGGGTCAAGCCAGTCGTCACGGCCGGGCCCGCCGGGGGAAACGACGTACAGCCCGCCGCCGGCACGGAACCCCTCGTAGTGATACGTGTACACGTGCGACGCCACGATCTCATGTCGCCTGATGACCACGAGGCGGTCGACGTCGAACAGCAGGACCGCGCGCTGGCGTCGTGCCAGCTCGTCCAGGATCTCGGCCAGGCGTTTCCGGGCGCCCGGATCGCCCTTGGCGGCCTCGGCCGTGCGCCGGTCCCGTTCCAGTTCCTTCAACCTGGCCAGGTGTTCGTCGGCTTGGGGGTAGGCCTTGCCGTGCGCCGTCCGCAACGCCTGGATGAGGCGCCCGACCGCGTCGCAGTCCACCCGATCCACCCACGGCATGCCGGCCAGGACCTGGGCCGACGCGTTCATGAATCGTCGCAACGCCCGGTCCGTTGGGGACGTGGCGAAGACCTGGATCTCCGATGCGCCCGGGTTGTACCCGCCATACGAACTGGTGAACTTCAGCCGAATCGCCCGGACGTTCGTCGGCCTGGGCAGCTTGATCCGCTGCGGGCCGTGGCGCATCTCGAGCTGTCCCCTGGCGACGGGAGATGCCGCCCCATCGAGATAGACCTCGTAGCCCTTCCAGCACTCGTTGACGAACCAGGCCGTTCGACCGTAGTAAACCAGCTCGGCGATGCGGACCGGGGTCGCCCAGCGAAGCGTCAACGTCGCCCCGTGGCGATGGGTCTTGCCATTCACGCACCAGGCCCGTCCGACATCCTGGCGGCCCTCCGCGGTGGGCACGTGCCCGTCGGCGACGAACCGGGCCTGATAGTCCTTGCTGTACACGGAATCGGCCGAGATCTGTGCCTTGGGCGCCAGGTTCTCCGGCAAACCGATCCGGTTGGCGGCCGGGGACCGCGAGGGTCCGGCCTGTACCGCCAGCAGGCCGATCAGCACGGCACCGGTGGGATGGCTTCGTAGGTACATCGTCGCTAGTCCCCAGGAATCCGCCCAGACACTTCGGCGGGGCCCGCTCCTCTTCCCAGATGGTATCAAGTTCGACGCGGCCCGCCCACGTCTCCTACAGCGGCGGTCCGAGCAGGTCCGTTGATTTCGGACGCTGCTGCGTGACGGGTCGGTAGATGTGGGCCCACTCCAGACCGGGCACGCGGACAAGACGATATCGCCCCGTCATCGCCTTGCGCCACCGCCGGCTGACCATCTCGGTCGATTGGTAGACCGGCGCGGCCCGCGGGTTGATGACGATCGCTGCGACCTGCCCGCGACGGATTTCCTCGATCAACGGCCGATCGTCAAACGCACCGACGTCGGCCATCCCCGAGAACGTGGACGTGTCGATCATGATCGAGCGAGGGCAGTGCAGGCCGAGGTCGCTGAACTGGCACAGCACCGGCCCGTCGAGGCCGTTCAGGTAGTCGGCCAGGTCCCGGAAGAACTTCGCCCTCCTGTCGAACTGCTCGTGCCGCTCCGTGAAGGTCTCCCACCGCGTGGGCAACTGACAGATACGCAAACCCGCTTCGGGGACGTACCACACTGCGGCCAGCACCAGGACGAAGGTCAGGGCGGTCGCGCCCGCGGGCGCGGTCGACCGCTCCTGCCACCACCGTCCCATGCTTCGACCGGCGACCACGCACGCCACGGCCACCGACGGCATGTAGTAGTTGATGCACGATCCGTCCCGATACGTGGATGCCGCCGTCAGGATCATCGACACGGCCAACAAGACCGAGACGACGTGCCATTCGCGACGGTAGCATTCGATCGCCAGCACGTAGACGGCGATCACCACCGGAACCGCGGCCTGCTGGATCAACTCGTGGAGCAGCATCGGAATGCTGGCGAGCGTGGTGTTGCCGGCCAGCCCCTTGACGGTGTTCAGGTAGTACCGCCCCTCGGTGACCACGTTCAGCAACGCCACCGCGCCCCCCAGGCATACCAGGCTGAGGACGGCGTAGGTGACCGCATCGCGACGCCGACGGGTCAACCCCAGCCACAACACCGCCGCCACTGGACCGGCCACGAACGACTGCTTGTACAGAAACGCCCCCAGAAACGCGAGCACCGACCCATACAGACACGCGCGCCGGTCGGCTCGAACCAGCAGCGCCAAGCCCAACATCGTCAGGAAGCAGCCCGGCGCGTCGGCCCGGAACGCCAGGTCGAAACGAACCAGGATGCCGTCTGCCGTGATGAAGACCAACCCCATCGCGACGGCGATCACAGGATGCACCGCAAGCCCGCGCCACACCATCCACACGATCAGCACGACGGTGCCCGCCGTCGCCAGCACCGAGATCGACCGCCCGATCGTGTACAAGCCCTGCACGTCGGCGCCGGTCCATCTGCCGATGAGTCCCACCGGCCAGTACTGCGCCGGGCCGTACATGGCCAGGACGTGCGGTCGGACCCGCCAGTCGCCGTAGATCTCGCCGCCTTGCTGCACCCGACGCGCAACGTAGGGATTGGGCGCCGTGGCGTTGAGCAGCTCCCCGGGCTTCTCGAAGAGCGTCGCCATCGACAGCACCTTGACCAGCAGGAGGATGATCAGCGCGCCGAGGATGGCGACGGAGAGAACGAGCTGAAGGCGGTTGAGGGCCGACGCCCCAGACGACTCCGATGTGGTGTGGGTCTCGGACATCTCTCACGAAATCGACGGCGAGCCTGCACGGTCAATGTCCATCCTAGTCCCCTGGCGAGGTCGGTACAATCCGCCCGACCCGAGCGCCGCATCAGATGTTCTGTCCGCAGAAGAAGGCGGCGGCCATTCGGTCGGCCATCTGCTGGTTGCTGAAGATCAGCGGCAGGAGGAAATGCAGATCGGTGTTGGGCATTCGCAGGTAGTCGGCCATCGCGACCCGCCACCGGGTGTCGTACTCGGCGAGCACGTCCTGGCCGGTCTCGCTGCCGAGCGCGTCGACCAGCACATCGACGGCGATGGCGGCCGACCACATGCCGGGGTAGATCCCCTCGTCGCTGATGGCAGAGACAAAGCCACCCGCGCTGCCCACCAACAGCGACCGCTTGCCGACGTGCGTCTCCATCTCGACGGCGGCACCCGCCGGGCTGGGCACGACGACGGGTTGGGTCGGCTGAACGCCGCGAGGAACCAGATCGGCCTCCTCAGCATCGCTGACGAACAGCTCGAAGTGCTCGCCGATCTCATCGGCCGTGCCGGGCCCGGCCACACCGATCAGGTAATGGTCAGGCTGATGCAGGACGTAGCCAAAGCCCCGCGCCTCGATCAGTCCGAGCACAATGGCCATGTCCAGCTCGGCTTGGGCGGGCTTCGGTTTGCTCTTCTGCGTCAGGTCAGCGTCCCATTGGGCGCGCCACCAACCTGGATCCGTCGGCGTCACCAGCCCGAGCTGTCGGGCGATGCCGGATGCAGCACCATCGGCGCCGATCAGGTACCGCGCCTCGAGCTGCGAGTCATCCGCCAGGTCCAAGCGGACGTGCTCCTCGAGCACCTCCAAAGCGGTGACGCTCTGGCCGGCCCAGATCGACGTTCCCGCCGAGGCCGCAGCCTCCAGAAGTGCGTTCTCCAACACAGCCCGATCGATCACATGAACGGCGGATGGCGCGAGCGACGATCGCATGGACTTGGCGAAGTCCGACGTATGGAAGGTGACGGCCTGCAGCGGCTGACCGAAGAGGGCGTCGGGGTCAGCCCCACACGGTTCGAACAGCTTCCTTGCCTCGGCGTTCAGCCAGACCCGATCGGGCGATTCGCGGGGGCGTTCCCGGCAATCAATCAGCCCGACCGACAGGCCCTTGCCGGCACACAAGGCCGCCGCGGTCGCACCGGCGGGTCCGCCGCCGACCACGAGGACGTCACGCGTGTCTGATGGATCGTTCTCGGTCATGCGCGTCTCCAGCGTCCCTCCGTGTCCGTGCGAGCGGCATGGTCGAGCGTGAAGGCCGCCAGGCCCGAGCCCGATGGCCTGGATGGATCGGCCGTGCGGTCAGGGCTTGATCTTGAGGTTCTGCCACAGTGCCTCCTCTGCCTGCGTGAACTTCTCGAACGTCTCCTGGAGCTCGGCGCGGATTTCCACCAGCTTGGGGTCATCGGCAGCGATCTTGCCCTCCCGCGATTCGAGCAGGCCCTTCAGGCGCACCGTTGCGTCGTCCAGCCGCGTCGCGGCCTCGGCGAACGACCGGGCGGCGTCAAAGATGTTCAGCTCCTTGGTCTCGGCCAGCGACGGTCGGTACAGCAGGCGCCACGGGTTCCGACGCAGGTCCTTCGTGGCCGCCTTCATGTGGTCGCTCGTCTCCTTGAAGTTCGTCAGGATCTTGTTGAGCGAATCCTTGTTCAGCGTCACGACCTCGCTCGTCGACGCGGTGATGCGGTTGAGGTCCTCCAGCGAGTGGCCCATCCGATCCAGCGACCCGTGGATCTTGGCCAACAGGCTCTGCGGGTTGGCGTCGTCCAGCTCGTCGGCGATGGCCTTGGCGATCCCGGTGTTGAGCGTCTGGCTCGTCTCCTTGACGTTCGCCAGCGTGGTCTGGATGGTCTGGCGGTTCTCGCTCAGCATGCCATTGACGTTCTCTAGGGAATCGTTGACGGCGTCCATGGCGAGCTGCAACTTGCCCAGAAGGGCCGTTCTGGCCTTCGGGTCCATCTGGGTCTGCAGCTCGCCCGTGATCGCGTTGATGTGGTCGAGCGTCAGATGCAGCTTCGCCAGCAGGACCTTCTCTTGCTTGGGGTCCAGCTCGTTGCGGATGCTGGCCGAGATGTCGCTCAGGTTGGTCATCGTCTTGAGCAGTCTTTCCATCATGCTGCCTTCCTCGGTCGCGTCGAGCTGCAGCTTGATCAAGGCCATGATGCTGTCTTTCCGCTTGGCGTCGAGCTCATTGGTCAGCAGGCCGCCGAGTTCGGTGATCTGCTCGGTAACGGCCGCAAACCCGCTCACGCCCACGTCTTCGATGACGTCGTCCGGACCCAGGAGTTCGTCGCTCTGGCCCTGGTCCTGTATCCGCAGCAACCCGGCCCCGCCGAGGATCGGACCCTCGGGCAGAATCACGCAATCCTTGCGGAGGTCGAGGCGCTCCTGGACCTCGGCCTGGACGTAGAGGAACACCATCTGTCGCGTTCTTCCGGTCTTGGCGTCGGCGTGGTCGGCCTTCTTGAACCACATCGTGGTGATGCGGCCCGCCGGCTGACCCGCGAACAGAACCTGACTGCCCGTCTTGAGCGGCGGCAACGTCAGCGTGCTGGCGAAACGGACCGTAATCGGCCGCACGGGCTCGCCCCACACGTCGCTCACACCGATGAACACGAGCACGCCGATGAAGAGCCCCAGCATCACCAGGACAGTCAGCCCGAGAGCAAACGTGTTGCGGCCTTTAGCCATGTCTAGACCTCTCATTGAGGCGGTCAAGGGCCGGTCGATATACGCGACCTACCCTCGCACAATCAGCTTTTCGAACTCGCTCATGCCAGCCTCGTCGGTCAGCGGTCCCTCGCTGTGCCCGTTGAGGAACTGGTTCATCAGCCGATCGGCGTCATTCGACAGCGAGGCAGGATCTGCGTCCCGCAGCGCCTCGAACTCGCTCCGCGGACCGATCTTGAGCACCCTGCCCCTGTCCAGCATCACCATGCGATCCGCAATGCGGAACGCCGAGTCCATCTCGTGCGTCACCACGACGCTCGTCACCGACAGCATCTTGGACAGGTTCATCATCAGCTCGTCGATGGCGGCGGACGTCACCGGGTCGAGCCCGGCGCTGGGCTCGTCGTAGAACAGGATCTCCGGATCCAGCGCCGTCGCCCGGGCCAGGCCCGCGCGCTTCTTCTGACCGCCCGACAGCTGCGACGGCATCTTGTCGCGGTGCTCCAGCATGCGAACCTGCTGCAGCTTGAGCGTCACGACGATGTCGATCACCGACGGGTCCACGTAGCTGTGTTCCCGCAGCGGCAGGGCGATGTTCTCGGCCAGCGACATCGAATTGAACAGCGCCCCGCTCTGAAACAGAATACCGAACTTCTTGCGGACCTCGTTCAGCTCGTGCTCGGCCATCCGGGCGATGTCGACCGGCGCATCCATGTCGCTCGTCTTGTAGCAGATGCTGCCGCCGTCCGGCACGTACTCGCCGATCAGACAGTTCAGCAGCGTGCTCTTGCCGCAGCCGCTGCCGCCCATCACGACGATCGTCTCGCCCTGGTAGACGTCGAAGTCCACCCCGTCCAGCACGGTCACCTCGTTGCCTTCCGCGTCGCAGAAGCGCTTGACGAGCTCCCGTACGGAGATCCTGACCTCCCGCTGGTCGGCGCCAGGGCCAGGCGACAGATTCCCCGGTTCTCCGGTTGGCCGGTCCGCCATCGATGTGAGATCCTTACCGTAGATCGCCCAGGCCGGGCCCTACCTCGGCCCGGTCGCCGCGAACGTCACCCGCCGCCGTCTGCCCACGGTCTATATCTCATACACATAGAAGATCACCGTGAAGATGCAGTCCGTGGCGATCAGGGCCACGATACTCTTGACCACGGTGCCGGTCGTGGCCCGCCCGACGCCCTCCGCCCCGCCGCTCACGTTGAGCCCTTCGTAGCAGGCGAGCATGGCGATCAGGAGCCCGAACACCGCTGCCTTGATCAATCCGGTCAGGAAATCCTTGTTCGTCAAGGCATCCTGGGTCAGCTGCAGGTACGTCGTTGGATCGACCCCCAGCACATAGACGGCCGTGAACATGCCGCCCCCGACGCCCATCACGTCGGCGATGACGGCCAATCCGGTCAGCATCAGCACGGTGGCCAGGTATCTCGGCACGACCAGGAAGTGGATCGGGTTCAGCGCGTGGGCTCGCAGGGCCTTGATCTCCTCCGCTTCCACCATGGACCCGATCTCCGCCGCGATGGACGCCCCTGCGAACCCGCTCAGGACGATGGCGGATATCAGTGGCCCCAGCTCGCGGAAGACCGCGATCCCCACGATGACGGCCACGGTGTCCACCTGCCCGTACATCTCCAACGTCGGGGCCATCGACAGCGCCAGAATGACCCCGATGAAGACCTGCACCAGACAGATGATGGGAATCGCCCGCACGCCCACGCGGACCATCTGGGCCGCCACCGACCGCCGCCCGAGCTTGACCTTGGGTACGAACAGGCCCCGGAGCGTCCAGCGAACGGCGTCGGCGAGCAGATAGCTCAGCCCCCCGAACTGACCGATGCTGTTTCGGACGAATCGGCCCGCGTCAAGAACGCCCTGCCCGACCCGCTCGACCCACTGTCGGGAGCGGCCGCCGACGACCGGCTCGGAGCCTGGTGACGTCAAGCTCATGCCTGCAGCGCCTCGTCCACGGTCTGATGGATCGCGAAGAACTGATCGAGTCGCGTGATCTCGAAGGCGTTGCGGACGCGGTCGTTCATCGCCACCAAAGCCATCTTGCCCTTGTAGCCGTTGACCTGCTGGAAGATCTTGACCAGCGTGCCCAGCCCGCTGCTGTCCATGTACTCAACGGCGCCCAGATCGACCACCAGACACGAAGGACGCTTCTCGATAACCCCGTTCAGAACCTCCAGGAGCTTGTGGGATTGGTTGTAGTCGATCTCGCCGGCCAACACGACGACGGATCCCTCTTGGCGCTCCTGAACGTCCCTGACCAGTGGATCACCTGCCATTGACATATCGCCTCCGCCTTCCGCCGCGACGATTACGACGACGGCTCGTCCGGTCGCCGCACGTACTTGACCATCCGCAACTGCATCCCGCCTTCTTCCAGGCAACTGTACTCCACGTGGTCCATCACGGTCTGAATGATGTGCACCCCCAACCCACCGGGACGGACGTCCTCCAGGTCGCGTCCCTTGATCACCTCCGGGTCCACCTGCTTCCCCTGGTCCCGCAACGTAACGATCAGGCCAGCCCCGCTCTTCTGGTCGTCCGTCGCCTCCAGCCGGATGCGAATCTCGCAGTCCTTCTGCCCTTCGTAGCCATGCCTCATCACGTTGGCCAGCGCCTCGTCAATCGCCAACATGATGCCGTCGACATCGTTCGGCGCGAACCCCTCCTGCCGGGCCATCTTCTCGGCCGCGGCGCGGACCACCGCGAGGTTCTTCGGATCGCTCAGGATCGACAGGTCCACCGCTCGGCGGTCGCTCTGCTCCGCTCCCTGCGTCATGCCAGGTGCCTCATGCACGCTTGCCTAACTCCCGAACGCGGCCGCCCTTGTGCTCGGTTCCGCCTTGGCGCGCCGACGAACGTACTGCCGCCACCGCTTCACCGCCGGGAGACGTTCACGCAACGGCTTGTAGTACTTGTAGCCCATGTCCGTGCCCGTCATCCTGAACAACGCGGCAATCGCGTAGAACCGGACAGCCTCGTCCTCGTCTTCCAGACGGTCGACCAGCAACGGCAAGGCCGCCTTGTCCTCCTGCTCGGCGACCTGTCGTATCGCCCGGATCCGCGCGGCAGGATCGGGAGAATGCAGGTCCGGAGGAAAGCCGCCCGCGCAGCCGCTCAGCAGCACGACGATCCCGGTCGAGAGGATCTTCAGGTCGCTCATGAATCGAATCAATGCGCAACCGGCCTAGCGTGACCGTCCCCGGGACCGGCCCCACGGATCGGGCCACCGAACCTTTTCATTCTACGAACCGTGGTGACGGACGCAAGACCTGTCTGTTTTGGAGTTTCCGCCTTTCCGCCGGCGGGAAACTCCAGACGAAGATCCGGTTGCAGCGGAGCGTCGAACGGGTACACTGATTCGTTTCCAGGTATGGGAGCTGCCATGTCAGGCCCGTCGACACCTGACGAGACCATCGCGATCCTCGACTTCGGGAGCCAGTACGCCCAGCTCATCGCTCGGCGGGTTCGGGAAAACCACGTGTTCAGCGTCCTGTGCCGACCGGACATCGCGGCCGACCAGCTGCGGGACATGAACGTGGCCGGGCTGATCCTGTCGGGCGGACCGGCCAGTGTCTACGCCGAAGGGGCCCCCCGATGCGATCCGGCCGTGTTGGACATGGGCGTACCCGCGTTGGGCATCTGCTACGGGATGCAGATTGGCTGTCAGGTCCTCGGCGGTCAGGTCCAGCCGACGGCGTCTCGGGAGTACGGCAGAACGCACCTGCAGATCAACCGAGCCGACCGACTCCTCGCCCACGTGCCGGCCCACACCTCCGTTTGGATGAGCCACGGGGACATCGTCGCGGAGCTGAACGACGATTTCCTCCCGCTGGCAACGACCGGGAACTGCCCCTACGCGGCCGTCCGGCATGGGAGCCGACCCTTCTACGGCGTGCAGTTCCATCCCGAAGTCACGCACACCCCGCACGGCGGGCAGATCATCCGGAACTTCCTCTATGACATCTGCGGCTGCCGGGGAACGTGGCGGGTCGGCAACTTCGTGGACACGACGATCGAATCGGTCCGCCAACGCGTCGGCCCGGAGGATCGGGTGATCTGCGGCCTGTCCGGCGGGGTGGACAGCAGCGTGGTCGCCGCCCTCCTGCATCGGGCTTTGGGCGACCGGCTGGTGTGCATCTTCGTCGACAACGGCGTGCTGCGCAAGAACGAGGCTGAGCTGGTCGAGGCCACGTTCCGCGATCACTTCCATGTGGACCTGCGCGTCGTCGACGCGTCAGCGAACTTCTTGTCCGAGCTGAAGGGCGTGGTCGATCCGCAGCGCAAGCGCGTGATCATCGGCGAGACGTTCTTCCGCATCTTCCGCGACGAGGCGGCCAAGATCGACGGGGTCAAGTTCCTCGCCCAAGGCACGCTCTACCCCGACGTGATCGAGTCGGGTAGCAGCGCCGCCGGGCAGGCCGACCAGATCAAGCAGCATCACAACCTGGTCGACCCCAGCGAGCTAGGCCTGGAGCTGATCGAACCCCTCCGCGACCTGTTCAAAGACGAAGTGCGGCAGGTCGGCGAGGCATTGGGCCTGCCGGAGGAGATCGTCTGGCGACACCCATTCCCGGGGCCGGGGCTGGCGGTTCGCGTCGTCGGCGACGTCACGCCCGAGCGGCTCGACCTGCTCCGCGACGCCGACGAGATCGTCATCGAAGAGATCCGCGCCGCGGGGTGGTACCGAAAAATCGCGCAGGGGTTCGCCGTCCTGTTGCCCGTCAGCGCCGTGGGCGTAATGGGCGACGGCCGGAGCTACGAAGGCAACTGCGTCGTGGCCGTCCGCTTCGTCGAGACCAGCGATTTCATGACCGCCGACTGGTGTCGCATCGACCACGAGGTCCTGGCCCGCATCAGTAACCGCATCATCAACGAAGTTCGCGGCATCAACCGTGTCGTCTACGACATCTCGTCCAAACCCCCGTCGACGATCGAGTGGGAATAGCGTCAGACCGGTCGTCCGCCACCTGGAAGCGGCTGGGTAGAAAGGCGTCTCGCTGCTCTCGCCGCGACAGTGGACCGGTTCTTCAGAGGTGCCTCCCAGGCGAAAGCTGCCTGACCCCTTTCTACCCCGCGAATCAGCGCACATCGCGGCGGAGCAGGTCGCGCAGCTCCTCGATCTTCATCAACCGACTCGCCACGGCATAGGTGCCCACGCCGACGACGAGCACACCGGCAACCTGAGCCAGCGGTCTCGGGCCCAGGAAGCGCCCGATCGCAACGCAGGCAGCCGTCATGCCGATCGTGGCGATCACCACGCGCATCAGCTGCCGCCACAATCCTGCCGACTGGACGTGGCCCACCCTCGACGACAGAACCGCCGCCAACCAGGCCGACTGGATGACGGCGCAAATCGCCGTCGCCAAGGCCAACCCGCGCTCTTGCGGCTCGGGCAGGACATGAACGAAGATCAGGTTCAACGTGAGATTCAGCACGACCATGGCCATGGCGATTCGTACCGGGGTCTTGCTGTCTTGCAGGGCGTAGAAGGCACGCCCCAACATCATCTGCAGTCCGTAGGCCCAGATGCCGGCCGCATAGAACAGCAAGATCGCGGCCGTCCGCGTCGTGTCGGCGCCCAGGAACTTGCCGTGCTCGAACAGCAGCGCGACGAGGGGCTCGCGCATGAGGATCAGGCCCACCGAAGCCGGCACGCCGATGAAGATGACCATCCGCAAGCCCCGAACGATGCTGTCGCCGAAGCCGACCATGTCCCGGTCGGCCGCCATGCGGCTGAACTGCGGATAGATCGCCGTCGTCAGGGCGATCAGGAACACGCCCATCGGAAACTGGTACAGCCGCTGGGCCAGGTACAGCTTGTTGGGCGCCCCGCCGTGCGGAACGAAGACGTAAGCGATGAGCACGTCGGCCAGGGCGTTGATCTGCACGACGGCCAGGCCGAGGGCCATCGGCCCGGTCAGCCAGGCGATCCGGCGGACAGCCTCATCGCGAACGTCGAGCGCTAGATGTATCCGGAATCCGCGGGCGCGGACGGCCAACCATTGCAGTGCGAGCTGCAGGACCCCCGCGATCAGGACGCCCCCGGCCAGCCAGGTCAGGTGCGTTTCGACGTCGAGACCACCGACCCAGACACCGGCGGCAATGGCGGAGATGATACAGAGGTTCAGGACGATGGGCGCGCCGGCCGGCGCGGCGAAGTGCCCGAGCACGTTCAACAACCCGCTCATCAACGCCACCGCGCAGATGAGCAGGGCGTAGGGCAGCATGACAGCGGCCAGTCTCAGTGTCAGCGCGTTACGCGGCGTGGGCTCGACGAGGGGCTTCAGGCCTGCCACGACGCCCTCGCCAAGCAAGACGAGGACGGCCAGCAGAATCGCCGCGCCGACAAGGACCGTGCCCGCCAATCGGCTTGCGCGTCGACCGTCCCCCTGCTGACGGACGTCCGTGAAGACGGGGATGAAGGCGGCGGACAAGGCCCCCTCGCCGAACAGCCGGCGGAAAAGGTTGGGCACCATAAACGCCAGCGAGAACGCCGACGCCGCCCAACCGGCCCCGAAGACACCGGCAAAGACTGCGTCCCGGACCAAACCCAGAACGCGAGATAGCAGCGTCAGGCCGCTGACGATTCGAGCAGCGGAGACGAAATGTCTGGCGTCCGACACGGCAGCGACTATAGGCGGGCAAGCATAGACCATCAACCCAATCAGAGACGCGACCGTTCGGGAGCGTTCCATGGCCTCTGCCTCTGGCAGTGGCCATGGCGAAGGAATCAGACGCTGACATCGGCGTCTGATTCCAGACGGTCCTGACCCTCTAGGAAACGACGGTGGGTCCCGCGCTCTTGACGACCGACCGCCTCGCCCGCGTCCGCTACGACCACTTCAGCACGGCCCCCTGGGAGGCCGACGTCGCCATCGTCGCATACTTGGCCAGCCAGCCCGTCCTGTATCGTGGCTCGGGCGCCTGCCACTGGGCTCGACGCCGGGCGAGCTCGTCCGCGGAGAGCCTAACGTCCAGCTTGCCAGCCGGGATGTCGATGGCGATGACGTCGCCGGCCTGAAGCAACGCGATCGGCCCGCCAGCGGCGGCCTCGGGGCTGACGTGTCCGATGCAGGCGCCGGCGGTCCCGCCGCTGAATCGACCGTCCGTGATCAGCGCGCATGTCCCGCCCAGGCCCATGCCCCGGATATAGGACGTGGGCGAGAGCATCTCCTGCATGCCCGGCCCGCCGCGCGGTCCCTCGTAGCGGATCACGACGACGTCGCCGGCCTTGACCCTGCCGCCAAGGATGCCCTCACATGCCTCCTCCTGCGACTCGAAGATGACGGCCGGGCCCTCATGCTGCAGCATCTCGGCGTCGACGCCGGCCGTCTTGACCACCGACCCCTCGGGGGCCAGGTTGCCGTATAGCATCGCCAAGCCCCCCTCCTGTGAATAGGCGTTCTCGACGGTGCGGACGCAGTCCTGAGGGTCAAACGTACTGTCCAGGACCGCCGTCACGGGCGCCCCGCCGTCCGCGGCGCGCTCGGTGGCCGTGCTCAGTTCGGCCCGCTTCGTTTGGCTCAGGCCGGACGTCTGGACCCGTTCCCCGCGGGCCCGAATGTCATGCGCGTCCAGGTTCGCGCCGAGCGTCTTGCCGGTTACGGTCATGCAGTCCTCGTTGATGAGTCCGGGCTTGCCCCGCCGGATCTCGCCGAGGATCGTCATGATTCCGCCGGACGCCTGAATGTCCTCGAGATGGTAGGCCGAGCTCGGTGCAACCTTGCAGATGTTGGGGACCTGAGCGGCCAACTCGCCCATGCGCTTCATGTCGAAGCTCGAGACGCCCGTCTCGTGCGCGATCGCGAGCAGGTGGAGCACGGTGTTGGTCGAGCCGCCCATGGCCATGTCGAGGATCATCGCGTTGTCGAACGCCCCGGCAGTCATGATGTCGCGCGGCTTGATGTCCTGGCTGACCAGATCCATGATCCGCTCCGCCGCCTTTCGATACAGCGCGCGCCGATCTTCGCTGGTGGCCAGGATCGTCCCGTTGCCCGGCAGCGCCATCCCCAGCGCCTCGCTGAGGCAGTTCATGCTGTTAGCCGTGAACAGTCCGCTGCACGACCCGCACGTCGGACAGGCGTAGTCCTCCAGCTCCTTGAGCTCCTCGTCGGTCAGGTTCCCCTGCTGGTGCTCGCCGATGCCCTGGAAGACGGAGATCAGGTCGATCACCTTGCCGGACGGGGTCCGGCCGGCCTCCATCGGTCCGCCGCTGACGAAGACGGCCGGCACGTTGCACCGACCCGCGGCCATCAGCATGCCCGGGATGATCTTGTCGCAGTTCGGAATGCAGACCATGCCGTCGAAGCAGTGCGCCTGAATCATCGTCTCGACGCAGTCGGCGATCAGTTCGCGGGAGGGCAGCGAGAACTTCATGCCGGCATGGCCCATCGCGATCCCGTCGTCCACGCCGATCGTGTTGAACACCAGCGGCAGGCCGCCCGCTTCGCGGACGCATTGCTTGACGTACTCGCCGACCTTGTCCAGATGAACGTGTCCGGGCACGACGTCGATGTAGCTGTTGACGATGGCGATGAAGGGCTTGTCCATGTCGGCGTCGGTCACGCCGCAGGCCTTCAGCAGACTGCGATGAGGAGCCCGTTCCTTGCCCTTCTTGACTTGATCGCTGCGCATCCGAAGTCACCTTTCTGTAGGGTCCGCCCTGCGGACCAGCCGCTTGAATCCATCCATACCAAAGGGATCTCATTATATGCCGGTCCGAGGCCCCGCGACAGGAACGTCTCGCGTCTCAGGTCGATCGGTCCATCCCGGTTGCGCCGTGGATGGATTTGAGGGGATCTTCAGGGCGCTTGTGTTCCTCAGCGACGGTCGTACTGCTACTCACTCCCGGGTCCGGGGTGTATCCAGGCTGGGAGCCGCCGCCTGGTGGGGTGTCAGCGAGACCACCTTGCGGTCCCCCTCGCCTTCGCGTCTCTTGGCATCGGCCGCTATGGCCTGGATATCGAATCCGAATCGGGCCGCACGCGCTTCGCGCAACTTGCGGACCTCGTCCACGATCGGATCGTCCCGCATGGTCATTCTCCCATCAGTTCGTCGGGGGTGCAGATGACCGGTGGTTCATAGCCTTTGGACCGGATCAGCCGCGCGATGTCCCCCAGCAACTCGGCATTGGCCAGATGCCTGCAGTTCCACGTGAGTAGAACGTCCATTCCGTGAACCGTTGCCACAGCGACATGAAGGGCGTCGGTCGCGGCCCTCTGTGGCATGATGTCCTGTTGAACGAAAGCCTGCCCCAATGCCACGACCTGCTCGGTCGTCTCGAGAAGCGGCAACTCCTCCAGGAGCAGTAGTCGGCGACGCGCTGCGTCCTCGTCACCCTCTCCGGCTTCGTCGAGGACGAACTGCGAGATGTATAGATCGAAGTCAGGGCTTCGCTCATCCCACCAAAGGCGCGTCACCTCCTGGCGAGCGGCCCTGATCAAATCGCGACCTGGGCGAGCAGTGAGGTAACTCATGATGGTGGTTTCGAGATAGACACGTTTCGGCACCGGCGCACCTCGCCCCTCATCATATCATGAGGGTACGCGCAATCCCACTGCTCCTTGCCGCCGAACGCCATGGGGGGAGTGCGGAGCGATCACGTTTGTCGAATCTTGCCGACGTCCCCGCCGGCCAGGGCGACGGCCCAGTCGATGGCGTCGAGCATGCTGGACGGGTTGACCACGCCGCGGCCGGCGACGTCGAAGGCCGTGCCGTGATCGACCGACGTCCGGACGATGGGCAGACCCAGCGTGACGTTCACGCCGCGGACCGTCGACCACGCCTCGGCGCGGTCGTCGTAGGCGAATCCCAGGAGCTTGACGGCGATGTGGCCCTGATCGTGGTGCATGGCGACGGCGGCGTCGTAGCCGCCGCCGGCGACCTTGGCCATCATCGTGTCGGCCGGCAATGGACCCTCCGCGTCAATGCCACGTCGGCGGGCGTGCTCGACTGCGGGGGCGATCTGTTCGATCTCCTCGCGTCCGAAGAGCCCACCTTCGCCGGCATGCGGGTTGAGGGCCGCAACGGCCAGGCGCGGTCGATCGATGCCGATCCGCCGCAGGGCTGCATCGGTCAGCGTGATCACCTCCAGCACACGATCGCGCCTGGCCAACTCGCACGCGCGTCTCAGCGAAACGTGGCCGCTGACGTGGGAGACGCGCAGACGCCCCACGGCCAACATCATCGCGTAGCTTCGCGTGTGAGTGAGCTCGGCCAGCAGCTCGGTGTGGCCCGCGTAATCATGGCCGGCCAGGTTCAGAGCCTCCTTGTGAATCGGACCGGTGACCAGCGCGTCGGCCTGACCCGACGTGACGAGCTCGGCGGCCCGAATCACGTATTCGTACGCCGCTTGACCGGCTGCGGAACTCACTTGTCCCCATTGCACGGAGGCCCGATCGACGTTGGCCAGATCGATCACGTCGATCTGCCCGGGCTCGAACCGCCCCACTTCTGGTCGGTCGATACGATTCGGCGAGATCTTCGCCCCGAGGACTTCGGTAGCCGCCTGGAGCACACCCACGTCGCCGACGACGAACGGCCTGGCCAGGCGGAAAACGTCCGCCCGGCCGAGCGTCTGGACGCATACCTCCGGACCGACGCCGGCCGGATCGCCCATCGAAACCGCAAGCAGCGGGCGCACCATGCTACGTTCATCAGCCATCGTCATTGCCGTGTATCACCGCAAGGAGTCGCAGGCAAGTGCGGCCGCCCCGAAGCTCACAACAACTTCGCAAATTCATCCATGTCCATGCCGACGTCGATCGTCACGATCTGTCGGAGCAAACCGCGCGGAATGGTGCGTCCCTTGTGAACGGGAACGGTTGTCTTTCGCCCATCGGGATGCTCAAAACGTCGGTGGGAACCACGTGAGCGTGTCTGGACGAAGCCGAGGCGGCGAAGGGCTCTCATGAGGGCACGCGCCGAAGTGACGGGCGTCGGGCTCATGAGGTGATCTCGAGGTCTCGCACGCCAACGAAGGCCGCCTGATTCAACGGGGGATCGTCCTCAAGACACAGCGATGCAGCTTCAGCGATGTTCCTCATCGCCTCATCGATCGTCAGGCCACAAGAGCGACAGCCCGGGAGCGTCGGCACAGAGACAATGAAGACGCCGTCCTCATCCTGCTCAATCACCACAGGAAGATGATGGCGGGTCGTCTTCTTCTTGCTAGCCATACCATGATCATACTGCCCAAGTTTCCCTTCAGCAAGAAGCACAAGACGCGTCACCCCTCAGCCTTCGTGTTGTCTTTCCCCGCGTAATGCATGGCGTGGAGCAGGTCGCGCTGTTCCACGATGCCGAGCACCTTGCGCGAGCCAGGCCGATCGACCACGGGCAGCGTCTCGTAGTGCCCGCTGCCGAACAGCTCGAGCAACCCGTCGAGGCTCTGGTCGACGGTCACCAACGGGATGTCCGGGTTGGCCATGTCCACGGCCGTGATCAGGTCGCGGGTCAGCGGATCGTAGATGACGTCCCGGATGTCGGCGAAGCGAATCATGCCCAACAGGTGCCCCTCCGCGTCGACAACAGGGAAGTGGTTGAACCGGCTCCTCTCGACAAAGGCCATCACCTGATCCATCGTCGCGTCAGCGGGGATGAACTTCACGTTTGTCCGCATGATATCGCCGGCCTGAAGCGTTCTGGGCTGCCCGCTCGACGCGCTGGGGGTCTTTCGTTTCACGCCCAGCAGCC
>CAYMLO010000112.1:0-34759 GCA_964390905.1 uncultured Planctomycetales bacterium | reverse complement strand
TTCGCATGCCTCAGTGACAAGAGGGGCATTGCGTTGGGCGAGGTTTGACGCACCTCCAGTTCCCAGTATGAAGGTGCGTCAAGACGCACCCTACGCGGAAGGATTCGTAGGGTGGGTCGTTTCGACCCACCTGCTTGGTGGGTCCAGAGGACCCACCCTACTTGTTTGACCGGGACGTGGGGTGCGCTGGCGGAGAAGCCGCCAGTGAAGTACCCAGGCGGGGGTGGGCTTTCGGATCGGCCGCAGCGGCCGCACTTGTCCGAAGGAGCATCCGGATGGCGACGGACCCACGCCACGGATCAGCGCGAGCCTTCACGCTGATCGAGCTGCTGGTCGTCGTGTCCATCATCGCGATGCTCATCGCCATCCTGTTGCCGTCGTTGAACAAGGCCCGGGCCCAGGCGCGGACGACGCTGTGCGCGACACGGATCGGCCAGTTGACCAAGTGCCTGTTCCTCTACGCCGAGGACTTCGAGGAGCGATTCCCTTTCCACATCGTCTACGGACTCACGCCCGCATGGGGCGGCGGAGGCTACGGCGGGGTGGACGAACTGGACCCGAACGAGGACTGGATCGCCAGCAAGGAAGACATGCCCGACATCTTCTTCAGCGACCAGGAGGACTGGGACGACCTCGGCGTGGATTGTCCTGGCAGCGGCTCGCTGTTCCCGTACACGCGCTACGCCGAGATGTACGCCTGTCCGGACTTCGTTCGCCGCACGCACAACGGAGTGAGTGCGATAGACTTCTTCCACACCACGATGGGAGACCAGCGCGTCTTCAACTACACGCGCGGACCGTGGTGCCGCAAGCCCGTGTTCCAGCTCCCACCCGACATCGAGATCGAGTTCAGCGGGCCGATCATGACCGCCAGCAAGGTCTACGCACCGGCGACGTCCTTCTTCTTGCTGGACGAAGCCTGGTACGCCAGTGTTGGGCGAGCGCGTACGGCCCCAGCCGGGTTGTACCTTGCGGCCGATCCGGTCTGGGACATTTGTAGTAGCCAGGGCATCTACCACGGCGCCCCCATCCTAGGAGACGTCTGGTTCAAGTTCAGAACCCCTCAGTACCAACCGAACATGGGGGTCAAACGCGGGAGTGTGTCCTACTACGACGGACACGTGGATCTCCAAAGAGACCCCTGCCCGCAGGTCGACTCCAATACCGCGCGGCCCGACATCTTTGTCATGTTCTTTTCAGGCAGCTCTGCTATGTTGCGCATGATTGAGCGGGTCGCCTATTCGCTCCTGGGTCAAACCATCGAATTGTAGATTCGTAGGGAGCGTTGTCTCGACCCACCCTATTGCGCGGAGGTGGATGACAACCATGATTCTCGTTTCGGTTGCCCTCGTCATCGGTTCGGGATCAGCGACCATGTCTGCAGCAGGCGCGGATGCTTCGGGGCCGTTTGCGGTCGAACGTGGCGTGCGGGAGTTGTTCCTGGACGACGTGGGCATTGCCGAGATGACGGGGCTGACCCGCGTGCTCCATCGGCCGCGTCGGCATCCGAAGAACCCGCTGCTCGTGCCGGATACGCCCTGGGAGGATCGCTGCCAGGTCTATGGGACGGCCTACTACGACGCGACCGCGAAGCGGTTCAAGCTGTGGTACCTGACGCTCCCGCGGGATCGCGGGCTCAAGCCGCTGAAGCTCGGGACGCATGAACGGGCCCCGCACACGACGCTGGCCGCCTACGCCGAGTCGAAGGACGGCATCGCGTGGATCAAGCCCAAGCTCGGCATCTTCCCCTACGACGGTGATCGGCAGAACAACCTGCTGGGCATCGGGCACTTCAACTGCGAGGGCATCTCCGTCCTGCACGAGCCCAACGACCCCGACCCGAATCGCCGATGGAAGGCCGTCTACTGGGACCACGGCTCGGGCGGCTGGGAGTTGCGCAACGGCGGACCGTACTGCAAGGGCGGCCCCGAGGACGGGTTCCACGTGGCGTTCTCGGCCGACGGGATCCACTGGAAGCCCTATGGGGGCAATCCCGTCCTTTCGGTCTACTGCGATACGAACCAGAACGTCGTCTACGACGCTCGGCTGAAGAAGTACGTCGCGTTCAGCCGGTTCGGCTTCGGCCGACGGCTGGCCCGCACGGAGAGCAAGGACTTCCTGCACTGGTCGAAACCCAAGCTGGTCCTGCAGTGCGACGAACGGGACGGCCCGGCGACGCAGATCTACGGCGCCGGCGTGGACATCTACGAGGGCGTCTACCTGGCGATGATCTGGATCTACCGCGAGGGCGGGGACGGCAAGATCGACACGCAGTTGGCCACCAGCCGCGACGGCATCCACTGGACCCGTGTCGCGGACCGCGCGACCTGGCTCGCGCTGGGCAAGGACGACAGCTGGGAGGGCGGGATGGCCCGCAGCGTCGAGCGGATCATCCGCCGCGGCGACGAGCTGTACATCTTCTACTGCGGCGTCCACGGCGCCCACACTGGTCCGAAGCGCCACAAGATCGTCCGCAAGCACCCGACCTGCACGGGGCTGGTCATCCAACGGCGCGACGGGTTCGTCTCGCTCCGGGCCGGCTCACAGGAGGGCCACGTCCTGACGCAGCCCTTCGCCTTGCCCGAAGGCGCGTTGCACCTGAACGCCGACGCCAAGCGCGGCAGGATCACGATTGCGCTCTGCGATGCCGACGGCAAGCCCATCACTGGACTGGGCGCGTCCGACCCCGTCACAGGAGACGTCCTTGACGCCCCCGTCCGCTGGTCGAAGGCCATTCCCACCGCGCTTCGCGGTCGGCCGATTCGATTCCGCATCACGCTGCAGAATGCCGATATCTATGGCTACGGGTGGGAGTGACGGCCAGCGGACGGATGTGCTGTGAAGCCCTTCGAGTGATATTGTCTTCCGCCCGCCTCGGCCATACACTCGGGAAAGAGGCGATTAGCCAGAACGGGCAGCCTTTCTGCGTCGTATCAGGTAGGGAGGCGGCCGCTCATCGACAGATCTCCTTCATCATCGGAGGCGCTCCGATAACATGACGACATCTCGCGTTGCCATTCTCCAGACCCGCCCCGAGACGGTCTTGGCGGACTACCATCGGCTCATGAATCTCGCGGACTACCGGCAGGTTATCGATCCGGCCTTGGAGACCGCGCTGAAGATCAACATCACCTGGCACTACTTCTTCCCCGCCTGCTCGACCGTGCCGTGGCAGCTGGAGGGCGTGATCGCGGCCATGCTCCGCGACGGCACGCCGCCCGATCGGATGCACGCCTGTCACAATCGCACGGTGGTCGTCAGCGCCAAGCGGGGTGAACGAGCCAATAAGCATCTGCCCGTGGTCGAGAAGTATGGCCTCGAGAACGTTCACCTCTACGAAGATCCCGAGTGGATCAACATCCGCGACGCCGTCGGCGACCTGACCAAGGAATTCCTCGCCCTCAACGAGGTCTACCCGAAGGGGTTCAGCATCCCCAAGCGGTTCATCGGCGAGAACATCATCCACCTGCCGACCGTCAAGACGCACGTCTTTACGACGATGACGGGGGCGATGAAGAACGCCTTCGGCGGCCTGCTCAACGAGCGGCGTCATTGGACGCACCCGGTCATCCACGAGACGTTGGTCGACCTGCTGATGATCCAGAAGAAGATCCACCCGGGTGTCTTCGCGGTGATGGACGGCACGTTCGCCGGTGACGGTCCCGGGCCGCGGTGCATGATTCCCTACGTCAAGAACGTTATCCTCGCTTCCGCCGATCAGGTTGCCATCGACGCCGTGTCGGCCAGCTTGATGGGCTTCGACCCGATGGACATCAAGTTCATCCGCATCGCACACGAGATGGGGCTGGGCTGCGGCAAGGTGGACGACATCGAGATCGTCGGTCAGCCGGAGCTGGCCGAGCGGAACTGGGGCTTCGTCGGCCCCTACGAGAAGATGACCTTCGCCAGCCGGATGCAGCACCGTATCTACTGGGGGTGGCTGAAGCGGCCGCTGGAGTGGTCGCTCAAGACCTGGCTGGCCCCGTGGAGCTACCTGGCCAGCGTTGCCTACCACGACTGGTTCTGGATGCCGTTCAGGGGCAAGTCAGCCGTCGAGCAGGCCCTGGCTTCGCCCTGGGGGCAGTTGTTCCAGAATTACGAACTGCTCCAGCCCGACGAGTCCGGCTGGCCCAATCTCGAACCTGTCGCGAGCCTCAGCGCGTAGGGCCGATCCCTCCTACTTGTCCGCCACGACCCAGAGCCAGTACGGCTCCTCTGCCGGCGTGAAGACGTGGCCCTCCATCGTCCTGATCTGAATCCGCCTGAAGCCGGCGTCTTCCAGGATCCTCATCTTGTCCGCGAGCGTTCGCGCCCCGCCCGAATCAGACCTCTCCTCGATCACGCCTCTGTCCGGATCGATCGTGATCCAGACGTCCTCGTGTTCCCCTGTCTGCTGGTTGGTCTCGTGTCGCTCCAGATGGAAGACCCCGTCTTCCTCCCGCCAGGTGCGCCAATCACTCGCGAGGGACTTCATCTTCGGATGGTCGGGGTTCCTGACGTCAAACACGAAACACCCGCCGCTGCGCAGACACCCGAATGCGCTGCGGACGAGGTCGTCGTCAAAGAACGCCCCCTCAATCCAGGTGACCAGATCGAATTCCTCTCGCCAGGTCAACGTCCTGATGTCCTGGACATGCAGCTCGAGATCGACGCCCTCCCTGTCGGCGAGCTGCCGTGCCTTGTCGACGAACGTCTGCGAGAGATCCACGCCTGTGACCTTGTGGCCCTGTCTTGCCCAGTAAACGGCGTGCGTTCCCAGGCCGCAGGCAAGATCCAGCACCCTTAGCGGGTCGCCGGGCTTGACGATGCTGAGCACCGACTCGGCTTCACGGATCTGCGTCTCTGCATCGTGGAACCCCCAGTTCACGTAGTCAGAATCGAAGTCCGCCTCGCCATACCGACACATCCTACAGGTGATTCGCTTCACCAGTGAGGCTCCTCCGCGCACACGAGTAGAGACGTCACGCGAAAAAGGGAAGTTAGGAGCGGGCGCCCCTACCCGCTAGGTACCTGTCTGAGCGGATGCGGGCTTGTCTGGCGCCACGTCAGCGTCCAGGCCGGTCGGCGGGGCCAGCTCTCTCGTCTCCAGCAGCGAGCCCACGTGCTCGCGCAAGATGTCCTGGATGCGGTCGGGTTTCTTGTGGGCGTCGACGGTGATGAAGCCGAAATCCTCAGCCATCTTGTCGAACTGGCGGATGATGAGAGATTGGTACCGCTTGAAGCTGTCATACAGGTCGGCGCCGAGGTTCAGGTCCATCCCCGATTCCCAGTAATTCATCCGGTCGCAGGCCAGGGTTCGGCGGATCAGGGCCGGGACGCTCAGGCGAAGGTAGAACACCAGGTCGGGCACGACCGCGAAGCCGAACAGGTCTCGCACGTAGTCGGGCTGGACGCCCCGGACCACCGCCCGCGCAAAGGCAGTATAGACGTACCGGTCGGCCAGGACGATGAATCCGTTCCGCAGGGCGGGCAGGATCTGGTACTCCTGCCGGTCCGCGAAATCGGTGGCGTACATCAGCGTATGCGTGATCCGGGTGAGGGTATGGCCCTTCTTGGCCTCGGTCAGGGCGCCACCGATGAGCTTGCTGCGCGTCCAGCCCGTCTCGATCACGCCGTACCCCTGGACCTCGAGCCACTCGCGGAGGAGATTGACCTGTGTGGTTCGGCCGACCCCGTCGGTGCCTTCGATGACGATCAACAGCCCCCGCCAGGGGCCGCTGGGCAAGTAGGGCAGGCCCTCGCCGAAGAACTGCCTGTGTTGGTCCGGTGATTCGTTCATATCGCTATCGCCCGCGGTTTCTTGTACTCGGCCAAGACCTTCGTGATGGCCTCACGCACCACCGTCTGTTGCGCGGTGATGCTCCGGGACGCATCGACCACGGTCAGGCCGTACTCGTCTACCATCGACGCATACTGTCGAAGAATCCTCCCCTGGAAGATACTGAAGCTCTCGACCGTGTCGTTCGACAGGCCCATGTCCATGCCGGCCTCGTAGGTCTTGATGGCCGCCCGGCTGTTGACGATTCGGTCGATGGCGGTGTCGATCGGGACCTTGAAGTAGAAGGCAAGGTCGGGTCGGACCGCGAAGCTGTACGCCTTGCGGACCCACCGCGGATCACACCCCCGGACCACGTCCCGGCCGAACGCCGTGAAGACGTATCGATCCGCCAGCACGATCATCCCCGCCTTCAACGGCGGGATGATGTGGTACACCAACCGATGGGCGAAATCCGTGGCGTGCAGCAGGCAGAACGTCGTCGGCGTCAACACCATCTTCTTCTTGCCCTTCTTGGTTACCGCCTTGACCAGATCGGCGGAGTTCCATTCGGTGAAGAAGACCGTGTAGCCCATCGATTCCAGCCACCGGTGCGCCAACTGCAGCTGCGTGCTCTTGCCGCTGCCGTCGATGCCTTCCACGACGATCAGCTTGCCTGGATACGGGTGAGGCTGGTCCAGCGTGGTTTCGTTGCCTTGATCTACCATGACACACTTCCTGCTCCGGGCTCCTGGCGCCCAATCGTGAATAGTACCGCGCGGCCGAGGACCATTTCCAGCAGTTTCTTCTTGCGACCGGCGGCCCAGAGCTCCACCTCGATATCGTCAAACCGGGGCTCGAGGATGAGTTGCACCGTTCTCTCGTCGCATCGAACCTCTACGTCCTGTACGGCGGACCGGTGCGACCGATCCAGCCCGTCGGCCACGCGGAGGACGGCCGCCAAGTTCGTGACTGTCTGGCGGTCCATCGCGTTCAATTGAGCGAAGGCCTGATGCTTGAGTTTCGGCCTTGCCTTGCGATGGTAGCGGGCCACCAGAGCGATCTGCTCCACCTGATCGGCCGTGAACCCGCTCAGCCCGTTGGCCTTGATCAGTTCGTAAGAGCGCAGATGATGCTTGCTTTGGCCGAAGTGCCAGCCGATGTCGTGCAACAGCGCAGCGCAATTGAGCACCAGTCGGGCGTCGTTGCCCAGCACCAGTTCGTGCACCAACTGTGAAGCCATCCGGTCGGCCAGCCGGCGGACTTGCCGGGCGTGCGCCTGCGGGAAATCGTAGTCGGCCATCAGCCGTTCCACGCTTCCCCGGCGAAGGTCGTTCAGCCCGACGGCCCCGACTGCCTCCTGATGCGACATCAACGGGGCTCCGCTCACCGATGCTCCCACAGGGTCCCTTCCGAACCGCGTATCCGATAGGATACTTCACGGCGCCCGTTGACTCAATGAAGGGGCACCCGGGCGGGGAAGATGGTATAGTAACCGCGGTGGTATCGAGCGGCCCTTCGTTGCCATCCGCGTAGGCGAGGGATTGCTTCGTGATCGACCCGCAGGAGATGGAGGCCGACCCCACACAAGCCGACCGCGGCGTCCTGGCATGCGCCGAGCGGCGCGCCGCGCTCTTCTTCAAGCTGCTGGATCAATTGCGGGACGACGACGACATCGAGCTGGTCCACGACATCCGGGTGGCGTCGCGGCGGCTCGCAGAGGGATTGGCCGTGATGAAGGCGGTCATCGATGGCGATGGCCTCGCGACGTTCCTGATCTGGCTGCGCCAGGCCAGGAGCCTGCTCGCCCCGGTTCGGGATCCGGACGTGATGCGTCAGCTCCTCGACGACTTGATCAAGGCCAAGCCTGCGCTCGGCAAACGTCGGTTCAGTGCGGCCTTTGCCGACGTGCTTCGACTTCAGCGCCAGTACCAACTGGTTGACGCCCGGTTCCAGCTGGCGCCGGTCGAGGTCCTGGCGCGCCGCGAGGAATTGGCCGAGGTCCTGGCGGAAGGCCTCGACCGCGCGGGGGGGGCCGAAACGGTCGAAGAGGCCGCGGGCCGCCAGTTGCTGCGTCGCGTCGTCCGCAGGAGACGGGCGTTCCGTCGATTGGCCCGTCGGGCAGCCAAGTCGGGGCGTCCTCGGCGGCTTCACGCCGCCCGGATCGCCGGCAAGAAGATCCGGTACGCCTTGGAACTCGCGCATGACGCGCGGCTTCTCGACGCAGCGCAGGAGGTCAAGGCGTTGCGCGGTCTGCAAGACCGGCTCGGCGATCTGAATGACCTGAACGTGATGAAGGCTCAGATCAAGGCGTTCGCCGAGCGCGCCGGGGCCGACGAACGGGTGGGGATGGACCGGGTCATCGCTCAGGTCGCGCGCCGCCAGCGGCGTCTGGTCAAGGACTTCGTTAAGGAGTGGCCGTTGGTCCGCCGTCGGCTGCGGAAGGCTAAGGCTCGTCCAATCACGGTCTAGAGGGCGCGTTACCATGCCCGTCCGCGCGTGGATCTCCCTGATTCTCGGCCTGGTCCTGTTCGCGGGGACCGTTCTGTGGTCCACGCGACGGATCGACCTGCCCTGGCCGTTCACGATCCTCCGGGCCGTTCCCGACGACGACCGGTTGGCCTTCGACGGCCTCATCCACGCTTCGCCCGGTCAGGACCGGGCACGCGAATTCAGGGACTTGCTGCTGGAGTCCATCTGGCGGGACCGGCTGATCACCATCACGGTTCACGTGGCCTTGTGCGACAACAGCAGGTGCAAGGTCGACGATCCCAACCTGGGGATGGGCAGGAAACCGGCCAAGAACCTCTACTGGGGCGCTCGCTACGGCGTGTGGCGGTTCTTCCACGATCAGCCCGAGTGGGAACAGGTCCACGCAGACAACCTGAAATCCGATCCCTACGTCCTACGTCGCGCGGTTTTCTTGCGGGATGTCCTGCCGACGTCGGCCTGGCAGCAGCGCGGGGTCACCGAGCGATTCGAGGTCTGCCTGATGGCGGTTGCCTGGGAAGGACCCGCGGCTGGCGAGGCGATCCGCGCCACACTGATGGACGCTCTCGACCTGAGGCCGCCCAAGAAGGTCCGTATCGGCAGCCGATCGGTCCTGTTCGGCTCCGGGAGCGACCTGGTCGGGTATGTGGGGTACAACGCTGCCAAGGACGATTCGAGCATCCTGCCGGACCCGGCGGAGGTCCTCCCGAAACGCAAGCCGCGCGGCGTCTTCTTCATCACACCCTCCAGCATGGAGAGCATCGGCGGACCGGTTCAGCGATTGGGGCTTCATCCCATCCTGCTGACCACTGACACGCTGACGCCCGAAGGCTACGTCTTGCACGGGTTGACCGAGGCGTTGGCCGCCGGTCAGATCGAGACCGGGTTCGCCGCCAAGGCGGCCCAGGCGTACGCCCAATATAAGAGGATTAACCCTGAAGATGCTGCAAGATTGTTCGTCCCCTGAGGCGTCGCGGGCAACGGGGCTTGCTTTCGCCGCCGATGCGCTTTAATCTGTCGAGCTGTACCAGGGACGGGAGTTTCGATACGGTTCGCGTGCGTCGGACTCTGGGGGTGGCGCGGGACGTTCAGCATGCCGAGCAGCTAGCCCCCCGTAGCGTGAAGGTGGCTCTATGGAACGTCAGATTCGTAAAAGAGATGATGCGTGTGTCCGTCCCGGCGAGTTCAGACGCATCACCGACCATATCAGGCAGAACTACGACTGCAGCGAGATCCCCGTGGGCGTCTTTTACGCCTTCGATTATCGCACGCGCGTGGGACCGTATGCCTACATCGACC
Source organism: uncultured Planctomycetales bacterium (assembly GCA_964390905.1). Classification (GTDB taxonomy): domain Bacteria; phylum Planctomycetota; class Phycisphaerae; order UBA1845; family JAFGLZ01; genus JAFGLZ01. The sequence goes on along the minus strand of CAYMLO010000112.1, from coordinate 25,215 downwards.
GACGGCTCCCGCCGGCAGGGGCGACCCAGGTGGGCGGAGCCCTGTACGATGCAGGCTTCACGCGGACCCGGATTGTCCTGCAGCCGTGGTCTCCCAACGTCAGGCCCAGTCGCTGCGCCATCGACGGCCGGCCGCTTCAGATGGTGCTGGTCTCGGCCATGCAGATCCACAGCGAGCCGGCGTATCGGCTGGTAGCGGATGCGTGCCGGTTGGGCGACAATCGGCCCTTCATCGTCGTGGGCGGCCCCAAGGCCGCCTACGAGCCGTGGGACTTCTTCGACCCGAGCGGCGGGTCCAGTGCTGATGTCGCCGTGACCGGTGAGGTGTTCGTCTTCATAGAGCTGCTGGATCGCATCCTGGAGCACAAGGCCAACACCGAGACGGTCCGCGCCGCTTTTCACCGGCTGCGGACCGCGGGTCTGCTGGCGGACATTCCTGGACTGGTCTACCGCGGGGAGGGCGAGTTGGATGGCCATCCGCATTTGGTCGCCACCGAAGTTCCCCGCGTGGTCAGGAACTTGGATGAGTTTCCTCATCCGGGGGTGGCCTTGCGGATCCTGGAACCCCCGCATCGGCGGCACGAGTTGGCCACCAACCCGCTTCCTCGACAGAAGGTCCGACGCTACGCTCGGGTAGCGCCGTTGCTGACCACGCAGGGTTGCCGATTCAACTGCCCCTACTGCCCGATACCGGCCTACAACCACCGACAGTTTCGCACCAAGAGCCCCGACCGGATCCGCCAGGAGATCAGCGACCTGGCCGAGGACTTCGGTATCTCCACGTTCTTCGGCGCTGACGACAACTTCTTCAACCGCCGCCAAAACGTCGAGGACATTTGCAGTGAGATGGCCCGGGGCCGCGTCAACGGCCGGAAGTTCCGAGACACTATCTTCTTCGGTACTGAAGCTACGCTCGCCGACGTCTATCGCCACCGCGACCTGCTCGACCTCTGTCGCGAGGGCGGCTTCCGGGCGCTGTGGTTCGGCGTCGAGGACCTGACCGCGGGGTTGGTCAAGAAGGGCCAATCCGCCGAGAAAGTCGAGCAGCTCTTTCCCCTCTTGCGGCAGAAGGGCATCTTCCCCATGCCCATGCTGATGTACCACGATGACCAACGCCTGTACGCCGGCAATCGACTCGGCGGCGTGCTGGACCAGGTCCGCTTCCTCGCCAAGCACGGCGCCGCCAGCATCCAGGTGACCTCCCTCATGCCGATGGTGGGCAGCAAGCTCTACGAGGTCCTCTTCGACCAGGGCATCGTCGTCAGCCAGGTCGGCAGTCAGAAGGTGGCCGACTACCTCTACGACGGAAACCACATCATTGCCTCGAGGCACGGGTCCCCGTTCCAGCGTCAGGTTGACATGTTCTTCGCGTACCTGGCCTTCTACAACCCCATCAACTTCCTCAAGAAGCTTCCGCGACTGGGCGACGAGACGTATCGGTTGGAGGCTTTGTTCCAGATTACCGGCATGGTCACCATCTTCAAGTCGTTCCTTCGAACCCTGGGCTGGCTGAACCGGCTCTGGTGGGGGCCCATACGGACCTATCAGCAAGTCCCCCGTTCGCGTTGGCGCATCGTTCCTGCCCGTCTGCCGGGCGCGCAGGCGCCGCATACACTCCAACCGGCCTGATCGGCCAAGACACGTTTCATCATCGCCTCGGCGTTGTCGGGTTTGGGGACGAGGGGACTCTGGGGTGATCAGTCCAGGACGGCTTCCAGCATCGTGGGGCTGACGATCGTCCGCAGCTTCTTGAGCGCGCGTTTCTCGAGCTGACGGGCCCGTTCCTTGGACACGCCGAAAAGCCGGCCGATCTGTTCGAGAGTTTGGACCTTGCCGTCGGGCGTCAGGCCGTAGTGGCGCGAGACGATGAGTCGCTCCCGCGTCGGCAGCTTGCTGAGAACCTCCTGCAAGGCCTCCCGGATCCCCTCCAAGCGGCGGTCGACGCTGGCGACTTGGTTGGTCGGATCTGGCTCGGCATCGAGCCGTTCTTCGTGGCCGGTCTGGTATCGAGATAGCTGGCCGCGCTCCTCGGGGATCGAGCGGGCGTAGTTCTTCATGATGGCCCAGCTCGCGTAGGTGCTGAACTTGTTGCCCCGCATGTAGTCGTACTTCTCGACCGCCTTCATCAGCGAGAGGTTTCCATCGCTGATGAGCGAGAACAGGTCCTCGCTTTGGCGGACGTGCTTCTTGGCGATGCTGACAACCAGGCGGAGGTTGGACTGGGTGAGCCAGTTCTTGTGCTCGTCGGCTTGCTGGAGAAGAGACTCCATCTCTTTAAGATCGGCGCTTCGGGGGCGCCGAGGATCGATCGTCTTGGCCAGCCGGGCGGCCTTGAACTTCAGGTAGTTGTACCTTCGGAACAGATCGTGTTCCTGTTGCCGCTGGAGCAGGGGAAGATCGTAGAGCTCCTTGAGGTAAGCCGGCAGGTCTCCGGACGGCCGCTTCGCCCTGCGGCCCCCCGTCGTCGCTTGCGGCGAACCATTCTCCAAGATCAACGCGTCGGCATCTGGCCGCTCGAATTCTTCGCTGTGGATGTACTCGATGTTACGGCTGAGAAGCTCCTTGGCGCGGATCCCCGAGATGATCCGATAGATGTTTGACGCTGTCCGTCCGAAGCGGCGGGCCAGATCCGGCACCGAATCGCCGCTGCGATAGCACCGGTAGATCTTCAGATGGTCGTCGCTTCCCAGCGGTTCGGGCTGCCGACCGAACAACCGATCGTCGGGATGCTCCTGGTCATGTCGGCGAAGGACGTAGCGAACCGTCTCGGTCGACCGGGACAGCCTGCGGGCGACCCGCTCGGCCACGGCGCTGACTTTCGTCGCCCCCGCGTCGACCAACTTGCGAGCCTTGGCCACGATCTCCCGCCGCTCCTCGTCCGTCAGCTTGCTGAAGGAGGTCGCTCGCCGGACCAGTCTGGGGTTCTTGCGGACGAACCGCCGGACGGCACGCTCCGGGAAGACCATCCGACGCCGACCGTCATCCGCGAGCGCCCGATACGAGACCAATCCCCGGCGACGCCAGCGGTTGATGGTCTTCGGCGAGATCCGGAACCGCTCGCCCAGTTGGTCGACCGTCCAGCAGACTTGGCCCAACCGTGCAGCCTGCAACTCGACCGACGCGCTGAGGTCATCCACCAGCTGCACCAAGTCCGGAATCAGACAACGGCCGGCCAGGTGATTGTCGGTCTCCAGCGGCTGACGCCGCCGGAACTGCGTGACGTGGAACAGAACCAGGTCGTAGGGATAGCTTCTTCCTGGGTCAATGAGGTCAATTAGGTATTCGGCTCCATAAATCTGCTGAAGCCTGAGGCGGGGGGGCGACATGAGCAGCTGCCGCGACAGCTGGGCGATCATCTCGAGGGTGTATCCTGCCACCTCTCGGGCCTCCTCAGCAGACAGGCCGTTCGGGCATATGGCTGGGATTGCGATCCCCTGATTCCCGGTCAACTGGCACGACAGCAGCAGACCGGCACAGGGCCACCCGAATCCGCCTTCCCTGGATCCCGCCGCCCAAGGAACGTCCCCATATTCGTCATCGGTGCCCTCGGTCAAGGGCCTCATCTCGAGGCGTCCCATCAGGCATCGCCTGCAATAGGTGCCTACGCCACAGGGACTTCCTATTACATTATTCCTATCGGCCAAGGGCCGGTCAATGGCCAAGTCGAAGGGATTCCAATTGACCGAGTGTCCGTTTGTTCCCCAGCTTGGCCTCACTAGGCCCCCCAGACACTCCCACCGCGCGACCCAGGCAAGCGGACCCGGCATGTGGACCTGCCCGCGTGTCTCCTCACGGTGATCTGGGCGGAAACTCAGGCGGCGCGGCGACAATGGGTCCCAAACCGGCTCTTGCAGCTCTGTCCCGGATGGGATCAGCGTCCGAAGCGCTGATTGGAACCCACGCGTACTCACAATATCGCCTTCCCTTGCTCCTAGAGATGAACGCTTCTGTAGGAGATTCCCACTGCGATGGTCAGATCTGTCGGTGTTTGCGTAAAAGTTCTCGGGCGGTCCGAAAATCTTCGGGGAGGGGGGCTTGGAGTGTCATCGGTTGCTCGCGGATGGGATGGAGGAAACCGATTCTGTGGGCGTGCAGGGCCTGACGCGAGATGATGGCCTGTTCGGAATCACCTGGCTTGCCGGTTAGCTGGGCCTCCGTGATCAGATGCCCCCCGTACATGGGGTCGCCCACCATGGGATGGCCGATGTGGCTCATGTGGACGCGGAGTTGGTGGGTCCGGCCGGTCTTGGGAGACAGCCGGACCAGCGTGAAACCCGTGAATCGCTCGACGACTTCGTAGCGGGTGATGGCTTCGCTGCTTCGCTTCGGGTCGTCCCGCGGGTCCGGGACAACGTACTTGTCTCTGATCCTCGGGTGATTGGTGATCGGCGCCTCGATGACGTCGCCGTCGAGCTGAAGCTCGCCTTCGACGATGGCCAGGTACTCCTTCTGCAGCGTTCGACGTTCGAACTGCAGCGCGAGCCGCCAGTGGGCCTCGTCCGTCTTGGCCACCAGCATGATGCCGGTGGTGTTCTTGTCGAGCCGGTGGACGATCCCGGGGCGGAACGGATCGTCGCCGTGGCTGAGTTGCTCGGCGTAGTGGGCCAGCCCGTTGGCGAGTGTCCCCCGCTGGGTGGCGCGAGCGGGATGGCAGATGATACCGGCCTGCTTGTTGACGGCCAGCATCTCGCGGTCTTCGTAGATGACGTCGATGGGGATCGGCTCGGGGATCACCTCGTTTGGCTCGGGCGGCGGGACCACGACTCGGATCCGGTCGCCCGCGTTTAGTTCGTAACTGGGCTTCGTCGGCTTGCCGTTGACGGTGATGGCTCCCTGCTTGATCAACCGCTGGATCAACGTCCGGGACATCCGCACGAACCGCCCGTGGAGGTACTTGTCGATCCGCCGGCTGGGGACCCGACGGCGAATTCGCAAGGTGACGACCTGGGAGTCGTCGTCCAGCGGCACGGGCTGGTCTTGGATGTCCTGGGAGTCTGATGTCACTTTGATGTACCCTGGCACAACGGAAACGGGTCCCGCACCTGCGGAACCCGCCGTATTGCCTGGTTGCGATCTGCTCTGTCAGCCTGCCGTTCAGGCCACCAGTTGCTTGGCCACCTCCACCGCCGTGGCGGCGTCGGGGGCGTAGCCGTCCGCGCCGATCTCGTCGGCGTACTCCTGGGTCACCGGGGCGCCGCCGATCATGGTCTTGGCCGTGCAGTCGTTGGCCTTGACGGCTTCGACCACGTTCTTCATCTGCGGCATGGTCGTGGTCAGCAGGGCACTCATCGCGACGATACTCGCGCCGCTCTCCGTCGCCTTGTTGACGAAGTCTTCGGGGGATACATCGGTACCCAAATCGACGATGTCGAACCCCTGGCCCTTCAGCGTCAAGCTGACCAGGTTCTTGCCGATGTCGTGCAGGTCGCCCTTGACCGTCCCGATGATGACCGTGCCGACCGGCTTCTCGCCCGCGGCCAGCAGCAGCGGCTTGACCTTGTCCATGGCGGGTCCGAAGGCGCGCGCGGAGATGAGCACCTCCGGAATGAAGACCTCGTTCTTCTTGAACTTCTCGATCACCACGCCCATGCCGGCCATCAACCCCTCTTCGAAGATGGTTTTGGCATTCGCTCCGCCCGCCAGCGCCTCCTCGGTCAACTCGAGCGCCGTCTTCGGGCAGTTCCGATTGCCGTTGATGACGGCCTCTGAGATCGCCTTCAAATCTGCCATGTGCCCATTCTCCTTGCTACCAGTACCCCGCTCCGACAATCGCTATCCTTGTAAATGACTGAAGCCGGGCGAAACCTTAGCACGTCGCCCCGCACAGATCAATCTCAAACGCCGCAAATTCCAGCCCCCTCCTCAATCGCGGATCCGCCTACTTGGCGGGGCTCGTCGTGGGGCGTGTCGCGGGCTGGGTTCTGGCCGTACCGCCCAGACCGGCGGGTCTCGATGCGATGACCGCGCCGGCTTGCGTCGTCGGACCCGTCGTGACGGGCCTGGCGAAGACGACGGGTTGGCTGATCTTGGCCAGACGCTCCACTGCCTCGATGGCCAACTGCCTCTGGGGCATGTTGGCGAAACGAGGATCGCTCGCGACGGCCTGGTAGTGTTGCTTGGCTTCGTCCCAGCGGTGCTGGGCCTCGGCGAGGTTGGCCAGCTTGAACCGAGCTCCCGCCACGGCCAGTACCTGATCGGGATACTGGCTGATGATCGTGTTGTACGCGCCGGCCGCCTGATCGAGGAGCCGTTTGCGGTCGGCGGGCGAATGCGTGCCTGACGTCGCCTGGCGGAGCGAGCCCTCCGCGTAGTTCAACCACGCCGACGCCGCCAGTGGTTCGTCCTTGTACTTCGTGGCGATGTTGCGGAAGTTGGCCAGGCGGGTCTGCACCGCGCCCTCGAACTGGTTGGCGTAGAAGTCGGTCCAGCCCTGCTCACGGCTGGCCACCTTGGCCGAGTACCAGTAGATCGCCAGACCGATGACCAGGATCACCGCGGCCACGCCGGCCAGCACGATGCCGCTGTTGGCCTTCAAGAAATCGACGAGCTGCGCCAGGCTCTGCGCCAACTCGTTGGTCCGGAGCTGTTGTCGTCGGCTCGACTTCATGGCCTACTTCTTGGTGGGGGCAAGCTCGATGGCCTTGCCGCGATCCCGCGGCGACACCTCGATCTGCAGCTTGGTCTTGGTTGACCACCGCTCTTTGATGCGCGAGATGGTGATCTCGCACGTCTCCACGTCGCTCTCGAAATGCATCATGTATTGGCCCTGCCGCATCTCGTCCTTCGTCAACTTCCAGTTGACCAGCGGCAGCTGCTCGCGGTAGAAGGCCCGCACCAGTTGCGGTTCGGCCTTGCCCACATAGGTGTGCCTGATGTACCGCCACCCCCCGGTGGACTTGTCGTGTGAGTCGGTCTCGTCCATCTCGAAGTCCGTGGGCACGGGCACCTCGCTGTTGCCCAACTGCTCCTGGGGGATCAACTTGGTCGGCTCGCCGCCGAATGCGCCCCCTTCACAGCCGCAGACCCACAGAACCAGTGCACATCCCCCCACGAGAACGGCTAGACCTCTGGTTGCTCTCATGGCCAATGCCCATCCTTTTGTCCCAGGTTCCGGACCATCCCAGTGCTTCTAGCCGATCCGACTGGACAAGTCAAGCGACCCACCAGCGTTGACGCGACGGGCGGGCCGATCCGCGCGTGGCGCGACGCGCCGCTTGACAGCCCGCGCCGCGGGTCATAGAGTCGCCACGCCTGCGACGCGACACGCCTTCTGTGCAACCGCGGACCTGAAAGTGAGGATCGTCCCGATGGACGTCGACGTGATTCGTGCTGGCTTCGCCGACCGGTTCGGTGGCTCGGAACCTGAGTTGCTGGTCCGTTCCCCCGGACGCGTCAATCTCATCGGCGAGCACACCGACTACAACGACGGGTTCGTTCTGCCCATCGCCATGACGCAGGCTCTCTATGTTGCGGCGCGAAAGCGGCCCGACCGCCGACTGCGCGTGCACACCACGGCCTACAACGAGACCGTCGAGCTCGACCTGGCGGATTTGGGCGATCCAGGCAGGCCCAAGTGGGCCAACTACGTCAAAGGCGTGGCTGCGCTGCTCCACGCCGACGGCATCCTCCTGACGGGCGGGGACCTGCTGATAGACAGCGAGGTCTCGTTGGGGGGTGGGGTGAGCAGTTCGGCTGCTCTGGAGGTCGGCACGGCGAACGCCCTCCTTGCCTTGGTCGGACAGCACATCGACCCCGTGCCGCTGGCCCTCTTGTGCAGACAGGCGGAACACACGTACGCCGGCTCGCCGTGTGGCATCATGGACCAGTTCATCTGCGTCTTGGGGCGCGAGGGCCATGCGCTGCTGCTGGACTGTCGTAGTCAGGCGTATGAGCACATCCCCGCCGACCTGGCGGGCATGGTACTGGCGGTGATGGATACGCAGGTCAAGCATGAGATCGGCCAGAGCCAGTATCCCGTCCGGCAACAGCAGTGCCAGGAAGGACTGCGGCGCATTCAGTCGATCGAACCGGGCGTGCAGTCGCTTCGAGACGTGAGCGTCGAGACCCTCGATCGGTCCGCCGACCGGATGGATTCCGTCGCGGCCAGACGCTGCCGCCACGTGGTTACTGAGACCGAGCGAACCGTCCGTGCGGCCGAGGCCCTGCGAGACGGCGACGCCGCGACGTTCGGTCGGCTCATGGATGAATCGCACGCCTCGCTTCGCGACGACTACGAGGTCTCCTGTGCCGAGTTGGACGCGCTGGCGAGCCTGGCCACGTCGGTCGACGGCGTCTATGGGGCGCGGATGACGGGAGGCGGATTCGGTGGCTGCGCGATCGCTCTGGTCGACGAAGGCGCCGTCGACGCCCTGACCGATGCGATCAAGCGAGACTACGATGCGCATCAAGCCAAGCCCGCGCTGGTCTGCACGACCAGGCCCTCCGCGGGAGCCGATTGGCGGGAGCTCTAGGTCGCTCCCGAAGATGTCTAAGCAGCTAGGCGGCGCCCGTGGCTGACCTCACCGCTTGTACCTGACCCACAGTCGGATATACGACAGGACGACCGTCTTGGCCCGGTCCCGGCCGTCTTGCAGGGGGTGGCCTGAATCTTGGTTCCGTTGGGGATGGCTTCCTGACGATCCGCGATGGACAGTGATACCTGAATGAGATAGGGTCCGCCGTGAGTGACATGTTGATGCGCATCCGCATCGGTCCTGAACGACTGCCCAAGTGCGTCGTCGACACGGTTCGGCAGCGAGAGGACGATCGTCTGATCCTGAGCATCCAGGCGCTCGACGGTTGACTCGGGAGGTGGCGTGTGGAATCCGACGGATGTGCGTACCTCACACTGGCGGCCGCTGCGGTCGTTGTCGGCTTCGCGAACCCAGCCTCAGGCGGCCAGAAGAATCCCACGTCGCTGGAAGCTCGCGTGACGGAGCTGGAGAAGCGGGTGGTCGTTCTGAGCAAGGGGCTCGAACGCACCCATGCGGCCCTGCGGCGAATGCAGCAAGAGCTGGCCGCGTCGCCCACGCAGCGGGCCGTGGTCGGTTCCGCCACGCTGGTGGATTCAGACCGCACGCTGGCGCGGCTCAGAAAGGACAACGGAAACCGCGCCACGATCATCTCTCGATATATGATCACCAACGACCATGGCCGCTATGTCGGTTGGCCGAGCATCACCAGAACGCGTGGCGGCGATTTGATCGCCGTCTTCTCCGGCGGGCGCGACTGGCACATCTGCCCATTCGGCTTGACCAAGCTGACTCGCAGCGCAGACGATGGCAAGACGTGGACCGAGCCGGCCCTCATCACCAACACGCCTCTGGACGACCGCGACGCCGGGATCCTCGAGACCCGGAAAGGAACGCTGCTGATCAGTTGGTTCACCCACACGGGCTACGCCGACAGCGTCGAGCAACTCCGGCCGGGCTTGGGCGACAAGATCGTCGACGGCTGGAAGGAGCGGATCGATGCCTGCGCGCCTGAGATCAGAAGGAAGTGGCATGGCAACTGGGTCCGGCGCAGCACGGACGGCGGGAAGACCTGGGGACCGCCCATCCGTACCCACGGCTCGACGCCCCACGGCCCGATCGAGCTGAAGGACGGCAGACTGCTCTATGTCGGGAACACCCCGCGTGGCGAGGACGACTTCGCCAAACGCCAGAAGCCGGCCATCACCGCCGAGGTGTCCTGCGACGATGGACTGAGCTGGGAGATCATCGGCAAGATCACGATGGCCCCGGAGGATCGCGGCGGTGCCGACGAGCCCAGCGTCGTCGAGCTGCCCGACGGCAAGCTGATCTGCCTGATCCGCTACGCGTATGACGACAAGGGCCAGTTGGATTGCCGCCTCCGTCAGTGCGAAAGCACCGACGGCGGCCGGACGTGGACCACACCGCGCAAGACCTGCATCCGAGGTCTGCCGCCGCACGTTGTCCGCCTGGAGAACGGACACCTCCTCGTGGCCTACGGTTTCCGCGAGAGGCCCTACAGCGTCCGCGCCTGCGTCAGCAAGGATGAGGGAAAGACCTGGGACATCGACGGCGAGATCATCCTTAGCTACGCCCACGAGTGGGACCTGGGCTATCCCGCGTCGGTGCAGCTCGACGACGGATCCATCCTGACCGTCTACTACCAGGCGGAGATTCTCGGGGACAAGTGTTGCCTGATGGCCACGCACTGGAGGTTGTGTGATTGACCGCCCCGCGCACTATACGTCGGTGAGCCCGTGGATTATGGGAGAGCCCGTGAGCCACCCGATCGCTGTCTATCGAGCAGGTGCTGAAGATGGCGGATCCGGCCGATGCGCCGTCCGGCCACGGCCGCTGCGACTCCGAACGCTGGGCTCCAGCGGCGCGTTGATGGTCCTGATCGGCCTCGTCGCGATGGGTCGGCGCTGCCCGGCCGAAACACCGTCAAGCGTGGACCAGACCTTCGAGCACCACGAGAACCTGGCCGCCGTGGCCAACTTCGCCACCGACGACCTGCTTGAGGGACTGCGTCCCGAGACGGAAGGCGGCCTGTCCCCAGACGGAACCTACATCACGGAGACCTACGCCAATGACGCTCGGTCGGCCACCGACCCCGGTAGCGTCGCGCCAAACGTCGATCGGGCGTGGTGCAACATGCCCGCGTATCTCGTGTACAAATTCCGCCGACCGGTGGACATCAGCGAGATCCGGATCACCGTCGTCCCGCCGTCGAGCGAATCGGGAGAACACGGCGTCGCGGCGGGTGAGATCTCCCTCGGCATTGCGCGTCAGACGAATCGCGGCGGCAGGCCGCCGATACGCCCCGCCGAAAACGCCATCGAGGTGTTCGTCGATGGTCAGACGCTCTGGGAGCCGATCGTGGGCGGGACGGTCTGGTCGGGCGGCGACGAACTGACCCAAGGGGTCTGCCAGGGCGTCTGGCGCCTCGGCGGTCATCCGGTCCGGCACGTGCAGCGGATCAAGTTCGTGCTGGGCCCGACCCGAACGTGGTCCTCGGGGAACCACGGGCGGATGACGCGCCTTTCCGAGATCGACGTCATCGGTCGGCCGTCGCGCGGCACCGCGCCGCCGCCATGGCGGCTCGTTCGGGCGACCGACCGCAACATCACGCCACAAGGGTTCGTTACGGTCGAGCCGAACGGCGCGCTGTTGATGAAATGGTCCGGCTCGGGGCTGCGCTGCCGGTTTCGGTCGGATCGGTGTCGTCTCCGGTTCCAGACCGCCAGTGGCAGCCGATATTGGATCAGACTCGACGGCGGGCCCTACCAGGAGTTCGGTGCCCGGACGATCATCGATCTGACCCAAGCGCTTCGCCCCACACCGGGAGAGGTTCACAAGCTCGAGGTGGTCAAGAAGACGGAGTTCGTGACGGGCTTGGAGGTGTTCTGGGGCCTGGAGTTCGCGCCCGACGGAATGCTCCTGCCGACGACGCTTCCGGAGCGACGGATTCTGTTTCTCGGCGATTCCATTGCCGTCGGCATGGGAGCGGGACTGGCGGGCGAGACCGATGTGCTTCGCAGCTACGCCTGGCTGCTCGGCCGGCACTTCGAGGCGGACATCCGCCTCGTGGCCGTTTCCGGGGTCGGCGTTCACAAGGGATGGCGCGCCATTCCTTTCATCCGGGAATGGCAGGCCGTCGTGGCGGGGCAGGCCGATGCGGCGACGCGGTCTCCCGCCGGAGCTTGGCAACCTGATCTGATCCTCGTCAACCTGGGTACGAACGACGCGTCCAAATCCGTGGCCGCCGAGCACTTCATTGGGGCGATGAAGGCCCTGCTGGCCGATGTGAGAGCGCGTTGTCCGAAGGCCGACATCGCCGTCATGGTGCCCTGGACCTACGGATGCTACCGCGCGGAACTGAGGGCGATGGTGGAGGAGCTGTCGAAGCAAGGGCTTGCGAAGCTGCACTTCATTGATGCCGATCCGGCGACATGGGCCCCCAAGCAGGCCATGCGCGACAACACGCACCCGAACCACCTGGGCCATGCCCTGGCGGCCGGGAAGCTGATCCCGCGCGTTGAAGCGATCATGGGCTGGGGGCCGACATCGACGCGGGCGGGACGCTGACCGTCCGATCTGCAGAGACCAGATCATGGGGAGGTCATGACCATGAGTGAACAGAGCGAATGCATTTTGGGCATGAGCACGGCCCTGTTGGCCGGTACTGTGGTGGTCCTGACGTCGGGCTTGGCCACGGGGGCCGAGGGAGCCTATCGCTCGCCGATCACGGCAAAGCTCGTGCGGTCGGGTGGATTCGCTACGTTCACGAACCGGTTGCATCCGGGCAACCGGATCGGCTACCGGTTCTGGGAGCACACGCCAATCGTGCACGGCCAGATTCCCAAGAACCATCAAGATGCGGGCATCGATCCCGCCGAGGTGGCCAAGCTCGAGCGAAGCATCTCCGCGCGCCCTGGCCTGGTGAGTACCGTGATCCCCGTCGAGGGCGAGGGGTGGGTGCCGCAGCGGTGGACGTTTCACATGGCTCCGGCGGCCGACGGGATCGATCTTCTGCTCGTCGTCGAGACGGGCAGCAGGGGGCTCAACGCCTACTACGGCGTTCAACAGTGCTTCCGAATGAGCGGCAAGACGAACAAGGCGTGGCGGCGGGCCATTGCCGAGACGCCGGCCTTTAGCGAGTACGACCTGTGGCGTTCGCTGGCGGCCGACAAAGCGGAGAAGATCAGCCTCACCCATGTTCTCAGGAAGGGCAAATGGGATGCCCTGGAGGCGGCGACGGCGTCCGTGGGCGCGCGGACGCCGCTGGGCGTTCGCATCGATCGCGAGCGCTCCGGCCGGGACGTCGCGGCGATGCCGAAGGTGGGTCCCTACGAGGCCCGGATGCTCGCGCCGATCGACTGCGGCCTGATCACCCGGGCGAACCGCGAGCGGACCTGGGTCTGTGGGATCTTCTGGGAACGCACCTCGCACGTGACCGATCACCACCCGGCCGACTGCCTGCACAGTATCGTCAACATCGGCGGGGTGCCTCCGAACGCCAAGCGGGCCGTCCGCGGGAAGATCTACTGGTTCGAGGGCACGCTCGACGAGCTGGCGAAGCGTTGGCAGCGCGACTTCGCCGACGCCCGGGTCGGTGTCTAGCGTCCCTGTGGATGGGGAACCGATGGATCCGTCCCCCACCCTCCAATCCGCTTCGGCTGTCGCCGAATCGCATTGGAGAATGGGGCACCCACGCTGGCGAAGCGGTGGCGGCGCGATTTCGGCGACGCGCGGTAGCGTCGGCGTCATTGCGGGCATCCCCGCGACCCGGTAACCTGGGCACGGTCAGCAGGTCTGCTGTCACTGACGTTTCGAGCGAGGCCGTTTGAATGATGAATCGTAGCCGACAGGTGGTCTTCCTGTGCCTGTTCTTCGTCTCCGGCGCGTGCGGGCTGATCTACGAGATCGTCTGGAGCCGGCTGCTGGTGTTCGTCTTCGGTGGGACGACCTTCGCGATCACCACGGTCCTGGGTTGCTTCATGGGGGGCTTGGCGCTGGGGAGCTACCTGGCGGGGCGCTTCAGCGACAAGGTCGATAGGCCCGCGCGGGCCTACGGCTTCTTGGAGATCGGCATCGGCCTGTATTGCCTGGTCGTTCCGCTTCTGCTCGATCTGGCACTGCCGATGTATCGGGGCCTGGCGAGCGTCTCGGACGCGTCGTTCTTCTGGCTGACCACGGGGCGGGTGTTGGTCTGCGGGGTGATCCTGATCATCCCGACGGCCTTCATGGGCGCGACGCTGCCGCTTCTGTCCAAGGCGTTCGTACAACGGGTCGGAGAGGTCGGCGGCGCGGTCGCGCGTCTGTACGGGATCAATACGATCGGCGCGTTCGTGGGGTGTGCGGGCGCGGGCTTCCTGCTACTGCCGGTCTTGGGGCTTTCGAACTCGATCTTGCTGGCGGCGCTGCTGAACATCTCGGCCGGTATCGTTGCGGTGTGTCTGTCGGGCGGCTCTCGGCGGGGAGAGGACGCGCCGACAAGCGCGCCGAAAGCGGAGACGGACGCCGTCGAGGAGACGGATGCGACGAGCCCGCCTTCGATTCGACCTGGGCTGTTGCTGCTCCTGTACGGTCTATCGGGTTTCGCGGCGATGGCCTATCAGGTCGCCTGGACGCGGGCGCTGATCCTGTCGATGGGCGCATCCACGTACGCCTTCAGCGCCATTGTCGCGTGCTTCATTTTCGGGATTGCCCTTGGCAGCCTTCTGATCTCCTGGTGGATCGCGAAGATCAAGCGTCCGCTCGTGCTGGCGGGCTTGCTGGAGGCGATGATCGGCCTGAGCGCGTTGATCGTGGTGCCCCTGTTCGGTGAGATGCCGGGCATGGTCAAACAGCTGTCCGAAGCGCTGGGCACGACGTTTGAGCACATTCTGACGATGGAGGCCTTCAGCGTACTCGGGTTGCTCATCGTGCCGACGTTGTGTATGGGCGCCCTCATGCCGCTGGTCTGCATGATCCACGAATCGTCGCGGTCCCGGCGCGAATCGTCGGAGACGGGCCCAGGCGATGATTCACCCGAACCCGCCGCGGGCCGCAGCGTCGGCGCGGTCTACGCCTCGAATACGGCGGGGACCATCATCGGCGCCACCGTGACGGGGTTCCTTTTGGTTCCCTGGTCCGACGTCGGGATGCAGCGGACGATCATCATCGCTTCTGCGCTGAGTGGCCTGATCGCCACCGTCTTTGTCCTAAGCCACAAGCCGCGACGGGGTGCGCTGGCCTATGGCGTGACGCCCGCCTTGTGGGCGGTTGGGGTCTTTCTCGTCCTTGTCTCGGAACCGTGGTCGAAAGAGGTCATGGTCTCAGGCCCCTATCTCGGCCGCGGCTTCGCCAGCGCCGGTGAGGTGCTGTTCTATCGCGAGGGGATCGACACGACGGTGGCCGTCACGTCGAAGCGGGGGATGCTCGCGCTGCGGGTTAACGGCAAGCCCGATGCGTCCAACACGGTGGACGACACCGTGACGTTCCAGCTAACGGGTCACATCCCGCTGCTGATCAAGCCGGATGCCACCGAGATCTGCGTCATCGGGCTCGGGTCGGGGATTACGGCCGGTGCGGTGCTCGCCCATCCCGTCGAGCGGGTGGACCTGGCGGAGATCTCCAGTGCCGTCGTCGAGGCGGCCGAGCACTTCTCCCGTCAAAGCAACGACGCGCTGCGTGATCCCCGGCTGTACCTCCGGCGCGCGGATGGCAGGAACTTCCTGTTGATGCGCGACAGCCAGTACGATCTGATCATCTCCCAGCCCAGCAACCCGTGGATCAGCGGCGTGGCGAACCTGTTCACGCGGGAGTTCTTCGAGATCGTCAAGCACCGGCTCAAGCCCGGCGGCATGCATTGTCAGTGGCTCCAGGCGTACTCGATGAAGGCGGATGACTTTGCCGCTGTCCTCAAGACCCTGTCGCAGGTGTTCGCGCACACGCAGCTTTGGGAGATGTCGCTCGACGACTACCTGATCATCGCCTCGGACGAGCCGATCGTGATCGACCTCGAGCAGATGCACTTCACGTTCCAGCGGCCGATCGTCAACCGAATGCTGGGTTGGATCATGATGCACGACCCGATGCAGCTTGCCAACCACTACATCGCCGACGGGGGGCATCTAGAGTCCTGGACCCGAGCACGCGCGTCGCTGACCGATGATCTGCCTCGCCTGGAGTTCTCCGCGCCTCGCTACCTGATCAGAGACGAGGGGAACTACATCGGCAAGGCCTTGTGCAAGACCGACGGCGTGCCCGATCTGGCCGGGGACGCGGACTCGCTGCTCAACAGAGAATTCGTGCGGAACGTCAGAAGCAAGCGCAAAGCGAAAGAATACCTGTCGACCGCGCGGTTGGGCGGCAGTCTGCAGGAGTGCGCAGAGTGGTTCGCCGGCATCGCAGGTCACGCCCCGAACGCCTGGCAGATGATCTCCATCATTGACAGCGAGCTCGCACGAATGCGGTCGATGGTGCCCGAGGACGTCAGACCACAGGTCGACGCCCTCTACGCGAAGATCGCCGGACTCGCGCCGAGCATCAAGCTGATTCGCCAGGAGAAGGCCACGGGGAAGAAGGCCGGGCACTTCTGGCCCTTGGGCAGGCAGTTCCGGCCCGTCTCCGATCCTGCGTTCCGGTCGCTGCTCGGCCGCGCCGCTGCGCTCGCCGAGAAGGGCGAAGCGGCCCAGGCCGCTCAGGTGGCGATCGACGCCGCCAAGCGGTTCGCCGACAGCCCGACGGCGCTGAATGAGGCGGGCGTCCGGACGCTGGAGGCCGGGAGACGCGAGCTGGCCATCTGCTACCTCCTCAAGGCCTGGGTGATGGCGCCGCGGCACCCCGAGACCAACTATCATCTGGCCCGCGCCTACGCGGACAGGGGGGATCGAGACCGGGCGCTGATGTTCCTGGCGACGGCCGTCGACAGCGGCTTCGAGGACCTCGCTTCGATCAAGTCCGAGCCCCGGTTCAAGTCGTTGCGAGACGACGCCGGTTTCCAGGAGCTACTGGCCGGTATCGGCCAGCGCAGTAAGACGAAGTAGGCCGCCGGATTCCAGCAAGGGCATCGGGGGACGAGCGTTACGCGGTTCGCTGCAGCTCGTCCAGGAACGCGGAGGGGTGGTTGGTCCACTTCTCGGCTTCCAGGGCGGTGACCACCCCGTTGCGGACCAAGGTGGCCAGCGACCGCTCGAGCGTGGTCATCCGCTCTTCCGGGACGTCCTTGGTTCGCGTTTGCAGTTGGGTGTAGACCTGCTCCATCTTGGCCAGTCGGATCAGGTTGGTCATCGCGTAGGTGTTGTTGAGGATCTCCATGGCCACGACGCGTCCCTTCTCATCGGCGCGGGGAATGAGCTTCTGGCAGATGATGTGGCTCAGGCCGAGGGAGAGCTGGCTGGCGATCTCATCTTGCCGGTTGGTCGGGAACAGGTCCAGGATCCGCGTGATCGTGCCGCGGACGTCGCGGGTGTGCAGCGTGGAGAAGACCAAGTGCCCGGTCTCGGCCGCGGTGAGCGTCCAGGTCGTGGACTCGCGGTCGCGCATCTCGCCGACGAAGATGACGTCGGGGTCTTCGCGGAGGCAGTCGCGCAGGCCTCGCTCGTAACTGGGCACGTCCCGACCGACCTCGCGTTGGGAAATGATGGCGGTCTTGCTGGTCAGCCGGTACTCGATCGGGTCCTCCAGCGTGATGATGCGGCAGGCCCGTTGCTCGGCGATCCGATCGATGAGCGAGGCGATGGTCGTGGACTTGCCCGCGCCGGTGATGCCCGTGAGCAGGACCAGGCCCTGCTGCTTGGCGAGGATGTCTCGCCACACGCCGTTGGGGAATCCGAGGTCCTCGACGGCGGGGATGCTCTTCTCCAGGGCGCGAACGGCTATGGCCACCCCGTCGTTGTCGCAGAAGCAGTTGATGCGGAACTGCATGTCCGTCGTGATGTAGGAACTGTCCACCGCCCCGGATTCTCGCAGCTGGTCGTATTCCGATTCGCTGAGCAGCGTGCGTGCGAGCTTCTCGATCGTCGGGGTGTCCAGCGGGGCGGCCTTCATCTGCTGCAGCTCGCCGTCCACGCGGTAGGTGGGCGGGCACTTGACCTTCAGGTGCAGGTCGGAGACGCGCAGGCTGCCGCGCTTGGCGAAGTACTCGAGCAGGTCGCGCATGCTCAGCTGCCGGGCGTCGGTGGCGGCGTAGACTTTGGCATCCATCGGGTCGGTCTGGGACATCATCTCTCCTCGTGTGGACTTCGGTCGTGGCGTCCCTTGGGGACCGTCTCACGTAGAAGTCTGGCCCGGCCTGAGACGCTACGGCCCGTACAACTCGGCGTAGTGGTCGGGGCAGAGCCGTTCGCCGGACGGCATGTAGTAGACCTTCTCGAAATCCTGCCCGCACCGGTCGCAGATGCCGCGAGACGCGGGGGGGTACGGTTGGCCGTCAGGGCGGTACATCTCGTGATGGCGTCGACGCGCCTCGCGGCGCTGCCGCACGTCTCGGATCCACACCTTGATCAGGACCCAGGATGCAACGGCCACGACCACCAGAACCGCCAGTAGGAGCAGGAACCCGAGGAGCACGTACACGCTCAGGCCGAATGGCTTTAGATGGTCGCGCATCGCGAACCGCGAATCCGCCCCCGGGCCGGTGCATCACAGTCGGCACGGAATTGTGCCGCCCACTGACACCATACTGTAGGCACCGGCAAGCTTGCTTGTCCAGGGCGGGTGCGAACGGGGGTCGGCGGGGAGTGCATCCGGCGAATCGTGGCGGGGCTCCCGAATCCGAACGGCGCTGCCCGAGCCGCAGGATTCATCCTGTGCGGACCGGTTACCGCGCAGGATGAACCCTGCGGGTCGGGTAGGCTCACGCTCGATCCTCGCTTGCGAGCGGGCTAGCACGACAGCGCTACTTCTGTCCGCGACCCCTGGAAACGATGCCGAAAATGCGGTTGGCGCGGCATCGTGCGAAGCGAGAAACAAGGACTTAGGCGCGAACTAGCGCTGTCGTGCTAGCGTCGGATTCGCCGGCGCAATCTGGTTGCGGCGGCACCGACGGCCAGCGCGATCAGCCCGACGCTTCCCGGTTCGGGAATGACGAAGCCCTGCAGCTGTACGCTTTGGCCGATCTGACCGACGTCGAGCCCTCCCATCCTGTAGGTGTACGTGAACTCTCCGTCCAACGTCACGCCGACGGGGATGCCTTGGTCCACCTGGAACGCGATGGTGAAGGTCTCCACCTCCAGGCGGCTCCAGGTCTCGTAGTACCAGTACCCGTTCATCCAGCAGTACCACGGATCGGTGATGCCGGCGACGACGAGGTCGGACACCACGTGCACGTCGGGGTCGATCGTCCCGATAGGCCCTTCGGAGATCTGCCCGGGCGTGTCGGTGTCGAACCCGACGATCTTCGTGCCCCCGGCCGGAAACGTGGCCGTGCCCGCGTAGGCAACGAACGACAAGACCTTCTGCTCGGCGTTGTAGATGTTGGCGGCACCCAGCGTGAACGTATCGCCCGGGCCGAGCTGCCCGTCGTCATCGTAGATGGTGATGGCGAAGGTCCCGCCCAGCGGGACGTCCACCGGGTCAGGCGTGACGAAGTTGTCTGGCAGGACGTCGATCGAGAACGACCCGCTGCTTACCTCGAACGTGTAGTTCACTGGCCCCGCCAGCACCGGCAGTGCTGTGAGGCACACGACCCCCACGACCACCGACCCTTTCATGAGTTCTGCCCGCCTTTCTGCCACTCACCCCGAGTTTGAGCCCCCGAGCAATCCACAGGACGCCGGATCTTCCGGATTCGCCGTTGTCGAATGGCCTGGCCGACCGCGATCACGCCAAGGCTGCTATGGTGCATGCCGCTACGGTTGCAGAGGGGCTTCGGGGATGGATTCGTCAAGGTACCCCTCTATGGATTTATAGGCCTCCACCGCCCTGGAGAGTCAAGGAGATTCGTTGGAGAAAGCCGGGTCTTCCACTCGGGAGGCGCTCCTTGGCGGGCACGCCTCTGCAGGACCAAGGAGCGGATCGGGCCAGATTTGCCCATCCGTCCCATCCTGGCCTTGCCGGAAGGCCATCGGTCAGGATATAGTGTGCGCAGTGGGGTGATTCACTGCGCGGCATCGGGCGAGGCCGCCGCCGGGCGAATGGGTTCGGCGTGCTGGTAGTAGCGGGCTTCCTTCGAGGACGATCCGAGGTGACGTAGGTCGTCGTCAAAAGGAGGAAGGACTGTGCCAAGGCATATGCTGTTGGCAATGGGATTGGTGGCGGCGGCGGTGGCAGGCCCGATGATTGAGGGGTGCTGCTGTGCCAGCGTCGACCCTCCCCCCCTCGAGGAATGGGCGAAGTTCCTGCAGAACGTGCAGGCATTCGTTCAGGCCGCGACCCGGCAGGAGCTGCTCAACGGCTGGGAGGACCTCCGCGATACCGTCCAGGGCATGTCGCCGGGGGAACTCGCCGGCGCGGTCAACATCATCCCAGGGGTCGACTGGTCGGTCGGAGACGCCGAGGAAGTCCAGAAGCTCGCTTCGCAGCTCGATCGAGACACGCTCGTGCGCTACGCTCAGGAGTTCGACCTGACCGCGTCCCCGCGCGATATCCTCGGGCTCTTCAACCAGGAAGAGATCGTCCGCGCACTCACCGCGGTCGGCGTGGAGGTGACCGACCGTCAGGTCGAGTTGCTCCGCGGGGTCCATGACGCCATTCTGTCGATCGAGAACCTGCTGAGCTTGCTCAGCGCAGAACCATCCTAGCACCTAACCAGCGCAACCGATCGCACCGCAGAGTTCCCCCGAGCCGGACCGTCTTCGGTCCGGTCTTCAACCGCAGGGAGTCCCCGAGCCCGTTGACCGGCCTGAGGACAGGCCGGCTCGGGACGGCATCTGCGCTCGACGTCCAACCCACAAGAACAGGTGTGGCCAACCCCTAGGCTCTCCGTCTCACCCACAGGCAGAGCGCGAGGACGACCAGCATCACCGGTAGCAATGGGGCGACGCTGCTGCCGCACGTGAAGACGGCGGTGATTTCCCGGTCCGCACACATGATGACGGTGATGGGGTTGTTGCCGTCGGTTGCGGCATAGTTCGAATCGCCGGGGTGGTTCGGGTCATAGATCTTCCAGTGCTCGAGGTCGTTGCCTCCGATCGGAACGGCGTTGAGTGCCACTTCAGTGCCGGCCGCATACTCGTAACCCGGCGCGTAGGGCTCGACGTCCACGGTTCCCCAAAGGTCGTTGACGACGCTCACAGAAAGCGTGTAGTTGGGCCACTCGAAGACGGCCCTGATCGCCTTGTTGCTGTCCATCGTGATCGTGAGGGGATTCTCCGTACTGTACCCGCCGGGGGCATCGCCTTCCCAGTTGACGAAGTTGCGGTACTCGTTGGCCACGGCCTCGAGCGTTACCTCTGCACCGTCCGGATAGCTTGGAAGCACCGGCTGCACATCGACGGTTCCCCATGCCGGGTCGTCGACCGTTACGGTGAGGGTGTGGATCCCTCCGAAGACAGCGGTGATGCTCTTGTCGCTGTCCATGTTGATCATCAGAGGGTTGTCCAGTTCATGACCCGGCGGCACATCCCCTTGCCACCACGCGAAGTCATACCCCGCCTCCGGCTCGGCGATCAGCATCACCGGGGAGTCTGCGTCATAGTAGGGCAGGTCGGGCACCACGGTGACCTGCCCCCACGACAAGTGGGGCACGGTCAGCGTCAATCGATACTGTGCTGGGTGGTGCATGATCGTGCCGGCGTACCCAACAGCGAAGACATCGTCGGAGCCGTTCCCCCAGACGCCCCAAAGACCGTCGGCGTCAGTGGTCATGCCCGACCAACCTGAACCGTTGTAGTACCTAACCGTCCCCCAGCCGTAGACGGCGTAGACGTCGCTCGGTCCACTCCCCCAGATGGAATCAATCTGGTCGTCCGCGCCGCAGTTCATGGTGGACCATGACGTGCCGTTGTAGTGGAGCATCAGGCTGCTGGAGGGTTCCAGTACCCCGCCCCCGGCAAACACGTCATTGGGCGAGCTTCCCCATATGGTGGTGATGGGCAGCCGAAAGAGACTGTCGCTGCGCCCGGCAGTGGCCACGCGGGTCCAGGTTGAGCCGTTGTAGTGGTATACGGCCCCCTTCCAGTATTGTTCCCACGGGTAAGGGCTGTCATGGAAGAATGTACTTCCGGCGTAGACGTCGTTCGGGCCGGTCCCCCATACCGAAAAGGCCGGATCGACGGCGCTCACCGTCGTCCACGTCGACCCGTCATAGTGCCGAAGCGTTCCGGTGATCCCGTACTCCCCCAGGGCAACGACATACACGTCGTTGGGACCACTGCACCAGACGTCGCACAGCGCGTTTGACGTCCCGCTGCTAATCGCGGACCAATTCGAACCGTCATAGCCCAAGACGGTGCCGTTGTTGCCTACTGCAAAGACGACGTTCGGGCCGCTACCCCAGATGGCCCTGAGTCCCTGTGAGCACCCGCTGGTCATCTGCGACCAAGTCGTGCCATCATTGTGGATGATGGTGCCGGCGCCTCCGACGGCAAAGAGGTCGCCGAAGCCGCTGCCCCAGATGCCCGTCAGGCCATGCCCTGTAACGGAGGGCGGCGGGGGCAAGCTGCTGACCGTCCACCAGTCGGAGCCATCGTAGTGCATGATTTTGCCGAGTTCGCCAACCGCGAAGACATCGTCCGCGCCGCTGCCGCAGACGGCAAAGAGAAGCGCCGAGGTCCCGAGGGAAACCGACGACCAGGTGATCCCGTCATAGTGGAAGAGCGTCCCATGATAGGAGGACCCTTGCGGTACGGCGAAGACGTCGTTCGGACCATTGCCCCAGATGCCCACGAACTCGCCGGGGTCTATCGTGTACATCTCTGACCAGTCGGTCCCATTGAAATGAAGCACATGCCCGTGGTAGCCGTTGGCCGACGCCGCAACGAAGACGTCGTTGGGACCACTGCCCCAAACGCCTTTCAGATCGTCTGTGGTGCCGCTCGCCACCGCTACCCATACTGAACCGTCATAGCGGACCATCGCGCCGTCTTCCCCCACGGCGTACACGTTGTTGGGCCCACTGCCCCACACGCCGTATAGGCGGGCCGAAGCGGCAAGATACGACCAGCCTGTCCCGTTGTAATGCAGGAGGGTCTCGTCGCCTACCGCAAACACATCCGTGGGTCCGCTGCCCCAGACACCGTATAGGGTCCGGGTGGTCCCGCTGGCCATCGTTGACCAATCCGATCCGTCGTAATGCACGATGGTTCCCGAAGTCCCCACGGCGAAGACGTCGTTCGGACCAGTTCCCCAAAGCCTTAGGAGGAGCTCGGTCGTCCCGCTGCTCGTCGCAGACCAACTCAGACCGTTGTAGTGAAGGAGGGTGCCGCCCTCCCCAGCGGCGAAAACATCGCAGGGGCCGCTGCACCACAGGCTGCGCAGCGTGGGTCCCTCCTCTACCAAGGGATTCTGCCAACTCCATCCCCCCGCTGAGGCCTCTGTGCCAATGGCAACGGCAATGCACAAGGCGGCTAGGCCGGTCAAGGCAGTGCGCTCGTTCATTCCGCACCTCCGAGCTATGCGTCAGCAAACTTGCGCTACGACTCGCGATAAGTGAAGTGATCCCTACCAAAATGACAATATATCCACGGCAACATCCCGTGTCAACGCAAGAATGTCATCCTTGGGTCGCAGGCAAGCGCGGCGAAATCACGGACAACAGGAAGGGGATCAGCCTTGAACGGCACGGCGCTATCGGCGTTGTGCGTCTCCGTGTAGGTAGATGGTACCCCGATCTGGGATTGGCGATCCCGCGGTTTCTCCCCCACTCGAGAAATGGGCGAGTTACCCCGAGCCGGACCGTCCTCGGTCCGGTCGACCGCCCGGGACGGGCGGTCCTCCGTGGGGTCCACCGCAAGAACCGGGGCGTCTCCGCCCCGGTTGACCGGACTGAGGACAGTCCGGCTCGGGGGATGTCGTCGACTGGTCCAATCCGCGCCGGGGGGTTCTCGTGCCGGTCGACCCCCTGAGCGGGGGCGTTCCCGCCCCGGTCGACCCGCCTGGGGACAGGCGGGCTCGGAAGGGGTGCGGGCTGCGATGCTTTACGCTAGACTCATGACAGGGGACCCGCCGTCTGCTTTGGATCGCGGAGCACTTGACCATGGCCAATCGACCCGCCTCGCTTGGCAAACGCAAGTCCGTCAAACCCACACACAAGGCCGTCAAGACCTACTACCAGACGCTCAAGGGCCTTGGTGACCTGTCCGTCAAACACGAGGGCGGCGTGCGGATGGCCTTCCAGACGCTGCTGGCCGACACGGCCAAGACGGCCGGTTGGACGCTCGTGCCCGAGCAACCGATGAAGGCCCGCGGGCGAACCGTCATCCCCGACGGCACGCTCCGCGACGAGTACCTGCCCCGCGGCTACTGGGAGGCCAAGGACACCGACGACGACCTCGACGCCGAGATCCGCAAGAAGATCGACGCGGGTTACCCGCTGAGCAACATCATCTTCGAGGACACCCGCACGGGCGCGCTGTTCCAGGGCGGCCAACTCGTCCTGCGGGCGGACCTGACCAAGCCGCAGCAGCTCGCCGATCTGCTCAACGCCTTCTACGCGTACGCCGAGCCCGACATCGAGCACTTCGAGACCGCCGTCGAGGAGTTCAAGCAGCGCGTGCCCGAGCTCGCGCAGGGCCTGGCCGCCAAGATCGCCGACGCCCACCAGGACAACCGCAAGTTCATCGACGCCTTCGATGCATTCTTCGCCCTCTGCCGCGCCTCGCTGAACCCCAATCTGAGCCCCGCCGCTGTCGACGAAATGCTCATCCAACACCTGCTGACCGAGCGACTCATCCGCAACATCTTCGACAGCCAGGACTTCACCCGTCGCAACGTCATCGCGGCCGAGGTCGAGCGGGTCATCGACGCGCTGGCCAGCAAGAGCTTCAGCCGCCACGACTTCCTCAAGTCGCTCGATCGGTTCTACGTCGCCATCGAGGCCGCCGCCGGCGAGCTGACCGACTTCACCGAGAAGCAGCACTTCCTCAACACCGTCTACGAGCGGTTCTTCCAGGGCTTCTCGGTCAAGGTGGCCGACACGCACGGCATCGTCTACACGCCGCAGCCCATCGTGGATTTCATGTGTGCCAGCGTCGTCGAGGTGCTCGAGACCGAGTTCGGCAAGTCGATCAGCGATCCGGACGTCTTCATCATCGACCCGTGCACGGGGACGGGCAACTTCATCGTGAACCTGCTGCGACGGATCCCCAAGCGGGATCTGCCGCGGATGTACCGCGAGCAGATGTTCGCCAACGAGGTGATGCTGATGCCCTACTACATCGCCGCGTTGAACATCGAGCACGCCTACTACGAGCTGACCGGCCAATACGAGCCCTTCGAGGGCCTCTGCTTCGTCGACACGCTCGACATGGCCGAACACGCCCAAGGCCAACTCGCCTTCATGACCGAAGCCAACACCGCCCGCGTCGAACGGCAGAAGAAATCGCCCATCACAGTGGTCATCGGGAACCCCCCGTACAACACGCGGCAACTGGACGAGAACTCAAACAACAAGAATCGCACGTACCAGGTGATCGACCAGCAAATCAGAAGTCTGTACGCGCGGGACTCAAAGGCAACGCTGAAGAACCAGCTGTACGACCCTTATGTTCGCTTCTTCCGATGGGCTACACAGCGACTCGGCGATCGTGATGGAATCGTCTGTCTAGTCCCAAGATAAGCGAGCGCGGAGCGGTTTTCGAGGGTTGAGGCGCCGGGGG
>CAYMLO010000111.1:0-34876 GCA_964390905.1 uncultured Planctomycetales bacterium | reverse complement strand
ACGGCTTCTTCCTGGAAGCGCACATGAAGCTTCGCCCGGTGGACTTCGCCAGCGAGGGGCTGTTCCTGTGCGGGACCGCCCACGCCCCGAAGTTCATCAGCGAGACGATCGCCCAGGCGAACGCCGTGGCCGGGCGGGCGGCGGGGATTCTGTCCTGCAAGGAGATGCCCCTCAGCGGCCAGCGGGCCTGGGTCGATCCGGACAAGTGCATCTCGTGCATGACGTGCGTGCATCTCTGTCCGTATATGGCCCCCGTGGTGGGCAAGGACAACAAGGCGGAGGTCCAGGCGGCGGTCTGCATGGGCTGCGGAAGCTGCACGGGCGAGTGCCCGGCTCAAGCGATCACGCTGCGGCACTACGTCGACCGGCAGATCCTCGCGGCGGTGAACGGCCTGCTGGGGGCGGAGCCGGAAGAGACGGTGGACGAGGCGGCCTATCCCGAGCACGTCGGGGTTGCGCTGCCGCGTTGGCATAAGGGGTAGAAGACCCGGTGACTGACGACAGCGGGTGCCCCATCGCTTCAGCGGTGGGGAACGCAAATTTGTCTCCCCCACCGCTGAAGCGATGGGGCACCCAACACCCAAGGGGTTGAAGAACTGGTGACTGACGACAGGGATGCCCAACCGCTGATCCTCGCGTTCTGCTGCCACTACTGCGCCTACGCGGCGGCGGATCTGGCCGGCGCGATGCGTCTGCAATACCCGGACAACGTTCGCATCCTCCGGCTGCCGTGCACGGGGAAGATCGAGGTGAACTACATCCTTGCCGCGTTCGAGCACGGGGTGGATGGCGTGATCGTGGCGGGTTGTTTGGAAGGGGGATGTCACTTCCTCGAGGGGAACCTGCGTGCTCGGCGAAGGGTCGAACGCGCCAAGCAGTTGCTCGACGAGATCGGCCTGGAACCCGAGCGGGTAGAGATGTTCAACCTGTCTTCGGCCGACGGCCCGCGTTTTGCCGAGATCGTAACCGAGATGAGCGAGCGCCTCGCCCGACTGGGTCCCAGCCCGTTGCGAACGGACCGGAGCAGCACCGAGGAAGGCGTCGAAGAGATGACCCGGCAGGCCGATGCCGTTGTCGCAGGGGAATCGGAATGATCGTTGCCGATCGCAAGAACGTGCGTGAAATACGCGACATGATCAAGGACCACGACCGCGTGCTGCTCGTCGGGTGTGGCACGTGCGTGACGGTCTGTCTGGCGGGCGGGGAACGCGAGGTGGGCATCCTCGGCGCCGCGGTGCGGATGGCCCTGAAGCTCATCGGACGCGGCAACGTCGTCGTCGACGAGTGCACCATCGAACGCCAGTGTGAGGACGCCTTCATCGACGCCCTGGCTCCGCGCGTGGCCGACTACGACGCGATCTGCTCGCTCGGTTGTGGCGCCGGCGTGCAGACGCTGGCCGAACGGTTCCCCGATACGCCCGTCTATCCGGGCCTGAACACGCAGTTCATCGGTATTCTGGAGTCCCAGGGCGTCTGGACCGAGAAGTGCGTCGGCTGCGGCAGCTGCCGCCTCGATGAGTTCGCGGGGATCTGTCCCATCTCCCGCTGCGCAAAGCGCCTGTTCAACGGCCCCTGCGGGGGATCTCGGGACGGTAAATGCGAGGTCGACCCCCAGATCGAATGCGCGTGGCAGCTGATCTACGACCGCGCCCGCGCGCTTGGCATCCTGGACAGGCTCGAGGCCATCGCAGCCCCGCAGGACTGGTCGACGGGCCTCGACGGCGGGCCGCGTAAGGTGGTCCGCGAAGACCAGTGCATCGCCGATCTGGGTCCAAGCGCCTGAACCGCCGGTTCGAACGGCGGTTGTCCTCGAGACTGCGTGCGGGCATTCCTGCCACGTCGTGGGGCATCCGGGTGCTGGCCTTGTCCCGTAGGGACATCTGACAATAGCCCAGGACTTCAGTCTTGGGAACAGGCGCGCCCTCCAACAGATCCAGTCCCGTTAGGGACGGCTGAACGGGGCGCTCGAGATTCAGTCGTCCCTAACGGGACTGGGATTTCTTGTGATAGGCTCCCTTCCCAGGACCGAGGTCCTGGGCTAGTTTCACCGTGTCCCTACGGGACCGGGACGATGCGACCGGCGTCAACCGACGGGCCCAACGCGATCTGGGATGGCAGCATTAGCCCACGGCTCCCGGGCGCGCATGACGATCCAGACGGTGTGGCGAACCCAAGGCAAACACACGCAAGGGAGAGGACTCGCGGACCTTTGGCCCCGGAGGGGCCACGGACCGTAGCCAGGGGTGGAGTCCGCCCGTGGCAGACGCAACCCCTGGTTGGGGACCCATCACAAGATGGGCCCCGGCGGGGCGAAGGAAAGACACGTCGCCGACACGTTCCGGGGAATCGCCGCCCCATGTGTCCTTCGATGAGCGGACCCGTGCGGCGGGTCTGCCCACGGTGTCTGCGTGCGGCTGGGAAGGACGGGGCGGGACGCCAGACCCTCCTTCGCCCCTCCGGGGCTGGTTTTCTAGCGGGATCGGTTACCAGGGGTTCTGTCCGCCGAAACGGCGGACGCCACCCCTGGCTACAGTCCGTCGGCCCTACGGGCCTGAATGCAGCCCGCCACATCTGTCACGCCTCGCGGAGACTCCGGACGTAACCCTTCTCAAACCCCTTACCGCCCGTTACACTTGGGGTATCCTATGATGCGGACGGCATATCCCCCCGCCGTCGTGAGGGAACGGAGGAGGTCCCTATGCGCAAGCCCCTGCTGCTGATCCTGTTGGTCCTGCCCTGTCTGGCGGCGACGATGCAGTGCCCCCAACGGGACGTCACCGTCGAGCCGGGAACGTACACGTTCGCCGAGTTCCAGCAGATCCTCGACGACGCCGTCGCCGCCGGTGACCTCGACGGCAGCGGACATGTTGATGTCTACCTCAAGGACGGGGTGCATGTGGTGAATGCTGCGGATGCGAACGACCCTTGCATCGAGATCCCCGGTGACAACGTCAGGATCTTCGCGTTGGTGGGGAGTGATGTGGGAATCAGGAACGAACGGCTGGGACCGGATAATACCGCGACCGGCGCCCTGTGCATCAGCGACGTGGGTGGAACGAGGATTGAGAACATTGCGATCCACACATCGGGCTATTGGGGCGAGGGTGTTGCTGGCGAGCGTGCAACTGTGGCGGGGCTCCATGGTCTAGCGATTGAGACCAAAGGGGATTACGCATGGGGCATCAAGATGCACCGTTCTTCAGTGAATCGCATATCAGGCACCGTCATTACGACCCAAGGCCATCGGGCTGACGGAATCATGGTCCTATACGATGGGGCAGTGCATGCTATCGACGGGCTTGAGATTCGACGGAGTGTAGGTGCCACTGAGGATGCGACGGCGATCTACGTGAACAACCTGTTCTACTCGGGCGGCTCCGAGTACTTCAACTCGCCCTACGTTACGAACGTTACCGTGTGCAGCGAGGCCGGCTGTCTTCACAAGTGGGAAGACCATTCACAAGGAGCAAGTGCGGGCATCGTCGCCGACGATGACTGGGAGACGCCGGTCTCCCCCCTCTCCCACAATCCCTACGACCCGAACACTCCCGGCCCCTATGGTGCCCAGACGTTCCCATTCGACGATCACGGTGGGACAGGCCTACAGCTCGGCCTGCAAGGCGGGGCTGTGGCGGGGCAGAACATCATCCTGGGCGGGACGTGTGCGGAGTGAGAGGGGCAGGGTTTAGGGGTAAGGGTTCAGGGTCTGGGGTCTGATGCCTGAGGCCTGAAGCCTGACGCTTTCCAACGGTAGCACGGGCGTCTCGCCCGTGGAAACTCATGGGCGAGACGCCCATGCCACGAGGGGTGCCCCGCCTCGACGATGGCGCCACGCGATCATGGGCGACAGAACCAACCCACGTCTTCCCAAGGCGCCTGCAACCGCTTTGACACCTCGCAATACCTGCGTGTAGTGTGGCTGCCGCTGATCATGGATCGTTGTGCCCAGCGCCATCCATCCGCGAAACGGGGGATCAGCGACGGAGGGCTTGCCATGGCGTGCGCTTCGAGATCGCAGATGCAGAGGATGGCCGCCAAGGCCCTATCCAGGGGGATCCAGGCGTTCGTATTGACGGGTCTCCTGGCGGCGCCGGTGTTGTCCGAGGAGGTGCAGAAGGCCCTCGACAAGATGCGCGACTTCAACGCCGTGCAGACGATCTACCGCGAGGGCGTTCCCCATACCGACAAGTGCGGCCAGGTGCTGATGAAGTACGACCCAGCCAGGTCGTTCTTCCAGATCGGCGTCTGGGGCAATCCGATGGGCAAGATCTACGGTTACGACTACGACCTGAAGGTGCTGACGGACGCGGGTGTCAACACGATGTGGCCTTGGCGGATGCGGAGCGTGGAAGAACAGCTCCAGACGGGCAAACGGGCTGGCCTGCAGGTCGTCGTCATGGGCCCGATCGAGGAGGCGGAGGCCGCCAAGTTCAAGGACCACCCCAGCTGGCTGGGCAACGTGTGGCATGACGAGCCGACGGGCTCGTTCTGGGGCAAGGACATGGCGGGCAAGTACAAGGAATTCCTCGCGTACAAGGCCCGCATCAACAAGGCTGCGCCAGGTCGTCCGGTCTTCATCAACGACGTTCCGTGGATCACGCCGCCGGCCACCCAGTGGTGGGTCAAATGGAACACCGCCGGCGACGTCGCCTGCCACGACAACTACCCGATCATGAACCGCAAGCACCGCGCGCGGACGATCGGGAATGAAGCGCACAAGACGGGAATTCCCGGCAGCGTGAGCCTTGCCGTCGCGGTCAACAAGGAGCGCAAGCCGGTCTGGTTGATCGTGGGGGCGTTCCTGCAGCGAGGGCACGGCGCGTTTCCGTTCCGCATGGCGACGCCGATGCAGCTCCGCGCCCAGGTCTACGCGGCCGTCATCCACGGGGCGACGGGCATCATCTACTTCTGCTGGGACACGTACGTCTGCCGGGACGGCAACGTCATGGGCATGTCGCCCGATCCGCAGGTCGCCTACCTCGAGCCCGGCCGCAACCGTCCCAAGGCGTCCCCCGCCAAGCCGATGCAACTCGCACAGTCCAAGGCGCTCTGGATGTCGGCCGCCCAGATCAATAAGGAGATTCGTGAGCTGACGCCCTCGTTGCTCGCGCCGACCGTGGGCGAGGAGCTCAAGTACAGCGTCAGCATCAAGGGCGAGCACGTGACCGACGCCCCGATCCGCTGCCTGCTGAAGCCGCATCCCGACGGCGGGTACGTCCTGTTGACGGTCAACCTCGACGACGCGGTGTTGTTCGCGACGTTTGAGTTCCCCGGTGGGCTCAAGGCGGTCGCACCCCGCTTCGAGAACCGCAAGCCGTACACCATCAAGCCCGGCCAGACCCGTTTCGAGGACCGCTTCGAGCCCTTTGAGGTACACGTCTATCGGATCACGACGTGATGTCGGAGGAGGCGTCGCGCGGACAGGCGCGGCCAGAACGAGCTGATCAGAGCTCGCGGGCCAGACCGTAGGTCCAGTCCGTCACGCGGAACCCGTAGTTGCTGTAGAACACGAAGGCCCGGTAGTTCTTCCAGTCGGTGCTGATGGCGGCGTGTCGGTAGCCGACGGCGTGCATCTCCTTGAGTGCGTGTTGGAGCAGCTGGCGGCCGAGGCCAGCGCCCTGGTGTTCGTCGTCGATTCCGAGCCACCTGACGAACAGCCAGTCCTGGGCTTCAGCCGCCCGCGAGAACTCCCCGCCAGAGGCGCAGATGCACTCGCCGATCCTGTCGCCGTCTCGAAGGGCGCTTAGCGTCAGGTTGGGTCGGGCGCCGCTTCCCTTTTGGAAGTCTGGGGAGAACTCGACGGGGACGTCCGAAGCAACCGGATCGACCGGTCCGTAGTCGGGCCAGTCGAAGAACACCTCTCCGTCGTAGGGCTCGTAGCCGTTGAGCTGCAGCAGCGCACGGACCTGGTCCAAGCGATCGGACAGATTCGCGTGGTCCATGTAGTAGAAGGGATACCGGAAGCAGGCGCCGAACGCCTCGATGCGGGCTATCTGCTGTTCGCGGAGATACCGATGTGCCGCCTCGAGCAAGGCCTGGCCCGCCGAGCGCTGGCCGCGTGCGTAACAGAAGAACCGAACGATGCCCCGGTCAGTTCGCCCCGGGCCCTGGGCCGATTCGACGGGCTCCTGTCCGACGCCGGCATGAATGAGCCCCAGGACGGACGCGCCGGCCTTCGCTATCCAGGCTGCCTCCGAGTGCACGTCAACATGGCCCGGCTGGCCGCCTGCGGTCCCGGCCAAGGCTGGCTCGAGGTCCTCCACGTTGACGGGATAGCAGTGCGGCACGTCGCGGATCGCGTCGTTGTAGGCGGCTGCGACGTCGGTCAGCATCGCCGGCTCGTATGGCAGGATTTCCATCTATCGGATCCCCGTGGCAAGGGCAGCATCACGCCGAAGGGCATTGTCGCAAGGGCTGCTCGATCTTGCCACAACCATCGGATCAGACAACACTGCGGACGTGGCAGCGGGCTTGCCCCCGAGGTCGGGTCTCGCTGGAATGCTACAGATTGGAGCGATGGGGGCAAGAGGGAAGCTCGAGGTGAATTGCATGACCAGGACACGCATCGCGGGGTATCTGGCCATCTTGGGTCCCGGCATCCTCGTCGCTGCGACGGGGGTTGGCGCGGGGGATCTGGCCACGGCCAGTCTGGCGGGCAGCGTCCTGGGCGTGACGGTCTTGTGGGCGGCGGTCTTGGGGGCAGCGCTCAAGTTCGTGCTCAACGAAGGGATTGCCCGATGGCAACTGGCGACGGGCGACACGCTGCTCGAGGGGTGCATCCGTCAGCTGGGCCGCGCGTTCCAGGTGTGCTTCCTCGTCTACCTGCTGCCGTGGACCTTCTTCGTGTGTTCGGCCTTGATGGCCGCCTGCGGCGTGACGGCCAACGCCATGCTGCCGCTCTTCGAGGACCTGAGCCAGGGCAAGGTGGTGTTCGGGCTGGTCCACAGCGTCCTGGGCGTACTGCTCGTCCGCCTGGGCGGCTATCGTTTGTTCGAGAAGCTGATGAGCGCGTGCATCGGGGTGATGTTCGTCACGGTCGTCGTGACGGCGGTGCTCATCCGGCCTGACCTGGGGTCCGTGCTGTCGGGGTTGTTCGTGCCCAAGCTGCTGTCCCTAGACAGCCAAGGGCTCAGCTGGACGGTCGCGCTGATGGGCGGCGTCGGCGGGACGTTGACGATCCTCTGCTACGGCTACTGGATCCGCGAGGCGGGCCGCACCGGTCCCGAGGCCCTGCGCACCTGCCGCATTGACCTGGCCAGCGGCTACGCGATGACGGCCGTCTTCGGCATCGCGATGGTCATCATCGGAAGCCAGGTCCGCGTCGACGCGAAGGGGGCGGGGCTGATCGTCGCCTTGGCGGACCGCTTGGCCGAGCCGCTGGGCCCCATCGGGCGGTGGATGTTCTTGGTGGGTGCGTGGGGGGCGGTCTTCAGCAGTCTGTTCGGCGTCTGGCAGAGCGTGCCGTACATCTTCGCGGATTTCGTCTCGATGTCGCTCGGTGAGGGCGGGGCAGCGCGTCAGGCACGTGTCTCGACGGGCTCTCGCACGTATCGCATATACCTCTACGCCCTGGCCTCGGTGCCGGCCGTGGGGCTGTGGGTGAGTTTCCGGGAGATGCAGAAGGTCCATGCCGTGGTCGGTGCGTGCTTCATTCCCTTCCTGGCTTGCGTGCTGCTGTATCTCAACGGTCGCAAGCGATGGGTGGGCCCACAGCACGTGAACCGTCCCATGACGATCGTGGTGCTCGTTTTTGCCGTCGCCTTCTTCGTTCTGGCCGGTTGGCTGAAGGTTCGAAGCAGCTTCGCCGGGTAACGCATCTGATGTCGGGCCATCAAGGAGTCTGCAATGCATGCCAGGATACGTTTCGTTCCCAAAGTCCTCCAACTGCTTGGCGCTGGGCTGATCACCTTGCTCGTTGCTGCCGGCGGATCTGCCAACGAAATCGTATGGGAGTTCCACGCGCCCGCCGGGCACGTCGACGCCTCACCGGCGATTGGTGACGTCGATCGAGACGGCGGGCTCGACATTGTCGTGACCACCACGGCAGGAAGTGTGATCGCGCTGGGGCCGGACGGGTTTCCGATTTGGCGGTGGGACGTTCGCCAGCCGATCAGTGTGCCCCCGACCCTCGCAAACGTCACGGGCGATCAGGCCCCGGAGGCCCTGGCGCTGACCAACTTCGGGCGCCTCCTGTGCCTCGACGGCACCACGGGCAATCCGATCTGGACGTTCGACCTGCCCGGGAAGCTCGACTGGGCGGCCACGTCGATCGTGGTCGGGGACGTGAACAAGGATGGCCACGCGGAGGTCGTCACGGCCGATTCGAAGGGCACGCTCGTCTGTCTCAGCGGCAGGGGGGTGCCGCTGTGGACGCTTCAGGAGCAGGGCGGATGGCGATCTTCCCCCGCGGTCGGTGACCTCGATGGCGACGGATTCTGCGAGATCCTGATGGGCAGCAGCCGTTGCCCGCTCGTGTGCGTGTCGCACGACGGCAAGGAGCGATGGCGGCTGGCCCCGAAAGGGGCAGCGGGAACCAGTCCGGTGATCTGGGACCTTAATGGCGATGGCGCACCGGAGATCCTCACGGGCGTCGGCGCGACGCTGACGGCCGTGAGCGCCAAGGGGGAGGTGTTGTGGCAGCATCGAATGAGCCGGGACATCGACGCGGCGATCTCCGTGGCCGACGCGGACGGCGACGGGTCCGTGGAGGTCTACGCGGTCGACCTGAACGGTCAGTTCGCATGCGTGTCGGGGGGTGGGAAGCTTCGATGGTCGGCCAACGTCGAGCAACGGGTCAGACGCTCGCCTGCTGTCGCCGACGTCGACGGCGACGGGCAGGTGGAGGTCCTCGTGGCCGGCTACAGCGGCGCGATGTTCGTGTTCAACCCCGCCGGGAAGCTCGGGCAGCGCATCCCGCTTGGCGGAAACACCAACGCGACGCCCACCGTGGTCGATCTCGCCGGGGATGGACGGCTGCAGGTGATCTGCCCGGTCACGAGCGGCAAGGTCGTTGCGTTTCAGTGGAAGACCGATCGAACGTCGACCCGCGCCGCTCCGCGTCGCCCATGGCCTGAATACCGCCACAACTCGGCGCGGACCGCCGCGTTCGTGTCGCCGTCGGCCGGGCCATCCGTGACGTTTGCCCACATCGATTACGGCCAGTGCCACGTGGGCACCAACACGTTCCAGGTCCGGATCAGCAACCCAGAAGCGATTCCCCTGAGCGTTTCGCTGACAGTCGCCGCCTGTGGCAGCACGCTCTCGAGCCAAGCGGTGTCTTCGTCGGACCAGGAGTTGCGGCACAGTGTGTCCTACACACTGACGGGGCGTCGGGCGGTCGACCTGGCGTTTGCCTGCGTCGTGAAGCACGGCCAGAAGGTCCTGCTGGCCCGCCGGCGTACCGTCTATGTCGCCCCCTTCGTGAGAGAGCTGGCTGAGGTGGACAGGGCACTCGTGCGGTTGACCGAGCTTCTGCTCCGGCTGCCTGATGCCCGCGGCCTGGAGGAGCGCGTTGCCTTCCTGCGAGGCAAGATGCCTGGTCTCCGCGATCGGGTCCAGGTGGCTGTGACGTTATCGGGCGTGGACCGAAGAAGACTGTCGGACACGTTCGCCCGGCTTCGAAGGGAAGTCACACGGTTGGTGGCCATGGCCGAGCGGGCCGTTTCGACGGAGGGGAGGACGGGTCTGTTCGTCTGTGCCGCCAATCCCTGGGCGCCGTTCGGAGCTCTGGAGGAGTTGGCCGAAGGCCGGGCTTCGTCATCGGCGCTGCGGGTCGAGGCGTTTCGGGGCGAGGTCGAGGCGGCGGCGATGAACGTGTTCAATGCCACCGGTCGTCCGATCACGCTCCGCGTCGAGTTGGGTCCGCTGGCCAAGAAGGGGGGCAAGACTCAAGTCCCGGCTCGCGGCGTGGTTACGGTCCGTGAGGCGGTCGACGTGCCGACGCTGACGTCGGATTGGTCGGCCGATGCCCTGCCGAGGCTCAACCAGGGCCAGACGATTCTCGTGCCGGCGTGGGGAGCGCGGCAGGTGTGGCTCAGCGTCGACAGCTCGCGCCTCGCCTCGGGAACGTGGACGGGCCAGATCCGCCTGCGGGCGCTGGACATTGTACCCCGCGAGACCTCCGCCCCGCTGACCGTCAGCGTCTGGCCGACGGGGCTGCCCGCCAAGCAGACGTTGAGGTTGTGCCACTGGGGATACGTCCACAGTTCGGTCCTCAGCGACCAGCCCGACGCAGCCCTGGCAGACCAGGTTGCCCACGGCACGAACGTCTTCGTTGGCACGCACTGCCCCAGGGCCAAGTTTGACAAGGACGGACGCCTGGTCGGCGAGATCGACTACGCTGCCCACGATGCGTACGTCCGCCGCCACGCGCCGCACGGGATCATCTTGTTCCACGGCTGGCCGCTCACCGGTCCGGCCAAGCCCTTTTCGCCGACGTGGAAGAAGGCCGCGGTCGCGTTCCTGCGGGCTTGGGTGAAGCATCTGGCCGAGCTGGGCGTCGGGTACGAGGGCTTCGCGTTCTACCCCGTGGATGAGCCGGGTCTTCGAGAAGGGCTGGTCGACACCTACCTCGACTACGCCAAGGTCGCGCGCGAGGCGGACCCGAAGATCCAGATGTACACCGATCCGGTGGGCGGGGCCAACCTTGCGGATCTGAAGCGAATGGCCCCCTACGTCGACATCTGGTGCCCCAACCGGCGCGGGTATCTCATGGGACTGGGGGCCGAGAAGCTCACCTTCATCAAGTCGACCGGCAAGACCGTCTGGATGTACGAGTGCGAGGGGAACGTCAAGCACCAGTCTCCGTTGGCCTACTACCGCGGACAAGCGTGGCTCGCGTGGCACCAGGGGCTGACGGGGATCGGTTTCTGGAACTACTGCGTCGGGCCCGATCCGTGGTACGAGAAGGGCGAGTACACGATGATCTACCAGGGCGACGGCGTGGTGCCGAGCAAACGCTGGGAAGCGGTGCGAGACGGCATCGAGGACTACAGCATGCTCTGTGTACTGAAGCGCGCGGCCGACGCTGCCGAGAAGGCCGGCGTTGCACCGCAGGCCGTCAAGGCCGCTCGACAGGTCCTGTCGAAAGACGCCGCCATCATCGCCGCCTACTGCGGCGGAGACGAGCACGGGACGTTGCCCGGCATCGACGGCCCGCGCGGCGGACGCATCGTGGCAGACCAACGCTGGAAGGCCATCCAGAAGGCGCGCCGAAAGACCGCAGAACTGATCCCCAAGCTGGCGCCGCCCTAGATCGGCGAGTCTCGCGCTGCGATGGCATCATCGGATCAGCGCCCGACAGGTTCGACCTCGACGTCCGGGAAATCGATCAGCCGAAGCTGCCAGTTGATCTGCTCGAACTCGGTGGGGCGGTCGATGGCGTAGAAGAAGAAACCCCCGTCCAACCCCTCGGATACCCACTTGCGAGCGACGTCCATCCATGCGGACCGGGGCGTGTTGACAAAGGCCCCGCCGCCATACAGATCGCCCCATACCTTGACCGACGTTCCCGCGACGGCGGCCCGGTAGCGCTCGAGCGAGATCCTCGCCAGGTGTCCCACGTGTCCCATCCCGCAGGCCATGACGCGATCGATCCATCCGTTTCGAGCCCAGGTTCTCAGCGCCGCGAGGAACTCCGCGAAGTCGCCGCGGTACACCGGTGAGTTCTTCTGGTGATAGCGGTAGGAGGGGATTCGCACGGCGATCAAGACGCGATGGCCCCATTTCTTCTCGGCCGCCCGTCGCACCTCGTGGATCCGCCGGACGACGTGCACCAGCGAGGGTTCGTCAAAGGCTTCGTTGCTGGCGAAGCGGGCGAAGTCGAGGTGGATCCCGTCCACGTCGTACTTGGTGAGCAGCTCCGTGGCGATCGAGATGGCGTAGCTGCGGACCTCTCGTCTCCGGTAGTTGAGGAACTGACCGGATTTGCCAATGAGGTACTCGGGGTGCTGCGCAACGGTTCGTTCTCTCAGGTCCCCCTTGTACGAGATGTTCATTCCGACGTCGGGGAAGGCCTTGAGACCCACCGCCCGTGCCTCGGCGATGGCAACGGCCATTGGGTCGCCCTGTTTCATCCACGCCGTCCACTTGGCCGCCGGGCCGTGCGGTCCGTGTTCGTCAGTCGGCAGGTAGCGCTCCACGACGTCGCTGTGATACCAGGCCTTCGACCCGATCCGGATCACATGGATGTAGACGTCCGTGCAGCCGCGGACCTTGTTTAGGCGCATCTCGTTTCTGACGTGTTCGCGAAGCGTCAGCGAGGCGGGCTCGTAGTTGCAGGGGGTGCACGGTTCGGCGTAACCCGCGAACGGCCGGCCGCGAGTGCGGGCCAGCTCGCGGACCTTCTTGAAGTGTGCGACCTCGTCCTCGGTCAGGGGGACGAACCGGATGTACCGCACGGAGACGTCCCGCCAGTAGCGCGCTCCTCCGCATGCCAGGCAGATCTCCTGTCCGGTCAGGTCGGCGCTCTTGATGTAGAACTCCTGCATCAGCCGCGGGTTTCGGACGCTGGGGCCCCCGTGGTACTCCGGCACGGGGTACTTGATCTGTTCGCCCGAGAGCCAGAACTGCAGCGAGCCATAGGGTTCCATGCCTAGGTAGATACGGTGCCAGCCCTTGCGCCTGGTTGTGAGCGCCAACGGTGGGGCCGATGCCTCCTTGATCTCGAAGATGGGATAGCGACCAGAGACCAGCATCTTCTTGGTGAGCGTCACGCCGAACGAGTCGACGGGTGGGCGCTTCTGGGTCCCAGGCTGGAGCCCCCAAGGCGCGGCGAGCCCGCCGCCGGCCAATCGGGCCACGTTTCGCCGGTCGATGACGAAGACGTCGCGCAGCTTGCGCAGGTCGATCGTCTTGTTGAGCACCACCGCGCCGTCGGTCGGCGACTTGATCCGAAACAGGACCTCGTCCGCGGGCATCGCCAGGTCGAAGTAGAGGTTCCACAGGCAAGGCTGGTCCCCAGCCGGGATGCGTCCCTTGATCGTGCCCCGGTTCCACGTCTTCGCATCGCAAGGGCGCCAGGCATCGATCGTGGTGCCGATGTAGATGGTGGCGGCCCGCCAGGTCTTGCCGTCGTCGTCGGAACACTCCGCGACGAGTTCCTTCTGGCGCTGGCCCGAGATCGCGATCAGCCGATCGGGGCGATTCTCCGGCCGGCCGATTGTGAGCGCGGTGCGTGTATCAGCGCCGATCCCAGCCAAGAGCAACGAGAATACGGTCGTCAGCATTACACATGTCCCCTGAGATCACGCCCTACGCTTCGGCTGGTCCCCAGCCGTGCGATCCACGTTGCGGAGTGTACTCGATCAGTGGGGGAGGGGCGCGGGTTTGGCGATGTTAACCCCGACGCCTGAGCAGAACCGACAGTCCCAGCGCGCCGAGCATCATGGGCAGCAGGGGGCCCATGCTGCTGCCACACTTGAAGACCGCGGTCACCTCACGGTCGTCGTCCATAACGATCGCGATGGACGTGTTCGCGTCCAGCTGGGCGTAGTTGGCGTCCCCTGGGTAGTTGGGATCGAAGATCTGCCAGTGCGTGAACGACTTGCCGTCGTTTGGGATGGCCATCAGACCGACGGGCGTTCCGGGCAAGTAGTCCGACTGGTCCGGTTCGACGTGGACCTCCCCCCACGATCCATTGACGGTGCCCACGGTGAGGGTGTAGGTCGGTCCGAAGGAGTTGTACGGCTGTTCCTTGTTGCCCGCGATGTCCTTGGCGTAGTACTCCACCGTGTCATCAGGGCTGATGGTGAACGGGTCGACGTACGTCAACCAGGACTCGCCGTTGATCCTGTACTTGGTCCTACTCACCCCTGACCCGCCGGTGTCGACGGCCGACAACGTGACCTGATCCCCGTCGATCCCATGCGAGGAGGTTGGCGCCGTCAGATCGATCAGGATTGACAGCGTTTCGGTCCCCGACTCGTTGCCCGCCGCGTCGATGGCCTTGATCCCAATCACGTGGCTGCCCTCGGCCACAGGGTTGATCCACCATTGCCAGCTTCCGCTGGTCGTGGTGCCTTGGTGTTCCTCGTCGCCATCCACGTACAAGACCCAGTCGCAGTCCGGATCGGTCGTCCCCTGGAACTCCGGGCTGGGGTCGGAGACGACGTCGTCATCCGGGTACTTACCCCCGTGCATGATGTCCTCGATCATGTCCGGCGGGGATACCGTTGGCGGCTGCGTGTCGACCGTGACCGTCAGGGGCGGGCTCGAATGGTCGGATTCGGTCTTGCCGCTCTCTTCTGCGGTGGCGGTGATTTCGTTCTGTCCCTCACTCAGCGGTGTCGTGACGGCGATGTCAAACTCGCCGCTGCCGTCAGCAGCGCCCGTGCCGACCAGGACGTACGAACCCGGCGGGCCCACATATAATCGAACGGTGCTTGCGGGGACGGCGTGCCCCGTGATGTGTGGCGCGGTGCTGCTGGTGATGTCATCGTTGTCGTACTTCCCCGTGTCGTAGGCCGTTGGCAGGTCTAGGTTGGTCGGGGGCAAGCTGGTCGGGGATGACAAGCTGACGCGAAGGGTGTAGTTGGGACTGTAGTCGCCGCCCTTGCCCACGACTTGAATGTAGTAGGTGCCAGCAGGCAGACCCTCCGGCAAGGACACAGTCTCCGTGTCACTCTCGCCTTCCGACTGACCCACCAGTTGGTCCGAGCTGTCATAGACGTACAGGTCAAGGTCCCCGCGAGTCTGCGAGAAGGTTATCGAAGCCCGATCACCAGCACCGGCAGCCGTGGACATCGAGAAGACGTACCAGTCTTGATCCACACAGATGAGGTCTGCCCAGGCATGTTCGCCGGTGCCAAGGGCCCCAAGGTCGGACGCTTGGTCGTTCGCGTCGTTGTCTTCTCTATCATCATCTGCAACCGGAAAGCCGTGGTCGATGTAGATTTCCTGGAACGCTCTGGTCTCCCCGCACCGAGTTGTCCAGTCGTGATAGAAATCGTCGTTGTCGGTCGGGCTGTACATCCTGACGGGGTGATCTTGGGACATGATAGCCCAGATCTCGGTCCAGTTCGCGTCGATGGCGTCGTCGTTGGCGACGTCATACAGGTCCCAGAGGATTGACGCCGCACAGCCCTCAATCTTGTTCGGGTCTTTGCTGTGCCAATCCGCGCCCTCCTCAATCTTGTTGTGCGGCGAGTCCAACCCGTTGGTCACGTCGCCATCCGGGTCACGGTCAACGATAACTACGAAGAACTCTGCCCACCCTTCGGACAGGGCCGTCCCTTCATCTGTTTCCGTGTCCCATCCCGTTTGGCTACCGTATGAGCCAGGCAATCCGACCGCCGGGTCGATTTCATCGTGCACGGCATGACCATACTCGTGCCAAAGGTGTCGCATGCGCTTGGGATCGAAGGGCCCATAGGCGGAGAACGCG
This sequence comes from uncultured Planctomycetales bacterium, assembly GCA_964390905.1. Taxonomy (GTDB): domain Bacteria; phylum Planctomycetota; class Phycisphaerae; order UBA1845; family JAFGLZ01; genus JAFGLZ01. The sequence goes on along the minus strand of CAYMLO010000111.1, from coordinate 19,494 downwards.
TCCATGTAGATGCGGTTGACGAGGTCATCGTAGGATGGGCTGTCGGCTGGGTATTCGATTCGCTTCTGGCTCGGTGTGAGCGAAGTAATCTCTTGGACTCGGCCTCGAGCGATTCTCGCAGCTTCGAGGAAGCCGAAAGCCCCGGAGTTCTCCCCAAGCAGAATGACCGTTCCTACGTTGACCGTGCCTCCGGGGACATCAGGTATGGTTTCTGTTGTGTGATTGTAGGCCCCTGACAGGGGATCCGGGGTTACGAAGGCGGCATCGTTCTCCGCGATGATCTTGACGTAGATGTCTCGTCCTCCGCCCCATGGCATGGAGTCTTCGTTCAAGATCGGGTTGCCGTTCGAGTCCCTGTCGAAGTTGAAGCTCCCATTGTCGTCTGTGTGGCCCGTCACGATGTGCTCGTCCGAGAAGGGGAAGGGATTGTCATCGTACACGCTAACCTTCACGTGTTTGGCCGGATACTCGTGGCCGTCATCCGCCATGAACCTCACGGTGCCAGCGATTGACAGCGCGTTGGCAGCCCCGTCCGCGTACTGGTAGAGGAGTTCGATCTCTGTATCACTCAGCGCCCTGTCGTAGATGCGTACCTCATCAACTTGGCCATCAAGTGCCGCAACAGGGGTCCCATAGAAGTGGAACCCCCCAAGGATGACTGCGATGTCTGGTGCGCCCCCACCCGCGACAGAATCGCTGAAGGCTTCGAAGTTGCCGTCAACGTATAGACTCATGTCAAGCCCGTTGTACACTGCAGCGACCAAGCGCCACATGCCAGGCTCAATGCCCATGTTGCACTCGACGTAGCTATTCATGCCAGGAGGAGCGTTGCGGAAGAAGTAGAGTTCGCCACCAACGTTGAGCCCGAACTCTACCTCATATGGAGGTGGACCCATGTTGGTCCTGGTAACGAGCCATCCTTGAGGTGCATCTCCCTTAACCCATGCGACGATCGAGTAAGGAGCAGTTCCGGCGAAGCTAGGAATCCCCGTTCCTGCATTGACATAGCCCCCCGTAAGATCCAGGCCGCTACCTGATACGCCGTCGACCCAGGTGCCGTCGTGAATCGTCCCGTGGTTTCCGTTGCCCGAGAGATCAGAGGCCACATCGCCGGTCCCTTCGTCGAAGGCCCAGTAAGCCACTAGGCCATCTTCCAAGGAGCTGGCATAGGCCGCATACGCCACCAAAAACGCCAAGACAGCCGACAGCCGAACGGAGGCATTCATCAGGAGCCTTCTCTCCCTCACGACGGCGGGTGGGTGCGTGTCCTCGGGCGGACCTCCCGTCCCGACGATGGGTCCCCCTGAGTCTAGCGGGTGGCGGCGACCTTGGGAACCTTCGGTCTCCCCGTCCTATCTCCTCCTTCTTACCCAGGCGAACAACCCCAGCGCGGCGAGCATGGTGGGCATCGGAAGGCCCATGCTGTCGCCGCATTCGAAGACGGCGGTCACCTTTTGGTCTGTGTCCATCACGATGATGAGGGGGTTGTTTGCGTCGATAACGGCGTGGTTGGCGTCGCCGGGGTGGTTGGGGTCGTAGCGAAGCCAGTGGACGAACTGCCTGTCGGGGTGGGGCTGGGCGGTCAGCGTGACCTGTGCGCCGCTGGCGTAGAGGAACGGGGGGGCGTTGGCGTCGTTCGGCTCCAGTTGGACGGTCCCCCACGGTTCGTTGACGAAGTCCAGCGTTATCCCGTAGTAGGGGACGCCAGTATGCTCGTCCGATCCCATGTCGGCCTGCCCATCCATGACGCGATGCTCGCCGTCAATGTCCGTCAGCCAGCGATAGTCCGCATTCGGGTCGCCAACGTTGATGCAGGGCGAGTCGGCTGAGAGGTGACAGTCGTTGTCTTCCCAGGTGTTGGGATCGCCGTCCGGGCCGCTGGGGTCGACGAAGCACGGATCGGCGTCGAGGTTGCCCTCGCCCCAGTCCAAGGTGCAGTTGGCGTCGACGTGCGTCCCGCCGAGCCCTCCCGCCACGTCACAGTACGCGACGGCGACGGCCGACGGGGAGTCTCCTTCGTGGAGGGAAATCTGCGGTCCCATGGGAGAGGCATTGGCCCACAGGATGCAGTTGGCGAGCCAGACCCCGCCGCCGTAGCCGCAGCCGACCCCGCCCGCGGACGCGTCCGCCCGGTTCTCCGTGAAGGTGCAGTGTGCGACCACAGCCTCCCCGCCGTCAACGGAGGCCAGCCCGCCGCCGAACTGAGCAGCGTTCCCGCCGATGAGGCAGCTGTCGATCTCGAGCTCGGCGTCGTCGTAGCAGAGGATCGCGCCGCCCCAGAAGAACGCGACGTTCTCTGTGATCGTGCAGCCATGGAGGGTGACGGTGCTTTGCTCCAGGTAGATCCCGCCGCCGTTGTTGTCGCAGGAGTTCCCGCGGATCGTGCATCCAATGATCGTTGGGCGGCAACCGTCCTGGGAGGCGATCGCGCCGCCGCTGGAAAGAACGGCGGCGTTGCCCACAAAGACGCAATCCGTCATCGTCGTACTGCCGCCTCCCCGACAGCAGATACCGCCACCGAGGGAGCCGAACGCCGTGTTGTCCGCGAAGACGCACCCACTGATCGTGCTGCTGCTCCCGCCGAAGTCGACCATCGCGCCGCCCCACGTCGCCGAGTTCTCGCTGAAGACACAGTCGGTGATCGTCGGGTAACTGTGGTCGTAGTTGTCCACGCCGGCGCCCCAGAACGAGGAGTTGCCCGTAAACGAACAGCCGATCAGCGTCGGGCCGCAGCTCAGGTTGTACATGGCGCCGCCGTGCCCCCCGACGTTCTCGTCGAAGGAGCAGTCGACGATGGTCAGGTCGCTGATGTGGTTGTACATCGCGCCGCCGAACGTCGAGATGTTGGCGTTGAACTCACAGTCCGTCAGCGTGGCGTTGCAGCCGTCGAAGTTGACCATCGCGCCGCCGCCGCCGAGGGCCGCCGTGTTCCCGATGAACTCGCATCCGGCGACGGTCGGCCCCCCGCTGCTGTTCCACACGCCGCCGCCCGAATTGGCGACGTTCCAGCTGAACGTGCAATCTACGAGGGTCGGGTGACTGTCGGTGTTACACACCCCGCCGCCCCACAGGCCGGCGTTGCCGTCGATGACGCAACGGAGGATCGTCGGACCGCTCGAGACGCAGCAAATGGCGCCACCGTCATCGGCGTACCCGTTCGTGATGGTCAGGCCGGCCACGACCGAATCGGCGCCCTCGCCGCTGCGGAAGTAGAACCCGCGATGCGGATCGAGGAGGTCGCCTTGGCAATCAATGACGGTGGCGGCGACGACGTTGGGATCATTCGGGTCGATACTGCGAAGGGCGATGGCCTTTCCATCCAGGTCGATGTCTCGATTGCCGTCGCCCGTATACGTGTCAGGCTGCAGGATGACCACGTCGCCGTCGGCACAGGCGTCGACGGCCGACTGGATGGTCGGATAGTCCGGGGTGGGCACATGCCGTTCGACCCCTACGACCTGCGACCCGACCAGGCCGAGCAGTCCCGCGACGGCAAGCAAACTGACGTGCGCATTTGTCATGCCCGCTCCTCGTGTCCCCAGTGCCTCTGTCTGACCGGCAACACTCGCGCTGATGGGTCTGAGAGGTGTTCCAGTGTATTCCCCACCCATTGCCGTAGACGACTCCTATACTATGTTCTACAAATCGCGGCGTATTTCAAGGGGTCTGGCAGGATCAGCAGGTCCGAATGCGGTGGCAATGGACGGTCTGCGATACGCTGAGTGGCCTTTGGCGAGTGCCCAAACGTCGTTTCGGACAGCTCAGTCCAGGCATCCGTATTCCCGGCAGGCGTCGAAGAAGGCGTCGATGTTGGCGATGGAGACCTCGGGCTCGAGGACGTGCGTGGGCGCGAGCATCAGGGCACCATCGCCAGCCAACATCTCGACGCGCTGCTTGACCGTTCGTCGGACGTCGTCGGGCGTTCCGAACGGCATGGTCGTCTGCGTGCCGATCGTGCCGTTCATGACCACCTTGTCGCCGTAGAGACGCTTGATCTCCTGCGGGTCGACGCACTCGGGCTGGATCGGGTTCAGGATGGTCACGCCGATCTCGATCAGCTCGGGGATGATGTCCATGATGTTGCCGTCGCTGTGGTAGAAGATCTCGACGTCGGGCTTGACCGCGCGGGCTGCGCCCCAGACCTCGGCCCAGCGAGACTTCATGAACCGCCGCCAGTGGTCGATCGAGAACATCAGGCTGTTCTGGTTCGCCACGTCGTCGCCGCACATCAGGTAGTCAACGCCCGCCCGTGCGGCTGCGACGGCGCGGAACTGGCACCGGCGCGCGACCTTGTCGAGGATGCACTCGGTCCATTCGGGTTGGATCAACAGGTCGGTGAGGAACTCCTCGTAGCCTCGGATCTGCCAGGAGGTCTCGTACATGTGGACGATGTTGCCGACGGCGATGCGGCCGTCGGCGTGCGCCTGGGCGACCTGGTCGGCCATGTGATCAGTGACGTAATCGGCGTTTTCGTCAAGCGGATAGGCCTCGAGCTCGTCGAGCGACCGGGCGTTGCGAAGCGGGCTGACGTAGCCCCAGAAGTGATAGAAGCCCGACGGGACCATCGCCGGACCGTCCGGGTCGATCGTGGTTCCCTCGGGTAGGTCGGCGTCCTCGTAGTAGCCGCGGAAGTCGGGGGCCTGATGATCGGCCGGGGGCTGGGGGTCCACACTCACCGGGGCGAACATCTCGTAGTGGTCGCCGAAATCGTTCGTGCCGAGATGGTCGGCCAGACGCCTTTGCAGATCGTCGGTGAAGCTGGCGTTGTAGAGCAGGCGATCGGGTCGTTCGTGGGCGCAGGTTGCGCGGAAGCGTTCCAGCTGATTCATGGACTCATGCCCTCCGGCTCCGGGAACGGGAATCGCACCCGGGCCGTCGTCACGCGTTCAAGTAGGCCACAGCGCGGCGGAAAACCATGAGCCCGTCGGGCTCGGCGTCGGCGGGCCGGCGGGTCCAGTGCGGGTGGTGCGTCCGGTGGATGTGCCGCTCCGGATGCGGCATCAACCCGAAGACGCGTCCGGTCCGGTCGGTCAGGCCGGCGATGTCGTCCTGACTGCCGTTCGGATTCACGGGGTACGGGCCTGGCTGGCCGTTTTCGTCGACGTACCGGACTGCGACATAGCCATTGCTGCCCAGTGCCGACAAGGTGTCGTCCCGGTCGGCAACGACCTTGCCCTCGCCATGGGCGATCGGCAGGGCCAGCAGCGCGCCGGGCTCGAGGAACACGCACCGGTCCGACGCCACGCGTAGATGCACCCAGCGGTCCTCGAACTTGGCCGAATCGTTGCAGGTCACCGTGACCGGTTGGCGCGTCGGGCTCTTCGTGTCAGACGACCCGTCCATCGGCCCGGGCAGCAGCCCGGTCTTGACCAGGACCTGAAGCCCGTTGCAGATGCCCAGGACCAGCTTGCCCGCCTCGACGAAGGCGCGGAGTTCATCGGCCAGGTGATGGGCGATCTGGTTGGCGAAGATCCGTCCGGCAGATACGTCGTCGCCGTAGCTGAATCCGCCAGGGACGGTCAACACCTGATAGTCGCGGAGCGTCTCGGGCCGGGCGATCACCCGGTTGATGTGGACGCGCTCGGGAGCCGCGCCGACCATCGACCAGGCGAAAGCCGTCTCCTCGTCGCAATTCGTACCAGCCGCGCGAAGGACCAAGACGCGAATAGGGTTGGGCATTTCGGATCCGTCCTGTCTGTGAGCCGTTGGCCGTCCATCCGCCAGAGGACGGGCAACGATGCGCTAGGAAGCGGGCGCCTGATCCGTCGTCACTTTCAGCACGTCGGCCAGACTGACGTCGGTTGGGAATTCTAACACGAGATCGTCGCGGCCGAAATGCTCGCGGACCGCGTCGGAGTTCTGGAAGACTCGCATCAATCGGGCCAGGTCGGTCGTCTGCGCCCGCGCGGCCGAGGCGGGCAGGTAGGCGTCCGCGCCGGCGGCGAGTTGGCGATCCACCCACAAGCTCGAACGCGCCCACGGCGACGACCGTCGCAGGTAACGCTGTGGGTCCACCAGTCTCAGGCCGATCATCTGCAGCCCGACGCTTCGGAACAGGAAGACCTCGGCGATGTCCTCCCACGTGATGACGCCCCACCGGGCGAAATGACTGCTGCGAAGCTCCAGCCCGCTCGATCGGAGGACAGCCACGATGGCTCCTCGAAGGAGCGACCGAACGCTGACCGCTCCCAACAGCGCGGCCGCGATCAACAGTGCGATAGCCGTCGTGTGTCCGCGCCCCGGGTCAAAACGCAACAGGCCGTAGATGCCCATGCTTGCGAACGCGACGACCAGCACCCCCGTGGCGATCGACGTTCGGAGAGTGGATTGACGGATGACAATCATGACGCGTGCTCGGGTTCCCTGCTGTATTGGTATCGCAACGCTGGACCCAAGGCAAAGGAAAAGGTTGGATGCTCCCGGCTGCCAGCCGCGAACGGCCTGACAGCTTGCCCACTGCGCCAGGGGGCGGTAAAGATGGGTCTGGCCGGTCTCCGGCGGGATGCGCGGAGACGTCATGCCCGTACCGTTTGCTGCCATGGGGTGGGCCATGCAAATCGCCATCGGTGGGATGTGTCACGAGTCCAACTCGTTTTCCAGTCAGGCCACGACGCTGGAGGACTTCCGGCGATGGAGCCTGACGGAAGGCCCCGAGCTGATCGAGCAGTGGCGGGACAGCGATTCGGAGCCGGCTGGCTTCATCGATGTCGCCGAGGCAGCGGGTGTCGAACTCGTACCGACGTGCATGGCCTGGGCGGCGCCGGCCGGCCCGATCGAGGACGAGGCGATCGAATGGATCGTCGGCCGGATCGTGCACCACCTCCAACAGGTAGGGGAACTGGATGGCGTCCTCCTGTCCCTGCACGGGGCCAGTGTGGGTCGAAACGACGCCGATCCCGAGACGCGGTTGCTGCGGGCGATTCGCGGCGTCGTCGGCGAATCTGTGCCGGTGGTGGCGACCACGGATTACCACGCCAACGTGACGGCCGACATGGTGGGCGAGCTGACGACGCTGGTCGGATATGACACCTATCCGCACGTCGACTTCCGTCCGCGCGGGCAGGAAGCGGCCGAGCTGATCGTGCGGACGGTCCGTGGGGAGATCTGGCCAACGATGGTACAGGTCCGTCCGCCGATCCTCTGCGTGCCGCAGGTTCAGGAGACCGCCGTCGAGCCGATGCGGACGGTCATGGACGCCGCCCGCGCGATTGAGGACGAGCCTGACGTGCTCAACGTGACGGTCTCGGCGGGGTTCGCCTACAGCGACGTTCCGCGGCCGGGCGTGTCGGTCGTCGTGACCACGGACGGCGACGCGGCGGCCGCGCATGCGCACGCCGAACAGATCGGCAGGCTGATCTGGGAGCGCCGCGGCGATCTGGTGGGTGATTGGCCCGGCCCAGCGGAGGCGGTCCGTCAGGCCATCGAGGCCCCCCGCAAGCCGGCCATCCTGGTTGATATCGGCGACAATATCGGCGGTGGGACGCCCGGGGATGGGACCGCATTGGTCCGGGAGCTCCTCGAGCAGGGCGCCCGCAAAGCCGCCGTGATCTTGCACGATCCACAGGCCGTCCAGGCCTGTGTCCGCGCTGGCCAAGGCGCGGAGGTGTCAGTGGCCGTTGGGGGTAGAAGCGACCCGGTCTACGGCCCGCCGTGTCCGGTCGACGGGCGGATCGGGCGGATCACCGACGGCCGTTTCGATCCGGGCAACGTCCTGCACAAGGGATTTGGCACGACGATGGGTCGAACCGTCCGTTTGGATCTGTCCGATAATCACGTCATCCTGACCGAGCGACGGACCGTGCCCTGGAGCCTGGGGCAGTTGCTCAGCGTGGGCGTTGACCCGACGAGCCTGGCCGTCATCGTGGTCAAGGCTGCGATCGCCTACAAGGTGGCGTACGGTCCCGTCGCCGGGACCGTCGTCGAATGCGGCTCGCCCGGATGGACCACGCCGGGCCTGGCGGCGCTGCCCTATCGCCGCCTGAGGCGGCCGGTCTGGCCGCTGGATCCGGATCTCACCTGGCTGTGACCCCACGCGCAATGCTGCCAGCAGCAGGCTCTCGCACGTGATCGGACCTCGGCCATGCTGTGCTGATCCGGGGTCGGTCGGACAGGGCGTTTTATCTCAACAGGCTTGTGCTGACGGTCGATACTCGACACGTAGCGTCCGTGTGACATCTGTTCGCGGAAGCCCGACGCGTCGGCCCAGTGGGTGGGGACCGACGGGAGCCGTGGTGAAGTAGGCGGAGTGATACGACCCATGACAGCACAAGCGACCAGCGCTGTAGCCGAGGCGACCAGTGGCGTAGCCACCAGCGATTTGGGCGGCAAGTACCTGACGTTCAAGCTGGCTGGCGAGGAGTATGGCCTGGAAATTCTGAAAGTCCGCGAGATCGTGAAGATCATGGACATTACGACCGTGCCCAAGATGCCTGGATTCATCAAGGGCGTGGTCAATCTCCGCGGCAAGGTCATTCCCGTGATCGACCTGCGGATCCGATTCGATCTGCCCGAGGCGGAGTACAACGACGAAACGTGCATCATCGTGGTTAACGTGGGCACGGAGACCGGCGTGGTGGTCGACACGGTCCAGGAAGTGCTTGATATCACCGACGAGGCCATCGAGCCTCCGCCCGCCTTCGGCAGCCAGGTGGACACCAAGTTCATCCTGGGAATGGGCAAGGTCGGGGATGCCGTCAAGATCCTGCTGGACATCGACCGCGTCATGAGCGGCGAGGAACGGGCCGAGCTGGCCTCGTTCGCAGATCAATAGGCTTGACGGCTCCTTGTTGATTCAGCAGGGGGGGATCCGGGTTGATACGAAGCGCTTGGCAAGCCCCTCGGCCTGTCCCGCGATGGGACGGGCCGTTTCGTTTGCGCCGCGACGCCCAATCATTCCCGAGACAGACCGGCGGGGTCAGTGTTTGGTCACGCGTGTTTCCGTAGGCCAACGTCGAGCACAGACACGGTGCCGAGCCGGCCGGTCCTCAGGCGGGTCGATCTGGTCAAAGGCCCCCGCGCTTCAAGACTGGCTCGGGGACGGAGCGGTCTGGGGACCGGCCGGCTCGGAGTGGTCCGATGTACCCAAAGAATCCTTGCTGAAAGAGCACTACGTTCCGGCGGGCGGGGGCTCGTCGGTGCTCGGTTCGAGGGCCTCGGCCTGCAGCTGGCCTTCGGCGTCGGCCTGGAGCTTCTGCACCTTGAGCTCGGCCTCGGCGAGGATCGCCCGGCAGTGGCGGATCAGGCCCATGCCCTCTTCGTAGCGGTCGATGGACTCCTCCAGCCCGATCTTGCCCTGCTCGATGGCCTCGACGATCTTCTCGAGCTTGGTCAGGGCTTCCTCGAACTTCACCGGCTTCTTTGCCATGGCCACCTCGCTGGCCCACATCTAATCTGCTGGTCGGCCCGGCGTCAAGCGTCTGACTACCCTCGCGGAACGGGGACCGTTCGCAGCATTGGGCTCCGTCGAATACTAGGGGCCGAATTCGGATTGATCTGACGGTCCCGGCTCGCTATCGTTCCCCGCTGATATGCAGCCTGACCCCGGGTCATGAATACGCGTCGGCGTAGGCGACTGACGGTGCCGGGCGAGACGCTGCCCTGGAGAAGACGATTGGCCATGAGAATCCTGATCACCGGCGCCGCGGGCTATGTGAGCTCGATCCTGAGGCCCGCCCTCGAAGCCGAGCACGACTGCCGTTTCTTCGACCGGATCCTGCCCGCCGATGCGGACGACCGATGGATCCAGGGGAACCTGCTGGACGAAGCCGTCGTCGGTCGGGCGGTGGGCGACATGGACGCCGTCGTGCATCTGACGATGGGCAACGTCTACGACGCGCAGGCCATGTACGACGTGAACGTCAAGGGCATGCACGTTCTGTTGCAGGCCGTGTTGGCCGCCGGCGTCAGGAAGGTCGTCTACGCCAGCACCATGAGCGTCTACGACTGTGAACTCGGCGACTACGGGGACGAGGAGACCCGCCCGCCCGATGCGACCACCGACTATGGGTTGACCAAGCGGCTGAGCGAGATGATCGCCGAGGCCTTCGTTGATCGCTGCCCGGACCTGTCGTTCATCGCGCTTCGGTTGTACGGCCCGATGTCCGAAGCGAAATGGGCGGAGCAAGACGGCGAACACTGCTGCACCGCTCCGAACGACCTGCGCCGAGCGTTTCTGGCTGCGCTTGCCGTCGAGCACAAGGGTTTCGACGGTGTCTTCATTGCCACCGACCTCAAGCAGCAGTGGATGAAACTCACCAAGGCTGAGCGCCTGCTCGGCTGGCGACCGGAGGGACGCTGACGGCGCATGTCCCATGCCTATGGGTTGCCACTCGACGGGTCTGCTCGCTCGGTTTTATCCAAGGCAGTATTTCGTTTCACGGACGTCCAAGTCCGAAGTCCACATCGAAAACTTGCGCCGGGTTAACCTGTTCATCATCTGGTGACGACATAGGTATAGATGCACCGTCGGGCCTCTCGTTAGCTGGGGGGGCTTGTTCCTTTCACAGCGGGTAGACGGCGTGACGGCTGATGAAATGACGGGGGCTCAGCATGTGAGTCCTCGTCCCAAGCATCAAATGCGCATGAGGCGCGTTGGGGCGCCTCGGCATCGGGAAGCCTGAGAAGTGGAGTGCGGGAATGAGATTGCTGGTCTCGGTGGGCGTTCAGGACAAGTTGAGGGGGATCAACGATGGACAGAAGACATCTCTAGCTGCGGTGGGGATTGTTGACTGGGACGAGAAGCGCTTGGTCCAGTCCGACACCTACAGGCCGCCGGATTCGATCCTCCATCCCGACGAGAATGTACGGACGGCCTTTGGCAGCTTGAGGGGAGATTGGTACTACGCTTGCGCGCCAACAGAGGTGGTCCGCTATCGCGTGCCGGATCTCACGCGCGAGAGCGTTTTCTCTCATCCGACTTTCAACGACCTGCATCACGTTCTTGCCCTGGAGGACAGGATTCTCGTCTGCAATACTGGGCTTGAGATGCTTCAGACGTTCGACTATGCAGGCAACCTTCTTGACGCATACAACGCCTCCTCGACTCCGACTTGGGAGCGCTTCTCTCTTCATGATGACTACCGGCTCCAACCCACGACGAAGCCTCACGAGTGTCACATTAACTACGTCTTCGTCTACGAGGACAAGACGTGGGTCACCCGGTTCTTGCAGAAAGATGCCGTCTGCGTTTCTGATCCGAGCGATAGGATGCCCGTCGACGTGGGGAATCCTCACGATGGGGTCGTGATCGGTGATGAGATCTGGTTCACCACGACGAACGGTCACATTGTGGTCGTGGACGGCCCGAATCGGCGGATCGCCAGGGACATCGACCTGAACGCGATCAAGCACACCAAGGGATTGGTGCAGCTCGGATGGTGTCGAGGGCTTGAGGTGCAGAACGGCTTCGCCTATGTGGGATTCTCGCGATTCCGCCAGACGAAGTTCCGTGAGTTCGCCAGCTGGGTCAAGCATTCCGGGGGGCCGCGGTATCCGGCTCGAATCGAGAAGATCGATTTGAGGAAGGAGGAGCTCGTAGATGAATTCGAACTGGAGCCTTTTGGCGCGGTAGTCTTCGGCGTGAATGCCATACCGCGTCAGCCCGCCAAGCGCCGCGAACCGGACGTGGCTGAGCAAGAAGCTCGTTAGCCTGTCGGCATGCTGTAACCGTCACGTTTGGGAATGGTACGGCGAGAGAGCGGAATAGCGGCCGAGCGCATCTAGCGCGAGACCGCAACGCGTGCCTGTGAACCCCCAGAACGCCGGCCGAACGGCAGTTCACCAACGAGGGCCGAGGCGCGTCGTAACAGGCCCGCCTTGCGTCCTACACGGCAGTTCAATCATCCGCCATTCTTGTTGAAGGGGTAAGACGACTTGCAGAAGCTGATCTGCGCGAGACACCTTGTCTACTGCCAGCGCCCCCCAAAGCACCAAAGCGTGCGAGGCGGTGCCTCGGCCAGAGACGCCGCCTCGCGGGCATATTTGGATGGGAGTTTGCTACTTCCTTCCGACCTCCTGACAGGCGTCCGACTACCGTCGACGACGCAACCAGGCACCGGCGCCGGCCAGACCCAAAGCGGTGAAACCGCCCAGGGCCGGATCGGGCACCACGTGAGCCGTCCCGACGACGTCCACGATCAGGTCCAGCGTCAGGGTCTGCGTGATCGCTGAGACCCCGATCTCGTAGCCGAACGTCCCGTGGATGTTCACCGTCACGATGTCAGTGAACGTCCCTGACGTAGTGACAGAAACGGTGAAGGGCAGCGGCGTGCCCGCCCAGGTCCTCGTGTCCAGCGTTATGTTCAGGACACCCGTCACGACGGCCATGACCTCGACATAGGCATCGGTTTCGATCACGCTTACGCCGCCCGGCCCAATGTGGCCCGGCGCGACCGGCGCGAAGTTCTTGAACTGCGCACCGCCGGCGGGGATGAAGGCCGTGGCCATCCCCATCAGCGAGACCTCCACGGTCTCGGCGTTGGTCATCCCGCTGTGCGTCAGCATGAACGTGTCGCTCTCGCCGATGTGCCCGTCGCTGGCATAGATCGTCATGCCAAACGTGCCGTCCATGGGGGCGGTCACCGGGTCCGGTGTGGCGATTCCGTCGGGGCTCGTGTCGACCACCAACGAGCCGGAAACGACCTCAAACTCCAGGTTCATCGCGGCCCCCATCACAGGCGTGGCCGCCAAGCACAAAACTCCCATGACACCAAGAGACCTCATACCCGACCTCCTTCCTTTCCGAGCTTCACGCCCCTTGCCGCCGCCGCAGGGCCTTCGTCGGCCCTTCCCGTGACGCCGGCGTCCTGAGGGGAACGCGCCAAGATTGCGCACAGGCGAGACATCCTGAGGCCTACATCGCGCTGGGCATGCCCCGGCGAGGCAAGTGCCAAGACCCTCGATGTGTTTGTCGGGAAACCTCCCTCTCCTCAGGCGGGCACGGCAAAACGCACAAGATACAAGAGACCACGCGCCGTAACCCTCTCACCTCCTAACACGATAGTAGTCTACCTCGCTCAGGCTCAGAACGTCAAGAGGATTTCTGAAGGATTATTCATGAAGTGTACGGTTTACCCAAAACGCCGCCGGCTTTGCAGATAGGACGAGCCGGTCAGGGCATCTTCCAGGCCGATGCCCCATCCGAGGACCGGAGAACCGGGCTGGAGGCGAGCCAGGGCCTGCTCGTACAGATCGCCCTCGCCCGAGACGAGCATGGCGCCCATCGCGACTGCGGCGTCTCGGACGATGGTGCTCTTGGGATCCTGGAGGGCCAGCCGCGCCGGTGAGAAGCGGTGGCCAAACTGCTCCCAGACCCAGCCTTCATCCTTGCCCCGGACGTCCATCAGCAACGGCAGGCCGTGCGCGTCGGCCTCTTGACGAAGCGTCTCGGCGACGGCGACGCCTTGCAGCTGCGCGCACAAGGCCGTCGCCACGTTCAGCGATACGTCGGTAGGGCGGCCGGTGTAGAGCCGCCGGCGGCTGGGGTCTTCTCGATAGAGCACGTAGCCCTTCACGATCCCCTGCTTGTGGGAGTGAGTGACCAGCTTCCACAGGGGGACGGGTCGTTCCTCACACGGCACGCGGAGATAGCGCAGGCATCGGTGGAACCATGTTTCGTAAGAGGGATTGTCTGGCGTGCCCAGCCAGACCAGTTCGCCCGTTCCGCGCTCTCGTGTCTGATGCGCGACCAGACCCGCGAGTGTTTGCAGCAGGACGCCCCGGGCGAACGAAGGTTGGAGGTGGGACTCGGCGATCACGACCCGCGTGGGGGCAGGAAAGGCGGGCCAGTAGCGGTCGGGGAACTCCTCGCCCCGAGCTACCGTCATCGTCGCCAAGACGACGGCAGCCTGCATTCCAAGCCACCTCGAGATGGCGCCTGTGTCCCTCGGCATGTAAACCGTTCCCTACGGTCGTTGCAGCTCATACCAGAACGACCGCCACATCTTGCCCACTGAGCCATCCCCGCGCTGAGAGAAGCGCCCGCGGCGGACGGAAACGACGTTGTTGCCCTCATCGAACTCGACAACGGCCGACCACAGCGAATGCGGATTGTCGGGCGGCCAGCCGTAGCGCAGGTCGTCATAGACGACCGCGGGACCCAACTTCCCCTGCAGGACGTAGGGGCGGGCCCAGCCCATGGTGAACGCGCGGAAGACCTGGATCAGCGGCTGTTCGTCCGCCTTGCGGATGAGCGGGTTGGTCTCGATCGGGAGGTGAGTGAACCTCGGCGGACGGCTGAAGCGTGTGTTCGTCCTGCCGACATAGTGGCCGGATTCTGTTCGGTAGATCAGACGCCAGACGAATAGGCTGCCGACGTTGGGGATGGCCCGAGCAGCCAGGACCTGATGGCCCTGCTGCCGGGCGTGTTGGTGGATACGAGTCATGGCCCAGTGATGGTTCAGCGCGCCGTAGAACAGATAGCCCGTCGACAGGACCATTCCCGCCGCGGCGACGCGCCATGTCTTCTCGGACGCGCCCGCCCTGCGACGCAGAACGCATCCGACCAGCGTCGCGATCAGCACGAGCGTGTAGAAGGGGTCGATGATGCCGATCCAGTCCAGGCCGAACCTCGCGTTGGAGATCGGCGCGAGGAGCTGTGTGCCGTAGGTGGTGCATAGGTCCAGCAGCGGATGCGTGGCCAGGGCCAGGTAGGCGCACAGGCACCACAGGCCGAAGTGCCGCCGATCGCGGCGTCGCCAGAACAGCCACGCCAGCGGCACGGCCAGGAGCGGCGCGAAGAGGATGGAGTGCGTGAAGTGCCGATGATACTGCCACGTCCACCACGGGTCGATCCAACTCAGGGCGATGTCCAGGTCCGGCAGGACGCCCGCCGCCGCACCCATCAGCGTTGCCCCGCGCCCGAGTTTGTGGCGGAAGCCGCATTCAGCTACGGCGGCGCCGAGCAATCCTTGCGTGATCGAGTCCATGGTTGATTCCGTCTCACCCGTGCGGTGACATCTTTGGATTGTAGGGCGGACGTCGACCCCCGGCAAAGCGCGACGGCGCGGTTCTGCGGCGGGTCGTGTACACTGTGCAGACTCTGGCGGGGGCATGACGAAGGTCGAGCAAATGGCGTGCGTGCTTCGAAATGGGACCGGGATGATGTGGGGATGGGTCGGCCTGGTCGTGGTCGGTCTGGGATCGGCGCGGGGCGCAGATTCCGACGACCTGGCGCAGCGGCTGCAGATCCTCAAGCCGGTTTACCCGCGGGCCTACTTCTTCCGGGCCGCCGAGGGGATGGCCGCCAACCCGCGGATCAGCTACGAACAATGGGCCCAGACGTTCGGGCGACTGATGGGCATCGAGGGAAAGGCGCTGGACGAGGAGATCCCCGGACGGTCCAAGCGGAACATCGCGTTCTTCACGCGGTTCAAGCGCCAACACCCGGAGCAGCTGGTCTTGCTGCACTACAACGGCAACGCGCGCGATCCACGCGACGCGCCGGATCGGTACTTCGCCGGGCATTGGATCTACTACAACGGCGCAGCGATCCTGTCGGACGTCCCCGCGGAACCGGGCGAGACGGAGTTTCGCGTCAATGACCCGCGGCTGTTCCGCGTCAACATTGGGCGCTACCGCACCGCCAAAGAAGACATCGGGTTGTGCCTCCTCGATGACCACGGCAGACCCAACTGGGCCGAGAGCGAACAGGTCCAGCTGATCAGCATCGACGCCAAGCGGCGGACGCTCCGCGTTCGGCGTGGCTGTTACGGCACGAAGCCGCGGGCGTTCCCGGCGAAGCGGGCCTATGCGGCCGCCCACGTTACGGAAGGCCCGTGGGGGAAGCGATCAAACCTGATGTGGTTCTACAACTACTCGACCCGGTGCCCGCCGGACCCGCAGGGGCGGACCTGCGTGGACGTGCTGACCGATGAGTTGGCCGTGCGGTTCGGGCCCGGCGGGGAGCTGGCGGCCTTCGACGGCGTGGAGTTCGACGTCTTATGCCACGAAAGGTTCGCCAAGCGGATGCGAGGCGGCGGCCGCGGCGCGGATTGTGACGCGGATGGCAAGGTCGACAACGGTCGGTTTGGCGGCGTGAACACCTATGGGGTCGGCGTGATTGCCTTCTGTCGTCGGCTTCGGGACCGGATCGGCGAAGGCAAGCTCATCCTGGCGGACGGCATGGGCGTAAACAACCAACGGGCGTTTGGTATCCTGAACGGAATCGAGAGTGAGGGCTGGCCGACGCTGAGCGACTGGGAGATCAGCGACTGGTCGGGCGGTCTGAACCGACACGCGTTCTGGCAACAGAACGCCCGCCCGCCGGTCTTCAACTACGTCAACCACAAGTTCACCACAGCGGGCCCGACGCCGGGCAGCCGCCGCAAGCCCGACGTGCCCTACAAGATCCATCGGTTGGTGCTCGCGGCGGCCCAGTTCACCGACGCCGCGGTCTGCTACAGTTGGGCCCCGCCGGGGGAACCAGGCGAGCGGCTAGGTGTTTGGGACGAGCTTCGGATGGGCGTCGCGTGGAAGCTGGGGTGGCTGGGCAGGCCGCTGGCACCTGCGGTTCGGCTGGCCAGGACGGCGCCGGATTTCCTGCAAGGGGCCGGCAAGCAGATGGACCCGGCGCTGGTGAAGCGATTCACGGGCACCGGCGTGCGTTTCTCGGCGACACAGGGAGGCCTGTGCGTCTCGTCCACCGATCCGAAGGCCGGTCAGCTGGCGTTCCGGCTTCGGCACGTGCCGTGCGATGGGCCGGACCTGTTTGTCTCTGTGACGATCCGCGGTGAGCCGATGGCCCATTACCCACCCACGATGGCCCGGCTGACGCGCGTCGGCATTCCCGAGCCCGAAGGGGTGTTGGTTACGCCCTCGCTGCCCTATGTGGGCATGCGGGTTCGCGGACGTCCGGAGACCGATGCCGACGTGAAGACCGGCGCGGTGGTCCGCTTCTTCCGTCGT
The DNA here is from genome assembly GCA_964390905.1 of uncultured Planctomycetales bacterium. Classification (GTDB taxonomy): domain Bacteria; phylum Planctomycetota; class Phycisphaerae; order UBA1845; family JAFGLZ01; genus JAFGLZ01. The sequence goes on along the minus strand of CAYMLO010000111.1, from coordinate 2,592 downwards.
CGGTCCCTCGCCGACGAGACGCACGACGGCTATCTGGTGCATCCCCCGTACCGAGGCGGGGTGGGCTACACGTTCTGGCAGCGCGACGTTTGCGTGCCAAAGGACGGTCGGCTCGAGTTCTTCCTGGGAATGGGCGAGAAGGCGCCGACGCGGAGCGACGGCGTGGTGTTCAAGGTGCTGGCCTGCGAGCCGCAGGACGGTAGGCCTGACGACTTTCGCCAGATCTTCGAGGCCAGCCAGGTCGCCTCGCGCTGGACGCCTCACGCGATGTCGCTGGCGAAGTGGGGAGGCAAGACGGTTCGGTTGCGGTTCGTTTGTGACTGCGGATCGAAGGACAATGCCACGACCGATCACGGCTATTGGGGCGACGTCCGCGTCGTCGGTCCGGCGGGCATGCAGGATTGGACGGCTCCGGTCAGTTACACGACTTGGACGGGCCAACGGGCGTTCACGTCGGGGTTCTACTTCTCGGCGGTCCGGTCGCGTCGGGTGGACCTGACGTTCACGATCGAGGGCGCCGAACCGGTGTGGTTGTCGGCGTTGACCGTGCACGCGCATCCAGACGCCATGTACCGGGTGTTCGAGAAGGGCCTGGTCTTGGCGAACCCCGCCCCACGTGCGTACACGTTCGATTTGGGCAGGTTGTGCCCGGGCCAGACGTTCCGGCGGCTGAAGGGTTCTCCCAGGCAGGACCGCAAGGCCAACGACGGATCTGAAGTGCCGGGCAAGCTCGCGCTGCAGGAACGTGAAGGCCTGTTCCTGGTGCGGATGGATCCGCGACCGTAGACGGGGTTTCTACGGCGGTCAGATGCGGAGACGTGACGAGCAACTGCGTCCGCGCTGCCCCGGAATGCAGCGTTGCCGCCCACCTCGCTCGGCAGTAGATTGGCGGCCCTTGAAGCGCTCGTCTGGTATCCTCGTTGAGCGGGGACCGTGTGATCGTGGACCGCCCCAACATCTTCATCTCGGCAGCAGAGCACAGCGCCGATTTGCACGCGGCCTCGCTGATGGCGTCGATCCGTCGTCGGTGTCCCGGGGCGCGGTTCGTCGGCCTGACGGGTCCGCGGATGCGGCAGCTGGGGTGCGAGACGATCCAGGACATGACGGCCGGCTCGGCGATGCTGGCCGGGGCGTTTCTGAAGGTGGGTCAGGGCCTGGCCATGCTCAGCCGGGTGGACCGCGCTTTGGCCTCGCGGCCCCTGGATCTGGCCATCGTCGTGGATGCGCCGACGTATCACCTGCCGATCGCCCGGAGGTGCAAGGCCCGCGGCCTGCCCGTTTTGTACTACATCGCCCCACAGACGTGGGCGTGGGCGGAGTTCCGGGTCCGCAAGATCCGTCGTCGCACCGACCGCCTGGCCGTCATCTTCCCGTTCGAGCAAGACTACTTTCGAAGCCACGGCATCGACGCCGTCTATGTGGGCCATCCGCTGTGGGACGCCCTGGCCCGGTATGAGGTGGATCGGGCGTTCGTGGCCGATCTTCGCCGCGGTCACGACCTGACCGTGGCGATCCTCCCGGGCAGCCGCGAGCACGTCATCAAGGAAGTGCTGCCCGGCCAGTTGCAGGTGGCGTCCGTCCTGCGGCAGCGCTTCTGTCGGCTGGGGCTGATGATATCCGCCGCGGACGAACAGGCCCGATCCGTCATCGCGGAGATCCTGCGCCGGACGGGCATGGACATCCCCATCCACGTTGCCCGGCACATTGACCTGATCAACGCAGCCGACTTGGTCCTTGTCGCCAGCGGGACGGCGACGGTGGAGACCGCCTACTTCCACCGACCCATGGTGGTGATGTACAACACTTCGCGAATCGGCTACCACCTGCTGGGCCGATGGCTGATTCACACGAAGCACTTCTGCATGGTCAACATCCTGGCCGGCAGGGAGGTGGTCCCCGAGTTCATGCCCTACTACCGCAGCACCGAGCCCATCGCCGCCCGCGCGGTCGAGCTGCTATCCTCTCCCGAACGACGCCAGACCATGTCCCAGGAACTTGCCGACGTCATCGACCCGCACGTCAAGACCGGCGCGTCCGACAACGCTGCCGCCGAGGCCCTCGACCTGCTCGACCGTCACCGTCGTGCCCGTCCCACGCCCGCCGGGTCCAGACACGCGCTGTGGTAGCGGTTGCCTTTCGGAACGGGAGCCCTCGAGGCGGTCAGTACTGACGTCGCTGCCGGGCGGTTGGGATGTGGAGCTGCGAACGGTACTTGGCGATGGTTCTTCGGGAGATATCGACGCCTTCGGCCTGGACCATCTTGGCGATGGCGTCGTCGCTGAGGGGGTTGGACTTGTTCTCGTTGTCGATCAGTTCCTTGACGCGTGCCTTGACGCTGTCCCAGCTGGTCGACTCGCCGTTGGCGGTCTCGGTCCCGCCAGTGAAGAACATGCGGATGGGGAAGATGCCGCGGGGGGTCTGCATGTACTTCTCGGCCACGGTGCGGCTGATGGTGGACGGGTCGCAGTCGAGTTCCCTGGCCAGGTCGTTCATCCGCAGGATCTTCAGGCCTCCCGGGCCGTTCTCCAGGAAGTCCCTCTGTCGGTCGACGACGATCTTGGCGACCTCCAGCAGGCGGTCCTGACGGTACTG
>CAYMLO010000110.1:0-35020 GCA_964390905.1 uncultured Planctomycetales bacterium | reverse complement strand
GCCCTCAATAATACCTTCGGCTACCCCCCGCCCCCGCCTAAAGTGTCACGCACCCCGTGTCGAGCTCCGATCACAATCAACGTGTGGTTCTGTGGGATGGCGCGGTATGATGCACGTGTGTTGTTCGGCGCGAGAAACTGCCGGGACATGCGTGTCGGTAGGCTCGCTCGGGGATCTGTAGAGGCTGGGGGCATGGGAATGAAGAGAGGCACGTTCCTGGCCTGGGCGCTGCCGATTGTGGCAGCGGCTGGCGTTCTGGTCGGCTTGGATTCGGCGGAGGCGGCCGGGCCGCTCACAGCGGTCGATGTCGGTGGGCCAACGCGGTCCTTGGTTGAGGCGGACTGGCTCGATTGGGATCGGCAGTTCACCGCCGAGGAGGTCGCCCGACGCCGCGCCTCCCAGAGCGGCTCCCGAACGACCAACGCCCGGGGCGTAACCACGTCACAGGACGCAGCCGGCGGCTGCGACGGGATCAAGAACGGCCAGTGGGGCTTTCACACCGCCAGCGGCGAGCAGGATGCCTGGTGGCAGGTCGATCTGGGCAAACGCGTCAAACTCGACCGCGTCGTCGTCTACAACCGGACCGATCGGGGGACCGCACCGCGGACGCGGAACCTTCGCGTCCTGGCAACCGACGACGCCAAGGGACAGGCGTTCAGGGAGGTCTACCGGCACGGCGGTAAGACCTTCTATGGGATCAAGGAGAACAAGCCGCTGGTGGTCCGACTGAGGGACAAGGGCGTGTCCGCTCGAATTGTTCGCCTGGCCCTGCCCGGCCGGTGTTCGTTCGCGCTGGATGAGGTCGAGGTGTACGCTGCAGATGACCCGTCCAAGAACGTCGCCCTGGGGAGACCCGCGGATCAGAAGAGCGTCGGGCCTCACTCTTTCGTGGGAACGATGGGCAAGAAGACCGCCGCGGCAACCCCACGGGAGCCGGAAAGCTACGATTTCCTTCTGGCGCACACGCGCGACGTCATCGCACGCGGTCGCAAACTGGCTGATCGCCTGCGGTCCGACGCGACGGCCTCGCGTCTAGAGCCGCTAGCGCGGCAGCTTCGCGAACTCGACGCCCGCGTGGCCAAGCTCGAAACCGCCAATAACGTGCCCGACAAGGTTCGCCGAGAGGTCTACTTCCAGGCCAGGCGGCTCGCGCGCAAGATCGCGTTCTGCAATCCGCTGCTGGACTTCGACAAGATCCTGTTCGTCAAGCGCCACGACCCGGGCGGCGTGTATCACATGTGTGATCAGTACTACGGCTTCAACGCCAAGCCCGGCGGCGGCGTGTTCGTCCTGGCCGATCCGTTCGGCCCGAACCCGAAGCTGACCAACCTGCTGGAAAATGCTGTCGTCCAGAACGGTCGTCTGAAGGGCCGCAAGCTCATCCCCGGCGCGTTCGTCTCACCCGAGCTGTCCTTCGACGGCAAGACGATCCTGTTCGCCTACACCGAGGCCAAGGGCAAGGACCTCGAGTGGACGCTTCAGAGCTGCTACCACATCTTCAAGGTGAACGCGGACGGCACCGCACTGGTCCAGCTCACCGACGGCAAGTGGAACGACTTCGATCCGTGTTTCCTGCCCAACGGTCGTGTCGCCTTCGTCACGGAACGTCGCGGCGGCTACCTTCGCTGCGGACGACACTGCCCGACCTACACGATGTACTCGATGAAGCCCGACGGCAGCGACATCATCTGTTTGAGCTTCCACGAGACCCACGAATGGCATCCGAGCGTCAACCACGACGGGATGATCGTGTACACGCGCTGGGACTACGTGGACCGCGACACGAACGTCGCCCACCACATCTGGACCTGTTTCCCCGACGGTCGGGACCCGCGCTCCTTCCACGGCAACTACCCCGAACACCGAGAGAGCCGGCCCTGGATGGAGATGAGCATCCGCGCGATCCCTGGTTCGCCCAGGTACGTGGCCACCGCGGCCGCCCACCACGGCCACGCGTTCGGATCGCTCGTGCTGATCGATCCGCGATTCCCCGACGACGGGGCGATGTCACAGCTGACCCGGGTAACGCCCGAGGTCCCCTTCCCGGAGGCCGAAGGCGGAAAGCGACTGATCAAGAAGTACATGATCTACGGCACGGCCTGGCCGCTCAGCGAGGACGACTACCTGTGCGTCTATGACCCAAAGGCCAGGAACCACGGCATCTACTGGATCGATCGATTCGGCAACAAGGAGCTAATCTACCGCGACCCATCGATCGCCTGCCTGAGCCCGATCCCGTTCCGCCCGCGTCGGGTCCCGCCGGTGATCCCGAGCCAGACGGTGCAGACGGCCGAGGACGCGCGCGAGGCCGGTGCGAACCGGCCCGCCACCATCGCCCTCATGAACGTGTATGACAGCGATTTCGACTGGCCCCGCGGCACGAAGATCACCGCGCTGCGGATCATCCAGGCTCTGCCCAAGACCACGCCCCCACCGAACCAACCGCGGATCGGCGTGGCTCAGCAAACGAACGCCCGGGCGGTCTTGGGGACGGTTCCGATCGAGGCGGACGGCAGCGCGCATTTCGAGGCGCCGGTCGGCAAGCTGATCTACTTCCAGGCGCTCGATGCGCAGGGCCTGGCCGTCCAGTCGATGCGATCCGGCACGTATGTCCACCCCGGCGAGCGCCTGACGTGTCAGGGCTGTCACGAGCAGAAGCTTCGCACGCCGGTTCACTACACAGACACCCGGTTGGCGCTGCAGCGCCCGCCCTCGAAGATCCATCCCGACGTAGACGGCTCGAACCCGTTCAGCTACGTCCGACTCGTCCAGCCGGTGCTGGACCGCAATTGCGTCGCCTGTCATAGGGCCAAGAAGGCCCTCGATCTGACCGGCGGGATCGAGAAGAAGTACGGATGGACCCGGTCGTATGCGAACCTGGCCGGCAAGTACGGCTTCTACTTCCACGTCCGCAACGGCTCGATCAAGACGGGCGTCCACGGCGGCAGCCGGACCATCGCGGGCAAGTTCGGCGCACGGGCGTCCAAGCTGCTGCCTTACATGGACGAGCGGCACTACGGCGTGAAGCTCTCGCCCGAGGACACCCACCGCATGACGCTGTGGCTCGACTGCAACTCCGAGTTCTACGGCTCCTACGAGAACACGAAGGCCCAAGCCCGCGGCGAGGTGGTCTGGCCGACGTTAAACTGAAGCGGATCGGGGGACAGATGATGCGCCCCACTGGTCGTTGGGGGCAGGAGGACATCGAGTGGCTGGACAGTGGCGCGTGATCGGGTCCTGGTGGTGCGCATGTCTGGTGCTCGCGAACGGCTCGTTTGCAGCATCGGTTGACGTCGGCCCTTCGATGCAGGAGCTGATCGAGGCCGACTGGGTCGACGAGGACAGGGCCTTTGCCGTCAGTCGAGCCGAGGCGCGTGCGCTCAAGAGCCGGGCCGGTGTGACCACGTACCAGGATGCCGCCGGGGGCTGCGACGGGGTCAAGACCGGGCGTGTCGGGTTCCACACGGCAAGCAACGAGGTGGATCCCTGGTGGCAGGTCGATCTGGGCAGGGACACTCGACTCGACCGCGTGGTGATCTACAACCGGACCGACGGGCGCAGCGCGCGCCGCACACGGCACATCCGCATCCTAACGGCCCGCGATGGGGACCCACAGGTGTTTCAGGAGGTCTACCGGCACGGCGGGGACGTCTTCTTCGGGGCGAAGGAGCGCAAGCCGCTCGTGGTCAAACTGCGGGATAGGGAGGTCACCGCGCGGGTCGTGCGACTGCTCGTGCCGGGCCGATGCTCGTTCGCGCTCGACGAGGTCGAGGTGTACGCCGTTGACGACCCGAAGCTAAACATCGCCTTGCTCAGACCCGCAGATCAGAAGAGCGTCGGACGGTTCTCGCATCCCGGCACGAAAGGCCACAAGTACGTGCCCGCCGAACGGCCTGTTCCACAGAGCATGGCGTTTGCCCTGGACCATACCGAACAGGTCATTGCGAGAGGCAAGCGGCTGGCAAATCGGATTCGACCCGGCGTTGCGCCCGAACGTCTGGCGCCGCTGGTGAACGGGCTCGACAAGCTGGGGCGGCGCCTCGCTGAACTCAGATCAGCCAAGCCCGCACCCGAGGCGGCCCGCCGGGAGATCTACATCCAGGCCCGGCGATTGCTGCGTAGAATTGCGCTGTGCAACCCGCTGCTAGACTTCGACAAGATCCTGTTCATCAAGCGACACGACCCGGGCGGGTTGTACCACATGGTCCACCAATACTACGGCTTCTGCGCCAAGCCCGGCGGTGGGCTGTTCGTACTGTCGGACCCGTTCGGGCCGAGCCCCAAGCTGATGGACCTGCTGGCCGACGCGGTCGGCGAAAAGGGACGCCTGCGCGGTCAGAAGCTCTTGGCCGGATCGTTCCTGTCGCCCGAGGTCTCGTTCGATGGCAAGACCCTCCTGTTCGCATACACCGAGGGGAAGGCCAAGGGCATCGAGTGGTCGCCGACCAGCAGCTACCACATCTTCAAGGTCAACGCCGACGGCACCGGCCTGGTGCAATTGACGGACGGTGCATGGAACGACTTCGACCCGTGCTTCCTGCCGAACGGGCGGATTGCCTTCATCTCGGAACGCCGCGGCGGGTACCTGCGATGCGGCGGCTCGTCGCCGCCCTATGATTCCCCGACGTACACGCTGCATTCGATGGCCGCGGACGGCGGAGATATCATCTGCCTGAGTTTCCACGAGACCCACGAATGGCACCCCAGCGTGAACAACGACGGCATGATCGTCTACACGCGTTGGGACTACGTCGATCGGGACACGAACGTCGCCCACCACATCTGGACCTGCTCTCCCGACGGCCGGGACCCGAGGGCCTTCCATGGCAACTACCCCGAGCATCGAGAGAGCCGACCGTGGATGGAGATGAGCATCCGTGCGGTCCCCGATTCGCCGCGGTACGTGGCCACGGCAGCGCCCCATCACGGACACGCGTTCGGTTCGCTGGTCTTGATCGACCCGCGCGTTGCCGATGACGGCGCGATGTCGCAGCTGACGCGCCTGACGCCGGATGTGCCGTTCCCCGAATCGGAGTTTCCCGTCAAGGCAACGCGGGCATGCATGGTCTACGCGACGGCCTGGCCGCTGAGCGAGGACGACTACCTCTGCGTGTATGACCGCCATGCACGCAATCGAGGCATCTACTGGATCGACCGGTTCGGCAACCGAGAGCTGATCTACCGCGATCCGTCGATCTCGTGTCTCAGTCCGATCCCGCTGCGACCGCGTCCGCGACCGCCGCTGATCCCCGACCAGACGACGCAGGCGGCCTCGGCTGATCGAGTGCGAGGAGGCGACGAGACGGCGACGATCGCCGTGATGAACGTCTACGACAGCGATTTCGACTGGCCCGAAGGCACGAGGGTCGCGGCGCTGCGGATCATCCACGTATTGCCCAAGACGACGCCTCGGGTCAACACCCCGCGGATCGGCGTGGCCAACGGCACGAACGCCCGCGCCGTTCTGGGCACGGTGCCGGTGGAGGCCGATGGAAGCGCCTACTTCCGGGCGCCCGTCGGCAAGCTGATCTACTTCCAGGCGCTCGATGCGCAGGGCCTGGCCGTCCAGTCGATGCGCTCGGGCACGTATGCCCACCCGGGCGAGCAGCTGACCTGCCAGGGCTGCCACGAGCCCAAGCACCACGCGCGACGCCGGTCAGCGACGATCCCGATGGCGCTCGGTCGTCAGCCGTCGGAGATCCGCCCTGACGTGGATGGGGCGAACCCGTTCAGCTTTGTCCGGCTGGTTCAGCCGGTCCTGGACCGCCATTGCGTGGCCTGCCACCAGGCCAAGAAAGCGATCGACCTGACGGGCGTCGCCGAGGGCAAGTATGGGTGGACGCGTTCATACACCAACCTGGCTGAAAAGTACGGGTTCTACTTCCACGCCAGCAAGGGCTCGATTCGATCGGGCGTACACGGAGGCAGCCGCACCGTCGCGGGGCAGTTCGGCGCTCGGGCGTCGCGCCTGCTTCGCTACGTGGACGCGCGTCACTACGACGTGAAGCTGTCAGACGAAGACCGCCACCGCGTGACGCTCTGGCTGGACTGCAACTCGGAGTTCTACGGCGCCTACGAGAACACCCAAGCCCAGGCGAGAGGTGAAGTCGTCCTGCCGACGTTGAACTGAACCACACCGATCCCTGCTCCGCGGTCAGGTCGCGCACGTCCCCCACCGCCGCCGTCCAGGCATGCCGATTCTTGACGACGCCGCGACGGGCGGAGATAGTACCCAAACAGAATCGAGGCTGAGTCGGCGTCGAGGGTTCGGTGCCCATCGACTCGCCAGCCGAGGTCACTTCTCTGGGAGGGAAACCCGATGAGCGCAGAACCCAAACGACAAACCGTGAAGCTCTGTGTGCTGGCGATGGCGGCGGTCGTGAGCGTCGCCGGCGTCGGCGGATGCGGTTGGGCTCAGCACCTGTTGTGCTCGATGATCTGCCCGCCCGGCGCCTGCTGCGACCGCAACCAAGTCTCGTTGGAAGGCCGGAACATCCAGACCCTGATCCGCCGGACCGGCGACACCCGCGAGGCTCGGTTCGACGAGGTCACGCCCAGCAACGGCGGCATCTTCGGCACGGGTCTGTCGCTCTATGAGAACGGGCAGCAGGAGTCCTTCCGTTTCGGGTCGTTCCAATGGTGCATCGAGACGGGCAACGGCTGGGTCCCGTGGGGTTACTACGTGGACAACGTCGTCGACGACCCACCTGATGCGGACACCGAGTCCACCACCGAGGACATGTCTCCCGTCGATGAAGAGAACGAATGGGAGCTGAACAACATCCGCGTCACAGTCGCGCCGAACACGGGCGTGCTGGTCGGCTGGCACGTCAACGTCTACGTCGATGACGCGTTTGTCATCACGATCTACAAGGACTCCAACACGAGCCCGGCGTTCACCGAAGCGGTGGCCAAGATGCGTGCCCAGGCGTACCTGGACATCCTGCAGGGCTGGACGCGCTAGGGCGGTCTTCGATCAGTGAATCTCGTCTCGGGACGTCGCGCGGATCGGGCGCCCCGTCGACGACAGAAGCTACAACCCGAGCATGGCCTCGACGAGCTCGATGAGCGTGAAGGCCGAATGCGCAACGCCCCTCCGCCCGATTCCGAGGCGTTTGACCATGATGTCTTTCTATGCCGGTATGCCCCAGCACCGCACCGCGCGCCGGCACTATACCTCAACAGGCCGCTCGGCTGCAAGCGTCCCGGAAACTACGTCCTTCGTCTCACCCACACGAACAGCCCCAGCGCGACCAGCGTTACGGGCAGCAAGGAGAGCACGCCGCTGCCACACTTGAAGGCGGCAGTGACGTGGCGATGTGTGTCCATCACAACGGTCGTAGCGGTGTTGGCGTCGATCACGGCGTAGTTCGCGTCGCCGGGGTAGCAGGGGTCATAGATCGTCCACTGCCGGAACCCCTTGCCCTCGATCGGGAAGGCAGTGAGGGTCACCTCGGTACCGATCGGGTACTCCGGGAGGTTCGCGTCGCTGGGCTCGGGGTCCAGAACCACGTCCCCCCACGCATCGTTGACGATATCGAGCGTCAGTCCCACCACGGGGGGCGTGGTGAACGACCAGACCGGCCCCGTCGTGGTCCTGCTACCATCCGAGACCTCAACGTACCAGTCGTACGTCTTGTCTGCGGCCAGGTCGGCCCACTCGAGGCTGACGTCGCTGCCGCTCGACACGCCGCTGACCGTGCCCAACGCGACGAAGGCGCTGCCCCCCATCTCATAGTCCAAGGCGAACTGGCTGCTGCTGCCGGTCCTGTATTGTAGGAGCGTCGGTGAGTAGGTCTTGACGCGTATCTTGTTGTCCACTGGCGAGAACTGCAAGATGCGCAACCACCCGTTGCCGTCATAGGGCTCCTCGTCCTGGTAGTCGGCGAGCAGCGTGAAAATGGTGTTGCCCCCATACTCATCCACCCGCTTGCCTTCCCCGTGCTTGTGACCGCAGAGCATGAGGAAGAGGTTCGGGTTGCCCTTCAGTGCGTCGTAGATGGCCTGGCCCTGCGTCCCGAAATCGGCCTGTTCGCCGATCTCCATGATGTAGTGGCTCACGACGATCGCCCGGCGGCTGCTGTACGTGGTCTGCAGCAGGTTGTTGGCCCAGCTCAGGATGCTCGGGTCAGGGCTGGTATCGTAGTTCAGACTGATGACGATGAAGTCCATCCCCCCGGCGCTGAACAGCGTGAAGTTGTCGTCGTTGCTGTTCGGCGCGTAGTGTCCGCCGTAGTACCCCCTGCCCTCGAATCGCGACACGCCGAAGTAGTCGTTGTAGTTCCCGGTCGGCTGATCGTGATTGCCGGGGACGACGCCATAAGGGATGCCGTCCGCCAAGCCCGTCGTGTTCGGGTCCTCCAACAAGCTCAGTGCGGCGTTGGCGTTGTCCCACTCGTATATCTCGTCGGACCGATCGACGATGTCGCCCTCGTGCGCAACGTAAACGATGTTCCAGGCGTCCTTGTTGGCGACGATCCACTCGGTCTGATCCACGAACACCTCCGGCCAATAGCGTGAGTACTTCTGCGTGTCCGGCAGCGCGATGATCGTGAAGTCCTCCCCGGCCTCCGTGTTTCTCTGGCGCCCATAGAAGGTCACGTCCATCTCGTCGAAGTCGGGGTCCGTGACGTTGACCCGTAACTCCGTGCTGAGCGACTCGATCTGGTTGGCATCGGGAGGTGACACGAGCGTCGGCGGATCCGGCGGCGAACCCAAGGCGCCACAGATCTGGTAGCAGGCGTTGTCGCACGCCCCGCTCGCCGAGTCATAGTTCTTGAAGGCCGGCCACATCGTCCCCGCGAAGTAGGCCGGGTCGGGAGAATCGCCGCCCAGCGCGCCGGTGTCCGCAAGGGTGCCTTTCACTACCAAGGCCTTGAGGTTCCCGCTCGCATCCAGGGACCAGAGCTCCACGTCGATCCGGGCCGACGTGTCCGTGAGTTTCGTGATCTCGGCCCGGAAGCGATACCACGCGTCGCTGTCCAATGTCACGCCGTCCAGGTCAACGATCTCGGGCCGCTTGTCCTTGTCGACGCCGATGATGTGGTCCCAATACCCTTCGATTCTCAGGTGACCGCTCGCGTTGTCCAACTGTACGCCGAAGATGTAGTCGGACGACGTGCTGCTGTCCGTGATCATCCACCCCATGCGATCATCGTCGAACTCGGCGCTGCCGTCGGTCTCGAAGTCCATTTGGAGGATGACGCCGGCCAGGTTGGGCTCGGACCATTGCAGCGGATGGGCCGTCCACGTGAAGATCCTGCTGCCCGGCGCGAGCCCCACCGAGCCTGCCACGCCAGCGCCGCTCGTCACGATGGGCCCGCTGCCGCCGTCAAACCAATCGGCGTGGCCTCCAACGGTCGTGCCCGGCGTGTAGCCGGTTTCGAAGTCCTCGCACGTGTCCAGCCCGTCCTGGCGCAGCATGAAGACGTCGAACGAGTAGGCCTTACGCCCGCCATCGGGGCAGTTCGGGTGGGCCTCGGCCCGGACGGCGAAGCTGCCGTCAGCACCCGGCGAGATGCCCGTCCACCGGGCGACGTAGCCTTCGTCGTGGTTGTTGCCCGTGCAGAAGTACACGGACAGGGGGCTGATCTCCGTCACGCCGGACGTGCTGGCGTTGGTGGCGGCGTCGACGCTCGAGATCGTGTAGATCGTGTCCCGGTCGTCGTAGCCCGTTCCTTCGCCGTCCGTATGCTTCTTGGCGCGAGACGCGCTCGTGGCGAAGGTGTAGCTCTCGTTGGGGTCCAGACCAGTGATCGTCAGGTCGACGTGCCAGCCGACGCTGCCATAGTAGATCACGCCCGTCATGTCGGCGATGCCGTTGAAGGTGTTGCGGGCGTCGGTCCCGACGGCCGTGTCGTACCCCCCGGTCCAACTGCTGCTCACGTCGGGCTGCCAGATGACCCCGCCGCTCTGCGTCAGCGTCGCCGTGACGCCCGTACCGACCCCGCTGGCCCGGATGAGCAGTTCCCCAGAGCTCGAGCCGGCGAAGCCGCTCCCAATGCCGAACGTCGTGACGTTGTCCGCGATGTAGTGCACGGATTGTCCGGTCGGATCGGTCGCCACGCCGTCAAGACTCGACGAGTAGACGCAATCGTTGTACGCGGTCCACCCCGCGTGAGCGTTGTTCGGGCAAAGCGCAACCCCAAACGCGGACAACCACGCGAGCAGAACCGTTGGACTGACCCTGTAATCCGAAGACAAGCGAGCGCAAGGCGTGGACTCTCTGAGCATCTGCGGCGCCCTCCTTCGTTAGTCCCCCCGGGGCCCACAGGCCCCACGGCGGTCGAACGGATATGCAACCCCCCGCCAGTATAGGCTACGCGAAGCGCCCGCCCTTCTCCAAAGGGATTTGCCGAGGAACGCGGCACAACGCTGAGCACCTTGCGGTCACAGAAAAGAACGCGCCGAACAGATCTCCTGATACTTCTCATTTACGCGTCCTTTCTCTCCCTCGACGAGTCAATCGTGGCGCCCTTCGACCCGCCTGGCGAGGCGGACGATCGCCTCGGCGATCTTGCGGCGTTCGGCCAGCAGGCGCGCTGGCTCCTCCGAGTAAGACGTCAACGTAGACAGGAGATCGGCGGGGACGTGCAGCAGCTTCTCCTCCGGGGTCACGTCCATCCCGCGCTTCTTGGCGCGGGCGACCAGATCGCTCAACACCCAGTAGTACTCGTAGTCCTCGATCCCGTCGCGGATGTTCTCGAACTGCAGCGTGCTGAGCGGACCGTTCGGGCCAGGGCAGATCAGCTCACCGTCGCCGTCCGGTCCGGGCAGGTAGTACGGCGTCCAATCCGTCAGTGGGCCCGTGGTGATCGGCTTCTTGTAGTTCCGCCAGCCCGAGATGCGATAGTAGAGGAACCCGTCGGGCCTGTACTTCCACGTGGCCGCCCCCATCAGCAGGCGGGATCGAATGGCCGGGAACTGCGAGAAGAAGTTCAGGTCCTTGCTGCCCCGAGGCCCGCAGCAAACGTACCACCAGGCCTTCTTGCCGTACCGACGTCCCTCGCCGATGGTGAACGCGTCTTGGGCAAAGCGCGGCGTGAGCGGACACCAGATGTCGATCGATTTGTCGATCGGTCCGCCCTTTACGCCATAGCTGCGGTCGTAGCCCGTCGTCATCAGCGGGATGTCGGGAAAGGCGGCCTTGACCTTCGAGGCCGCCTTGTTCAGCGTCTCGAATTCCCTCGTCTCATCGAAGAAGTAAATGCCCAGATTCGACCGGGGCCAACCCGCCGCGTCGGCGACCTCGAGCGACGCGCGTAGCATCTCGATGAACTTGGGCACGTAGGCGTCGAAGTCCATCTTGGCCGACTTGGCGAAGACCGGGTGCAGATAGCCCAGATTCCACCACCGCGACCCCGCCTCCCACAGCCGTCGCAGCTCGGCGGGGTCCGAGAGCGTGGGATACCCGATGCACTCCGTGAACCAACCGCCGGCGATCGGCTTGCCGGCCGACTGGGCGGCATACAGCGTGTTGACGGCCAGCCGGTGATCGATCAGGAAATCGAACATTGCCCGCGCCATCTTCTTGTCATAGCGATCGCCGTAGAGCGCCTTGTACGTGGGCTCGTTGTTGCCCCAGACCGTCAACAGGTGCTGGGCCTTGGGCACGGCGAAGTCGTAGACACGGACGCGGAGCGCGATCGTCTTGGGCCGGACGTTCTCGCCTCTGACGGTCACGGTGCCCTGGTACGCGCCGGCCTGCGTCGTGCCGCGGGTCCGCACGCACACCCACAACGGCTGGACCTTGCCCTTCGGCACGTCGACGTGCTTCATGAAGTCGAGGATCGGTCCCGGCCACCACGTGATCGCGGTTCGGACGGCGGGTTTGCGGGACTTGAGATACCCCATCACGGCGATCGAGACGTCCTCGGCCGGGATGACGGCCTGTCCGGGCCCGCGCAACGGGGTGACCGACCACGTCGCTCGACGGACGTCCGCATCGATGGGCACGATCACGATCTGGACCGGCTCAAACTCGTTCTTGGCCAGCTCGATCTGGGCGGTGTCGGAAAACGGGCCCCCAAACAAGCCCGGCCCCCGAACAACGTTCCTCGTCCCGTCGGCAATGCCCAGCGCGAAGTCGGTTGCCAGCTTCCGCGCCTTGTTGGCTGCCTCCGCCCGGGCGATCGTCAGCACGTCCGGCACGGACCGGATCTCTTGCTCGAGCTGTCGCGTCCGCGTCAGGAACTGCTTCAGATCGTCCGCGGTGGTCATCTGCTTGGCTCGAGCGTCCTCGCCGGCGGCCTTGAGCTTGGCCGCTACCAACTGGAGCGCCCCTACGGCACGAGGCGGGTCCCCTGCTGCGCCGACGGTCGCCCGCACCTCGCTCAGCAGGACGGACAGCGGATCCACTCTGGCGATCGCCCGGCCGCGTCGGAACACCTCCGCCGTTGCCTCGTCCATCTCGATCTTCACGACGAGCTTGGGCCGCCGCGAGACGTCGGCTGCCTCGGAGCTGGGGAAGCCAAACACGTCGCTCTTCTGTTTGGCCGAGAGGGGGAAGATCCGCATCCCTGCGTTGGTCTTCGGATCGCGGACCCAGCCCTGCACGACGGCTGCGTCCAGCGAGAACTCGACCCAACCCGTGTGTCCCTTCTTGACGCCAGACGAGCCCATCGTCGGCGTCATGTAGTCGACGCCGGCCTTGCGAAGCCCCGGCGCGCCCGCCCACCGGGCGGTGTCGTATCGACGGTAGTTCCAGCAGGTCGTGTTCGGGATCGGGACGCGCGTTCCGTCCCCTGATCCCTCGTCCCAGTCGGTGTTGGCGGGCGTGATTGCCTGAATGTCGACCGTCAGGTCCCGAGCGGGGTACGTCTTGGAGGCGTCGAACAGCCAGAGACTCACCTGGACCACGCGCGCCGCCTTCGGTACCCCGCGGAGATCGAACCGAATCAGCGTGACGTAGTGCTCGTTCCACCGGTTGATGCCCGCATTGAGATGCCGCGACTTGCCGTAGTTGATGTTTGCCACCGACGACGGTGCGTAGAGGAACGTGTCGCCCACGCCGTCGTAACCGTTCAGGCCACGCTGGTAGGTCATCGTCGTGGACGCCGCGCGGGCCGCCCCCATCCCCACCCAGATCAGAACGCATGGCACCAGTCGTCGCATCAGCATGCCTTTCTCCTTTCAGCGACCGACCGGCAAGGTCGGCGCCGCAAATAACGGGAGGCGTGCCGCGGGCCGGCCCTTCCTCCCGCGCCCGCATGATTGCTCAGGCGACCCGAGCTTCAGCGTCGTGTCCGCGACTACATATCACAAACGCGCCCAAATCTGAATCCCACAGATGCCCTCCCCGAGCCGGGCCGTCCTCGGCCCGGTCGACGTCGATAGTGCACGCAGCCGGTACCCAGCAAACGCGCTCGCCCCCTGGGCCGGGAAAGGCTGGTCGTCCCCCTCTGCCACACGACGCCCCCGACCCCGAACGAAGGACTTGTTTGCAACCTATTTTTCGACGGTTATTTACGTATGAACAGTGCGCACCTATCCCTTTGCGTTTCGCGCCGCTTTGCCCTACAATTTCGTAGGGTTCGCCCGGGCCGCACCGCCCCACCCGGGGTGCGGCCTTGCGGAGACAATCATGGCCAAGCGAGGCGAACAACCTGAAGTCAGGCGTGAGGTCGAGGAGCTCTCCCTGCTCTACGAGATCAGCTGCACGCTGGAGAACAGCCTCGACCTGCGAGACGTCGTCGGGCCCCTGCTCGAGGCGATGGCAAACCGCATGGGCATGTTGAACGGCACGCTGACGCTGCTGAACCGCAAGACCGGCGAGATCAGCATCGAGGCCGCCTACGGCCTGTCCGCCAGCCAGCAAGAGCGGGGCAAGTACAAACCCGGCGAGGGCGTGACCGGAGAAGTGGTCCGAACCGGCGAGCCGGCCGTCGTGCCGCGGATCTCCGAAGAGCCGCTCTTCCTCAACCGCACCGGGGCGCGGCGGCGGCTGCGCAAGAGCGACATCTCGTTCATCTGCGTCCCGATCAAGCTGGGCACAGAGGTCATCGGTGCGCTGAGTGCCGACCGCCTGTTTCGGGATGACATCTCGTTTGTGGAGGACGTGCGCCTCTTGTCGATTATCGCGTCCATGATCTCACAGGCGGTCCGTCTGCGTCAGTCGGCCCAGGAGGAGCGCGAACGGTTGCTCGAGGAAAACGTTCGGCTCCAGGAGGAGCTGAAGGACCGGTTTCGCCCCGCCAACATCATCGGCAACTCCAACGCGATGCAGAAGGTCTACGACCTGATCGCCACCGTCTCCAAGAGCGAGGCGACGGTCCTGATCCGTGGCGAGAGCGGGGTGGGCAAGGAGCTCGTTGCGCAGGCCATCCACTACAACAGCCCTCGGGCCCGAAAGCCGTGCATCAAGGTCAGCTGCGCCGCCCTCCCCGAAAGCGTCATCGAGAGCGAGCTGTTCGGGCACGAGAAAGGCGCCTTCACCGGGGCAATCCACCAGCGCAAAGGACGGTTCGAACTGGCGCACGGCGGCACGGTCTTCCTGGACGAGGTGGGCGACCTGTCCCACACGACGCAAGTCAAACTGCTGCGGGTGCTGCAGGAGCGCGAGTTCGAGCGCGTCGGCGGAACCGGAACCATCAAGACGGACGTGCGGATCATGGCCGCCACCAACCGAGACTTGGAGGCGCTGACCGAGTCGGGGGTCTTCCGGCAGGATTTGTACTACCGTCTCAACGTCTTTCCCATCTTCGTCCCGCCGCTTCGCGAGCGGCGGACCGACATCCCGCTGCTGGCCGACTTCTTCGTCGAGCGATACAGCGAGGCGAATCGCAAGTCGATCCGACGGATTTCGACGCCCGCCATCGACATGCTGATGAGCTACCACTGGCCGGGCAACGTCCGAGAGTTGGAAAACTGCATCGAACGAGCGGTGTTGCTGAGCAATGACGACGTGATTCACGGCCACCACTTGCCACCAACGCTCCAGACGGCCGAGGCCAGCGGCACGACCCAGACCGGCACGCTCGAGGCCATGCTAGACGACCTCGAGCGGGAGTTGCTCCTGGACGCCCTCAAATCCGCCCGGGGCAACAAGACCAAGGCCGCTCGCGCCCTGGGCGTCAGCGAGCGGATCATGGGCCTGCGGGTCAAGAAGCACGGCATCGATCCGAAGAGGTTCCGGACGAAGCGGTAGGCTGATCCTACATTCTTAACATATTCGTAGGATTTCAGGAGCACGCTTCCCGCTGCCCTCCTTCCCAATCCTCTCTGCAAACCTCCATTCCACAAACAGATAAACATCTTCCAAGCCTTCCATGCCGCTTGGCACGCGCAATGCCGCAAGAGCGATCTCCGTACGTTCCCGAAGGGGGCGCCGCAAGCTGGCAGCGCTGAGACCTGAGCCGATCAGCCGCGACGATCCGCCGACTCACGACGGCTTGGGCCTCGACGGTGGGAGCATCGGGCAGGACGCATCAAGGCGGCTGGCCGCTCGGACCAGGGCCTTGGCAAGGGAGACGACGTCATGATAGGGGCATCACTGGGTCTTCGCTCACTTCTGCTGGTGGGCATTCTGGCCACCGCCGTATCCGCCGACAACGCGACCATGGCGCCGTCGGCAGAGGCGGCCGCTACGTCCGTGACCGAAGCGCTGCAAGCCAACGTAAACATCGTCTGGACGTGCGTAGCGGCCTTCCTGGTCTTCTTCATGCAAGCCGGCTTTGCGATGGTGGAGGCCGGCTTCACCCGGGCCAAGAACGCCGTCAATATCATCATGAAGAACCTGATGGACTTCTCGGTCGGTACGCTGGCGTTCTTTCTGGTCGGATTCGGCCTGATGTTCGGCGCCAGCGAGTCCGGGTGGTTCGGCACGTCGCACTTCGCGATTGGCGAGATCGTGGGGGAAGGGGGATCGGCCTGGGGATACACGTTCCTCATCTTCCAGACGGTCTTCGCCGCGACGGCGGCAACGATCGTGTCGGGAGCCATGGCCGAGCGAACGAAGTTCGTCGGCTACTTGGGCTACAGCTTCTTCATCTGCGTGTTCATCTACCCGGTCTTCGGCAAGTGGGCGTGGGGATCGCTGCTGCTCGAGAAGGGTGCGGGCTGGCTCGAGAGCGTCGGCCCGGGGTTCTGCGACTTCGCGGGATCGACCGTCGTGCACTCGGTCGGCGGCTGGCTCGCCCTGGCGGGTGCCATCATCCTGGGGCCTCGCCTCGGCAAGTACGGACCGGACAGGCGACCGTCCGCCATCCCCGGACACAACATCACCCTGGCCGCTCTGGGGGTGTTCATCCTGTGGTTCGGCTGGTTCGGCTTCAACCCGGGAAGTACGACGACGGGCAACGGCGAAATCGGGCGGGTGGCGGTCACCACGAACATTGCTGCGGCCGCCGGAGCCGTCCTGGCCGTCATCGCCTCCTGGGCGAAATTCGGCAAGCCCGATGCCTCCATGGGGCTGAATGGTGCACTGGCCGGGCTGGTGGCGATCACCGCCCCGTGCTACACGGTGACGCCCCTCGGCGCCATGGGCATCGGAGCGGTAGCGGGCGTGCTCGTGGTCTTCAGCGTGCTGTTCATTGACCGCGTCCTGAAGGTCGATGATCCAGTCGGCGCGGTCAGCGTCCACGGCGTCTGCG
Source organism: uncultured Planctomycetales bacterium (assembly GCA_964390905.1). Lineage (GTDB taxonomy): Bacteria > Planctomycetota > Phycisphaerae > UBA1845 > JAFGLZ01 > JAFGLZ01. The sequence goes on along the minus strand of CAYMLO010000110.1, from coordinate 18,431 downwards.
GGGCTTGGGGCACGCTGGCCTGCGGCCTGTTCAACGCCGAGAAGACGCTGGGCATCGGCGAGGCGAACGGTGGGCTGCTCTATGGAGGCGGCGTCGCCCAGCTGGGGACCCAACTGGTTGGCGTGGCCGCGGCCTTCATCTGGGCGTTCGGCCTGGGAATGGTGCTGTTCTACGCCCTCAAGTCAACGGTCGGCCTGCGGGTCACCCCGGAAGAGGAGGTCCGCGGTCTGGACATCGGCGAGCACGGGATGGAAGCGTATTCGGGCTTCCAAATCTTCACGACCACGTAACGGTGCCGGGAGAAGCACCATGCCCTCCGTGGCGCTTGCATAACCGGGAGAATCCTCGATGAAGCTTATCGTCGCTTACATACAGCCTGAGAAGCTCAACGACGTCAAGCAAGAGCTCTACAAGGCAGACGTTCGGAAGATGTCGGTCACGAACGCGATGGGGTGCGGTCAGCAAGGCGGCTACCACGAGACGTATCGCGGGGTGGACATGGAGGTCAACCTCCTCAAGAAGGTGCGGATCGAGATCGGCGTCAACGAGGACTTCGTCCAGCCCACCATCGACGCGATCATCAAGGGCGCCCGGAGCGGCCAGATCGGCGATGGGAAGGTCTTCGTGGTCGACTTGGTCGAGTGCATCCGGATCCGAACCGGGGACACAGGCTCAGAGGCCATCGGATAGCTGGCAGCGTCCGGCCCCCACACGCCGCCGGGCGTGGGGAACCGCGGTGGCGGGTCGGCGGGGAACGGTCGGCCGATGCCGGGGCCGGCAGGCTCCGAGTCCGTAGGATCAGCCGATCCGCCATACACTGGCGTAGCTTTCCGCGTGCCATCATACACGCCTGTAGACTCCTGTGCCCCCGTGGTGCAGATGCCGTCGCGACCCGAATCCCCTAACCAATGTTTTGGAAAAGCTTTAGACGAATCGCGTGTCCTGCGCACGCGATGGCACGCCAATGGCTCGTCTCGTGTCCGCAGGTTGGGGGCCACGCGCTTCGCTTGCCGAACGGTCGGGCTGTCTCCAAGGCCGCCCTGCTTGTCTCGGTTCTGCGGGACGATCAACGCTGCAAGATGAGGGTATCGCAGATGAAGTCGTGTCGGGTGATTGTGCTGGCTGGGCTGTTGGTCACGGTCTGGGCGAGGGTTGGCATGGGGTCCGAGGCACCCGCCTCGTCGCCGCTGACGATCGACACGGGAGACACGGCGTGGGTCCTGGCCAGCGCCGCGCTCGTGCTCCTGATGACGCCGGGGCTGGCGTTCTTCTACGGGGGGCTGGTTCGTCGCAAGAACGTGTTGTCGATCCTCATGCAGTGCATGATCGTCATCTGTCTGGTGACGCTGCAGTGGGTGCTGATCGGCTACAGTCTGGCCTTTGCGCCGGATTTGGGGGGGGGTATCTTGGGCAGCCTGGAATGGGCGGGGTTGAAGGGCGTCGGCCTGGACCCCTCGCCAGCCTACGCAAGCACGGTCCCACACCAGGCGTTCATGATCTTTCAGGCGATGTTCGCCATCATCACACCGGCCTTGATCATCGGGGCCTTCGCCGAGAGGATGCGTTTCGCGCCGTTCTGCATCTTCTCGGTGCTGTGGGCGACGTTCGTCTACGACCCCGTCTGCCACTGGGTCTGGGGAACGGGCGGGTTCCTGGGCCAGATGGGAGCCCTCGACTTCGCGGGCGGCACGGTGGTTCACATCAACGCGGGCGCCGCGGCGCTCGCGGCCGCCATCTTCCTGGGAAAGCGAAAGGGGTACCCGGACGGGATCTCCCCCCCGCATAGTCTGCCCTTCGCCGTGCTGGGGGCCGGCCTCCTGTGGTTCGGATGGTTCGGGTTCAACGCAGGCAGCGCGCTGGGGGCAAACGGCGCTGCGGCCGGCGCGTTCGTGACCACGCATACGGCGACCGCGACCGCGGGACTGGCCTGGTTGCTGTTGGACTGGATCAAGTACGGTCGCCCGACGGCGCTTGGGATGATCACCGGGGCCGTCGCCGGCCTGGTAGCCATCACACCCGCGGCGGGCTTCGTCACCCCCATGGGCGCGATCGGCGTCGGATTGGGATCGGGCATCGTTTGCTGGCTGTCGGTGACGTTCGCCAAGACCAAGCTGGGCTACGACGATTCGCTGGACGCCTTCGGCGTGCACGGCGTGGGTGGAATCTGGGGAGCGCTGGCCACTGGGGTGTGGGCGTCTTCCGCCATCGGTGGCACGGACGGTCTATTGTACGGCAACCCGATTCAGCTGTGGGTCCAACTCAAGGCGGTTGCCATCACCTTGGTGTACGCCTTCATCGTGACCTACGTGTTGCTTCTGTTCGTAAACATGATCTCCGAGCTGCGGGTTTCCGAGGGTGACGAGCGCATCGGGCTGGACCTCACCCAGCACAGTGAGGTGGGCTACACCGTCATCGACTAGGGAGCATGAGACATGAAGTACATCGTCGCCGTGATACAGCCCGACAGGCTGGACGAGGTCCTGGATCGCTTGACCGAGAACGAGGTCCACCTGGTGACCGTGACCAACGTGATCGGGCGGGGCCGCCAGCGCGGCATCGCCGAGGTCTACCGCAGTCACGTGGAGGCCGGCAGCTTGCTGAGGAAGGTCAAGCTCGAGATCGCCGTGAACGACGCGTTCGTCGTCCCCGCCATCGAAGCCATCAGGAAAGGCGCCAGCAGCGGTCAGATTGGCGACGGGAAGATCTTCGTGCTGAATCTGGAAGAATGCGTCCGCATCCGGACCGGTGAGAAGGGCAGCACGGCAATCGGGTAGCACCCCGCGACAGCGTCCCCAATGCGCGATCCAGCTGCCTGTCTGGTCGGGGAGACCGTTGCGGACCAGATCGGCAAGAACCCCCTTTGTCAAAAGACGTATATTAGAATATGTCGCCAATTCCCTGCCGCCCAGACGTATCGGCGCTGGGTTTGGGCTGGGCGTTGTTGGCAGGGGGCGCGACTGATAGAATTCATTATCAGCCTGCGTGATCGGTTTCCGAGGGACACGGATGGCTTCCCCAGACTACATCCAGAGTAAACAGATCCCCTGGTGGTTCTGTGGGCTGCTGGGGGTGTCGATCCTGATGGGGTCCGGGTCCACGGCGGCTGGCGAGGTCAAGGTCGTCGGCCGGGTCCGACACGCCGGCTTCCCGTGCGGGGGGCGCGACTGCTATCGACCGGGAAGGTGGTGTCCGCTCGTGGCGGAGCTGCAGAACGCCGGGACGGAGCATGTCAAAGGCCGACTGGTCCTACACCAGCGAGACAAGGATGGCGACGTCGTCATCACAGAGACCCACCTGAGCCTGACCGCGGGGGGACAACCCAGGACGTACCGGCTGGATTTCATAGCCAATCAGCCCGGCAGGATGGGGACGTTCGCCGTCAGGCTTCTAGGGGAGGGGGACGTGCCGGTGCCGATCTACGACCCAGACGGCTATCGGTATGACGCGTTGCCGGCCCCTCGGGTCACGCCGTTGGACGAGGAGGACACGCTGGTGCTGGACCTGTCGTCGCGTCCGATCTCGTCCCTGGATGCGTTGGCGGCCGATTCCGGCGAATTGCTGAAGCGCAGGATGGTGGTGGCCCGTTTCCGTCCCGAGGACCTGCCCGATCGGTGGTACGCGCTTCAGTCCCTGCAGGCCATCATCTGGGACAAGCCCGAGGTGACCCGGCTGGACGGCCAGCAGATGCAGGCCCTGATGGACTACGTTCGTGCCGGCGGCATTCTGACCCTCTGCGCCGGTCGAACCGCTGACGAGGTGGGCAAGTCAGCCCTCGGTCGCATCCTCCCGGCGACGGTGCGGGGAACGGCGTCCGTGGACGTCTTGCAGAGCATCTGGGATCAGCTTCTCGAGCCGCCCGGTTGGGCGGGGTCGCCGCCCGTCTATGGGCCGCCCATTACCGTCGCGCGGGCCAAGGCGAAGCCCTCCGCCACCGCCTTCTACCGCGAGGACGCCCATCAGATCGACATGGTTTCCCGCGGGCGGCGGGGGAGCGGGTTGGTGGTCTTCGTGGCGGCTGAACTGCGAGATCTGTATCAGCAGGGGGGCGAGAAGCGGCGTCTGTTCAAGGAGCTGCTGGGCTTGCTCGACGCCCCCCCCGAGCAGAAGGATGCACGGACCTGGCGTCAAGAGAGCGATCTGTATGACTACATGCACGGCGTGATCGGGTTCGAGTCGGTGGCCGGTACGTTCATGGTGCTCGTCATCCTGTTCGCGGCTGGCTACATCCTGGTGGCGACGGTGGCGACGTGGGCTTGGCTGCGGTATCGGTCTGGCCTGCAGCATTGCTGGACGCTGTTCTGTCTGGTCGCGCTTGCGGGCAGCGTCTTGACGATCGCCGCGGTGCAGGTCGTGCGAGGGGTTGGCACGGACGTTCGTCAGATGTCGGTCGTGGACGCGGTGCTGCCCGCCGACGGTCGCGGGCCGATCGAGGCCCAGGCGATCAGCTACTTCGGCCTGAAGACGGGCACCCACACCGGGCTCGATGTCGGCCTCGCGTCGACGGGGAACGAAGACGTGACGCTGCCGCATCGAAGCTACCTGTGCCCGCTGCCGACGAATCAGCCCGGGCTAACGCCCGGCTACGTCGCCCCAGAACGCTATCGTCTCCGCACTGGCCAGGCCACGATGGAAGGGGTTCCCGTCCGGGCCACGCTCAAGCGGTTCCAAGGCCATTGGTTCGGGGAGCTCGACGGGCGTTTCACGGCGATGATCGAGGCCACCTCCCGGGGAAAGCTGAGCAAGTACAGCTGGATCCGAAACGACCTCGGTGTGGATCTGCACGACTGCTGGCTGATTCTGTCCAGCACCCCCCGGATTGGAGGGCTGTCCCGGGAACAGCAGATCAACGTCTACCAGATCGTCCGAACGCTGAGGAGCGGCGAGGGCCCGATGCAGATCGGCGGGCTCCAGCCGGAGAACCGCGCCGCGTGGCCTCGGCTCGAGGATCTGCACAAGCGGTGGGCGGGCAAGTTCGTGCGTTTGCGGCGGCCGACCTGGGGAGGTGTGCGGGAGAAGCCCAAGTTCGAGATGGACAAGTTCCCCACGGCGTTGATGCTCCTGACGACGATGAATGAGTTCGACGCGTACGTCAGCAACGAGCGGATGGAGTGGGACCTGCGTCGTTCGCACGGTCGGCAGCTGGATCGCTGCCACCTGTTGACCTGTGACACGGCCCTGGTGGTGGGATTCGCCGATGCGGCCGGTCCGGTGCGGCTGGAGGTCCGACCCGCGGGGCAGCCGAACGCCCGATGGCAATCGATCGATCCTGAACGCGGATACGTCATGTATCGCTTCATCGTCCCGGTTCGTGTCTCAGCCAGTTAGCGGGAGGCAGCCTGGTGATCGTCGAGACGATCAACCTGACCAAGCGTTACGGGAAGCTGGTGGCCCTGAACAACCTGGGGCTGCAGATCGAGGAGGGCGAGTGCTTCGGGTACATCGGGCCGAACGGCGCGGGCAAGACGACCACCATCAAGATTCTGGCGACGCTGTTGCAGCCGACCTGGGGGGAGGCCCGCGTCTGCGGCCACGTGATCGGCTACGAGTCGCGCAAGATCCGCCCCCTGATCGGCTACGTGCCGGACTTCTTCGGGGCCTACGAGGACATGGTCGTCCAGGAGTACCTGGAGTTCTTCGCGTCGGCCTACAACATCACGGGTGCGAAGCGAGCCACCGTCGTCGGTGACGTGCTCGAGCTGACCGACCTGACCAGCCGACGGGACGGGTTGGTCGACTCGCTCAGCCGGGGCATGCAGCAGCGGCTCAGCATCGCCCGTGTCCTGCTGCACGATCCGCAGGTCCTGCTGCTGGACGAGCCGGCCAGCGGTCTGGACCCGCGGGCCCGCATCGAGATCCGCGAGCTGCTCAAGGAGCTCAAGCGGATGGGCAAGACGATCATCATCAGTTCGCACATCCTACATGAGCTGGCGGAGCTGTGCACGACGGTGGGCATCATCGAGCGGGGCGAGCTGCTGTTCCACGGCTCGATCGATGAGGCCGTCCGCCGTGCCCGCGTCGGACTGCGGCTGCACGTCTGCGTCGTCGATCAGCAGGAGCGTGCCGGTCAGCTGCTATCGAGCACGGACGGCGTTCGCAACGTGGAAGAGCAGGACGGGCAGCTGCTCGTCGAGCTGGACGAACGGATCGACGACTACAGCTTCGTGGCGCGGACGTTGCTGGACAACGGTCTGAAGCTCCGGGAGCTTCGCGAGGAGCAGATCAACCTGGAGACGGCCTTCATGCGGCTCACCAAGGGGGTCGTGCAATAGGGGCGCGGGGATGAAGTAGGTCCGGCGATGGCGATCTTACGGCGAGACATCTCGACCTGGCTGTGGCGCCTGCTGCCGGGCAACCCGATCTTCGTTCGGGTGTTGCACGGCGGGGGCAGACGCATCCGCCATCTGTGGATCCGCCTGGGCTACCTGTCCATCCTGTTCTTCGTCATGTTCATCGCGCTGCTGAGCCAGATGCCGAGCAGCGGGGCCCTGGATGACCTGGCCAAGGGCAGCTCGCAGGTCTTTCGCTTCGTCAGCATCGCGCAGCTGGCGATGATCTGCTTCCTGGCGCCGGTCTTCATGGCCGCCGCCATCACGCAGGAGAAGGACTCGCAGACCTACAGCATCCTGTTGAGCACCCCGCTGAGCAACGCGCAGATCGTTCTCGGCTCGCTGATGAGTCGGCTGTTCTTCGTGCTCGTGCTGTTGCTGGCAGGCGTGCCACTTTTCTGCGCCACCACGTTGTACGGCGGGGTGACGCTCCGGCAGATCGTGCTGAGCACCGGCATCGCCGCGACGTCGGCGGTCCTGACGGGCTCGCTCGCGATCGCCCTGAGCGTGACGCGGGTGGGCACGCGACGGACCATCTTTTCGTTCTACCTGACGATCGCGCTCTATCTGCTGGTGTTGGGCGCGATGGGATACCCGCGGTCTTTCTTGAGGCCCATGGAGGCCATTCGCCAGATCGAGCGGACCCGGGCCCTCGAGGCCTGGGTGGCGGAGGGGAACGAGCGACCCGCGTCGCCGGCGATCCTTACGGCCGAGCCGTCCGACCTGCACGACGTGGTCACGCGCAGTGTCGGCGACGAGGCCGTCGCGATCGAGCTCTACAACAGGCTGCGCCAAGCGGACGACGTCGCCGCGGCGCGCCAGGAAGCCGAACTCACCCTGTTCGGGTGCCGCAATGCCCCGCCCAACACGAACGGCGAGCGAATGAGCTGGCTGGCGCCGTTTCATCCGCTGTTGGCCTTGCAGGTCGCGCTCAACACGGTCGAGGCGCCCCCCACGGCTGCGGAATACGGTTGGCCGATGGACTACCTGCTGACCAATCCCCCCTACGGCTACATGTCGGTCACGCTGCTGGCCTCGCTGATTACCGTTGTGGCCAGCATGGTCTGGGTTCGCCGCGGCAGTCGCGAGGGGGAAACGAGTTGGCTGGGCAGGATGACAGACTGGATCACCCGGAGGACAAGATACGGCGATGAGCGCCGCCGAAAACCGCGGCGGGTATGGCACAACCCGGTGGCGTGGCGTGAGGCCAGGACGCGCGCCTCGGCCGCCGGACGAGGGATGCTGCGGCACTTCATCGTCCTGGTGGGATTGGCGTGCGCGGGCGTGCTCTTCGCGATCCACGTCACCGGCAGGGACTGGATCGGGATATCCGAGCTCCGCGTGTGGCTGACCGGCCTGATCGTTATCGAATTCACACTGATCCTGTTGATGGCCGCCAACACGTCCGCGACGGCCATTACCCGCGAGCGGGAAGCCAACACGATGGATCTGTTGCTGTGCACGCCGCTGACGAGCGGGTACATCATCCGGGGGAAGATCCGCGGTCTGGTCAGCTTCCTGATCCCGCTGATCCTGGTCCCCGTGATCAGCCTGCTGGCGTTCGCCGTGTACGATCTGTTCTTCGCTTTCGGACGTCCGGTGGTCTGGATCGAGGCTCCCTTCCAGCTAGGCCTGCTGCTGATCATCTATGGGGCGTTCGCCTGCGTGCTGGGGCTACAGATGTCGCTCCAGCTTCGACGGACCGTACACGCCGTCCTCAGCACGGTGGCGATCTTGATGGCCATCTCGTTCGTCTTCGGCGCGTGCGGCTTCGGTTTGGTGGAGATCGACGAGTCGTTCGGCGCCGTGATCGGAACCTTCACGCCGTTCACGGCCGTCTCTTTGATCGTCAATCCCGAGTGGACGCTGGGGATCGAGAGGTCGGCGTCGCTCAAACTCGACTACGCGCGGCTGCTCATGCCGATCGGGACGTGCGTTTCGGCCGGCTTCTACGCCCTGGTGGTCCTGGGCCTGTATCGCTCGATGATCCGCAACTTCGATATGACGGTGCGCAAGCAGTCCACGTAACCCGAACCGGCCTGTCCTCAGGCTGGTCCGGCTGGCCACGGCTCTGTCAGATTCAAGACCGGCCCGGGGACGGACCGGCTCGGGGGGGGCTGCGATCCCCCCACGGAATCCTATCCGGCGGGACCTACTTGAGCCGGCCTCGGAACAGCTTCTTGGCCAGCCTGGGGTTGCCTGCCAGCTTCCGAAAGGCACGCTTCGCGATCCGCTTCTGAACGGAAGCGGGCACCAGCGGCGTTCCCGTACCGAAATCGCCGTCGTCCGTGTCCACCACCACGGGTCCCGGCTCGTCCGGCCCGCCCATGAACGAGGACGTCACGCCGACCAGCGAGAGTCCGGGCAGGGATCCGGCCGACGATCGCTGCGTTCGCGTCAGAGGAGCCACGCCGCCAGCCGGGGCACCCGGGCCCCCTCCGCCACCAGGGGCGCCCTGTCCCGTGTTGACGCCGGCGGGGTCCAGACCGGTTCGTCCGGTGCTGCTGCGAAGGTACGTCAGCAGTTCCTCGGCCGTCTGCCCGAAATGATCTGCGATCACCACGCCCCGGGTGAACTTGGCGGTCTCCGCCCACGACAACATGGCCTGGGTGACGAACTGCTTCGGATCGATCTGCTGTCGCCTGCCGGTGAGCTTGTTGAGAATCTCCACCAGCCCACGGTCGGCCAGCGTCGCCTCATACCGGCCAGTCCCCCGCTCGACCCACAGACCGAAGTTCCAGGTCCCACGCTTGGTCAGCGTGGCCACCGGCGAGTCGATCTGGAAGTCGCTGCGGAGTTCGGTCTCCGCCACGCCGGCCCGGACCGAACCGTAGTCCAGGCCGATCCGGGTGCGCTTCTTCCCCGCGGTCTTGTGGTACTCGCTGATGGCGGCCAGCGTAGACCGACCGATCATGACCACGGTGTCGTCGCCGAACTTGAGGATGGCCGATGAACGCACGCCCGTGCGGATCTGGATGCCCGCACCGTACTCCTCGTTCACCTTGACGGGCTTCCACACCTGCGCCTCGGTACTGCCCGAGCCGACGGGGGCCCATTGGACCCGTCCCTTGGCCTTGATGCACGTGGCCGTCAGCTGCTCGACGGGGCCCGCCTGCGTGGTGGGGGCCGTCGAGGCAACGGGGGCCTCTGCAAGGGCGTTGTGGCATGTGTTGGCGAGGGTAAATACAGCGATTAGCGTAAAAAAACTAGGAGCCCGCATGCCAGGACCTACCTTTCTCCGAAGAGAAGCAGGGCCGCTGCGAGCTACAGCTATTATACGCTACGAACTGCGGGCCTGCCACCCGGATCGTTTTTTTTCCTGATCTGCCCGTCCCCGGGCCGGCGAGCTTAGTGCACGGGCTCCGCGCCCAAGTCGAAGGTCTCGGTTCCGTACAACTCCTTCTCCTCCATCAACTCGTCGGCCTTGCCCAGCAGGGAGACCATCTGGCCGCCGGTGATGGATTGCCACTCCGTGCTTCGGGGCATCAATCCGCGGTGAACCAGCTCGCGGTGGGCATACCGACGGTCGCCCAACCCCACACTCCCCAAGACCAGGCAGTTGACGCCGCCCCTAATCTCGCAGATCCGGCAGATCATGAAGGCCACCGTCCCTCGGTCGACGAGGTTGTTCGGCTGGAGGCCCCATGCCGATCGGATCAGGCCACGGGACAGAAGAACCTCTCGACGCTTGGACCATGTCTTGGTCTTGTCCTCGCCGTCTGCCAGGATCAGCATCGCCCGGCAGGCCTCATCCACCGTGACCAGCGGGATGTCCGCCAAGTACGCCTGGAACCCCATGTCGTCCAGCCCCGCAGGATCGACGGCCGGCGCGGTCTTGCGAGGTCGAGCGCACCCACCGATCACCCCGAACGACAACACGCCCACCAGCGCGGCGCGGGTCAGGTCGGCCAGATCGATCTTGTGTCGGCGGTTCGCCAGCATACCCCTAGAAGCTCCACGTCAAGCCGGTCAGGAAGAAGTACCGGCTGGTCTGATCGCTGAAGGCATCGCCCGGGAAGAACGCTCCGTAGCGGGCCGTCCAGCTCAGGTCGGACGTCAATCGCCAGTTGACGAAGTAGTCCATCTCCCAGCCCAGGTATCCGGCGGGCAGGTCAGCCAACTCGTCGGACACGGCGCCGCTGTCATGATGCTTGGTGAAAAGGAACCAGTCGGTTCCCAGCTCGATCTCCTTGATGACCTCGATCTTCTCGAACGGGAAGAACGACGCCCCCGCCCGCCAGATGTGGATATTGCTCAGTCGCGGCGCGAAGCTCAGGCTGGTGTCGCGAAACCCGAAGCCAACGAAGCTGGTGTCGTCATGGTCCTTCCGGTTCCCGCCGATGGCGTCGGTCGGGCTGCCGAGCCGGTCGGGGTCGCCGCTGGCGAACATGTACTCGAGCAGGAAATGCGGCTTGGTCGGTGCGGGCATGAAGTACTCGAGCAGCAGGTCGAACCCCCACGCGTCGATCTCGTCGTGGTGGAGGAAGCGCCGGTCGCCGAAGCTCCGCCCGCCCTCAAAGACCCACTCCATGCCGTACCGCACGTCGCTGCTGATGATCGATCCGGTCGAGCCGAAGCCAATGTAGTGCGAGTCGTAGTCGAAGTTCTGCAGGAGGCGCTCGGGGCTTTCGTCGTGCTTGTCCTCGTTGAAGACGGTGTAGAAGAACGGCTTATGCTGGCGCAGGCCGAGGTAGCGAACCTGCACGCCGAAGAAGTTCCGATCGGTGTCGTGCGAGCCCGGACGGGTGCGATCGATGTCGTTCATGCTGCGGATCGTGTTGCCCATCAGGCCGGTCACCTCGAAGTTGGCGAGTTCACCGGTCAGCGTGATCGCATCGAGCGGCAGAGAGAGCGCATAGCCCGTGCCGAACTCGACGTACTGTCGCCCGATTTTCATCCGCAGGTCGTAGGGCACGTTCTGGTGCCCGTAGGCCCGCATGGCGTTCTTGAGCCTGAACTGATACCACCCGCGCTCGAGCTGGGGACCCTCCCAATCGTTGTCGTCGCCGGGCAGGGATCGACGGAGGTAGTTGTCGTCTTGCTCGAAGGCGTCGCCCGCGTTGAAGTCGAGATAAGACATGCGAGCCCGGGCGTATCCCTCGTGCGTGCCGCCGTCGAGGCCCACCCGCGTCCACAGCCGACCGTCGCTGCGGCGGAGCGTCCGGGAGCTGTTGATCCCGTCATCGTAGAGGAAGGTGTAGAAGCTGTAGGACCCGCCGAAGTCGAAGGTCGTTCGCTGATCGACCGTCATCTCGCGGTCGAGTTGTCGGGCGATTTGCTCTTCCAGGGCGCGCTGTTGGTTGAGGAAGGCATCGGTTGCCTGGCCCCATGCCGCACCGGTCAGTGCGAGCAGGATCCCTCCCGAGAGCCGCAGAGCAGCCGACCGCCTGACCCGGATAATCAAACCCCACGCTCCTGATCACCGCAATGTACGGCAAGCCTTGACCGGGCCGTGAATGCACCAGAACCCCGCGCCCGGCCCCAGCTGCGACCCGATCTGGCAACATATTCCCATGATGCATCGGCATTTTCAAGCGAATTCCCCCACTTATGCCCGGTGCTTCGCCGGCTGGTATCGGCAGTCGGTCGTTTGACCAGTGGTCTGGTCAGGATTAGAATGGTGGGTTGTGGCCACTGGATCGCTAGGGGCGGCCTGCGGGCCTGAGAGCCGTCGTCGGATTGGGTCCAACGACGGGACCCTTGGAACCTGATCAGTGAAGACCGGCCAGTCGCCGGAATGAGCTGCGTAGGGAAGCGACGTCCCCAAGGTGTTCTCAGACGACAACCCGCGTCGCCGTCTCCTTGCTGAGGAGCGGCGTTTCCCATTGGATTCCGTCGACCCGCTCGTCATCCGCCGTCCCAGGCCCGAGGACGCCGAGCGCCTGGACGATTCGCACGCGCCGGCGGGACGGGCGTACGCAAAGACCGGCATGAGACAGGCGTGCCCCAGCGTCCAATACATCGATGCGCTGTGACGCGGGCCTCGGACCGCGTGGAGAGGATCATGACAACGCAATACCAGGCCGCCGTGAGTGGCCAGACAACCCCCGAGATGGTCCGCGTGGCCAAGCGCGAGGGGATGTCCGCCGAGAAGATCCGGGATGAGGTCGCCGCCGGCCGGCTGGTGATCCCGGCGAACCGGAACCACCTGCCGCCCGAAGGGCGGCTCGACCCGATCGGCATCGGCCGGGCGGTGACGACGAAAATCAACGCCAACATCGGCGCGTCGCCGGTTCGCAGCTCGGGCGAAGAGGAGCTCGAGAAGCTGGCGTGGGCGGTTCGGTTCGGCGCCGACACGGCCATGGACCTCTCGACGGGAGGCCATCTCGACGAGATCCGCGAGCGGCTGATCGCCCACGCGACCGTGCCGATCGGAACTGTGCCCATCTACGAGATGATCCTCGGGCGAGAGGTCGAGGAGCTGACGCATGACGACATCCTGGCCTGCATCGCGAAGCAGGCCAGACAAGGGGTGGACTTCTTCACGATCCACGCGGGGGTTCGTCGCGAGCACCTTCCGTTGGCCGGCAAGCGTCTGGCGGGAATGGTTAGCCGGGGCGGGACGCTGCTGGCCCGGTGGATGACCCACCACAGCCGCGAGAACCCCATGTACGAGCTGTTCGACGAGATCAGCGCGATCATGCGGGAGTACGACGTGTCGTATTCGCTGGGCGACGGCATGCGGCCGGGGTGCCTGGCGGACGCATCGGACGAGGCCCAGTTCGCCGAGCTTCGCACGATGGCCGAGCTGGTCGAGCGGGCGCACGCATCCGGCGTCCAGGTCATGGTGGAAGGCCCGGGTCACGTGCCGTTCGACAAGATCGAGCACAACATGAAGCTGCAGGCGGAACTGTGCAACGGGGCACCGTTCTACGTCTTGGGACCGGTCGTAACCGACGTCGCGCCGGGCTATGACCACATCACCTCGGCGATTGGGGCGACGGCGGCCGCGTTTCATGGCGCGTCGTTTCTGTGCTACGTCACGCCGAAGGAGCATTTGGGGCTGCCCCGGCTGGAGGACGTCCGTGCGGGCGTGATCGCCTACAAGATCGCCGCCCACGCCGCCGACGTGGCGCGGGGGGTGCCCGGGGCGCGTCAGTGGGACGACGAGATATCCAAGGCGCGAGCGGCGCTGGACTGGCAACGGCACTTCGCGTTGGCGATGGACCCGGAGACGGCCCGAGGTCTGCACGACGCGGACACCCCGAAGGACGCCGACTTCTGCGCGATGTGCGGCCACGCGTGGTGCGCGGTCCGGATGAGTAGGGAGATGCCAGACTGGCAGGCCGGCCGGGACGGCGGCAGCGTAGCGCAAGCCCTGGCCAACCTATCGCCGCCCCAGTTGGCGTTCTTGCAGCGACGTCGGGACTTGGCGCCCTGCCATTCGGCCATCACCCCGGATCCCGACGAGGCACGGGCCAAGGCGATCGCAGCCGGCAAGGCCGAGGTGGAACAGTCCTAGAAAGGCCCCCCATGAACTGGCAACCGGTGTTTGAGCAAGCGCTGTCGTACAAGGCGTTCCTCGAACGCTACTGCGACCCTCTGCGGGATCTGCAGCGATGGCAGACGGTCTATGATCAGGTGGTGCTGACCGAAGCGCAGCGGACGCTGCTGGGCGGGTTCGTGCGCGTGATGCGCGTCTTGTGCCTGACCGGCGCGTGGTGCGGTGACTGCGTCGGCCAGTGTCCGGTCTTTCAACGGATCGCCGAGGCCGCCAACGGCAAGATCGATCTGCGGTTCATCGACCGGGACGACCATCCGGACGTGGCCGACGAGCTGGCCATCTGCGCCGGCAAGCGCGTGCCGATCCTCGTCTTCCTGACCGAGGAGGACCACGAATGTGCCCGCTACGGCGATCGGACGCTCAGCCGGTACCGTCAAATGGCAGCCGAGCTGGGCGGTGCGGCGTGCTCGACCGGCATCACGACCGCCGACCAACTTGCTACGGTAACGCAGGAGTGGCTGAACGAGTTCGAGCGGGTCCAACACATGCTGCGAACGTCGGCCCGGTTGCGGGAGCTGCATGGGGATTAGGCGCGGGCGATCGTTCGATGGAGGAGGACGCCTGCGGCCGGAACGCCGCTATAATGGACCGCCATGGCGAAGCGTGACTACTACGACGTGCTGGGGGTTAAGCGGGACGCATCTGACGCTGAAATCAAGAGCGCGTACCGCAAACTGGCCAAGCGATACCACCCCGACCGCAACAAGGACGACGCCTCCGCGGAGTCCAAGTTCAAGGAAATCCAGGAGGCCTATGACGTCCTGGGCGACACCGAGAAGCGCCGACAATACGACCAGTTCGGGCAGGTCGGTGTCGGCGTGGGCGGGCCTGGTCATTGGGAGACCGGTCCCGGTGGCGTGCACTTCTACACCCAGTCGTCCGGCCCGGGCGGGTTCGAGTTCGATCTGGGCGATCTGGAGGAGATGCTGGGCGGCATGGGGGGCGGGGGGATGGGAGGCATCTTTGAGCGGTTCACGCGACAGCAGAAAGCCGGTCCGCGGACGCGCCCACGACGACGGGCAGGACCGGACCGCGGCGAGAACGTTGAGCACGAAGTGAATCTGTCCTTCGAGCAAGCCATCCATGGCACCACGTTGGAGATCGATCTACCCCGCGCGAAGTCGCCGGGTCGATCAAGGGGTGAAACGATCCAAGTTCGCATCCCTGCCGGGGTCGAACCGGGCCAGCGGGTCCGCGTTCGGGGCAAGGGGTACCCCGGTCGGCGCGGTGGACCTGCAGGCGACCTGTACATCGTCTGCCGCATCCGGCCGCACCCCTACTTCAAGCGGATCGGCAGCGACATCTTCCTGGACGTGCCGATCACGGTCACCGAGGCGTGTCTGGGAACCAAGATCGACATGCCGACGATCGACGGCGCGACGGTCGTGACGATCCCACCGGGCACGGCCAGCGGCACCAAGCTCCGCCTCAAGGGCAAGGGCGTGATGGATGCGAAGAACCGGCAGCGGGGCGACCACTACGCGGTGGTCCGCATCGTCCCCCCGCCGGCGCTTGACGAGAGGCAGAAGGACCTGTTGAAAGAACTCGAGGCAGGGCTCGATTTCGATCCGCGAAAGGCGCCGGGTTGGCAAGGAACCAAGACGTGAGCGGCTGAAGAATGGCGGATCCCGGCGCCGCCAATACACCCCGTTCCTCCCGGGAAAGGGAGCGCCCAGGTTGGAGCTAAGAAGACAACGACAGTTTGCGGTCGTCCTGCTGCTGATTGGCGGGGGGTTCTTAGCGCTCAGTGTGTGGACGGGGGTGAATCGGCAGGCGGAGCGACGGCGGATGTCGGTGAAGCCGGCCTCGCAGCGCGAGACCGCCCCACCCCAGGTCGATCGTCCCAAGCTGCTGCGAGACTGGTTGCTGGCTGCCAGTGGACTGGTGATCGTCTTTCTGGTGGCGACGCTGGCGATGGCGACGCTCCGGCGAAGGTTGTTGGCGTTCATCACCGGCAGACCTGCCCGCCCCACGCCGTCCGGGGACGTATGGCAGATGCACAAGCCGCCGGAGCAGTCGCCGGAAGAACTCTATGAACAGGACACCGATGGCGAAACCGAGGATTGAAGCCGTACGGTCCAACAGGCGCGGTGCGTGGTGATGAGCGAGAACAGCAACGTCGCGCTGGTAACGGGCGGGGCCAAGCGGGTGGGCCGCGCCATCGCCGTCGAGCTGGCCCGCGCGGGCTGCGACGTGGCCGTCCACTACCGCGGATCCTACGAGGACGCGCGCCAGACGGGGTCGACCATCGAATCGCTCGGCCGGCGGGTGGTGCTTGTCCAGGCAGACCTGGCTGAGGCGGCGTCGCCGGGCGAGCTCGTCGAGCAGACCGTGTCCGGACTCGGCGGCCTCAACGTGCTGGTCAACAACGCCTCGCTTTGGGAGCCCACCCCGCTGGCGAAGCTATCCGCCGAGTCGTGGCGAGCGCATCTGGAGGTAAACCTGACGGCCCCCGCCATGCTGGCCCAGGCGGCCTGGCCGCACCTGCGTCGACGCCCACCGGGACACGTGATCAACATCTGCGACATTTCGGCCGATCGGCCTTGGGCCGACTACATCGCGTACTGCGTCAGTAAGGGAGGCCTGGTCACGCTGACCCGCGCGCTGGCCCGGGCGATGGCGCCGGACGTGTGCGTCAACGCCCTCTCGCCCGGCGTGGTCATGCTGCCTGACGACTGCGACGAGCAGACCCGTCGCGCCGCGCTGCGCCGGGTGCCGATGGGCCGGGAGGGCAGTCCACAGGATATCGCCACCGCCGCGCGGTTCCTCGTCGAAGGGGGCAGCTACATCACGGGCCAAGTCATTAACGTCGACGGCGGACGGAGCATCGCCTGAGCCCACCTCCGCCGAAGCTCTCCTGTCATGTCGCCGGGCGCTCGACGATCTGGAGCATGTTGCCGTCAAGGTCGCTGAAGTTGAGGATTCGGCCGCCGCCGACGGCGCTGACGACGTCGCCGTCGAACGCCAGGCCCCGCGACTTCAGGACGTCGGCCGCCCGGTCCAGGTCGTCGACCTGAAGGGCGATGTGTGACAGGCCCGGGTCGCGAACGGCCCGCACCGGCTGGGGGCGGTCCGTCTTGGGCATGATCTCCAGGACGAACCCGGACGGATGCGATACCAGCAGCGTCGGCGGTTCATCGCCATTGCTGAAGACCACCTGAAAGTCCAAGACGCGCCGATACCACTCGGCCGACGCGTTGGGATCCGCTACGGCGATCCCGATATGCTCAACGCGAGAGAAGGCGGGTGATTCCACGAGTACCTCCCGACGTAACCACGTCGTTTCGTCTTGCGTTCCATGTGCAGCGTCGTCGTACATGACGTCGACGCGATGACAACCGTAGGGTGCGTCTTGACGCACCATTCTGCTCGCGTTCGAGAGAGAAGCTGCGTCAAGACGCATCCTACACTCGGTCGCAGCGTCGCCGTCGACAACGCTGGCGCAATTGTAGTCGCCTTTCAGGCCGGCGTCGATCGGGCTTCCCTACGGCGCTTGCGCCAGACCATCACCACCGCGGCGGCACCCACCAAGACGAGCAGCCCCGCCGACGTCCCCAGCGTGGTGGCCAGGATCCGCCGACCCGATCCGGCAGCGTCTGACGCCGCGACGACCGACGCCTCGGGCCTGAGGGCCCTGATGCCGAGACCCGGACCGACCGGAACGACCTCCTGGTCGAGCGCTTCGTCCCACCGCATCGGCAGGTCCACGCCAAGCGTGACCGGTGATCGCAGACACGTACACCCGCCTAGGAGTATCTCGAGCTGCTCGCCGAGGCCTGCTTCTGTGATCTGGTCGCCCACGAGCGGGGGCATGAACTTCCCGCGACCGAAGACGACGGCAACCCAGTCGGGACCGGTCGGGCCCACCCCGATGAAAGACAAGAGCACCTGTTCGCGAAGGTCCGACCGATCGACCCGTACCAGGGCCAACCCCTGCGATACTCTCGCCGACCAGGTATCGACGACGGTCTGCAAGAGACCCGATGCGCCGACCGGTCGGCTGCGCGCCGCGCTGCCGTCATCGGGGACGCTTGCGCCCCCACTCGTTCGGGGGAGGTAGAGCAACACCGCCAGCCTTCGGCCGAGCTCACGCTGCAGGGCCTGACGAACCGGGGACGTCTCGAGGCGCTCGAGGTCCTCGGCGCTCGGTGCCGGGTTCCAGTGGTGAATGAAGAAGAACCGCCGCTCAGCCGTCCGCCGACCGGCCAGGACCACCACCGGCAGCGACGGCGGCGCCGAGGGAATGCCATACTCCTTCCAGCTCACGTCCGCCCGATCGGCCCGAACGCGAACCAGCTGAACGTTTAGATCCTTGCCGTCGTTCAGCAACCAGGCGTCCAGCCGCTGGTACGTCTTGTGGCCGGCCGGGTCCTTGGCGTTGGCCATCACGCACAGACGGTGGACGTCGCGCGGATAGAGAAACGCCGCGTCGCGAACCGTCAGGTCCTCGCAGGCCCGCGTCTCGGGAGGAACGGCAGCGCCAATCACAAGCAACGGGATGATCAGATCGGCGCGGACTCGCAGACGTCTCACCCCCCTGACATGCACCGCATCCCCCGACGGTCGAGGGGGGGTGCGCGCGCCTGTGCCGATGTGCGGAA
>CAYMLO010000109.1:0-35336 GCA_964390905.1 uncultured Planctomycetales bacterium | reverse complement strand
AGTACTGGAAGACCGACATGCTGCCCGAGCCGATGCGGCACGGGTCGGGCCACGGCGGGTCGGCCGTCTTCATCTCGGCCGAGTTCGTCAACGCCCTCGTAGAGGACCGCGAGCCGGCCATCGACCTGTACGAGTCGCTGGCGATGACCGCCCCAGGCATCGTCGCCCACCAGTCGGCGCTGAAGGAAGGCGAGCAGCTCGCGGTGCCACAATTCGATCGGCCTGGGGGATAGGGTGCGGGTCCCAAGGATGGGCTGCAGCTCGCCTGTCTATCCTGGCCCAATCTCATTGTGGGCTTGGCATTGTCCTGCTATTCGTTAGACTGGGTGCAGGTTTGACCCCGGAATCCGCCTTGCCAGTCAGCGGGTCATCTCGGCGCCGGGCGATCGCCGAAACGCCGTTGACAGCGAGGGAAAGCACCGCAGTCCCAGGTGTGAAGGGGTGCTTTGCTGGGCTGAGCAGAGACCGCCAGGCATGAGCGAGGCAAGAAGAGCCAAAGTGCGGGAGCAGCCGGTCGCCGTGACGTCGGCGGCATCTACCGGAAACGGGAAGGAAGCTCCGCTGGAAGAGAAGTTCGCTGCGAAGGAGCGGGCGTGGGCACGCCGTCCCGAGGCGATCAGGAACCATCATAGGATCTACCTTGGGGATGCCCGCACACTCCATGGGCTCCCGCGTGATACACCCATCCATTTGGTGGTCACATCACCTCCCTACTGGGATCTGAAGAGGTACCCCGATGACAGGAGCGGCGCGCAGCTTGGTCATATTGGAGGGCGCGACCGTTTCTTGAGGGAACTTGGCAAGGTGTGGCGCCAGTGCTTCCGCCGTCTGGTGCCCGGTGGGCGTCTCTGCATCGTCGTGGGCGATGTCTGCAGGTCTCGCAAGGCGCACGGGCGCCACGTTGTGGAGCCACTGCATGCATATTTGCAGGTACAGTGCCAGAAGCTGGGCTTTGACCCGCTCGCCCCGATCATCTGGAGTAAGATCTCGAACGCCACAACGGAGGTAAGCGGGAACGGCGGAAGATTCCTCGGCAAGCCGTATGAGCCGAATGCCATCATCAAGAACGATATAGAATACATCCTGAGCTTTCGGAAACCCGGGGCCTACAGGCACCCCACGCGGGAGCAGCGCGATCTCTCTCTGATTGGCAAGGAGGAGCATAAGCTCTGGTTCCGTCAGATCTGGTCGGACGTTCCCGGGGACCCACAGCGACAACACCCCGCCCCGTTTCCGGCGGAGATCGCGAAACGCCTCATAGGAATGTTCTCGTTCGTCGGTGACACGGTTCTCGATCCATTCTGGGGGATCGGAAACACCACGATCGCCGCAATGCAGATGTACAGGTCGTCCATCGGGTTCGAGATAGAGCCCGAGTACGTCGCGATAGGTCGCGAGCGCATCGGTACACCCCACCTCGACAGCTCGGTCGAGTTCGTTGTCCCAGACGAGGGAGAGGCGCGCATCAGATGAGCCCGAACCCGGAGCCCTTCCTCCATCATCTGCGCGAAGCCGGGTATCACCCTCGCTCGGACAGGCACTCAAACGCTCTCGCAGAGGCGATCGTCAAGGATCTCTTCGCACACTGCCCAAGGATCCAAGAAAGAGCACGGTCGGGCGACCTCGTGTACGATCTCAACTTCACCCTGAGAGCTGGTACGGCTGACTGGAACGTCGATCTTGTCTTGGGAGAGCCTCAGCTTGGCGTGGAGTCGGCGTCCGTCGAAGACACGCTGGCGAAGCAGAGCCCATCCATGGTTCAGATCGCGATCGAGTTGAAATCCGTCATGACGGAACACCGAAAGGCGGTCAAGAACCGAAAACGCGATCTTGAAGCGCACCACGAGCATGTGCACAACTACAATGATGCCTCGATTGCCGGTGGCGTGCTGATCATCAATGGTGCTTCCTCGTTCAAGTCTCCCTTGCGGAGTGAAGAGACCGTTCATAGACATCCGCAGAAGCTGGTTGAACACTGCGTGTCCGAACTGCGATCCGTAGCCGCTCGTGGCGGCGCAACTGGCTACGGTCTCGAGGCACGTTGTGCGATCGTGGTGGACTTTGACAATGTCAGTCCACAGAACGGATCCTTCGTCACTGAACCCCCTGCGCCGGGCGTCGGGGATCCGCTGCACTACGACACTTTCATTCGCACCCTCTGCAATCACTACACGAGGCGATTCTAGCCCTGGAATGCTCCCCGTGCCTGACTCACGGGTCATCCCGTTTGTCTCGGACAGGGGCCGGGCCCGCGGGCGTAGACGCTCATGTTGCGGAGGGCGGAGGTTCGGGTGAACTCGGGGTGACGGGCGAAGAACTCGAGCATCGCTTTGCGGACGCCGGGGAAATGGCCCCCGCGGGTGTCGTGCAACGCCACGTAGCCACCGGGGCGGACGTGGGGGGCGAATCCCTCGAGGTCGGCGCGGACGTCCTGGTAGTCGTGTGATCCGTCGACCCACAACAGGCGCATCGGTTCGCACCAGCGTTCGGCAACGCGCTGAGAGCGCTCCCGGATCGGCTCGACCACGTCGTCGACGCTGGCCTGGCGAACGTGTTCGAGGAACGCGGCGTAGGTGTCGACGCCGGGTTCGATGTCGGGCCGTTCGTGACCTTCATGCGGGTCGATGGCCACGACGTGCCCCGCCCCGGCGTGGCGAACGCCATGTGCAAGCCAGAGCGTGCTGCGTCCCAGGAAGCTGCCGATCTCCACGACGCGCCCGGTGACCGTCGCGGTTGCAGCCAGGTGGTACAGGATCATCCCCTGCTCGGTATTCAGGCAACCAGGGACGCTTTCGATGCGAGCGATCGTCTCGGGGGAAAGCGTGGCGCGGGCGAATCGCCGGGCCGCTCGACGGAGGCGGTTCGTCGAGGTAGGTAGACAGCGGAGGATGGCACGCTTCAGGCCCATGGTCGGTTGAGTATCTGCCCCACCCATCGAACGTCAAGCTTAGCGGGGCCGCGTGCGACCCCTCCACCGCCGCACGCGGCGGTGCTAAACGAGGGATGCCAAGCCACCACGCGCGAGGAGCAGGTGCGTCGCGCTGCGGGACTTCCCTTCTACTCCGGATGTTCGTCGACCCGTTCGTGGCGACTGGCGATCTCGGGGAGGGCCAGGAAGAGGCGCTCCTCGGCGGCGGTGAGCTCGACCTTGCGTCGGGCCATGACCTTCCGGGCCACCTCGATGCCGCGATGGGCGTCGTACCAGTCGCGTCCGTCGTCGGTGTACCAGCTGAACGAGGGGACGAACTTGGGCGGGTAGTGGCTGACGAAGACGTTGCAGCCGAAGCCGACGACGGAGCCGGTCGGGAAGCTGAGGTTGATGCCGGCCTTGCTGTGGTCGCCCATCGTCAGGCCGACGAACATCTCGCCGGTGGGCGTCTCCACGCCGTTGACGGGTACGGAGATCTCGCCGTAGGTGTTCTTCAGATCGGAGTTGATGCAGTCGGCGGCGATGTTGATCCACTCGCCCAGATACGCGTGGCCCAGGAACCCGTCGTGCTGCTTGTTGCTGTGGGCGTGGATGATCGAGTTGTCGATCTCGCCGCCGACCTTGCAGACGGGCCCGACGGTCGTCCCCTCGCGGATGGTCGCGCCGGCCTGGATGAGGGTGTTGTCGCCGATGTAGCACGGACCTTCGATGGTGCAGTGCGGGCTGATGGTCACGTTCCGACCGATCACCACGGGGCCCTCTTCGGCGTCGACGACGGTACAGGGCTTGATCTTGCTGCCGGGCCCGATGTGGATCGCCGATTCGTTGATCAGGTGGGCGCCGGGGTAGACGTTGCCCTCGACACCCGGTCGCGGATCGGCCTGCCACTGCCGCACCAGCTCGGGCCCGTTCGCGCGAACCGGATGCCAGGGGTAGCACAGCAGGCCGTATCGCGGCAGGTCGAGCTTTGTCTGCTGATGCCGGGCCTGATGCCGATCCAGGCATGCGAACAGCCGCTCGTGGTCCAGCCAGACGTCGGCCGTCAGCTCGGCGGCCATCTCGGCGTCGGCGTTGGCGAAGGCGACGCCCGGCCCGTTCGCACCGACGGCCGGTGCGTCCGGCCAGGTCATGGCGGACGCGGCCAGGAGTCGGCCGTTGACGAACAGCGCTTCTCCCTCGGCAGGCTGATTGACGGGCAGCTGCCACCGCTCGGCGACGACGTCGGCGAGTTCCGGGCGGACCATCAGCGAGACGTCTGCCGGCCCGACGGCGGCGCGGATCTTGTCAATGATTTGATCGCAGCCGCACCGCAGCTCGAACGTGGCCCGCCAGTAGGTCAGGGGGAGCAGATCGACGTAACGGTAGTCTTCGAAGATGACGAGTCGTCGCATGATGGGCTCCGTATCCGGCAACGCGGTCGGGTCGATGATCGCCTGCGAAGGATATTGTCGGTCGGGTCGCCGGTGTGGCAACCCCCAACAAGAAAGGGGATCCGATCGGGTTCAAAAAGGGGACTGGCTCCGAGCCGGGAACGCCCAGCTCCTCGGGGAAGCCTCCGTGACGGCGAGGTGCCTGTCCCCTTTTTGAACCTTTGAACCAAGCCCAACAAAAAAAGGGACCCGACCGTCGGGCCCCGTTTCTGTCAAGCAGAAGGCCATCCACCGCAATGCCGTTGAGGGGAGATTTGATTGAACCCTTCTGCAACGTGGGTTGCTAAAGACGGGCCCAAGCCGCCCAGCTGACCCGGAGGCGCCGGGTACGCCTGCTGACCTGCCGGCAAGCATCCCCTAGGGTTCGCGTATCGGTTCTATCAAATACGGCCCCTCTATCGAACATGGCAGACAGCCTTTCCGCATCTACCTGTATAGCAGCTTTGGCTCGTCAAGCCAAGCCAGAAATGTCCATCGGCAATCGCGTTCGGATGGACGCGGCAGACACGATTTGTTTACATATCCGCACCCGCCGTCCGTGCGGCGAGAACGTCGTAGGACACAACGTCTTGGAGAGCGAGCCATGAGGATCGCGATGCTGGCAACGGGCGTCAGCTTGTGGACCGGAGCCCACTTGTCGGCCGGCCCGGCCCCGGTCGAGCCATGCGCCATCACCCTCGACGGTCGGCTGGACGATCCGGGGTGGCAGCGCGCGCTGGTCTGGACGACCGGCGATCAGCGAATCACACCGGATCGGTTCACCTGTCGGGTGGCCTACGACGCCGAATTCATCTACCTCGCCGCTGACGTGAACGACCGTGACGTTCGCGGCACACACGCCCAGCCGCGCAGCGCAGTGTTCAAAGACGACGCGATCGAATTCTTCTTCGAGGTCGACCGTGCCCGCGCCCGCGATCGCACGCCCCGAACGTTCGAGTACGGCTTCAGTCCGGCCGGCGGCTGCAGCAACGTCATGGGTCGCGGGAGCGGCGACGGCTCGCAGTACCCGGGCTACATCTGGCCGCCGAGCTTCGAATCGAAGATCGCCTTCAAGACCGTTCTGAAGCCCGGCACGACGCTCAACAACGGTGCGGATCGCGACCAGGGGTTCATCGTGGAGGCCCGCGTGCCGTGGTCCGAATGGGGCGTTCGTGGCGCGGAGATGCTCGGTCGGAGCATCGGCTTCAACGTCATCAAGATCTGCAGGCCTGAGCAGAAGGCGCCGAGCGAGGTCCCGCTCAGCCTGACGCCGGGCATCACGTTCGAGAACAACCACAATCCGAGCCTGTGGCGAAACCTGTGCCTGTTCCATCCGACCCGTCTGACCCCGCCGCCGCGCGACCGGATCGCGCGGGCGCGATCGGGCAGTTACGCGCTGGCGCAGAAGGTCGTCGGCACGCATTACTTCTACTGGTATCGCTGGCCGGACCAGCATTTCTGGGACGACCCGGCCTGGGCCGACGACGCCCTGCAGGACCATTTCTGCAAGGCCCAGGTTGTATCGTTCGATTCAACCGCATGGCACGAACAGGAGCTGCGGGACGTCATGGCGGCCGGCATCGACTTCGTTCTGCCGGTCTACTGGGGCGCGCCGGGCAACTACCTGAAGTCCGGGATCGCCTTCAGCGTGCTCGGCCTGCCGCCGATGGTCGAGGCCCTGGACCGGATCGCGGCCGAGGGCAAGACCCCGCCGCGGGTGGGGCTGTTCTATGACACCTCGACGCTGCTGACGTCGGTCCGCGGTCTGGGTGAGGCGGGGCGCGTGCTCGATCTGACGACCGATCGCGGCAGGGACGTCTTCTGCCGGACGATTCGCGACTTCTTTATCATGGTGCCGCCGCGTCACTGGGCGATGGTCGACGGGAGACCGATTGTCGTCTTGTACGGCAGCTTCGGCGCCAAGCACGACCCGTCGACGATCGACGCCGTCTACAAGCGGTTCGAGAAGGCGCTTGGCTGTCGACCCTATGTCGTACGGAACGTCGACTGGAAGCTGGGCACCGACGCGGTGACGTCGTGGGGGGCGGCCCTGGTCGGCCCGCATGCGCCAGGCCAGGCAGGGCCGGGAACGGTCGTCCAGATCGGTCCGGGCTATGACGATCGGGCGGTGCCGGGCCGGACCACGCCCGTCCGGTCGCGCGACAACGGCGGGTTCTACGAGGCCGCATGGCGCAAGGCCGTTCGGAGCGGGCGGAACATCGTGCTGGTCGAGACCTGGAACGAGCTGCACGAAGGGACGGAGATCTGCGCGTCTGGCGAACACGGCCGCAAGTACATCGAGCTGACGGCCCGGTACAGCCGGATCTTCAAGCGCGGCCTGCCGCTGCCGCCGTTCGAGTACGAACCGTCGGACATCGTCGGCCGGCGGACGGACCAAGGCAGCGAGTTCGCCTCGGCCGACGTCGTCTCCTACGCACCGGGTCGGCAGGCGGGCGTCTACAGCGTCGCCGGTCTCGAGGACGGGCTTTGCAGGATCGTCGACGTCGAGGGGGTCAAGGCGTTGCGATCGGTGCCAAACAAGGTGTCGCAGGGCCGATACCTGTACTTCCGCGTGGCCGATGCGTACGTCTTCAACACGAACGGACAGGTCGAGATCACGATCGAGTATCTGGACGACGGGCGCGGCGAAGTCCGGCTGCACTACGACTCGCGAAACGCCGACGCCACGCTGATGGGCGCGTACAAGGACGCGCCGATGGCGGTCCTGACCGGGACCGGGTCGTGGAAGACCGCGACGTGTCGTCCCCCGCAGATCCGACTCGCCAACCGACAGAACGGCCAGTCGGACTTCCGCCTCTACATCGGTGGGCGCGATCTGACTGTCCGGAAGGTCACGGTCAGGAAGCTACCCCGCCAGTAGCGATATGGTGACGACGGCTATCTGACGTTGACCACGAGGACGTCGGTTTGGCCGCCAGTGAGGATCGCGCCGGTGATGGCATCGGTGCGGTTGCCGGCGGCATCGGTGGCCCTGCATCGCAGTTCATGCCGTCCCTGGGCAAGCCGCAGGGGCGAGGTATAGGGGGTGTAGGCCTTGCCGTCGATCGAGACCTCGACGGCCCTTATCCCCGAGAGCTTCTCGGCGGCCTCGAAGGCGAAATCCGTCTGGGGCGTGGCGAAGTAGACGCCACCTTCCTGCGACATCGCGGGCTTGGTCGCCAGGGCGATCACGGGCGGGGTGACGTCGATGCGGACCTCGCGGGTCTCCGGGGTCGGGTCATCCTGCCTGGTCTTGAAAGCGACGCTCGTAACGCCCTCCTGCGTGACGCGGACCCGTTGGCCGGCCGTCCACTTGCCGTCGTTCACGCGATACCAGCCGTTGGTCTTGAAATCGATCGTCACGGGCTCTCGATGCCACGCGAGTCCGGGCCGGGCCGGCGCAGGTGCTGTGGGGGCCTCACCGAAGTAGACGTCGTCGATCCACGCCGTGCCGCTCTGGTGCGCCAGGCCGATGTAGAGCGTGGCAGCCGCGACCGGCTTGGCCGGCTTCCACGTGGTCTCGGCGAGCTGCCAGTCGTGGGTGCTCGGGTCGAAGTGAAGCCGCAGCGTGTGCCGGCCGCCTTCCTTGTACGTTACGTAGATGAAGACCAGGAAGCTGTTGCCCTTGGCGCCGGTCAGGCCTTGCGTCTTGTGCCATGCGGACACCTTCAGCACGCGCGGGGATCGCTTGAAGCGAATCGCCTTGGCCCGCGCGCCGACGTAGACGCGCGGGTCGTTCTTGATCGCGTCGGGTGAGATGCTGATCTTGAGGCTCTTGCGGCCACTGTGGGCGGTGGTGGCGTCAAGCTCGTAGTCGGTCCCGTACTTCTGCCAACAGCGCTTGACCTCGCTCTTTCGTTCGAAGCTCGGCGCCGCCACCAGGTTTCGGGGATCGGTCGGGTCGACGGGCATGGTCAGGCGGGCCAGCACGGCGGGCGAAAGCGCGCTCGATGGGCAGAACCGGTCGCTCAGCATGTAGCGCAGGATGCCGTCCATCAGCGCTACACAGGACGGATTATCCGCGTCGAACATGCACGTCGAGACCATCAGGCGTCCCTTGCCCACGCGCTTCTCGAAGATGGCGGCGTGCTTGCGGACGTCCTCGGCCGAGCTGATGATTTCCAGAATCGGGTCGAAGGGCGTGCCGCCCAGATCCTCCTCGAAGTAGACGCAGGACGCGCCTTCCAGAACCGGATAGAACGGCCAATCGCCCCAGCCTTCGTGCGGCAGGTCCGCGAAGATCGGGTGCTGTGCGATGACGCTGCCGACGTTGTGATGCTCGCGCGCGCCCAGCCCCGGCCGAAACGACCGCCATGAGGTGTATTCGTTGAACGGCGCCGTGCCGAGCAGCAACACGTCGCCGCCGGCCGCCAGATGCTCGACGTCGCGGGCGGCGATCCGCGACACGATCCGCAGGCGCGTCTTGGATCCCTCATCCAGCTCGCCCAATCCCTCGTAACGTCCCGCCAGCCGCCGACGCGCGCTGTCGTCCGCATCGGCGGCCACCTTCGGCGGCGTCAGCTTGCCGAAGACCCAGAAATCCCAGTCGTTGGCCAGGTCGCAGGCGTCGCCCTTCAGATTGACCGACAGGTTGAACCGGGTCGTCCGCTCGACCGCGGGCCAGGTGATCTTCAGCGTCCGGATCGTGCTGACCCCGCCGTTGGGGATGCTCGGGATCACGCAGCCGTCCTGGAGCGCCGTCCTGTCGCCGTCCTTCAGGGCCCAGCTCAGCTTGCCGTTTCGGATCGGCGCGTCGGCGTACAGCGAAACCATGATTCGCGCCTCGAACGGGGTGCCGGTCCAACAGGATCGGTTGATGCTCCCGCCCGCGAAGTCGAGCAGCAGCACGCTCTCGTCGTTGTAGCGCAGGATCCCCTCGACGGTGTCGCCGGGCTTGAGCTGGCCGAACTCGTCCAGGATGCCCGTCGTGTAGTGCGGCGTGAAGTGCATGTCCTGCATGCCGAGGAACTCGAAACCGGCCAGCCCGTCGCACTTGCGGGTCTTCTCGACGCAGTACTTCTTGCAGATGGCGTGCAGCTTCGAGCTGTTGAGGTGATAGGTTCGCCAGCGGTCGAGCAGGCCGGCGTCGGCCAGGTCTTCCCGCAGCGTCGTGTACAAGTACGGTGGAACCCGCCCGGTGTACTTGGCCGCGTTGTCGGGGTTCAGATACGAGGCGCCCATGAACAGCTCATGCATGGACAGCGGCTTGTCGTAAATCCGGAAGCGTTCCTCCATCTCCCGCCACGGCGTGCTGAAGTAGCTGTAGCCGAACGCGCCGCCCGAGTAGTGTCCGAACAGGTCGCACGCCTTCGTGTACCTGGCCAGCCGCTCGGCGTGGTGGGGGAAGGGCTTGCGCGTCAGCTCGCGCTTGCCCTTCGCGTCGAAGGCGTAGTCGATCCCGCGAATCGCCTGTTGCGGCATGACCAGGGACTCGGGATGCAGCGACTTGATCAGGTCGTACTGCCTTTGATACTGCTCGATGATGCCCTCGTAGTAATTTCGCTCCCCGCCGAACCCGTAGAAGCACATGCTGGGATGCCTGCGCGTCCATCGCAGGATGGGCGTCCAGACGTCCTTGTAGTGCTCCCGATGTTCCTCAAGCACGGTCATGTGATCGCCGCACTGCATGATCATGCCCAGCTCGTCGGCGGCCTCCAGCAGCTCGATCGGGCAGACCCTGGCGGCGAAGTTGATGTAGTTCATGCCGATCTGCTTGGCCCGCCGGATGTGGCGCGTCCAGTACGCCTTGGAGGTCGGCGTCGTGCAGTGGACGGGGAAGTAGTACGCGCCGAACTCACCGCGCAGATACACCGTCCGCCCGTTGAGCCTCAGCTTTCTGCCCTCGTGGGTCCATCGTCGCAGGCCGAACCGTTGCGCGTGCGTGTCCCAGACGACGCCGTCCCCCGTTACCCAGCGAATGTCGGCCCAGTACAGGCTGGGCTGCTTGGGGCTCCACGGACGGACGCCGTCGATGCGGGCCTTCCATGTGATCTGCTTGACACCGTCGAACGCCGGGACGTTGACGGTTCCCTCGGCGAGAACCGCGCGTTTGGCCGCGTCACGGACACGCCACGCGAGGCTCGAGTCGGGCGCGCGTCGGGGCCCGCCGGGCACTCGCAAATCGATCTGCCAGACGACCTCGTGCAGGTCGTTTCCAGGCTTGATGTACAGGTCGTCGATGCGGCCTGGCCCACCCGCCACGTCCAGCGTGATGGATCGGGTGATGCCGCTGGCCTTGCCGGCGTTGCCCAGAAACGCCCAGCCGCCGGCGAAGCCCCGCGTGTTGTCGACCGAAATGACCAGCTCGTCCTTCTGCCCGGGTCTGATGTCGTTCGTCAGGTCGATCGCGCAGGGGGTGTACACGCCGTAGTCGTAGGTCCCGACATGCTTGCCGTTCAGCCAGACGTGCGTCTGTCCGACCGCCCAGCCGATCGTGAGGCGGACGGCCCGGCCCTTCCACGCGGCGGGGATGTCGATGCTCTTTCGATACCACCCGATGCCGGTCAGGTATCGCACCGGGCCCAGCGTCGTGGTGAACTGCGCCGTCTTGAACCACCGGGCCGCCTTGAACCGATCCAACTGGTCGTCCCATCCGCACGGCACCTTGGCGGTCACGTCAAACGCCGACGACGGAGGTATCGCGGGAATCGCCTCCACCGACGGGCCCGTCCAGGTAAAGGGCCAATCGCCGTCAAGCGACATCGTGATGCGCTCGTCCGCCCGCGCCGCGCCGGCGGCGCAAATGAGCGTACAGGTCGTCAGGATCGTCTTGGCCGGTGACATCGGCGAGTGTCCTCCGCGGTAGTCACTACGGATGCTTCATTGGCTTGGTGCGCGCCCCGACGAGCTGGCGGTAGCGCTGCGTGATGGCCTGCAGGACCTTGATGGCCCGCTCGGACTTCTCCGGCGGGAACGCGGACCGCTTTGCCTCGGGGCCCAGCGAGGCGTTGGCCATCTGGGGCGAATGGGCCACGTGCACGTCCACCATCTCGTTCCAGCTGTAGAACCCCAGGCCGTTGAACAGCGACGCCGCCTGCTCGGCACGCTGAGCGACGAATCGCTCGAGCTCGGCCGGACTGCGCGGATTGCCCCAATGCGAGTAGGTACGGAAGGCCAGGACGAACTTCTGGCCCGTCCGGGCCCGATGCTTCCGCAGCGTCTCGATTTCCTGATCGTTGAGCGGGCCGGTCGCCCGGAACAGCACGATGTCGGCGTGGTCGCACGACTCGGGATTGGCGGCGTAGCCGATGCGATAGCCCACCGCGTGCGGATGCGTCGAGCCGTACTGATACGGGATCTCAGCCATGAACAGCACGTCGGGATGCTTCTGCCGGACTCGCTTGGCCATCGCGGCGAGGGAATCCGACACGACCTTCGACCGGAAGGCAACGTGATCCTCGACGGCCTGAGGGTGTTTGGCCTTGCCCTTCGGGTGTGCCGCGTAGTCGAAGATCTTGGCGTCGCGCGGGTCCACGTGCAGGAAACCGCCATACACCGTACCCCACGCCTCGTTCAGCGCCTTGATGTCCTTGTAGCGACCGCGCAGCCACTGACAGAACATCAGGTTGCTCTGCTCGTCGAAACTGCCCGCCCAGGCCGCCTCCACGCCGAGGCAGACGACCGGCCGGTCCTTGCCCTCCCAGCGCAGGTGCAGGATCGCCCCGTTCTCGAGATAGCGATCGATGTAGGCGGTCGCGTACTTGGCGCCGAACGAGATCGTCGATGGGTGCCAGATCAGTGGGGCCGCCCGGCCGCCGTCCTGGTTCAGCCCGTAGACGATGTCCTCGTCGTACCATCGCTTGGCCGCCAGCCGCCGCCCCCAATTGACGTCCGCCCAGCTCTTGAGCGACAGCCACGGCACGATCTTGGTCCCGGTCTGCTTTGCCAGCCGGTGGCTGCGGTCCAGCCAATGCCAGTCGCGGTCCAGCGCCTGCGACCACTCGTGGTCGATCAGCAGCGTGTTGACGTGCATGTGGCGGAGCCGGGTCATGTCCCGCAGGATGGCCTGATCATCCCCCTTCCACGGCTGCCACCAGTGCGGGAAGAAGTAGACGCCCGCCAGCGGCTCGCCGTCAGGCAAACGCAGAGGGCTTTCGCCCCCGTTGCCGGCGCCCATGGCCATCTGGCACGACGCGCTCACCGCCAACGCCATCACCGCACACACACCGCACCTGTCCATCGTCCTGCTTCCTGTTGACCTGTCGACGTGTCGATTTGTCGACGTGTCGACTTGTTGACCCCTCACCGTCGCTCCAGGTCGGCGATGCGTCTCTTGGCGTACTGCACCTGGCCGACATGTTTGGCGCCCTTCTTGGCCTTCTCGGCCAGCCGCTGGAATTTGAAGCGCTTTCGGCCTTCGCGGGGCTGGGAGCGGCGTGCCTTGGCCTGTTCCTTCCACTCGGCCTTGTGGTGGGCTGACAGCTCGACGAACCGCCGATACGCCGTCAGCGCCTCGCGGGGCCGCTGGGCCTTGTCGCAGGCCAGCCCCTTGTTAAACCACGCCTTGGCGAAGGTGGGCTTGAGTCGCAATGCCCGGTCGTAGTCACGAATGGCACGATGGTATTCGCCCTTCTCTGCGTGCGCCTTGCCGCGGTTGTAGTAGGTCATTGCGTCGTTGGGGTTCAGCTTCAGGGCGACGCTGAAGTCGTGGATCGCCTGATCGAACATGGATTTCAGGGCGTAGGCGTTCCCCCGGCTGCTGTAAGCCAGCGCATAGTTGCCGTCCAGTCGGATGGCCCGAGTGAACCCGTGGATCTGTGCATCGGGCGTCGAGGCGGCCGACGCTTGCGAGAAGACTCTGTAGGCCTCCACGTTGGTGTTTCCCGTCTTTTTGACCTCCTGCTTCTGTGTTTCGGTCAGGACGATCCGCTCGGCGGGCGGGGCCTCGACCGGCGCGGGGCGGGCGTCGACAACCACCACCTTCTTGTCGAACGACTGAATCACGGCGTCGGCCAGCTTCGACAGCGTATCGAAGATCTCCGTCGACTTGCCCGTCACACTCGCCGTGTTCAGCACCACGCCCGACTGGACGTCCGCCACCCGGACATTGAACATCACGGTGCCACCATCGCTCGCGAACGTACCGATGACGATTCGCTCGGCACCGAGGACCTGGCCGACCTTGACCGCGCTGGCCGGGTTGGTCATGTCGGTGTTCTGGAAGTCCTGCTCCTTGAGGACCTCCTTGATCTGGTTGCGTTCGACGACCACCAGGGCGGGCACGCCGGCGAGCTTGGTCGTCAGCGTCTCGGCCGCCCCTTCGCCGACCCAGTCGGTCTGCTTGTCGGCCTTGAGGTTCTTGAACGGCAACACGGCGATGGTCCGCGGCGGTTGCGTGGCCGTCGTGGCCTCGGCCCGGGCAAGCGCCGACATGAGGACGGCCTGCAGCAACGCCCCCATCACGGCGATTCGACCCATGCGGATCTGACGCGTCATGACACAGCACTCCTGTTCAACGGCAAGGTGGTCGTCCTACGGGGCAAGGGACTCCCCTCACATGAGAGTCCATTGGCGGGGGGAGATTATAGCCGGTCTGGCGGCAGCGGAATAGACGGGGACAGCATCGGCGCGCCCGCGAAGCGCGCGGCTGCTACTTCATCTCGCCAGGGACGGCTTGGTCCTTGATCCCCAGATGATCCTCCAGCTTCTGCTCGATGAAGAGGGCCTGCTCCACCTCGCTCATGCCGCTGAGCAGCCTGAGCTTGCGTCCGTCGGCGAGGGCGGCGTTGACGCGATAGTGGGTCGTGGAGCCGCCCTGTTTGCTGGTGGAGACGTGCTCGGTGCAGTAGAGCTGCTCGAGCTGTGCGGTCTCGATGGTGTGGTTGCCCGGCCAGGGCAGCGGGCCGTGCCGGACGGTAAGCGTGCCGCTGGCGACCTTCAGGACCGTCCGGTTCAGTAAACCCGAGATGGTGTAGTAGGTCAGACCGACGCCGATGGCGACGTGCGCGATCGGGAAGACGATCATGATACAAGGCCCGCCCTCCGTGAGGGCCATGAAATACCAGAACACCAGGAACCCGTCCCAGGCGATGCAGAAGAAGATCAGGAAGACGTGCATCGGCGAGAACCACCTCCGCACGATCGTCACGTCACGTCCCCACTCCTCGACGGTGATGGCCTTGGGCATGGGCACGGCGGCCCGGTCGCGTCTTGTAGGCGCGTCTGCGTCCCCAAGGCGGTCGGCGAAACCGAAGACGGCGTTGCAGGACCGGCACTTGGCGATGGCCAGCTCGATGTTGACGTCTTCGGCGGGGATCAGTTCCCCGCAGGTTCTGCAGTGCAACGCCATGCCTCGTTCTCCGCGTCCGCGTCGGGGGAGGAGAAATGCGTTGGTCCGCCTCCCATGCTCGAACCCAAGTAACTGCGCATCAAGTCTATCCGCTGTCATCGGAGAAGGAAACGGATTGGTGCATTCACGACGACTGGCTCTCACGCAGGAGGTGCGCCATACATGGGGTCATGGCTGAGGCCCGCGCCGTAGGTGCATCCCGCCTTGACTTCGGGATGGGAATCGGGGAATCTGCCTGAGCTTCGCCGGCCGGGGGTCGTAGAGGGTACGCGTCATGGCCACAAAGAAGCGCTCCGCGGGCAAGTCCCTGCCGACCTTGCCGTTCAAGGACTTCTTCACGTTCGCCCAGACCGAACGGTTCATCCAGTCCCTGGCCCAGGCCAAGCCGAAGCTGTGCCACCTGGGGTCGATCGGCGAGTCGCGGGAGGGTCGGCCCATCTATATGCTGACCCTCACGGACTTCGATACGGGCGACCCGCAGGACAAGCCGGCGTATCTGGTCCACGGCAATATCCACGCGACCGAACTGGCCGGCACGCACGCGACGCTGATGACGGCGCGGCAGCTGCTCGCCGATCACGACGCCGGCCGGATCGACCTGCTCGGACGAATCGCGTTTCACATCGTCCCCCGACTGAATCCGGACGGCGCGGAGTACGCCGTGACCACCAGCGGCGTGATCCGCAGCCGGACCGACCGGCACCCCCTGGTGGCCAATACGCTGTATCAGGAAGATGTGAACGGGGATGGACTGATTCTGAGCATGCGCCAGAAGCATCCCGACGGACCGTTCGTGAAGGACCCCGACGATCCGCGACTGATGATCCGTCGTGAAGGGGATTCCAAACCGCCGTTCTATCGGG
Source organism: uncultured Planctomycetales bacterium (assembly GCA_964390905.1). Taxonomy (GTDB): domain Bacteria; phylum Planctomycetota; class Phycisphaerae; order UBA1845; family JAFGLZ01; genus JAFGLZ01. The sequence continues at coordinate 19,847 of CAYMLO010000109.1, read as the reverse complement.
TGATTCCCGAGGGCCTGATCTACGAATGGGACGGTACGGATGACATCCGCATCGAAGGCCGGCACTTCGACTGGAACCGGAACTGGTCGTACGACTGGCGTCCCGAACCGGAGCAGGGCGGCGCCGGAGACTTCCCGTTCAGCGAGCCCGAGATGCGGGCCCTGGCAGAGTGGATCCACGGCACGCCCAACCTGTTCGGCGCCCTGGGATACCACACCGGCCCCAACGCCGTCCTCATGCCGCCCTCGACTGGATCGCTCGACGACCTCGACGCGGAGGACCTGAGAACGATCCAGGACATCGCCGACATCGGGGTCAGGCACACGGGCTTCCCGCCCACGCACGTGATCAACTACAAAGTCGATCGCGATCGGACGGTCAACCTCCGCGGGCATTTCCACAACTTCGGTTACCAGCACCTGGGGCTGTTCGTGTATGAGTTCGAGCTCGGGACGATGTACAACACGCCGAACGTCAGCACGAAGGAGATCTTCGCCTGCCGCACGCCGGCCGAGACCGAGGCGATCATCCGAAAGATCATGCGATGGTGGGACCGCAACCGCCGGCGGGCCCCGACGCTGTTCAAACCGTGGCGACGGTTCCGTCATCCGCAACTTGGCGAGGTGGAGGTGGGCGGGCTGCTCCGCAAGTATCTGTACAATCCGACGCCGGCGGAGCTGGCCACGATCTCGAAGAACACGTACCGGTTTACCGTCGACCACGCGGCCAAGCATCCGTGGGCGCGGATCGAGGCCGTGAGCGTCCACGGGGTGGCCGACGGCGTCTACCGCGTGCGAGCGCGGATTGCCAATCGAGGCGAATTGCCCACAAACGTCACCAACAGGGGCCGGTCGCTGGCCCGGATCAAGCCCGTACAGGTCGAGTTCCAGACCGGCGAGGGGGCCGAGTCGCTCAGCCAGCAAGCGCATTACGACCTGGGGCACATGCCGGGGCTGACGGGCGCGCGGGCGCTGGAGTGGTTCGTGCGCACGCCGCCCGATGGGTCGGTTTGCACGATTCACGTGCGGGGCGGCACGGGCGGCAACGTCAGCCGGGTGGTTGAGCTTCCCCCGCGGCCGGCGAGACGCAGATCACGAGCGTGATCTGTTGGGTCGTCAACGAAGGTTCTAGTTTGGAGGATGGGCCGGACATGCTAAAGATCAACATGCTGGTTCGACACGTGGGCTCGTGGGCCCTGGTGATGGGTGTGATCCTGTCGGGTGCGATCGGGTGCTCGACTGCGTCCGCTGAGACGAAACAGTTGGTGGTTCAGGCAGGCGGGCAGGATCGGGCGATGGTGCCGGTGTGTATCGACGCGCCAACTGGCGTAACCGATCCGGAACTGACCGACGCCGACACGGGCAAACCCGTGGCCTGCCAGGTCGCCGACGGCAAGCTGTGGTGGATCCTGGAGAAGCTGGCGGCCGGCAAGACCAAGACGTATCGCGTGGCGTCGGGCGGCAAGGCCAAGCCCGTGGTCGAGGTCCGCAAGGGGAACGGCAAGATCGACGTGACCATTGGCGGCAAGCCATTCACGGCGCTGGTGTGCGATCCCGACGAGATCCGCCCGTACTGCTACCCGCTGTTCGGGCCCAGGCAGGCGGTGATGACCCGCGGCTACCCGATGGTCGGCGACATCCCGGGTGAGCGGCACGATCACCACCATCATCGCAGCTTTTACGTGGCGTACGGCGAGGTGAACGGCGAGAACTTCTGGCACGAACCTCGGGACAAGCAAGGCCAACCCAACAAGAAGGATTGGGACCGACAGGTCGTCAGCCGGGTGGTTCGCGCCGAGAGCGGGCCGGTCTTCGGACAGATCGAGCTCCTGGTCGACTGGACGAACCAGGCCGGCAAGAAGGTATTGGCAGAGCAGCGGCGGCTGACGTTGTATGCGATGGACGGGGCCGCGCGGATGATCGACCTGTACATTGCGTTCAAAGCCAGCTACGGCGACGTGGAGTTTGGCGACACGAAGGAAGGCGGCATCTGTTCGCTTCGGGTGGCCCCGAAGATCCGCGAGACGCCGGGCGCGAAAGGCAGCGGCGGCGGCCTGATCACCAACAGCAACGGCGAGGCGACGGCGCGGCGGGCCTGGGGCAAGCGGGCCAAGTGGGTCGACTACAGCCGCGTCAAGGGCGAGCAATACGGAATCACCGTGTTCGATACGCCCGGCAACCTGCGATATCCGACGTGGTGGCACGTCCGCGACTACGGGCTGTTCACGGCCAATCCGTTCGGCATCAGCTATTTCGACAAGGGAAGCGGCAAGCGGGGCGACTACCAGCTGGCGGCGGGCAAGGAACTGGTGTTCCGCTACCGGCTGTACCTGCATCAGGGCGACGTCAAGGCCGCCAACGTCGCCGCACGCTACGAGGACTACGTCAGCCCGCCGAAGGCGACGTGGAAATGATTGCCGCACACCGGTCCGTCCCATAGGGACGGCGTGAGAATAGCCCAGGAGTTCACTCCTGGGTGAGCGGGACACAGCCAAGACCTAATCCCGTAGGGACGGCTGAGCCGGGGGGATGGTTCAGCCGTCCCTACGGGACTGCGTTGCTGGAGGGGCATGAATTCCCAGGACTGAAGTCCTGGGCTAGTTTCGCAAGGTCCCTACGGGACCAAGAGGATTGCGCCCCGTTAGGCGGGAAGGCGTTGCTCGACGTCGCGCGACGCGGCTGGACAACCCAAGGACTGTTGCGCGAAACGAAGAGGAAGATCCATGACAGGAATGCACCGAACGAAGCGGGAAGCGTTGCTGGCGGTCTTGATCGCCGGAGTGGCATCCGGACGGGTGTTGGCGAGAGACGACGGTCTGCCGGATACCAAACCGGACCAGGTCGGCATGTCCGCCCAGAAGCTGGGCGAGGTCGGCCAGGCCCTCCAGACGTGGGTCGACCAGAAACGACTGCCGGGCGGCGTGGTGCTGGCCGCTCGGAAGGGCAAGGTCGTGCTGCGCCAGGCCAGGGGGGTCGCCGACATTGCAGCCAAGCGGCCCATGTCGGCCGATATGCCGATGATGGTGGCCTCGATGACCAAGCCGATCACCGCCACGGCGATCATGATGTTGGCCGAGCAGGGCAAGCTGTCCATCGACGATCCGGTCAGCAAACACCTGCCCGCCTTCAAGGGCCAGAAGGTCATCGGCGGCGGCACGGGCCGGATCACGATCCGTCAGCTCCTGTGCCACATGTCCGGCATGAGCCGGGTGAGTCCAGAGGCCTACGAGCCAGTCAAGCCCGCCGCGGGCCAAACGGTGCTCAGCAAGTTCGTCGGCGGCCTCGCCGCCGAACCCCTCGAATGCAAGCCCGGGACCAAGTTCCTCTACAGCAGCAACGGCTACAGCGTGCTGGGCCGGATCATCGAAGTGATCACCAACGTTACCTGCGAGCAGTTCATTCAATCGTCGATCCTCGGGCCCCTCGGCATGAAGCACAGCACGTTCCGGATCGACGCCGCCCTGAGCAAACGGATGCCCGTGGCCTACGCCCGATCGGAAGGGGGCAAGGGCCTGCGCGTCGATGACCCGGCAGCCGGATGGGTGGCGGGCCTCGAGGGCGAGCTCGCGCCGATCTACCCGGCCGGCGGATTGGTCTCGACCATCGACGACATGGCCGTCTTCCTGCAGATGTTCGCCAACGGCGGCGCGTACGGCAGCCGGCGGTACCTCAAGCCCGTGACCGTCGAGTTGATGACACAAAACCACACGCGCGGCGCCGAGAGCGGCTGGGGCTTGGGCTGGAGCAAGTACTACAAGAAGCACGCCCCGATCGGCGCTTCACCGCGAAGCTACAACCACGCGGGTAAGTTTGGAACGTACGGGTTCGTCGATCCGAGTCTCGATCTGATCGTGCTGCTGTTTCAGCAGATCGACCTGCGTGCCCACGTCGCCGAGGACAGCTTCCGTCTGGTCCGGTCCGCCCTGCAGATGCCCAACGACCAGCCCCCTCCCTACGGCCTGCCGCTGGTGTTCCACGCCGACTTCGAGGACGGCAAGACCGACCGCTGGGAACCCACCGACCCGAAGGCCTGGCGGATCAAGAAGGTCGACGGCCGGGCCGTCTACAACCAGTACCGTCCCAAGAGCGAGTACAAGCCGAAGTACCGGTCGCCGTTCAACATCTCGCTGATCAAGGACCTGCGGCTGGCCGACTTCGTGATGGACGTCACGCTCCGTTCGACCACCAAGACGTACGGCCACCGCGACATGTGCCTATTCTTCGGGCACCAGAGCCCGGAACGGTTCTACTACGTCCACATGGGATTCAGGTCCGACCCGCACAGCAATAGCATCATGATCGTCAAGGACAAGCCGCGCGTCTCGATCATCCAGGACAAGATGGCGAACCCGAAGGCGGACGACGATCCCGCGAAGGCCGTCACCCATTGGCGCGCGAAGGGCACCAACTGGACGGACGCCTGGCACCGCGTCCGACTCGTCCGCCGTGCCGATGCAGGCACGATCGAGATCTACTTCAACGACTTCGCCACGCCCCACATGTACGCGATCGACAAGACGTTCCCCACGGGTCGGGTCGGCATCGGATCGTTCGACGACACGGGGTACTGGGACGACGTCAAGATCTACGGCCACGTGGTGAGGTGAAACGTCGACAAGTCAAAAAGTCGACAAGTCGAAAAGTCGACAAGTCGAAAAGTCAAAACGTCGAAACATCGAAACGGGAACATGCCGGCAGGTTCAGGGGGTGGGGAGGGGGACCATGCGGCGGCGGCGACGGCGGTAGGTACAGACGGTTTCGAACTCCAGGTCGCGAAGTAGCCCGACGGCGTCCATGATGTTGGCGCCGACGTCTTCGAGGTAGTGCGCATCGCTGCCGACCGTGACGGCACGGCCTCCCATCTCGTAGTACCATGACAGGATGGTCCGACCGGGGAAGCAGACGCCCGGTTCCTGCCGCAAGCCGCTCGTGTTGATCTCCAATGCCAGGCCATGCCGGATGACCGCCCGCAAGACGTCGCGGATTTGCGGCTCGTAGTCCCGCGGCTCGAAGGCGGGCAGGCCGCGACTGATCGTGTACCGCTGAAAGTAATCGAGATGGCCGAGCACGTCGACCAACTCGCACGAGGCGATCTGCAGCGCCAGGTCGAAGTAGGCGTTCAGGGCGTCGGCGAGGGGTAACTCGTCAAACAGGGCCTCGTGCACACCTCGCCGGCCGATGTAGTGGACCGATCCGATGACCATGTCGAACGGCCAGGCCGACAGGTCCTCGACGGCGCGGCGGTACTCGTGCGGCTCGCCGACCTCGATGCCCGCCCGGATGGTCAGCCGATCGCCCATTTCGTCGCGGGCGAGCGCGAGGTTCTCGAACCACCGTTCGGCGTTGAACGTCCCGACGCCGGGGTCGGCGGGGTTGTTGTCGAAATGGTCGGTGATCGCGATCTCGGCAAGCCCCGCCTCGAGGGCGCGGCGACAGATGTCCCTGATGGATGCGTGTCCGTCCACCGAGTGGTCCGTGTGCATGTGGTAGTCGACGAACACAACGCCTCCCTGACTCGCGATCCGTACGGCCTGCGTCTTCGGCGCCCGGCCTGGCATCGCGCCCCGTCCGTCCGCCCTGCGGTGTTAACCGATTGTAACGGCAGAGGGCCTCATCCTCCACCGAGCCCGTGCCACGATGCCCCGGCAGGGCGCATCCATGAAATGGTTGCGAGATCGTATGGGACGCGGCAGGTTGCCCGAGCCGCTCGTTCGAAGGAATGTCGAGAAGTGCAACCGGAATCAAGATGCGCCCGACCCGGCCGGGGACTTGGCTTGCAGATAGTGGTGGGGGGATTCGATCAGGGCATGGATGATTCCCTTGACCACGGGAGCAGCCCGTCGCCCACCGCTCTCGCCGAACTCGATCAGCACGGAGATGGCGAACTCGGGCGTCGTCCCGGGAGTGCCCGGCACGAAGCCTCCGAACCAGGCATGGGCGCAACTGATGGACTGTCCCGTCCTATCGCGCTTGGGCGGCCAGAGCCGGTAGGGCCTCGAACTGATGATTCGGGCGCCCGGGGTCTTACCGATGCGCTGGGCGACGTCGTCGCGGTGCTTGGCGACGATCTTCTCCCGCTGGCCATCGGGCCATTCGACGACGAAGCGACGGTTCAGCACGATCCGCGAGCACTGGGCCGTACCGGTCTTGCCGGCCAGCACGATCTCGCCCATCCGCGCGTAGGCGTAGGCCGTCCCCCTGCGATTGTTGACGACGCGATACAGCCCGTTGCGAACCGTCTGCCAGTGTCCGGGCTTCAAGCCGAGATCCCAAACCGGGCGCTCCCGCCCGTCGTTGGCCACGAGTGTGGGCCACTGAAACCGCCCCGAAGCGACGGTGGCCATCAGATTCGCAACGTGGAGCGGCGTGACGCCCACCTCGCCCTGGCCGATCGCGTAGTTCCGCGAATCGCCTTGTCTCATCGGACGGCGTTGATGTTCCCACAGCCAGGCGGCGGTCGGCAGAATCCCGTCGCGCTCCTCGACAAGTCCCGTCCCGGCCACCATGCCCGGCGGGGCCGGGGGACCGATCCAGAACTGACGGAACCACTCGCACAGTCGATCGCCGCGAATCCGCTCGCCAAGCTGATAGAAGTAGCAGTTGCAGCTGACCTGCAGTGCCTCCTCGGCGTTCAGGCCGCTGGGGTAGCCCAGCTGGTTGTGGCCGCAGCTCCGCCTGTTGTAGGTCCAACACTTGAACCGTCCGGAAGGGCTGTGCAGGTAGCCGTTGCAGTTCAGTCGGGTCTCCGGGCCGACCACGTTGAGGGCCAGCCCCGTCGCCAACGTGGCCGGCTTGACCACCGACCCGGGCGGGTAGACGCCCGAAACGGCGCGGAACAACGTCGGACGGTAGCGCGTGTCGCTGCGGAGCTCGGCGTACTCCTGGCGGAACAGGTTTGGGTCGAAGGCCGGATAGCTGACCAGCGCGAGGATCTGACGCGTCGGGACATGGAGGACCACCGCCGCCCCACCGGTCGACAGCTCCCATTGGGCGACGGCCTGGGCGAGCATGTCGTAGATCTGTTGCTGTAAGTCCACATCGATGGTGAGTATGGCCTCGAGCCCATCGTCGGGCTCCGTACGTCCGATCTCCTCGCCGTCGATGTCCATCTTGATCAGGCCTCGCCGGCCGCGGAGGATCGGTTCGCACACCCGCTCGACGCCGGCCACCCCACACCTCTCCCAGGGCAGGTATCGGCGGAGCGGATCGTCCCGGAAAGGATCGCGCTCGATGGCCTCGGCGGTGACCGGTCCGAGTCGGCCCATCACGTGACCCAGGGAGGTCGCCCCGTGGTACACGCGGCGCGTGCTGGCCTCTACGGCGATCCAGTCGAGGTCGGCCAGCGCCACCTTGGCCCGCACCGCAGCCTGGTCGTCCAACTGGCGGACCAGGGGATGGGCCATGTTCATCTCTCCGGGCAGCACGTATGCGCCACGCCTCTTGACCAGGTCTCTGTGCACCGCCGCCACGCGCTTGAGGATGTACTTGCGACGCTCGAGGATTTCGCCGAGCGGACGGTCGGTCAGGCTCGCAATCAGGTCGAAGCTGTCCTCGACCTTCTTGGCGATCGTCTCCTCGTCGCAGCGACGCTGCTCCTCGTCGTTCAAATGGGAGTGTGTGGGCAGGCGCCGATTGCGTCGCCAGCGCCTCGCGATCCTGCGGATATCCGTTTCGTCGGCCTTCAGCGCGCCGTAGTGCACGCAGACGTCCCAGGTGGGCTGGTCGCTGGCCAGGAGTCTCCCGTGGCGGTCGACGATGCGGCCCCGCACGGCGGGGATGTAACGCTGCGGGCGTTTCCGCGCGCGCTTCGCCAGGTCGCGGTAGTGTTGGGCCCGCGCAACCTGCAACTGGCTCAGCCTGGCGGCCATGACCGCGGCGGCAAGCAGGAGGAGGAGCAACAGGACCTTCAGGCGTCTGTTAAACATGGGATCTGCCGAGGCGCCGCATCCGGCCGGTGGACACGAGCCCCAGCGGCCCGCGAAACCGTCCCAACAGCCAGTGGAGGTGGGGGCCCAGCGCCGCGGTGTACATCGCCGTATACGTCGCGTGCAACAACACGTCCAGTATACCACGATGCGCCTGGGGATGACTCAGCAGGAAATGGGCCCCCGCCATCATGTGCACCATCCACGCGCAGATCAGGGTCGTGAACAGGGACGTGTAGGGATGGTCGCGGAACATCGAGTCGCGAAGCTGAACCACCAGCAAGGCCACCAAGCCGTACGCGAAGGCGAACACGCCCAATTGACCGGGGCCGAACAGGTCCGTCGCGAAGCCCAGCAGCCATGCGGAGATCATCGCGTCCGGCGAGGACGCGTGGAGGGCGTAATGGACGGCGATGATGAACATCAGGTCCGGACCGATGTGGTTGATCTGCAGCCGATGGGCAACCGTCGTCTGCAGGACGATGCCGATGCAGGCCAGAATGATGAACGAGACCCATCGCATCAGATGCCGACCGATGAAAGCGGGACCGCAGCCGCCACGCTCAAGGCAATGTCGACGACCGATTCGGCGGGGGCGCAGCCGACCCACCCGACGCCCCCGGCCACGTCTCCTCCCGCAGGATCTGGAGAATCGCGCAGGCCGCCGCCAGCTGGATCCGGGGATCCTGCGAATCGATCATCGCGTTCTTCAGTTCGGGCAACACGGACCGGTCGCGTATGGCCCCCAACGCCAACGCCGCCATCGAGCGAACGCGCATGACTTGGTCGGCGGGAGGGCCGGCGCGCTTGTCCGGGTTGGGGTCGTCGAACTTCAGCGCGTCCTGCGCCAACGCCAGACCGTCCTGATGCCCCAGCAAACCCAGACCGCGGGCAGCGGCCAGACGCGATTCGATGTGATCGTCCTCGCGGTTCAGCCGATAGCGGAGCATCTCGGCGCTCTTCTGCTGACCGCTGCGACCCAACGCCAGCATCGCCAACACACGGACGTCCTCCCGTCCGCTGTTCACCTGAGTGGCAACCCGCGGCAGCGCCTCCGGGTCGCCGAGAAGGAGCCGCGACTCCAACGCCTGCCAGACCACCATGTAGGCTGGATCCTTTCGGGCCCGCTCGAGCAGCTTGACGGCCTTCGGTTCGCCCAGCAGGCCGAACAACATCGCCGCGTTGCCGCGCACCTCCTTGTCCTTGTGGTGCAAGAGCATCTCGGCCAGCTCGCCCGAGTGCTTGTAGTCGCCCAGACGATGCAGCGCGAAGATGGCCGCCGCCCGGACGCTGTGGTTCTCGTCGCCGAGCCGTTGCTCGATCATGGGCTTGGCCGGCGCGTGTCGCATCCGCCCCAGACCCGCACAGGCGGCGAAGCGAACGGCCGGGTGATTGTCGGCAAGCGCCTCGATCAGCCAACCCTCGACGCCGCGCGGCGCTTCTTCGCTCAACGCCTCAATCGCCTGACAGCGGACCGTGGCAAGATGCGGGTAGACGATCGCCCGCTTGAGATAGCCCAGGGCCTGGGTTCGCAGGGCGGCCTCGTCAATGGCAGGCTGGCCCCACTTCGGGTCATTGCATCCCATCGCACCGCACAGATAGACCGAAAGCCCGGCGGCCGCGACAAACGGTCTGGTCGGCAGATACCGGCGACGCCGACGCCCGCCGATCGCGCCGTTCCCCGCCATCGCCCGGTCTTTCCCGCTTGACGACGCCTCCGTGGTCATCTCAGGATCCCTCGTCTCATGTCGAGGACTTCTTGCCTGGGTCTCGGCCTCGCCGTTGACCTAGGAGCCGCCTGCCGATGCAGGCGTCAAACGCCATGAGGGCCAACAGCACGGTACACGCGTGTGCGAACCAGTCGCCCCAGCGAGTGTACAGAGAGTGACGCGTGTCCGTAAAGATGGTCGAGACACGAGCGCCGACAATGCCAGGTCCGAAGAGCCGGTCGCCGTCGGTCACGCAGTCGTAGACCCGTCCGGCAGGATCGACGAATCCGCTGATGCCCGTGTTGACGGCCCGCGCGATCCCCACGCGGTTTTCCACGGCCCGGAACACCGACCCCACCAGGTGCTGGGGCAGCTCGTCGGTGTGGTTGAACCATCCGTCGTTGCTGATGTTCAGCAGGAAGTCGACGCGCTTCTGGCCATCCGGCCCCTGGACGAAACGGCGACAGACGTAGGGCATGACGTCTTCGTAGCAGATGGGAACGCCGAACCGGTACGACCGGCCGCCCTGAGACCGCGCCTGCATTTCGTAGACGACGAATCGATTCCCAGCCGTCAGCGAGTACTCGAAGCCGCTTGCCCCCCACGGCGTGACACTGTTCAGCCACACGTAGAGCCCATGCAGCCGGGAGTATCTAAAGGGAACGTACTCGCCGAACAGAACGCAGTGAACCTTATCGTAGCGGGGCAGAATCAACCGCCCGGTCGGATCGTAGACGTAGGCGCTGTTGTAGCGGTCCAGCTTGGCGCGCGGCGGGGGGGGATTGGGGTCGAACTCATTGCCGTACGCTCCGGTCACCACCCAGGCCGGCGGACGATCCGGCAGGTTGGCCAGGTCCAGGCGTGACGAGACCGGACGGGCCGGCCACATGCGGTCGATGGTGACCAGCGGCTCGATCATGTCCTGGTGCCGGCCGCGGGCCAACGCGCTGAGGATCTCACCGGCGAGGTGACCATAGTCCCACCAGTCAAAGAACAGCCCGGCGCGCATCCGCTGCTTCGAATCGAGCCGCACCAGGCGTTCCGCCGCCTTTCGGTCCATCGGCTGGCCGAAGTACCAGCGAGCCAGCGCCCTGCGGAGTTCCGGCGCCCGGTCCTGGTCGTCTCCGAGAAGCCGTCGAAAGCTCGCCGGACCGGGAAGGCTGTCTGCCCGGAACTGACCGAGAAGGAGCCGCATGTGACGCAGTTCGTTCGGCTCCTCGGTCATCAGGTTGACCAGCGTCTCTGCGCTGAGGAACTCGGGGTTGAGGGTCGTGGCGGCGGCGGTCTCCGGCCAAACGAACAGGTCGGGTTGGTTGGGTCCTACCTGGATGGACAGCCTCAAGTGCTCGACCAGCATCTCCTGCGGCAGGGCGTCCTCAGTCCCGCTGACCGTCATCGGATAGTCCTGCTGGCAGACCGCCGCGCGCGGGCCAGGCTGGATCGTATCACTGCCCAGTTGGACCCGTCCGTACACGATGGTGAACCCCACCAACCCCGCCGCAAAGACGGTCGCGACCGGAATCCGCCGGGGACGGCGGACGGCCTGGTTCCGCCACACGAGGATCGGCTGAATCAGCATGTCCACGATCCACCCGTTCACCGCCGCGATCACGAAGCTCAGCCCATACGCCCCCACCAGGTCGCTGATCTGAATCATCGTCAGGACGTTGTGGTGGCTGTGGGCCAGGAAGAACCACGGAAACCCCGTGACCAGCACGGCGCGGAGCCATTCGGTCCCGATCCAGACGAACGGTAGGACCAGCGCGACGCTGCCCCGACGGTGCATGACCATGTAGCGGACCAGCCAAGCGGTCAGCGGCCAATACCACGCCAGGTACAGCGTCAGGGCAATCCATCCGGGGGGCGTGATCTCAGAAAGCCAGTGGCAGTTGTAGAGGAAGAACGCCACACCCAGCAGGTAGCTGGTCAGGTACATCCACCCGACACGATTGGCCGACGTCACAGACACCAGCCACGGCACCAGACAGATGTAGGCGAGGGGCCAGAAGCTGACCGGGGGGAAGATGAGGCTGGTCATGCCGAACGTGGCGACGGCCAGCACGCAGACGGGCCACCGCGACTCGATCGTCAGACTGCCCCCCACGAGCCGCGCCGGCGGGGGGATCCGTCTGTACGTTGCAGATGGGGTATCGCCGTTGGCCAAGGCGTCCGCTCGCGCTCACATCGCCGCGGCCCGGCCGCCGCGCCGGCGCAGGCCGCCCGAAACCCGACCCTGTCCGAATCGCATTGTTCCAGACCACCGACGTAGCGTCAACCGAACCCGACGCGATGAAGCCACTTGCTGCGTCGAGACCCGGCCCCGACCCACCAGGAACCACGAGGGCGCAGACCTCGCCCCGCGGCGACGATCGGCGAATCCTGGAACGGTGAGCGGCGGACGTGGGGGGGGGTTGGATTATGCGATTCGATACACAGGAAGGCGTATTTGGGCGGTCTGCCGCTTCAGGAGCGTCATATCCGCTTGAGATCGCACGGGCACAGCCTCTGCGGCGAGCGCCGCGGAATCGTCCACGACGTAGACCTGGCCGCACTGTCTGCACAGGCGACCCTTCCCGGTCCGGCCTCGAGGCACCACCGTCGGATGCAGGCAATGGGGGCAAATCACATAGACGGCCACTTTGAAGTCCTCCGGTCCTTCCAGCACTGGCGCAATATCGGTTGGCTAAGGCCAACGGCTTGCGTCAACTTCTACCTATAGACCCGAATCCCGGGTCGAGGTTTCACCAGAGAGGGCAAGAAAGCCACAGGAACAAACGCCGCGGCGCGCGACGGATTGCGTCAGTTGGGGGATACTTCGAACATCTATTCATAACCCGTTTATTAGAAGCGTTTTATGTTGTCATATGGTGGGGAAAGGGCGGGAGATCTTGCCGATATTCCGCTGTTGGGCGAGGCGAGTCCCGACATTTTTTTACAGCCGCGCCTGGAACCAGCAGACGTCACGACGTCCGCGACGGCCGCTCATCGTGAGCGCTGGTACATTCGTTATGGGACCGATATTCGCGGGTTTCGCCGCCGGCGATTTCGCACTCAGACGGTGGCCCGAGCTTGACGCATGGGGCTGGGACCGGGTACACACGGGGGCCACGACGCGACGGCCGAGGCGTGGCTCGTCGCCGGACGCGGCAGGGCCTGGGGACCCCCTAGGCGTGCGATCATCGGGAGCGAATCAGTCATGACAACGAACAGACCCGCCTTGCGATGGGGCGGGACGGCAGTGCTGTTGGCGACCGTCGGGACGATCGGGTCGACGTGGGCGGCGAATCGGCCCGGTGCGAAAGGAGCGAAGCGAACCGTGGCCAGTGACACGAAAGCCATCCTCGATCGGGAGATCCGACGGACCCAGCCCGACTACGTCGTCTACCGACCTGGCAGCGTGGACGGGTCGACCTTCGACACGGGCAACGAGCACTTGCTGGTCTTCGACGGCCCGGACGGCTCGTTGATGACCGTCTGGACCCAGAGCAGCTACGAGGGCAAGGGCGATCACCGGATCATGTTCAGCCGCAGCGAGGACGAGGGCAAGACCTGGGCGAAACCCACGCACATCGTCGGGCCCAAGCGACCTGGCGACGGACACATGGCGAGCTGGGGGTTCCCGCTCGTCTCGAAGTCCGGGCGGATCTACGTGATCTGGAACCAGTACCAGGGCATCGACGACGTGGTCCACCAGCACACCGGCACGATGGACGGCTGCTACAGCAACGACATGGGCAAGACGTGGTCCAAGCCGCAGACGATCCCCATGAAGCGCAGCCCCTACGATCACACCGATCCGAAGGTGCCGAGCTGTTGGATCGTCTGGCAGAAGCCGATGCGCGATCTGAAGGGCAACTGGTTTGCGGGCTTCAGCCGTTGGGTCAGCAAGGCCGTCCGCACGCCGCCGCACAAGAGGTCGTGGACGGCGTGGGAGACCGTCGTCGAGTTCATGCGATGGACGAACATCGACGAGAACCCCGAACCGAAGGACATCAAGATCGAATATTCCGCCTGGGGCGCCGACGCACTCCGCGTGCCGCACTACACGAATCCGCTGCTGAGCATCGCGCAGGAGCCGAGCCTGGTCCGGCTGCCGGACAAGCGGCTGTTCTGCACGATGCGGACGATGGCTGGCTGCATCTGGTACAGCGTCTCGGCCGACGATGGTGTGACGTGGTGCAACCCGCGACCGTTGCTGCGCCGCGACAAGGGACTGCCCATCCTCGAGCCGCTGTGTTGCTGTCCGATCTACGAGTACGCCGAAGGCAGATACATCCTCCTGCACCACAACAACGATGGCCGGTTCCAAGGCTGCAAGCCAGAAGACACCGGCAAGAACCGCCGCCCCGCGTTCATCGCCCTGGGCGAGTATCGCCCCAAGGCCGAGCAGCCGATCTGGTTTAGCGAGTCCAAGCAGATCTTCGACAACGGCGGCCACGGCATCGGCCCGCTCAAGCGAATCGATTGCGGCGTGTACCCCAGCGTCACCAAGCGCAAGGGCAATTTCGTCCTGTGGCACCCGGATCGGAAGTTCTTCCTGCTGGGAAAGCGGATCACGGATGAGTGGCTGAACGATCTGAAGGTGCCTGTGGAGTAAAGGGTCCGGGTTCAGGGTCCCGGGCTCCGGGTTCCGGAAGCTGGGCATTGCCCATGAGCGGGCGGTCGCCCACCCCCGGGCGAGGCAGAGCGCAGACATGGATCTGGAGATCCGCGAAGCCGGAGAGGCGGACGCGGCAGCGATTGTTCGCATCTGGAATCAGATCATTCAAACGGGTGCGTACTCCGCGCTCGACACACCGCTGACGGTTGACAAGCAACGAGCGTTCATGGGCTGTCTTCCCGAACGCGGCTTCATTCACTTGGCGGAGGCCCTTCCGAATCGGGAGGTCGTTGGCTTTCAGACGGTCGAACCATTCGCCACGTACACACATGCCTTTGACCACGTAGGCGTCATCGGCACGTGCGTGGACCTTGCGCTTCGGCAGCGTGGCATCGGCTCGTGCCTCGCCTGTGCCAGTTTTGAGAAGGCGAGGCGGGAGGGATACGAGAAGATGTTCACGTATGTTCGGGCCGACAACCAAGCCGCCCTGGGCTTCTACCTTGCGCTCGGTTTCCGCGTCATCGGGAGCGCGCAGAATCAGGCCAAGTTCGGCGGGACGTATGTCGACGAGGTGTTCATTGAGAAGTTCCTGTGAATGTGCGTCCGGCCCCTTCGCGGTCGGCGCAGTCGATTGGTGGGGAAGCCGCGCTAGCCATCACCCGCCACGCCGTCCTGTGCGGGCGGATTCAGGGCGCGGCCCATCTCGCGGTGGATCTGGTTGTGGCGTTCCTTGGTGAGCGGATACGGCCAGAACGCCAGGGCGGACGCGAGGAACAACACGAGCGGGACGCCCACGAACAAGGCCTTGAGGCCCCACAGCGCCGAGGGCGACTGCTCGGCGGCTTGACCGTCGTACCCCAGGTGTCCCAGCGTCAATCCGATGACGCCGAAGGCTGCGCCCTGGCTGACCTTGCGGCAGAACTCCGCCATGCCCCAGTAGAACCCGTCGCGACGGCGTCCGGTGCGGTACTCGTCGTAGTCGATCGTGTCACCGATGATCGAAATGGGGAGCGTCATGAACCCGCCGAAGGCCAGGCCCATCCCGGTGAAGCAGACGAAAAACAGCCAGACGCGTTGGGGCGTGAGCAGGGCCGCCGACGCCACGGCCCCCGCGGCGAGCAGGAAGCTGAGGATCAGGGCGGGGCGCTTGTCCAGCCGGCGCGACAGCCAGACCCAGAACGGGACGGCGACCACGCCGCAGAGCAGGAACGTCGCCATCCCAAACGGGAACAGATGCTCGGCACCAAGCCAGTGCTTGGCGACCTGCGCCCCGAGCACGCCGGGCACCATGATGCTCACGTTGAGGATGATGTAGGTGACCAGCATGATCACAAAGGGTCGGTTGCGGATCATGTCGCCAAACCTGGGACGAGGCGCTTCCGATCGGCGCAGGCCGAATTCAGAACGTTCGGATGTACCAGCGAACGTCAGCAGGATCGTCCCGGTGATGACGACGCCGAAGGCCAGGCCGGTGATGGCAAACCCCGTCCGCTCATTCGCGAACAGCTCCGTCACCAGCTTGGCGCCGGTGCCGCAGAAGAGCCCGACGAGGTAGAACACCTGCCGGTAGGCCATCAGCGACGTTCGCTCGTGATGGTCGAGCGTCAGTTCGGTGCCCAAGCCGTTGTAGGGCACGAGGAAGACCGTCATAGCGAGGTAGAACGACGTCAGGACTACGAACAGATACAGCCCCGCGTGTTGATCCGGCGGAGTGAACAGCAGAAAGAAGGCCAGGCCGAAAGGCGCCGCGGCGAACAGGATGAAGGGACGACGTCGGCCCCAGCGACTGTGCGTGCGATCCGACCACCACCCCATCGGAATGTCCGTCAGCGCGTCGATCAGGATCGCGACCGGGACGATGATCCCCAGCAAGCTGGGACTCACGCCGACCAGATCGGTGTAGAAGTAGAACAAATAGAGCGTGAGCGAGAATTCGACCAGCCCGCCACCGAGGGCCGAGACGCCGTAGCAGGCCTTGGTTCGGCGCGGCAGGACGCCGACCTCGCCCGATCCACGCTGAGGCGGTCCTGTCGCGTCAGGGAGCGAAGCCGTTTCCTGGCATGTCCTGTCGTTCATGCGCCGCTCTCGCGGGTCGATCTGGCATCACAGCCAGCCGGAGATCGTTCCTGGAGTCGCCGGGCAGCGACGAGGGTGCCCAGGATACAGGCTTGCGTCGGTTTGGACTACCGCCGGTGGTTGCGGGGCCTCAGGCGGCCTCGCGGCGCGGTTGACAGGCGAGGGCGTTTTGCGGAGGGTGTGGCTCGTCACATGCGTTCTGCGAGGATGCTCATGAATCGACGCCATATCGCCATCATTCTGATCGTGTGGGGAAGCTCCTGGCCGGTTGCGGCGCGGGCGGCACAGGAGCCCAACAGCGTCCCCATCATCTACACCACCGATCTGTACCATCCGCACGACGATCCGGACGATCACTTCGATCTGGTGACGCTGTTTGCCATTCCGGAGTTCGACATCCGGGCGATCATCATCGACACGGGCAAGCGCGGGAAGGACCGCCCCGGAATATTGCCGGTCAAGCAGATGATGCACATCACCGGGCGGACCGTTCCGGTCGCGACGGGGCTGGTCGAGAACGTGCGCCACCAGGGCGATACGGGAGAGCGCCAGCCTGACGCGGTGCAGGCCGGTGTGAGACTGATCCTGAAGGTCCTGCGCGAATCGACCAAGCCGGTGACGATCTTCACGACGGGCAGCCTGCGCGACGTGGCGGCGGCGTACAACCGCAATCCGGCGCTCTTCAAGACGAAGGCCGGGCGGGTCTACATCAACGTGGGGCACTCCTGCGGCGGGCCCGAGCACAACGTCAACCTCGACCGCCACGCCTACGTCCGCATCCTGGGCAGCCCGTTGCCCGTCTACTGGGTGCCGTGCTTCGGCGCAGACGGCTACAAGTCTCACTGGCATTTCCGCCAGGGCGACGTGCTCGAGTCGGCGCCGCTGGCCGTGCAGAACTTCTTCGTCTACTGCCTGACGCGGGCGAAGGCCGACGTCCGTGACCCGATCAAGGCGCTGGCCGAACCGATCGATCAGGCCGTCAAGGAACCGATCTGGGCCAAGACGCGGAACATGTGGTGCACGGGTGCGTTTCTGCATGCAGCCGGCCGATCCGATCCGACGTGCGGTTTCAAGAAGGTCACCGTTCACCTGGACAACGCCGGCAAGACGCGGATCAGCCGGCCCGGGGACGGGCTGGAGATCATGACGTTCCACCACGCCGATCCGGACGCCTACGGGCAGTCGATGCGCAACGCCCTGCGCGAGTTGCTGGGCGGCATCAAACGCCGCAAGTAAAAGGCGCGTGGCGCGGTCTGTCCGACGGGGCGCCCCTTGAGCCGGTCGCGTCCGGCGGCTATTCTGGCGCTCGAGGCAGGGGATCCATCCCGGGGCGGCTGGCCTGACCGTGGAGAGATGGCAATGCGACGTGCGTATCGATGGTTGAGTCTGTGGGCGATGGGAGTGTTCTGCGTGATCGGGTTCGGAGACTGCGCCGAGAGGTACGGCTCGTTCATCGTGGACTATATCGTCGCGCCGCTCATGGGCAAGGACCCGTAGACCAGAACCGCGCGTCGGGGGGCTTTTGGCCAGCGCTGGCGTCTCCCATGGACCCCACTGGGCGGATTCCCACTTCGGGTTAACACAACCTCCGCATCATCTCGTCCTCGTGGCCCCTTCCGTTTCAGGTCGGGCGGTCCAACGACCGATAACCAACACAAGAGGAGTTGCTGCGCGCCGGGGGCAAAGAAGATGGGACGGTCATGCCGGAATGCGCCAGCCCGAAAATCCTTGACCTGTCGTCACTTGTCCGCGCCGTGGGTGCCGCCCGCCAGGCCGGCAACGTCATCGTCCAATGCCACGGGTGCTTCGACATCGTGCATCCGGGACACGTGAGATACCTGAAATTCGCCAAGCAGCAAGGCGACGTGTTGGTGGTGAGCCTGACGGGCGATTCGGCCATCGACAAGGGCCCGACCCGACCCTACATCCCCCAGGAACTGCGGGCCGAGAGCCTGGCGGCGTTGGAGTTCGTCGATTACGTCTACATCGATCCGAACCCCACCGCGTGCGAAGTGCTCGAGCAGGTCCGTCCGGATCTCTACATCAAGGGACGCGAGTATCAGTCCAGCACCTCGCCGGGGTTCCTGGCGGAGCGGGAGATCATCGAGCGCCACGGCGGACGGGTGCTGTTTTCCAGCGGGGAGGTGGTTTTCAGCAGCACGCAGTTGATCAGCCAGATGGGGCACGAAGCCGAGCTGGAATGGCATCGTCTGCGGCTGTTCTGCCGGCGCCATGCGCTGGACGGAGCTGCGGCTGAAGGGCTGCTGGACCGCATCGCCGGCAAGCGGGTCGTCGTCGTGGGGGACATGGTGCTCGACCGCTACGTGCTGTGCGACGCGGTGGACGTGGCGAGCGAGTCGCCGATGATGTCGCTGGCCAAACTGGACGAGCAATGCTACGTCGGCGGGGCGGCCATCGTGGCCTGTCACGTGGCCGCGTTGGGGGGCGTTCCGCTTCTGGTCAGCGCGATCGGTCGGGACGGCAACAGCGAGCGGATCCGCCAGGCGCTGGTCGAGGACGACATCGACAGCGTCTTGCTCGAGAGCAGGCAGACCGTCGTCGACAAGACCCGCTACCTCGTGGAGCAGAACAAGCTGTTCAAGGTGGAGCAGGGCAAGGCCGAACCGCTCGACTCGGTCTCACTCCGCCGGGCCACCGAGACGATCATCGAGCGGGGAGGCGGCGCGGACGCGGTCATCCTGTGCGATTTCGGCTATGGGATGATCAGCCCGGCGTTGATGGCGACGGTGCTGCCCGAGCTGAGGCGGGGCCAGGCGGTGGTCACCGGCGACGTGAGCGGGCACCGCGCGAACCTGCTGGCGATGGAGCGGGTCGATCTGCTGTGCCCCACCGAGCGGGAGCTTCGGGCCTCGGTGCACGACTTCGATAGCGGGTTGGCGCAGGTGGCCTATAACGTGATGCAACGGACGCAGGCGGGGCATCTGTGCGTCACGCTGGGCAAGGATGGGCTGGTGGTGTTCGACCGGCAGAGCCAGGACACCCAGTCGCCGCAGTGGTCTGCCCGTCTGAGGAGCGAGCACTTGCCGAGCTTGTCCGTCCAGGCGACGGACCGACTGGGCTGCGGCGACGCGTTGCTGGCGACGGCGACGCTGGGGCTGGCGGCTGGCGGAAGCCTGACGCAGGCCGCCTACCTGGGCAGCGGGGCGGCCGCCATCGAACTGGCTCACCTGGGCAACGTGCCTGTCGAGCACGACGCGCTCCGCCGCTGGCTCAACAGCCGGTCCGAGCTGACGGCCACACCGAAGCTCGAATTCGATCTGGTTCCCAGACCATAGGGCGCGACGGGGTCAGCCCCCTTTGGGCTGCGGCGGCTTGACGCCGCTTTCGCTGGCCCTGCGGTGCGGGTGCTGCATCTTTACCGAGCATGCCCTTGTCGCGCGCGATGAGGCCCGCTTCGCATGCGCCGGGGTCAGGCACCTTCTTTCGTGCGACTCGGCTCCGCCTCGTCCGCACCGAAAAAGGAGCCAGACCCGAATGGCATGAAGCCAAGTCATTTCTGTTTGTAAGGCGTTTCTTT
>CAYMLO010000108.1:0-35554 GCA_964390905.1 uncultured Planctomycetales bacterium | reverse complement strand
GGCGTCGCACGAAACCTGGCTGATCCCGGAGATCCCGACGATCTGGAACCAGCTGGAGGAGGACTGGGACGACTTGACCGGCGGGAGGGCCAAGGTCCGCAACGGCAGCCTGTTCGGCTATACCCGTTTCGAGGACCTGTATCGCTGTCCCGATTTCGAGCGGGTCCCCAGCAAGAACCAGGGAGCCTTCAACTACACCCGGACCGTCATGGGCCGCAAGCCCCTCAGCGGCGGCATCCCAGGCGACGGCTTGGAGGACCCGGACGATCTCGAGCCGGGTCCCATCCTCAAGATCAGCAACATCTACGCGACCGGTTCCATGTTCATGCTGCTGGACGAGCAATGGGACTTCCACGTGGCCGGCAACTACAACGGCGATCCGCCGCAGGGAATCATCGAACTCGAGGGCAACGACTTCTGGATGGGGGCGGATTCCATCCACATGCTCATCGCCGACTGCATCGGCGACTACCACGGGACCACGGGGAAGGACGTCCCGATCGGCCTGATCCTGCCCGCCAAGAAGGGCAACATCGCCTACTACGACGGGCACGTCCAACTCATGCGGGATCCACTGCCCCAACGGGTGCTGAACGCCGACATCGACGAGATCATCAACAACCCCGACCTGGTGGAGCAAGGCATCCAGCTGCTCTCGCCCTTCATCCGTCAGATCTTCGCGGCCCGCGGGTTGGGCGTGGACATCATGGACGTCATCTCCTGGTTCCTCTAGGCGCGGGCGGATCGGCGTTTCACAGCTCTCGCGTCCTGGGGGCTGTCCTCTCGTGATTCTGCGCCGGGGCGCTTGCCACAGGGATGCAGTGCTGGCAGAATACTCCGTGTCATCTCCGGGCCTGGGTGAATGACAGGGGCCCGGGTCCTGAGGAAAACGGACCAAGCATCGAACTCGCTGCCCGTTTTGCCGGTATTGAGAGCATGGAAGCCACCCTACCCGACTTCGCTCATCCTCCTGTAGTGGAGGTGTTCCTCGCCGTCCAGTACGAGCCGCTGACGGCATTGCGCACCCCCCAGATCGGCCTGCTTTGGGCCAACTACCGCGACCGGTTTCCGACGATTGAGGAGCATCCACCGCTCACCCCAATGATTGAGAGATTCGGGGTGACGGGACCGCCAAGGGGCAGCCTGCGCCTTGAGCCGCTGGAAAGCCTCCCCGTTCCGCGCTGCTGGTTCCTCAACGAAGCTGGCACCGAACTCTTGCAGGTGCAGCAGGACCGATTCGTTCACAACTGGCGGAAGGTGGGAACGGGTGACGTCTATCCCCGCTATGAACATGTGCGAGGCACATTCGAGGACGAATTGGTTCGTCTTGAGGACTTCCTTCGTCACGAAGAGCTCGGCGTTCTCGACCCGAACCTGTGCGAAGTGGGTTACGTCAACCATATCGTCGCAGGCGCGGGGTGGGAAACGCACGGGCAGCTTGGGGAGGTGCTGACGGTCTTCGACGCGGCCTACAGCGAAGCATTCCTCCCGGAAGCTGAGGAGGCCTACGTGGCCGCTCGATATGTGATTCCCGGGGCGGATGGGCAGCCGCTCGGAAGATTACACGTCACCGTGGACCCCGTCTACAGGAGGGAGGACAACAGACCGATGCTCCTGATGACCCTGAGCGCCCGAGGTCGTCCAGACGGGGACGGTGTTGACGGCGTGCTCCGATTCCTGGACACCGGGCGCCAGTGGATAGTGCGAGGTTTCGCAGCTCTTACCACTGAAAGAATGCACGAGATATGGGGCAGATGCGATGAGCACTAGCCTGGCGGGACAACTCCACGCTCAAGAGAGGATCTCCGACAAGGATGTCTGGCGGCAAGATGACAGCCGGAGTTCGCCTTCAGGTGGGGAGCTGGCGGAGAAGACGCCGCATCCCCGAACGTGGAAGTATCACTTTCCCGACGGAGCGATCGGGATTCGCCTCAGAACCGATCCGCCCGGTTGGCTCAAACCGACCTTCGAACGACTAGGCAGACTGCTCGAGATGCCGGCGAACTGGGATTCCTACGGTGCCGTGCCAATTGACCCGTACCGAGTCCTTGCCGCGCTGAACCTGCTGGTGCTCCTCATGCGGGATGATACCCCAGCGCCGGCCGTGGTGCCCACAAGCCGGGGCGGCACGCAACTCGAGTGGCACACGCGGGGGATCGATTTGGAGATCGAGGCGCTGTCCGGGCACAGGCTTGTCGTCTTCTTCGAGGATTCATCCAGCGGCGAGGAGTGGGAGGGCCAGGTCAGCATGTTCGATCTGGGGCGCGTTGCCGACTACATCTCAAGGCTCTCTTGGAGCGCACGAGCAGAAGGACCGTAGACGCGCATGGATGGATACGCCGATGACCCAACCATCCGGGACGATGCCGTCCTGTGGAGGAGAGTACCGGTGGATCCGATTCACTACGTGTTCGACCAGAACCTGGGTCGCGTCCGACCATCATCCGCGGCGTTCGAGGATTCCCCAGACGGAACGCCGATGTCCGTTCAGTTGGCGCAGATCGTTGCCGAGACGGGGCGCGGGCCAGAAGACGTGCTGGTCGGCTACCACGGTTTTGCCCTAGCCGCCATCACTGCCGGGTTATCGCGGGGATGTAGGCAAGGCGTGGCGCGCGCCCCTCTCCCCGACGAACCGGCGCACGCAGTCGTGTTCGGCACGAAGACGAGGAAGATCCGCGGACGCCTTGCCAAGGGATCACAGTGGGTGATCCCGCCGTCCAGTCTCCCAGAACAGCCCGCTGGAAGTTAGGGCCCCCCAATCCAAGGGAGGACACGCTACCGCAGGATCTTCCGCCCTCCTGGTGATACGACGCATCTGCCCCTCTCACCCCTGGCCGGCTCCGATGGTCCGGTTTGACCGCCCACGTCGCCGCCGGATAGAATCGAGTGGGGCGTGCGACATGCGCGATGGCTCGCCGGCGTCTGCGGGAACGGTCGGATGATGCGTTGGTTCGGCATCGGGGTTGTCATGCTGTGGCTGGCCGCCATGAGCGTCCTGTTCTACCTCGACGTCTGGCCGCACTGGATCGCCGGCGACCCGCCCGTCCAGATCCCCGACGCCGAGGCCGACGAGTCGCTGCAGCGCTACCAGAACGCCATCCTCGGGCCGCGGGGACGGATCGGCACGAGCTGGGTCCATTTCTACACCCGACGCAGCAGCACGCTCGTCCATACCCAGACCATCTTGTACGGGCTGCCGCTTCTGCCGCCGATCCTCGTCGACTCGGAGCTGACGTATCCGGAGGACGGCAAGCTCGACACCATCAAGATCATCATCACGGGCGCGCCGATCCGGCTCGAGTTCAACGGCGAGAACTACGGCATGGACTTCTCGTGCGAGCTGATCACGGGCCCGGGCCCGGACGACCGCTACGGCTTCAAGCTCGACGCCGCCGCCGCCGCGACGATGAGCGACGCGCTGCGGCCCTTCACGCTGTTGAGAGACCTGCACGTCGGCAAGACGTGGCGAATGCGCCTGATCAACCCCTTGCCCGCGCTTCGGGGCGGACGGGCCAAGTTCGAATCCCACCTCGTCCGCGTCACGGCGCGGGAGGTTATCGACCACCAAGGCGAGAAGATCGAGTGCTTCCGCATCGAATCGCCTCATCTCAAGGCGTGGGCCGACGCAAGCGGGCGGGTCCTGGTACAGCAAGTGGACTTGCCCGTTTTCGGCCGGATGACGCTGCGGCAAGAGCCCTACGACGACGATGCCCGGCTGGAGGCGATCGAGCAGCACCGCGGCTTCGGACGGACGACTCGCCGTTCGACCACGACGACTCGGGCGAGCACGGAGTGAGTGTGGGACGTCGATGTCCATCACCCTCGAGAGCGTGACCAAGTGTTTTGGCCGGACCGTTGCCGTCCGCGATCTGACGCTGGCGGTTCGCCCGGGCGAGGTGTTTGCGTTCCTGGGGCCGAACGGGGCCGGTAAGACCACCACCATCAAGATGATCTGCGGCCTGCTGAAACCCGACACGGGCGGGATCCAGGTGTGCGATATCCCGATTACCACCGACGGTTTGGCCGCGCGAACGCAGTTGGCGTACGTGCCGGATCAACCGTTCCTGTATGACAAACTCACGGGCCGGGAGTTCCTCAACTTCGTCGGCGAGATGTACCAGGTTCCCCGTGCGACGACGACCGAACGGATCGAGGCCTTCGCCCGACGGCTCGACATCGACTACCTCGATCAGCTCACCGAGGGGTACTCCCACGGGATGCGGCAGAAGGTCGCGCTGATCGCCGCCCTGCTGCACGACCCAAAGGTGCTGGTGACCGACGAACCCATGGTCGGCCTGGACCCGCGAACGGTGCGGACGGTGAAGGATCTGTTTGGCGAGCTGGCCCGAGAGGGCACGGCCGTCTTCGTCAGCACCCACACCCTCGCGGTGGCTGAGGCCATCGCCGATCGCATCGGCATCATCCACCACGGCGCGCTGGTGGCCATCGGCACCCTCGCCGAGTTGCGGCACCTGGCGCAGACCCAGTCGTCATTGGAGGACGTCTTCCTCAGCCTGACCGCCGACGAGGGTGGCCCCAACGCCGAGACCGTCCCTGTCTGATCGCCGCGACACGGTCCATATGACCGTGCATGGATTCGCGCCACCGTGGCACGGGCGTCTCGCCCGTGATGGTTCATGGGCGAGATGCCCATGCTACGTGCCCGGCGCAGCCCTGGCGCCTGATCTCCCGCGGCCATTCAGGCTCGCGCGGCACGGTCGTGTCGGGTTACTTGTCCTGTTCCTTGGCCTTCTTGGCGGCGGCGATGATCTGCTGTTGGACGTTGCCGGGCACCTGCTCGTAGTGGCTGAGATCCATGGCGTAGCTGCCCTGACCTTGACTGAGGCTGGACAGCCGGCTGTTGAAGTCGGCGACTTCGGCCAAAGGCGCCTGGGCGCGAATGACGGCCATGCCGCCGGGCAGCATGTCCTGTCCCTGAGGCCGACCGCGCCGGCTGGCCAGCTCCCCCTGGATGTCGCCCACGTACTGCGTGGGGACGGTGACCTCCATGTCGACGATCGGCTCGAGCAGCACGGGGTTGCATTTCATGAAGGCCTGCTTGAAGACCTCCCGCCCGGCGATTTGAAAGGCGATGTCCTTGCTGTCCACCGGGTGCGTCTTGCCGTCGACCAGTCGAACGCGGACCCCTGTCACCGGGTATCCGGCCAGGACCCCCTCGGTCATCTGGCCTTGAATGCCCTTGTCGACGCTCGGACGGAACGGCTGATCGATCGAGCCGCCGAAGATCTCATCGACGAACTCGTAGGGCAGGTCCGGATCGCCCGTCGGCTCCATCGTGACGATCACGCGAGCGAACTGGCCCGCGCCGCCGGTCTGCTTCTTGTGCGTGTATTCGACCTCCTTGGCCATCGAGGTGATGGTTTCCTTGTAGGGGATCTTCGGCGGCCGGGTGTCGACCTCGAGCTTGAAGTACCGTTTCATGCGGGACAGGATCGACTGCAGCTGCAGGTCCTGCATGCCCTTGATGACCAGCTCGCGGGTCGCCGCGTCGCGTTCGGCCGCAAAACAGGGGTCCTCGTCGCAGAAGCGTGCCAGCGCGCCGCTGACCTTGTCGACGTCGCCCCGGCTCTTGGGCTCGATGGCCAGGGCCAACATGGGCGTGGGCAGGGAGGGTTGCTCGATGGCACCGGGCGAACCGGCGTGCAGCACGTCGCCGATGCGGAGGTCCAGCTTCGCGACGGCCAGGATGTCGCCGGGCACGCCCGCGTCGATCTCGTCGTGTTCGGCGCCCTGGAACTTGTGGAGCTGTCCGGCCCGCTGACCGCGACGATCGTCGCCGATCTGTAGGGAGGCGTCCCCGCTCAGCGTCCCCGAGAAGATCCGCAGCACGGAGTACTTGATGTTGCTCTTGGCGTCGTTGACGACCTTGAACACCTGGGCGACCACCTTGCCCGCGGCATCAGGCTCGATTGGGGTCTGCACCGCATCGTCCCCCTCGCCGCTCGTCTGGACGCGCTGCTTGCCCTCGGTCGGCGACGGCATGCCGGTGGCGACCAGGTCGAGAAGCTCCTTGACGCCGACCTCGTCCCGGGCGTCCGCAAAGACGATGGGCACGAGCGTGCCGCTGGCCAGCGCCTTGCTGACCGCGCTGCTCAGCTCCTCCTCGGCCAGCTCGCCGGCGAAGTACTTCTCCATCAGCTCGTCGTCGGCGCCGACCACCCCTTCGACGACGGCCTCGTGTGCCTGTGCGACGTCACCGAAGTCGGCGTCGCCGGAATCGTTCTTGAAGCAATCGATCACGCCCGTCCCGCCGCCGGTGGGCAGGTTGATGGGCAGGCACTCCTGGCCGAACGTCTCCTGAACCTGACCGGCCAGTTCGGGCAAGTTGACGTTCTCGCCGTTGATCTTGTTGATTACCACGACGCGGGCCAGACCGAATTCCCTGGCCTTGTCCATCATCCGACGGGTGTTCACCTCGATGCCCGCTGTGGCGGAGATGACACACACGGCCGTTTCCACGCCGATGAGCGAGGCGATGGCGGGCCCGACGAAGGCCGGCGCGCCGGGCGTGTCCACCACGTTGATCTCCTTGCCCGCGTGCGAGACGTGGCAGACGTGGGCCTCGATGCTGCAGCTGCGCTCCTTCTCCTCCTCCAGGCAGTCCAATGTGGACGTGCCGTCCGCCACGCTTCCCAACCGATTGGTGACTCCGCTGGCGTGCAGAAAGGCCTCGGCGAGTGAGGTCTTGCCTGCCCCCCCATGGCCGACGAGGGCGATGTTTCGAATGTCTGCTGTGCCGTAACTGGGCATGATGGTCTCCACCCGACGATTACCCGACCCAGGGGGACGTACCTGTCCAACCCACCATGTGAAGACCCGCCATTGTACTACATTTGGGAGCAGCGCCAAGCACTCCAGGCGCCGATCGCGCGGGCGGAGGGGATCGATCGCCCGGGACGCTTGATTTCGTCGACTGGGTCTTTATGCTATAGGATTCCGGCGGGCGCGCGGGAAGGCGGGCGCGTTATCGACCCGCTCAGAGCCCCGAGGGAGGTGTCGGGTGGCTTGGAATGGTCGCGGTGTGGGAGGCCCATGCCGCCGATCCGGTACCAACGTGATGGAGCTGTGAAGATATGGGTGAGGAGAACCACGTCCTCGTCGACAACGGTGACGGCACGATAACCGACAAGAAGACCGGGCTGATGTGGCAGAAGGCCGATGCGGCGCCCATGCGCTGGGAGCGCGCCGTCGCAGCCTGTGAGAGTCTCTCACTGGCCGGTCACAGCGATTGGCGACTGCCGACGCTGAAGGAGTGCAAGGCACTGTTCAGGTTGCTTCACGACGACGATCACGTCGTCGATCGCCGGCTCCCGCCGTTCGAGTGGAGCGGCGATCGCTATTGGACCGGCGACGTGGTGGATCCCTATTACGCCGCCTTCCTGCTCAACTTCAGTGGCGGCAGTATGCCCTGGGAAACCAAGGACAAGCAGTTCTACGTCCGCGCCGTTCGCTCGCCGACGGACGGTTAGCCGGGACCCGGCTCGCTCAGTTCAACCGTCTGACCGTCATACGCCAGCGCCATGCCGGCGGGAAGCTGTTGGTTCGTCCGTGCGTGCATCAGCTCATGCGCGATGTGGGTGAACAGGGTCCGCTTCGCGCCGATCTGCTTCGCACATTCGATGGCCTGTTCCAGATTGAAATGCGTCGGATGCGGCCGAATCCGCAGCGCATCGAGGACGAGCACGTCTAAGTCCGTCAGCAGGGCCATGGCCTCGGGCGGTACGGCGCTGCAGTCGGTACAGTAGGCGAAGTCCCCGAACCGGAATCCCAGGATGGGCATTCGACCGTGCAATAGAGGCACGGGCACGATCCGCTTCCCACGAATCTCCAGCACACCGTCAACGGGGTGAGCGATCAGGTGGGGCTTGGCGCTGGGGTAGTCGGGGTCGTGCGTGAAGGCGTAGTCGAACATCTGCGTCACTCGGCGGAGCGTGGACGGCAGGCCGTAGCAGTCGATCGGTCCGCTCTGCAGCCAGTTGAAGCGCCGCACGTCGTCGAGTCCCGTGATGTGGTCAGCATGGTGATGGGTAAACAGTACGGCGTCGCATCGCTGGACCCCGTAGGCCAGGCATTGGATGCGGAACTCCGGCGTCGTGTCGACCAGGATCGACGTTCCGTCGTCGTAGGCCACGACGATGCTGGCTCGCGTCCGCGTGTCGTGGGGGTCCGAGGAGGTGCAGATCTCGCAATCGCATCCGATCATCGGAATGCCGTGCGAGGTGCCGGTGCCGAGCAATGTGACCTTCACCGCGGGTTGTCCTGTGAGTGAGGCATGACAACAGTCTGATGCAATCGGGGCGGGGTTTCCAGTCTCAGCCGACCAGATGGGCGGGAAGGGGCTTGGCGTTGCGGCACTTGGGGAACGTGCTGCAGCTCAGGAACCGGCCGCTCCGTCCGGAGCGGATCACCATCTTGGCCCCGCACTGGTCGCAATCGATGTCGGTGGGCTCGGGCTTGGGTTTGGGCGGTGCGGCCCCGAGTTCGGCCTCGGCTTGCTCGCGTGCCTTGGTGTTTAACCGGCCGGAGGTCTTGCACTTCGGGAAGCTCCCGCAAGACAGGAACGGGCCCCACGGACCGCGTTTCAGAACCATCTCCGTGCCGCACGTGGGGCAGTTCACGGGCTGATCCAGCGAATCGACGGCCAGCTTGCCGCTCTTGGTCAGCCGCACGCCCATGTTGCCCTCGTTGTGGGGAACGGTGCCGGCTTCGGCCGGGCCGTCGGGCGAGGACCCGCTGGGGGTCTTCTTCTTGCGACTCGGCTTCTCGGCGTCGGCTGGACCGGCGCTTCGTGCGGCACGTGCGTCGGCCTGGCGGGTAGCGCCGTTCGCCGCCGCCGTCCCCGCCTCGGGGGCGCCTTGACCGTCGGCCGCCTTTGCCGCAGCGGCCTTCAGGGATTCGAGCTGAGCGATCGGTTTGGCGTTCCGGCACCGGGGGAACCCACTGCACGAGATGAACTTGCCCCGCCGGCCGTCCCGGATGACCATCGGCCTGCCGCACTTCTCACAGTTGAATCCTGCGTCTTCCGGCGCGGGCCTGGGCGGCGGCTCGAGGTAGATGCCGGGCGGGAGGGGGGTGGTGTTGCGGCATTCCGGATAGCTGCTGCACCCCAGAAACGCCCGGCGGCCTCGCCACTTGACCGCCATGGGCGACCCACAGACGTCGCACCGCTCGTCGATGTCCTCTTCCTTGACCAGTCGCAGCGGTTGGCCCGACTCGTCGCACGGCATGGTCCGGTCGCATTCGGGGTAATTGCTGCAGCCCAGGAACGGCCCATTGCGGGACCGACGCGCCACCATGTCTCCGCCGCAGCGGTCGCAGGTTATGCCGCTGGCGTTCGCCTGAAGCGGATTGCCGTCGGCGTCGACGTCGAACGCCGTCTTGCAGTCCGGGTAGCCCGCGCACGACAAAAACCGTCCGTTCTTGCTCCAGCGATAGACCATCTCCTTGCCGCACTGAGGACAGCTGTGGCCGCTGGGTTCGGCCTTGGCAGCCTCCATCTCCTCGCCCGCCTTGGTCAGATCGCGGCTGAAGGGGTCGTAGAATTCCTTGAGCACGGCCACCCAGTCCATGTGGGATTCCTCGATCTTGTCGAGGTCGTCCTCCATGTGGCTGGTGAACTTGACGTCCATGACGTCCGGGAAGTGCCTGACCAGCTTGTCGGTCACCACGTCACCGAGCGGCGTTGCGTAGAAACGCCGGTCCCGCTGCTCGACGTAGCCGCGGTCCTGGATGGTCTGGATGATGGCCGCGTACGTGCTGGGCCGACCGATGCCCTCCGCCTCCATTGTCTTGACCAGCGACGCCTCGGTGTAGCGGGGCGGGGGCGAGGTGTAATGCTGCGTCGGCTCGATACCGATCGGCGAGAGGGCCTGGCCTTCAGACAGGTCGGGCAACATCTGTTCGCCGTTCGATGAGGGCACCCCCGCCACGCGGAGGAACCCGTCGAAGACCAGCTTCCGCCCTGTGGCCCGGAACTTGGCCACACCGGCCGTGCTGTCGGTCTCGACCAGAACGGTCGTACTGTCCCACTGGGCCGGGGGCATTTGGCAGGCCACAAAACGCCGCCAGATCAGGTCATACAACCGCCATTGCTCGTTCGTCAGCCGCTCCTTGAGCGACTCCGGGGTCCGGACGGGGTCGGTGGGTCGGATGGCTTCGTGGGCCTCCTGGGCTCGCTGGCCGGACCCGAATCGATTCGGCTTCTCGGGCAGGTAGTCGGGCCCGCAGTTTGCCCCGATCCAGTCGCGGACCGCCTTGATCGACTCGCCGGACAGGTTCGTCGAGTCGGTTCGCATGTAGGTGATCAGCCCGACCGAACCCTCCTCGCCGCCGATGTCGACTCCCTCGTACAGCTGCTGGGCGATCCGCATGGTCCGTGCAGCCGCGAAGCTGAGCCGGTTCGAGGCCGCCTGTTGCAGGGCGGCCGTCGTGAACGGGGCCGGCGGCCGGCTGGTGGTTCGCTTCGTCGCGACCGAAGCGATTCGGTGGGCGGGGGCCTGTCCCGGATCGGTCCGGCCGATCAGGCGGACCAGGGCGAGGTTGAGATGGGCGTAGTCGGCCCAGGGCTCCTCCTGCTGGTCGGTGCAGATGAACCCGAGGGCCTCGGCGATCCGTCGGGCCTCTTCGGCGTCCTTCGGTTTGAAGGGCGTTCCGTCCACCTCGGTCAGCTCAGCGCGGAGGCAACCGTGATCGTTGCACCAGGCCGTTTTGTCCTTCTCGGTCCGGCCGGCCGGTTGCTCAGCGGACTGAACGAAGTCGCTCCACTCCCGGGCCAGCCCCTCTGCCTGCTGCGGCTCCAGGGCGAAACACCCCATGATTCGCCAGTACTGCTCCGGGACGAAGTTGCGGATCTCGCGTTCGCGCTCGACGATCATCCGGACCGCCACCGACTGGACCCGCCCTGCGGAGAGGCCCTTGGCGATCTTCCGCCACAGCAGCGGGCTGAGCTGGTAGCCGACGATGCGGTCCAGAAGTCTCCGCGCCTGCTGAGCGTTGACCTTGTCCAAGTCGATCTCGTGTGGGTGCTGGAACGCTTGCTGGATGGCCGTTCGTGTGATCTCGTTGAAGATCACGCGCCGGACCTTCTTGGCGGGCAGGTCGAGGGCCTCGACCAGGTGCCAGGCGATCGCCTCGCCCTCGCGGTCCAGGTCGGTGGCCAGGTAGACCTCTTCGGCCTCATCGGCGATCTTCTTTAGCTCATTAAGCGTTTTCTGCCTGCGAGGCAGGTTCTCGTAGGTCGGCTCAAAGCCGCTGGTCAGGTCGATGCCTAGACCATGGGCGGGCAGGTCGCGGACATGCCCCATCGAGGCCCGCACCCGGTACCCCGACCCGAGATACTTGTTGATGGTCTTGGCCTTGGCCGGAGATTCGACGATCACTAACGCCTTTTCGGGGCGCTTGTTACGTCGCCTTGTGGTCTTCTTCTTGACCTGTGAGGTCTTGCCCATTGGCCGCGTTCTCAGAATCCGACCCGCCGGACGGGCCCGGACGATCCCCGAAGGATGTAGCCTACATCGGCCTCGTCCGGGCGGACTCTTCACTCAGGATTATAAGCCTCCGGACGCTGCGAAGCCAAATTGAGGCGGGGAAGGCTACCGGCAGGGCCCGCCCGGTGTCAAGTCTAGTGGTCAGTCAGCCGTGCAGTTGCAGGCTGCCGTGGACGTTGGGCTCCAGACTTCAGGCCTCAGGCTTCAGGCCTTCGCTTCTGATTCGTCGCGCCAGCTCTGTGGCCTGACGCCTGAGGCCTGAAGCCTGGAGCGTCAGGCAGGCGTTCTTCAGGGGGGATGTTGCGGGCCAAGAGCCTGGGTTGGCACCGGCGGAAGCGGCGGAAGAGCGGACAGGGTTGCAGGCAGACCGCAGACAGGGCTATGATGTAAGATCCGGCACCGGCTTGGCGATCCGGATGGCGGGATCGGTTCGCACGACGAAAGGACAGAATGCCATGGATATGGGCCACATACGTCCGCCCAAGCTTCCGGGCTATGAGGTCGTATCCCAGATAGGCCGTGGGGGGGGCAGCCTGATCTATGAGGTGAAGGACCTCAAGACGGGCGAGACTTGTGCGCTGAAGTACGTCAGCCGGCTGATGGACAAGGGGCCCCGGTTCTTCTCCCAGGTGGAGGCGGAGCATCGACTGGGCCAGAAGGTCACGCATCCCAACCTCCGCAAGACGCTGCGGATTCGGAAGCGGGGCTTGCTGGCGACCCAGGAGCTGTTCCTGTGGATGGAGCTGGTGTACGGCAGGCCGCTGTCGCGGAAGGGCAATGATTTCAGCCGGCCGATGCTGGCGCTGCTCAAGGCGGGGGACGGGCTGCGGGCCATCCACCGGATGCGGCACATCCACGCGGATTTCAACCCCAAGAACGTGATGGTGGCCGACGACGGCACGGTGAAGCTGATCGATTACGGCCAGAGCTGCGCATTCGGTACGATCAAGAAGCGCGTGCAAGGCACGCTGGAGTTCTTGGCCCCGGAGCAGGCGACCAAGGGGGTGCTGGACCACCGGACGGACATTTACAACTTCGGGGCCACGCTCTACTGGGCCCTGACGGGACAGACCATCGGACTGCCCCTGCCGGAGGCCAAGGGCAAGCGGAAGGCCGGTTCGCGAACCATCCCGCCCGCCCGCACCGTCAACCCGCGGGTGACCGAGACGATGAACGAGATCATCCAGGCTTGTCTCGAGGAGTCCCCCAGCGACCGGCCGAGCTCGATGGATGAGATCCTGGGTGATCTGCACGTCGAGCTGCGCGAGAGCTTGTTCGCAAGCGAGACGAAATGACGGGCCGATCGCTCGCTAACCACAGGATGGCGAAGCAATGTCTGAGTCTGCCGAAACGATCGCGATCTTCCCTGGCACGTTCGACCCGATCACGCACGGGCATCTCGACATCATTGGACGCGGGCGGCGGCTGTTCGGCCGTCTGATCATCGGGGTCGGCATCAATCCCGAAAAGGCGCACCTGTTTGACCCCGACGAACGGGTGGACATGATCCGTCCCCTGGTAGCCGAGATGGACAACGTGGCGGTGCAAAGCTACGCGGGCCTGACCGTCGATTTCGCCCGCGTGGTGGGGGCCCAGTTCATCCTCCGCGGCGTCAGGGACATCGTCGACCTCCGCAACGAGCTCCAGCAAGCCAACACCAACCTGATCGTGGGCGACATCGAGACGGTCTTCATCTTGACCGGCCACGAGCACGCCCTGACCAGCAGCACGCTGATCAAGCAGATCGTGGAACTGGGCGGGGAGGACCCCGGCCGGCTGACCCGCATTGTCCCGACGTCGGTTCTCGAGAAGCTGCACGCCAGGCTTCGCGGGAGGTCGGGCCGATGACGAGCGACCGGATCGACCCCGGGGCGTCCGTGGGTCCGAACCAGCCGTCCTCCTGGCTGCACATGCTCCGCCATTCCGATGCGGTCGTAGAGGAGCGGCTTCACGGCGTTTACGGCCCGGACGAATCGCGACTCGAGCAGCGTCGGGCGACGTTGATCCGATTGCTCGACGCGTTTCTGCGTCGGCACAGCGACAGCCGGCCGGTGTGGATCGTCCGCGCCCCGGGCCGGCTGACGACGCTGGCGATGCACGTGGATCACCGCGGCGGGTACCTCAATGCCCTCTGTCTGGAGCAGGAGGTGCTTTTGGTCTGTCGGGCCCGGCAGGACGACGTGGTCATCATCGACAGCCTGCAGGAGGAGTTCGGGTCACGGGAGGTCAAGATCGGCGACACGGCGCCGGGTGCGGATCTGACGGACACCCCGGGCTGGCTGAATTGGACCAGCCAGCTGGCCGCCGAACGGGAGCAGCGTGGCGATCGGCATGATTGGGTTTACAAGGTGGCTACGCCGGCGGCGTACCTGAAGTACATGTACCGCCCGGATCAGGCGGTGCGGGGGATGGAGGCGGTCATCATCGGCAACGTGCCGGTCGGCGGCGGTCTGAGCAGCTCGTCGGCGGTCGTGGTGGCGTGCATGGAGGCGTTGCTGGCCGTCAACGACATCGAGATCCCCTTCGAGCAGTTCGCCCACCGCTGCGGCGTGGCGGAGTGGTACGTGGGAACGCGCGGGGGGTGCGGCGACCATGCGGCCATCAAGTACGGGCGGTTCGGGCACCTGACGCACATGCGGACCGAGCCAGAACTGCTGATGGGGGGACATCTGGAGTTTCCGTCGAGCCACCGATTCGTGGTGTTCCATTCGGGCATCGTGGCGAACAAGACGGGTACGGCGGGACAGATGTTCAACGAGAAGACGGCCACCTACGCGATCGGCGAAATGTACATGCGGCGGTGGCTTCGCGCGAACCGGCGGGAGTTGTTCGAGTCTTTGTGGGAGCGGCGCGGCAGCAATCCGGTGGACAAGCGGGTCTTCATCGCCGACGTGGTGGAGGTCGTCGACAGCGACGGGATGTACGACCTGCTCGACGACGTCCCCGAGCAGCGGACGCGCGACGAGCTGCGGCGCGATTGGCCGGACGACGGCGATCTGCTGGCGAGCTACTTCCGGACGCATCACGAACCGGAGGTCTATCGCCTGCGGGACGTCATCGCGTACGGCCTGGCCGCCTGCAGCCGGGCGCGGATGGTCAAGGAGGTCCTGGCCGCGGGCGAGGTCGACCGGTTCGCCGAGTACATGAACATCAGCCACGACGCCGACCGGGTGAGCGGCATCACCGACGACGTCGCCGCCCGGAAGCGGGCCGACGACCGGTCCGCGCCGCTGCATCTGCAGAGCGGCGACTACCATTGCAGCATCCCCGAGATCGACCACATGGTCGACAAGGCCCGCGAGGCCGGGGCCATCGGCGCCCAGATCGCCGGCGCGGGCCTGGGGGGCAGCATGATCGCGTTGGTTCCGGTTGGAGCCCAGCAACAGGTCATTGACGCCCTGGAGGGCAGCTACGAGACACCAACGGGCCGTCCGCCGCCACACTTCTTGGCCGAACCGTCCTCCGGATCGTGTATCCTGTGACGCCCGCACGATCCGGCGTGAGATCCGGAATCGGCCTCCCACGCCGGCCGCTAATGATGGTAGGATGGATGCACGGGCGGGCGTCCCCGCTTGGGGTCGTCTGTGGTGGCCGGAGCGGTGGGAATCGAGATCCAGGGCTCTGTGTAGATGGCAGGTACAGTCACCGATGAGATCGGCTGTGTGATCCTCTGCGGCGGGGGCGGGACCCGGATGGGCTCGACCACGACGCACAAGGTCTGCTTCCCGCTGGGTGGCGTGCCCGCGATCGTGCGGACGATCGACATGCTGCGGGGGCAGGGGGTCCGGCGGATCGTCGTGGTGGTGGGGGCGATGGCGGGACAGGTGGTCGAGACGATTGGCCGGCGCTATCCTGACGTCGTCTTCGCATACCAGCACGAGCAGCAGGGCACGGGCCACGCCGCGCAGATCGGCGTGGCCGCCCTGAAGCAGGTCGGCCACGCCGGTCCGGTGCTCATCACATTGGGCGATAAGGTCATCGAACCCACGGTCATCGACGATCTGCGGGACGCGTTCGTTCGGACCGGTGCGGATCTGGTGTTCGTCACGTTGCGCAAGCGCCCGAACGACACGTCGGGGCGGGTGTTCGCCGACGCACGCAGCGGCCTGATCGCCAACATCGAGCTTCGCGACATCCAGCGCGCCAGGCTGATGGCCCGGTTGGCCAAGATCGCCCAGTCGGGGCGAACCACCCGCCGGGAGGAACTGCTGAAGATCGGCATGAGCTGCATCCGTCCGGCCGAGAAACTGGCCAGGGCGGTGGGCCCGATCTACGAACTGATGCAGCCGGGCCAAGACGTTCCGGCAGATGCGCTGGCGGCGGCGCTCGGCGACGACCGGGGGCTGTTCGAGTTCGGTCAGAAGCGCTACACCGCCGACCAGGTGGAGCGTGCGAGCAAGACGGTCAACGTATCGGTGTACCTGTTCGCGGCCCAGCCGCTCTACGAGGAGCTGCCTCATCTGGACGACGACAACGCCCAGCGCGAGATCTACCTGACCGACATCATCGAGCGCCTGTCGTCGGCCACGGATGGGGGCGGCAAGAGACGGTACCGGGTCCGGCAACTGACGCCGGGTGACCCGTTGGCGGTGCTGGCCTTCAATTCACCCGACGAGCTGCTGGTGGTGGAAGACCATGTTCGACGCAAGGACACGGCCCGTCAGCGCAAGGTCCGTCCCGCGCGGCGGGACGGACGCGTCCACAAGCGCGCGTCGAAATGGCTCGAGTTGTTCGATCGCTTGAGCCCGCGGCTTCGCCGGATGCTGCGGCGGATCTACGGGCCCGATGAGGGGGTTCTGTCCCGTCGCACCCAGGCGTTCCGGCGGACGTTGAGGTTGTTCGTACGGGAATTCGGTCCGGATCGGGATGTGGTCGTCGCTCGGGCGCCGGGACGGGTCAACCTGATGGGGCGGCACGTCGATCGTCGCGGCGGGTTCGTCAACGTGATGGCCATCGACCGCGAAGTGATCGTGGTGGCCTCGCCCCGCGACGACGACGTCGTGCGGCTGGTCAACGCGGATCGCCGGCAGTTCGCCCGGCAGGAGTTCCGAATCGCCGACCTGATCGGCTCGATGGAATGGGACGATTGGCTGAGCTACCTGAACGGCGAATCGGCGATTCGTCTGGTGAGCCGCAGCGCCGGCGACTGGAGCGACTACGTCAAGGCGGCCGTCCTGCGTCTTCAGCAGCGTTACAAGGACGTACGCGTGTTGGGAATGGACTGTGCGGTCTCGGGCAACGTGCCGATGGGAGCGGGGCTGTCGAGCAGTTCGGCACTGGTGGCGGCGACGGCGGAGGCGGCGGTGGCCATCAATCGGTTCGACGTGGCCCCGACGGAGTTCATGGACCTGTGCGGGGAAGGGGAGTGGTTTGCGGGCCACCAAGGTGGTCCCAGCGAGCAGGCGGCCATCCGTTTCGGGCGCCGGGGGAGCGTGGCCCACATCGGGTTCTTCCCGTTCCAGGTGGATCGGATCGTCCAACTGCCCGACCAGGCCGCGCTCGTCATCGCCGACAGCCACCTACGTTCCGCTCAGGTCAGAGGCGCGTCGGACCGGCTCGCGGAGCGATGGGCCTGCTTCGAGTTGGGGATGCTGCTGCTGCGCGATCGTCACCCCCAGTACGCCCATTTGCTCGAACACGTCCGTGACATCCGACCTGGCCGGCTGAACCTGTCTCAGAAGGAGATCTACTCGCTGTTGATGGCGGTGCCGGAGCGGGTCACGCCGCGGGAGGTGATGGATCACTTGTCGGCTCGGCACGGCGAGCGCGTCGAGGCGATTTTGGCCTCGCACACGCAGCCGGATGGGTATGCCCTTCGCGGCACGCTCCTTTACGGCGCCGCTGAGTGCGCGCGGGCGCGGCGGGCTGCTGATCTGTTGGAGGCCGGCGACGTCGCCGGGCTCGGTCGGCTGATGTTGGCCAGTCATGCGGGAGACCGCGTTGCCCGGTGGGACGCGACGCTGACCCGCCGGGCGTTTACCGCCCGGCCCACCGACGCGTATCTCCAGGCGCGGATCGACGATCTGGCCGGTGAAGACCCTGACCGCGTGCTCGCCAGCCAACTGTACATGGTTCCGGGTCGGCATGCGTGCAGCCTGCCGGAGATTGACCTGATGGTGGACGTCTCGGCGCGGGTCGATGGGGTGCACGGCGCCCAACTGGCCGGCGCGGGGTTGGGGGGATGCATCATGATTCTGGCCGATCGGGAGGCGCTGCCGGCCGTGGCGCGTGCGCTGCGGCGGGACTACTACCGTCCGCGGCGGCTGCCGCCGGCCGTCGAGGTCTGTACGCCCGTGGAGGGGTCCGGGCTCTTGCGGATAGGATAGCGACGTCACCGCGATGCCATACGGAGACAAGTACAAATCGTACACGTATGCGGTCTACTACGCCGGGAAGCATGAGCGTGGTCTGGGCCGGCAGCTGTCGAACTGGCGCGAACGTCGCGTGGTCTCGGCTGCGCTGCGAGCGTTGGGGCCGATCACGTCCGTGTTGGACATCCCCAGCGGGACGGGCAGGTTCCTGCCCGTTTTGGCTCAGTTCCGGATGCACGTCATCACGGCGGACATGTCCGCCGAAATGTTGCAGGCGGGCCGGAAGCACTACGACCGATTCGCCCATCCGCCCAAGCCGGTCGTGAGCAGCGCGCTGCGGATTCCGCTGGCGGACGAGTCGGTCGACGCGGTGTTGTGCTCGCGGCTGGTGCACCATTTCGGACTTCCGGAACAGCGGATCGAGATCCTGCGCGAACTGGCACGTGTCAGCCGCGTGGGTGCGGTGGTGAGCTTCTTCGACCGGGCGTCTCTGAAGCATCGAAGGCGACTCCGCCGGCGAACGCGGAAGGGCAAACTGGGCAACCGTCACGCCGTGAGTCGCAGGCAGTTCTCGGAGGAGGCGAGAGAGTCCGGTTTGGATTGCGTCTCCATGCACGCCCTGCTGCGATTCCACACGGAGCTGACCGCTGCGGCGTTGGTGAAGCGAGATTCCGAGTGAGCGGGGAACGGATCGCCGCCGAGGCGGGCCTGGTGCGGGAAGGTCGGATCTACCTGGCGCGGGCGGCGCGCGAGACGCTGTCGGACGCCGGGTTGTGCCGGGCCGAGGACTTCCAGGACGCCATCGAGACCAGCCAGGTTGTTACCCGCGGGGACGACGTGAGATTGGTGCGCCGGATCGAGCGGCGGGCGGGTCAAGGAGAGTTCGTGGCCTACCTCAAGTGGTTCGCGCCGCTGGCGTGGCATCGCCGGATGTCCCGGCGGTTGCGTGGGCGGGGGGCGAGCGGTGCGCGGCTCGAGCTCGAGCGGATCCATCGCGTCCGCCAGGCAGGCATTGACGTGCCCCAACCGCTCGCGTTCGGCGAAGGCGTGTGCTGGGACCGGTTTCGGTCTTTCCTGCTGCTTGGCTCGATGGAGCACTGGCCGACGCTCGAGGAGATCGCGCACAGCCAGCGATTCCAAAAGGTGTTGGCCGACGTGTCGGTTCGGCGACGGCTGATCGAGGCCGTGGCCGGTCTGGTCCGGCGGATGCATCGCAACGGCATTGCCAATCCGTCGCTTTACTCGCGGCACGTGGTGGTCGAGTCGCTCGACGCCGATCCGATCCGGGTCGGATTGATCGACCTGGAGGATCTGGTGCTGGATGTCCGGATCGACGGCGCCCGGCTGGCGGCGGATCTGGGCGCGTTGGCGCTGACGCTGCAGCGCGAGTTCGTCTCGCGCTGCGACCGCGCGCGGTTCGTGCGCTGCTACTACGAGGCCGATCGACTCGACTCCGTGGGGAGGGCTGCCATCGCGCGGGTCGATCGCTTCTACCAGCAGAACCGCCATCGGCGCCGGTTCCGGCACTACGCGTGCTAGGACGCCCGCATCAGTATTCGGGCAATCACCGAGAGCCTGGCGCATTGTGGGAGTGAAATCATGTCGGGACCAACGCGAATCGTGGGGCCGTGGCGTTACGCAGTCGTGTGCCTCGCGTCCACGTTTGCGCTCACGGGATCTGCTCGCACCTTAGCTGGCGCCGATACTGCGGCGAAGACGCTGGCGCGGCAGATTCTGGACGGTGCAGGCGTCAAGGGCGGTCTGATCGTTCATGTGGGATGCGGCGACGGGAAGCTGACGGCTTGCCTGTGTGCCGGCGGCCGGTACCTGGTTCACGGTTTGGACGCCGATGCGACCAAGGTCGGGAAGGCCCGGGAGCACATCCGGTCCTTGAAGCTCTCGGGCAAGGTCACGGTCGAGCGCTGGGACGGTTCCCATTTGCCCTGCACGGACAATCTCGTCAACCTGCTCGTGTCGGAGGATCTGGGCAAGATCGCCATAGCCGAGGTGATGCGCGTGCTGTGTCCTGGCGGCGTGGCGTACGTGAAGCGGAACGGGAGATGGACCAAGACCGTCAAGCCGCGCCCCGACGACATCGATGAGTGGACGCACTTCCTGCACGACGCGACGGGCAACGCCGTCGCCAGAGATGCGCGCGTGGGGCCGCCGCGGCATATGCAATGGATGGCTGAACCCATATGGACGCGGAACCACCACACGCTGGCCAGCATCAGCGCGGTGGTCTCGTCGCAGGGACGGATCTTCTACATCGTTGACGAGGCCACGGCGGCGTCCATGGAGATCCCGGGTCGGTGGTTCCTCGTGGCCCGGGACGCCTTCAGCGGCGTGTTGCTGTGGAGGCAGCCGATGGCATCGTGGGCGTGGCATCGCCGGGGATTCCGGTCCGGGCCGGTCCAGCTTCCCCGGACCCTCGTTGCCGCCGGCGACCGCGTGTACGCCCCGCTGGCGATGAGCGCCCCGGTGACGGTCCTGGACGCGACGACGGGCAAGATCCTGCGAACGTGTAAGGGCACGGAGGGTGCCGAAGAGGTCGTCCTGCACGACGACGTCTTGATGGTGGTGACGGGTTCGCCGCTGGCCGAGCAGGCGGGGATCGATCCGGCGAGGCGTGGCAAGACCCGGTTCCCCAATGAGAAGTCCATCGTGGCGATCCAAGCTGATACGGGCAAGCGGCTGTGGAGGTGGTCGGAGTCGGGGCGCGGCAAGCTAATGCCACTGACGCTCGTCGCCGAAGGCAACCGCGTGTTCTTCCAGGCTGGCAAGGGCGTTGTGTGTCTGGAGGCGCGTGCGGGCAAGGAAGTGTGGCGATCGCCGTCGTTCGAGGCCGACAAGGGCGCCAAGACCGCCGCATCCGCCAAGCAGGGCAAGCCCGGTGCGAAGAAGAAAGGCCGGAAGCGAAAGGGCCTCGGGCAGCGAAGCGTCGGTTGGTCGCTGGTGACGCTGGTCGCCTGCGACGACCTGGTGTTCTGGGCGAAGGGAGGCCGGCTGAGGGTCTTGTCGGCCCAAAGCGGCAAGTTGTTGTGGGATTGTCCGTGTGGGGAGGGGTTTCGCTCGCCCGTCGACCTATTCGTGGTTGGTGATCTGGTCTGGCTGGGGCCGGGTTTCTCGGTGGGGCGCGATGTGCGAACCGGTCAGGTCAAGAGGACAAGCGCCGTGCTCGAGGATCTCCGCACCGCGGGGCATCACCATCGGTGCTACCGCGAGAAGGCCACGCAGCGGTACGTCTTGAGCGGGCATAGGGGCGTCGAATTCTTCGATTTGGTTGCAGGCAACCACTCGCGGAACAACTGGGTCCGCGGCGTGTGCCAGTATGGGGTCCTGCCGTGCAACGGGCTCGTTTATGCTCCCGCTCACTCGTGCGGCTGCTACATGGAGGCGAAGCTGTACGGCTTCTGGGCGTTGGCAGCCGAGCGTGACTCGAAGGTCGACGCGCCCACGTCGGATGCCGACCGTCTGGAACGCGGACCCGCCTATGGACAGACGGGGGATCGGTCGTCGAAAGGCGGAGATGGGCAGGACTGGCCCACACTCCGCGGGAATCCGCTGCGAAGCGGATCGACCGGGATGGCACTGCCCGCCAAACTCGAAGATGTCTGGGAGTCGAGCGTCGGCGGCCGGCCAAGTGCGCCCGTAGTGGCCGACGGCGCCGTCCTGGTCTCGTCGATTGACGTGCATCGGGTGATTGCGCTGGATGCCCAGAACGGTGAGGCACGATGGGAGTTCCTGGCCGGCGGGCGCGTGGACTCGCCGCCGACCGTCTGGCGGGGGTTGGCGCTCTTCGGGTGCGCGGACGGGTGGGTCTACTGCCTTCGGATGTCCGACGGCAAGCGGGTCTGGCGGTTTCAGGCGGCACCGGCGAACCGCAAGACCGTCGCGCTCGATCAGGTCGAGTCGATCTGGCCCGTGCATGGGAACGTGCTGGTCGAGGGCGGGGTGGCGTACGTGGCCGCGGGCAGATCGTCCCATCTAGACGGAGGCATCTACCTCTACGGGCTTGACCCCGCGACGGGCGGGATCGTCTGCCGAACGCGCGTCCACAGCTCACATCCCAAGGCGGGGGAGGGCAAGGACGTCTCGAAGGCACGGCTCGAGAAGATCGTCCAGAACGCCACGGACTACAAGACGTTTGGCGCGCCCGACAAGAGCGACGCTTTCTCCATGGGCGGGGCGACGACGGACGTGCTGGTCAGCGACGGTCAGGCCGTCTTCATGCGGCACCTGAAGTTCGACCCCAGACTCGTCGCCCAGACGCCCCCAAGTCGGCATTTGTTCTCGACCTCCCGTCTGCTGGACGGTGCGGAGAACCACCGATCGCACTGGGTGCTCGGCACGGGTGACTTCAGCCGGATGCCGGTGGCCTACTCGTGGATTGCCTACAACCCGAGCCGCTTTGGCTGGCGTTTCATGGTGCCCCACGGGCTGATTCTGACCTACGATGCAAAGAACGTCTGGGGCGTTCGGCGGATCGGGGGGTATCGCTATCAGCTCTTCTGCAACCCGAACAGGCCGTTCTCGGCCGACGAGCCGTTCCTGCCGGATTTCCGGAAGACGTCCGCGAAGGGACCTCTGAGGTTCGCCTGGACCCTGGACCTGCCGATTCGCCCGCGGGCGATGATCCGTGCCGGCAACACCCTACTGGTCGGCGGGATGCCCCGTCGGATCGGTCCTCGGGATCCACACGCGGCGTATGAAGGCCGAGAGGGTGGCCTGCTGTGGGCGGTGTCGCCCACGGACGGTAAGAAGCTCACCCAGTACGAGTTGGCGTTTCCGCCCGTCTGGGACGGTCTGGCCGTCGCGAACGGACGGCTGTACCTCGCCACGTGCGACGGCCGCGTCCGCTGCATGGGCCGCGGCAAATAGGATGCCCCCGCCCTGTTGCCCGAAGGCTGCCGGTGCCAGGGAGGGCTGGCGACTTCTTCGCCATTGGGCATGGTGCTCCCTGTAGCGCGGGCGTCTCGCCCGGGTCGCTCGGGTAATCCCCCCGGACCTGTGGGCTAGAGCTCAACAGGACG
Organism: uncultured Planctomycetales bacterium; assembly: GCA_964390905.1. Lineage (GTDB taxonomy): Bacteria > Planctomycetota > Phycisphaerae > UBA1845 > JAFGLZ01 > JAFGLZ01. Next base: position 12,703 of record CAYMLO010000108.1, on the reverse strand, counting down.
CACGTCATGCAGGTGATGATCAGCCAGCTCGCATCGCAGATCAGCGATTCACCTTCCGACCCCAAGGCGGGTTGCTTCCATCTTGGGGATGTGCAAGATCGATGATAATCGCTGACCCTCAACGGCCGCAGCAGGAAGCGTCGAGCTACGGGGTCCTCGGGTGCATGACAATCCAGGCGGCACGGCGCGCGATGGGTAAACGTTGTCGAGGGCGGGCGCTTGCCGTCATAATGCCCTGCACCGTTGCGAATACCGAGTCTGTTGCGGAGATGCTTCGATGAAGCGCCTGCTGACGTGCCTCGTGTCATTTCAGTTTCTGCACTGGACAGCCGCGGCGCCGGCCGTCCAGCTGGTCAAGGACGGCCGGCCGACCTGCACCGTCGCGATTCCCGACGACGCTTCCCCTCAGGTGCGAGGCGCCGCGGAGCTGCTCGTCGAGACCGTCGCCGCTTCCACCGGCGCGAAGCTACCGGTCGTGCCGGCCTCGAAGCTTGCGCCGGGGGGGGGCGCCGTCCACATCGGGCGAACGAAGGTCTCGCCCAAGACGACCGAGCATCTCAAGGGCCTCGACGGCGACGGCTTCGTCCGGTTCCCGGTGGACGCCAAGACGCTCGTCATCGCGGGGCCCACCGACTGGGGCACGGAGTTCGGCGTGTGCGAGTTCCTCGAGACGTGCGTCGGCGTTCGGTGGCTCCTCCCGGGCCCGCACGGGACCTACGTGCCCAAGAAGACCGACCTGACCGGCCCGACAACGCTAATCCGACAGGAGCCGGCGGCGTTCTCCAGACTGTTCAGCGGCCTGAAGGGTCGGGCCCAGCTCACGTGGGCGCGGCGAAATCGGATGCACGGGCGGGTCCAGTTCCACCATCAACTCCTGCGGCTCTTTCCCCCCGAGACCTACACCAAGACGCATCCGGAGTTCTTCCCGATCCGCGATGGCAAGCGCTACCTGCCCGCCAACAACAACACGCACGGCTGGCAGCCGTGCTTCTCGGCGCCGGGGATCGTGGCCGAGGCGGTCAAGAACATCAAAGCCCACTTCGCCAAGCACCCCGACGCGACGTCGTACTCCCTCGGCGTGAGCGACAGCGCCGGGCACTGCCAATGTGCCGCCTGCCAGGCCAAGGACCCGGGCGGCGTCAACTTCATCGGCATCCGCGACGTGTCCGACCGATACTTCGAATGGTGCAACGCCGTCGTCGTCGGCGTCCTGAAGGACTATCCAGACAAGTGGTTCGGCTGCCTCGCGTACCGGCAGGTCGCCCAGCCGCCGCGTCGCGTCAAGGTCCACCCGCGGATCATCCCCTACCTGACGTATGATCGGCTGAAGTGGGCCCGGCCCGAGCAGCAAGCCGAGGGCCACAAGATCACCGAATGGTGGCATCGGACCAGCCCGACGATCGGTTGGTACGAGTACATCTACGGCACGCCCTACCTGCTGCCGCGGGTCTACTTCCACACGATGGCCGGCAACTACCGCTACGCCCGTCGCCACGGGGTCCGCGCCCATTATGCCGAGGCCTATCCGAACTGGGGTGAGGGGCCCAAGCTCTACCTGTCGCTCAAGCTCCAGTGGAATCCCGACCGCGACGTCGACGCCCTGCTGCGCGACTGGTATGTCTGCTGTGTCGGTCCGGATGCCGCCGGTGATCTGGCCGCCTACTATGCGCTCTGGGAGGCGTTCTGGACCGGGCCGGCCCTGAAGAGCGGCTGGTTCTCTGCCAAGGGGGAGTACCTCCGCTTCAGCTCGCCCGCGTACCTCAACGCCGTCACGCCGGACATGATGGTCCGCAGCCGCGCTCTGCTCGAGGCCACCGTCGCCAAGACCAAGACCGACGATCAGCGGGCCCGCGCGCGTCTGTTGCTACGGGCGTTCGAGTACTACGAGGCCAGCGCGTACGCCTACCTCGGCTGCCAGGCTTCAGGCAACAAACCCATCCGAACCGAACAGGACGCCTTGAACGCCCTGTCGCACGTGGGGAGCACCATCGGCATGGCCCTCAAGCGCCGGCGACTGGTCGAGTCCTTCCAAGACGACCCTCTTCTTCGCCATTCCTTGCCGCCGAGTCGCTACGGGTTACTCAGCGGCGACGCGTGGGGCGCCAGCAACTTCTGGGCCGTCTATCCCTGGCTCAAGTCGTCCCAGGCCGTCCGCGACCGCGTTGCTGCGCTGGCTGGGTCGCAAGACCGCGAAGTCGCCCGCGCCGCCAAGGCCATGCTCGACATCCACGGCGGCAAGCTTGCGCCCGTCTCGACGAATCCCGGGTTCGAACAGGGCGAAGGCCCCAGCGCGAAGGGCTGGTCGTTCTGGGTGAAGTTCGCCGGCAGGCTTCGCCGGACGCGGGACGTCTGCCGGAGCGGCGAGTGGAGCGTCGTGGCCGAAGACTTCCAACGCGGCGGGCCCCACCAGAGCATCCCCGTCACGCCCGGCCGGTATTTCGGGATGTGCCGCGCATACGTCCCGAAGGGCCAGGTTTCTGACGGGACCGTTGAGCTGTCCATCACCATGCGCGACGCAACCGGCCAGAACCTCGGCAGCGGCAAGTCGCTCGTCACGCCGCCGCCCGGACGCTGGATCCTCATCGCCGCCCAGCTCGACGTCACCGCGCGTTCCGAGGGCAAGGACGTGACGCACGTCCTGTTCTGTCCCATCGTCGACGGGTTTGCCAAGGGGCAACGCGTCTACCTGGACGACTGTGTGCTCTATCGACTGGCGGACTGATACGGCAGCGTCGCTTGAGATCTGGCCGATCCGACTCGATCCGGGCGGAATGGGTCAGCGGCGTCGCTCCCGCCAGGGGCGCCCCTGCTGATAGGTTGAGATCCGTGCCTCGATGGCGGCGGCGAGCCGGGACTGGCCGGCCTGCCGGGCGAGTTGGGCGGCCTGGCCTGCGGTTCGAGCGGCCTGGTCGAACTGTCCGTTCTCGGCCAATGCGGCTGCGAGCGCGTCGAGAACGACGGGACGGGGCCGGTTGGCACCCGCACAGGCCTGCCGGGCCAGCGTTAGTGCCTCCGGCCCATTTCGCTGCCTCGGCTCAGGGCATGTCGCCAGCAGCCACGCCAACTTGGCCGAGTACGACGGGTTGCGGGGGTCCCGCTTGAGCCCTTCCCGCAGGACGGCATCCGCCTGGCTGAACCTGGCGGTTCGTTGGTAGTAGGAGGCGAGGTTGATTCGCGCGTACGTATTCTGGGGATCGAGTTCAACTGCCTTCTGCAAGTACGTTAGGCCCTCCCGAACCTTGATCGGATCGCGGGAGGTCACCAGGACCATCCCGAGCCCGGTGTGGGCGGCGCTGGCCTTCGGGTTGATGTCGATGGCCTTGCGATAGGCGACGATGGCCTCCTCGTTGCGCCCCATCCTGGTCAGCGTCAGACCCAGTTGGGCGTATCCGGCGGCGCGTTCGGGGCGGTGTTTGACGCCTAGGCGGTGATGCTCGAGGGCCCGTTCCAGGTCGCCATGCTGTGCGTACCACGCGCCCAGAGCGGTGTGGGCCCGGCCGTTGTCGGGATGGACGTGGACCGCCTGCGTCCAGAGCGAACCGGTGTCATGCCAGGCCTGAACCTGCTGGGGCGTCAGCCAGGCCAGGCACACCAGCGCGCTTATGGCGAAGGACGACGCGCCGACGAAGGCCGTCTGCCAAGGACCGCCGCGAGTTCGACGCTGCCACAGCGCCAGCCATCCGGCCGCCGCCAAAACGGGCCAGCCCAGGCACGACAGGTAGGTGTAGCGGTCTGCGGCCATCTGGGGACCGGTCTGCAGGATGCCGATCACCGGGGCGAGGATGACCAGGTAGGCGATCCACAAGACGGGCCCGGCCGGCCACCGCCGTCGGCCGAGGAAGATCGCGACCGTGATCAGCACCACCACGGCGCCGCTCAGCAGGAAGTACCACGTGATCGGCGTGAAGGGCGATGACGGGGCGTAGAGCGGAGAGAGTCCCACCGGCAAAATGGTCTTGTAGAGGTAGAGGGCCGAGCTGTAGAACGAGAACGCAATCCGCGGCGACAGCGGCACGCGGTCCAGCGAGCCGATGCCCTGTCCGAAGAGCTGCACCAAGAAGCCCGTCATGCCAGCGGCCACCGCCATCAGGAGATAGGGCAGCTTCTCCCGCCAGATCGGTCGGACCTCGGGTCTGAGCCAGTCGCGACCAAACCGCCCGAGCCGGCGCAGTGGATAGGCGTCGATCAACACCAGGATGACGGGCAGGGAGACGCCGATGGCCTTGCCCAGCAACGACAGCGCATAGGCCACCAGCGAGATGCGAAACCACTTGCGCCGAGCGGCCCGGTCGCCGACCGTCGTGACGGCTTGGAGATACCCTCCCAACGCGATCACGAAGAACAGCCCGCTGACCACGTCGCGGCGTTCCGTGGCCCAGGCCACCGACTCGACCCGCAGGGGATGGATGGCAAACAGGAGCGTCGCCAACACCGCCGACACCGTCAGGCCGATCCCGACGGCCGCTCGTCGCCGAAAGGACGAATGAAGCAGTTGCCGCGCCACCCAGAAGAACGCGCCCGCGGCCGCCACGTGGAACAGGACCGACGTTAGATGGTATCCCCGCGGGTCCATCCCCCAGAACGTGTAGTCCACGGCGTAGGTCAGCCACGTCAACGGCTGATAGTGCCCGAAGAGGGCCGACGAGAACATCCAGCGGATCCGGGGCCAATCGAAGCCGCGGAAGTTCTGGTTGTTCAGGATGTTGACCTGGTCGTCCCACTCGACGAACCCGTTGTCCAGCGCGGGCAGGTAGACGAGGTAGGTCACGAGCATGACCAGACCCATCGCCACCCATTCGGTGTTTCCCGGGCGTGGGGGCGCGGCCAATGCGGGCTGGACCTGGTCGTCTCGGTCGCCCTCGGGTCTGGCCTGGGACGGTTCAGGCGGCGGCGCGACAGGAGCGTCAGGCATGATCAGATTATAGTCACCCAAGAATGACCGTGACAACGTCATATGCGTCGTCCCCGAGCAGACGCCTTGTGTGGCTGAGGGCAGAAGGTAGGATGTCGATCGAAGACCCGATGGGTGCGTGACAGATTCGGCGGGCTAGCGGGGGGTGCCCCATCCTTTGCTCCCTTTCGCGGAACGCGAGAGGGAGGGTGGGGGACGGAATCGCGCTGCGATGGACGCTCTCCGGTCCGTTCCGTCCCCCACCCTCTTCGATGGCCGCGTCCCGCGGCCACTCGAAGAGGATGGGGCACCCCTTGCCTAGACTGTCACCCCCCGGATCTGATCGGACCCAACCGGTTCCCGGGGCCGCCTAGCGGGAGTGGCGTGGCGTGGGCGAAGGGCGAGGGCTGGTAGCGTCGTGGTTGGCCCATCCGCTGACACGCGGTCTGGATCTGGACGATCCGCAGACCACCCACCTGCGCCGGCGGATCATCCGCCAGAAGCGGTTCCTGCGGCGGATCTATGAGGAGTGGTACGACGCCGTCATCAACGCCCTGCCCGCCGGCGACGCGGCGGTGCTCGAGCTGGGGTCCGGCGGCGGGTTCCTGAGTGAGCGTCTCGGTGGGCTGATCACATCGGAGGTCTTTCCCTGCCCCGGCGTCCAGTGCGTGATCGACGCGCACGACCTGCCCTTCGCCGATGGGGCGCTGCGCGGGATCGCGATGGTCAACGTCCTGCACCACCTGGCGCGTCCGCGTCAGTTCTTCGCCGAAGCGGGTCGCTGCGTCCGGCCCGGGGGCGTACTGATCATGATCGAGCCATGGGTGACGGCGTGGTCGCGGTTCGTCTACACGCGTCAGCACCACGAGCCCTTCGATGCTGAGACGGACGCCTGGGAGTTCGCCACGAGCGGGCCGCTCTCGGGGGCGAACGGCGCGCTGCCTTGGATCATCTTCCACCGGGATCGTGCAGAGTTCGAGGCTGCGTTCCCCGAGTGGCGGATCGAGCGAGTCCGACCGATGATGCCGCTGCGATACCTCCTGTCCGGCGGCGTGGGGATGCGGAGCTTGATGCCGGGATGGAGTTTCGGGCTGTGGCGGGGGATCGAGCGTCTTCTGTCGCCGTGGATGGGTCGGATCGCCCTGTTTGCGCTGATCGTGGTGCGCCGCGTCGAACGCGGGTAAGCCTTGTGCAATCGGTGGCAGGGGCTACGATGTCGGTCGAGGGTGCCGATGACCTCCGTAACGGAACCGTGGGACTACCTGATCGTGACGGCCGCCAACGATGAGCAGGCGGCTGCCTACGAGACCCAGCTTGCCCTCAGACAAGCGCTGGGCCTGCTGGCCGGCGTGCAGGAGGTCCTCGTATTGGCCGACCCGGGCGGCAGGCGGATCGGCAGCGGCGGCAGCACCATCTACTGCATGATGCAGGTGCTCAACCGCGAGAGGGCCACCGCGGGCGGAGACCTGGGAACGCCGGAGCGATGGCGGGAGATCCTGGCCGGCCTGCGCATCCTGATCGTCCACGCGGGCGGGGACTCCAAGCGCCTGCCCGCCTATGGCCCGTGCGGGAAGATCTTCGTGCCCGTTCCCGGCGAAAACGACAGCGCGCTGGCCACCACGCTCTTCGACCGTCAGATCCGGACCTATCTCGACCTGCCGCCGTCGCCACCGGGAGCCGGTCAGATCGTCGTCACGGCCGGCGACGTCCTGCTCAGCTTCGACCCGACCGAAGTACGCTTCGAAGCGACGGGCGTGACCGGGCTGGGCTGCCTGGCGACGCCCGAACAGGCGAGTCGTCACGGCGTCTACTGCGCTGACGAGGACGGGCGCGTGCGGCTGTTCCTCCAGAAATGTTCGCCGGCCGATCAGGCCGCCAAGGGCGCGGTCGATCGGTATGGACATGCGATCCTCGACATCGGCGTGATGAACCTCGACGCGGCCTCGGCCGTGACGATGCTCCAGACGTTTGACGTCCACGCAGCCGAGAGCGGAGAGCTTGCGTGGGCGGGGGAGATGCATCAAGCGATCACTGACTGCGGGCTCGACTTCTATCGCGAGATCTGCTGTGCGATGGGCAGCCAGGCCACGTCGGCCCACCACATCGACGCCGTCAAGGCCAGCGGTTCGCGATGGGACGACGCGTCGCTGGGTCGGATGTTCCAGGGCCTCCGCCAGATCCCCTTCAGCGTGCAACTGCTGCCGCAATGCGGTTTCCTGCACTTCGGGACCACGCGTCAGATCATCAACAGCGGTCTGGAGCTGCTTATGATCGATCGGGGGGTCTCGCAGCTTCAGATCTGTCTGAGCATCAACAACGACACGGGCGACGACGAGCAGATCACTGGGACTGCGGCGTGGGTCGAGGGCTGTCGAATCGCGTCTCCGATGACGCTCGGGGGGCAGAACGTCGTCGTGGGCGTAGACGTCGCGTCGCCCCTGTCCCTGCCGCCGCGGGCCTGCCTCGACGTCGTGCCAGGGCGTAATCGCAACGGCGAGCCGGTGTCGTTTGTCAGATGCCACGGCGTTGACGACGCGTTCAAGAACAGCGCAGCCGACGGTGCGACGCTGTGCGGCAGGCCGGTGAATGAGTGGCTGGACCTCGTCGGCGTCGCACCGGAGGACGTCTGGGACGCAAGCATCCCGCCAGAACGCCGGACGCTGTGGGATGCGGCCGTGTTCCCTGCAGAGCCCGACGGAGCAGACTACCCCCGGTGGTTGTGGATGTTCGCCCCCGACCGGGCCTCCGACGAACAGAAGCAGGCGTATCGGGCGGCGGATCGATACAGCCCGGCCCAGATCGCTTCGCTGACCGACCAGGCGGCATTCCATTCGCGTCGAGCGCGGATTCGCGCGGAGGAGATCCGGCAATCTCTGCGCAGACGCTTCCGGCTGGCCAGCGGCTTCTCGGCGGCGGATCTTCACCACGTCCTGGCCAGCATCGAGCCCGCCAGCCGGGCGGGTTGGGTCTCGCAATTGCTGACCGAGGCGCACTGGCACTTCGGCGCTGACCCGACGGCGGCCAACCGCGCCTCGTTCGCGTTCTCGCGAATCCTGCACACGCTCGGCACGGCCGTATCGCGACTGACCGCGAACGACGACGCGCGTCTGGCCGACGTGCTGCCCGGTCTGACCGACGCCGTCCCCCAGGCCGAGCGCGCGTGGCTGGCCCAGATCGGTCTGGACATCGACGCGGACCTAAGCGCGGTCCAGTGGGCCCAACGCGCCCGCACGGTCGTCTTCGACCAGATCGGCCGAGCCATCATCGCGACCGGCGCGCGTTCGGCCGGGCCTCCCGTCAGCGCGCTGCGGAGCGACGAGATCGTCTGGGGACGTGCGCCGGCCCGGTTGGACCTGGCCGGCGGATGGTCCGACACGCCGCCGTACACGCTGGAGCACGGCGGATGCGTCCTCAACGCGGCGGTCGATCTTAACGGTCAGCCGCCGATTCACTGCTACGGTCGCACGATCGCCGAACCCGTCATTCGCATCGGGTCGATCGATCTGGGGACGCGGATCGAGATCACGTCGCTCGACGATCTGCTGGACTTCCGATCGGCCACCAGCGAGTTTGCCCTTGCCAAGGCGGCGTTGGCGCTGTCGGCGTTCTCGCCGTCGGCGGCCGACTGGGGCGATTGCGACAGGCTCGAGGACATGCTGAAGCGGTTCGGCGGCGGGATCGAGCTGACGACGCTGGCGGCCATTCCCAAGGGCAGCGGCCTGGGGACGTCGAGCATCACGGGGGCCGTGATCCTCGCCGTGGTGCAGCGCCTGATGGGTCGCGTGCTCGGCAGACGCGAGCTGTTCCACGGCGTGCTGAGGCTGGAACAGGCGCTGACGACCGGTGGCGGATGGCAGGACCAGGTGGGCGGGGCGGTCGACGGCGTCAAGGTCATCACGTCCGAGGCCGGTCTGGTGCCCGATCTCAGGATCCATTACGTCCCCGCCGACGTGGTCGACCCCGCGGTCAACAGCGGCGTGACGCTTCTCTACTACACTGGAATCACCCGGCTGGCGCGGGACATCCTGCATCAGGTCGTCGGCAGGTATCTGGACCGCGATCGGGTTGCGATGGCGACGTTGGGGCAGATCCATGGCCTGCCGCCGCGCGTCGCAGATGCGATGGCGCGAAAGGACCTGGCCGCTTTCGGCGGGTGGATCGACGCGGCCTGGCGGCTCAACCAGCAACTGGATCCGAATTCGAGCAACGACGCCGTGGAGGCGCTGCTCGCCCGGGTCCGTCCGCACGTTCATGGCGCGAAGCTCCTGGGCGCTGGGGGCGGCGGGTTCCTCTTGATGGTGTGCAAGTCAGCCCAAGACGCCGCGGCGGTGAGAAGCCTGCTGGAAGGCGATCCGCCCAACGAGCGTGCGAGGTTCTTCGATTTCGGGATCAGTGACGAAGGTCTGGTCGTGACCACGTGCTAGCGTCATGTCGCGCGCCCGTTTAGCCCCGCCGCGTGCGGCGGGGACCGGGCCGGGGACGGCCCGGCTCGGGGCGGTTGGTACGTGGTTCCGCAGACGCGGATGTCCATTCGACTCGAAGATCTGGGCGGTTGACGTCGGACCGGACAGAGGGCACGCTAGGGGCATTCGGGGTCTTGAAGGATTCTCAGGCGAGCTGTCTGACTGACGAAAGGGGCATGCGATGAACAGGACTTTCCATGCGTGGGTCGTGGGGGTGCTCTGTGGTTGCGGTCTGATCGTCTTGGGTCAGATGGGCCCGGTGGCCATGGCGGCGCCGCCTGGTGGTGGGTCTGAGACGTCGTCGTCGGCCCGGCTGGTTGTCGAGAGGGCACAGACGTCGCAGGGCCTCTGCGTGGTGTTTGGCTGCGACGACGCGGAGTTCGTCCTGGCCCTCGCGCGTGCCAGCGACTTCCTGATCCACGCCCTGGACGAGCGGGCCGAAGTGGTGGCGGCGCTCCGTAAGGCCGTCGATGCCTCGGGCCTGTACGGCAACCGGGTCGTCGTCGAGCAATCGGAGCTGCGGCAGCTGCCCCATGCCGACAACACGATCGACGTGATCGTGGCTCGACCGTCGCAGGCCCAGAAGCGGGAGGGTCTGCCGCGTCCGGAGGTGATGCGGGTGCTGCGTCCCGGCGGCGTAGCGATCCACTTCGGCGTTCCGCCCAAGGGGGAGGGTGTAGTTAGCTGCACGTCCAAGCCTCCGGTGCAGGGCGTGGACGATTGGAGTCACTGGGAGCACGGACCTGACAACAACCCGGTGTCGACCGACACGGTGATCCGGGCACCCTACATGACGCAGTGGTTGGGCACGCCGCTGTACATCGCCATGCCGTCCATCACGACGGCGTCGGGCGGGCGGATCTTCCTGGCCATGGGTCACATCGCCCACCACGTCCGCGAAGAGCCCTGGCTCAACACGCTTCTGGCCCGGAACGGCTATAACGGCGCTCGCCTGTGGCAGCGCAAGCTGCCGGACGGTTACTTGGCGCATCGATCGGCCTTCATCGCGACGGACGACGTGTTCTACATGATCGACACCGACGGAAGCGGATGCCTGATGCTGGATCCACAAACGGGGTGCGAGAAGGGCCGCGTCCATGTGCCCGAGCACCGCGGCGAGTGGAAGTGGATCGCCCTGGCGGACGGCAAGCTGTTCGCCCTGATCGGCCAGGAGAGGGACCCGGCAGAGACGACGATCGTCCGCAGCCAGTTCGATCATTGGAGCTGGGGCGAGTTGAGCAAGGGCTACTACCAGAGACGGGTGCCGTGGGGATTCGGCACGAAGATCCTGGCCTACGATCTGAAGAGCAAGAAGGTGGTGTGGGTACACGAAGAGAAGGCGCCCATGGATTCCCGCGCGATGGTCCTCGGCGGCGGGCACATGTACTTCTACGCCCCCGACGCTCACATCGGTTGTCTCGACGCCAAGTCCGGCAAGGTATCGTGGACCAACGACGATGCCAAGACTCGCGACCTCATCGAGGAGCGCGGCCGAGGCCTGAAGTCCACGCCGGGCTTCAAGACGACCTGCTACTGTCTGTATACGCCCAAGGCGCTGTTTTACGAAGCCCAGACGCGGATGAACATCGTTGCGGTCTCGCACGAGGATGGCCACTACCTGTGGCACCGGCGCAAGACGACCAACAACCCCAACATGCTCTACACGGACGGGCATCTGTTCGTGGGCATCGGCAAGAACGGCAGCACGCTGATGCTCGACCCCATGACGGGCAAGACGATCAAGGACCTGAAGTTCGCCAAGCGTTCGTGCGCGCGGCTGACGGCCACGCCCGATTCGCTGTTCTGCCGTGGCATGCCCGAGGGACTGACGCGCTACGACCGCAAAACCGGAAAGGTCCTGTTCAACGGTGCCGTCCGTCCGGCGTGCAACGACGGGGTGGTGGCCGCGAACGGCCTGCTGTACATCGGGCCGTGGCTGTGCGACTGCAACCTGTCGCTGATGGGCAGGCTGGTGCTGTGTTCGTCGGGCGATTTTAGATTCGACCGACCAGCCACCGAGGCAGAACGTCTCCAGACCGGTCGGGGCGATACGCGCAGGGTCGCGCCCTTCGAGGTTACCGACGCCGACTGGTCGACGTATCGGGGCAGCGTCACCCGAGGCGCGAGCACGCCCGTCAGCGTGCCCCGGATGGTGAGACGCCTGTGGTCGGTCCCTGTCTGCCCCAGAGGGTTGACCCCCCCGACGGCGGCGGGCGGGCTGGTGTTCGTGTGCGACGGCAACGGCAAGGTCCATGCCCTGGACGCAAAGACGGGCAAGTCGAAGTGGACGTTCTTGACCGCCGGCCCGATCATCCAGCCGCCCACGATCTGGAACAGCCGGGCCTACGTCGGCTCGGGCGACGGCTACGTCTACGTCCTGTCGGTCGCGACGGGACGCATGCTGTGGCGGTTCCGCGCCGCCCCCGTCGAACGCCGGATCATGGTCTACGATTCGCTCTGCTCGACCTGGCCGGTGAACAGCGGGGTCCTGGTGGTGGACGGCGTGGCCTACGCCGCCGCGGGGATCATCGATTACGACGGCACGTACGTCTACGCCCTGGACGCCGTCACCGGCAAGATCAGATGGCAGAACAACACGTCCGGGCACCTCAGCAAGGAGCTGCGAAAGGGCGCGTCTGCACAGGGCTTCTTGACGATCCACAACGATATGCTCCGCATGCCCGCCGGCAACGTCGTCAAGGTGGCGGGGTATCGGCTAAAGGACGGGCGGTACGTCGGCGATCTGGCCGGCGACGGCTCGCCGCGAACCAACCGGGGCGAGGAAATCGGGGTCTTCCAGAAGCACTGCTTGATTTCCGGTGGGAGGCTTCGTTATTCGGCCACGGAGAACGTCGTCAACCCCGGGTCGTTCGTTGCGACCTCGTCGGAACATGGCAACATCGCGATGCCGCTATGCCGCGGAAAGATCCCGCCCGCGTGGAACGACGACCGGCTCGTCTTCGCCAGCGGGCGGAACACCACGCCGGTCTGTTGTCAGGCGGATGCAATCAAGTCCTGGTTGGGCAAGAGAAACCCCAAGACCCGGCCTGAAACGGCCTGGGTGGCTCAGGGGCTCGGCGGGACGGACACGGTGTCGATTGCGATCGCGCCGAACGCCGTCTTGGTCGTTTGCGAGGCGAGGTTCCCTCGTGCATTGAGAAAGCGCGTACAGATCTTCGCGCTGCGGCCGAGGAACGGCACGGTGATCTGGAAACACAACCTGTCCGCCCCAGCGTTGCCGGGCGGCTTGCTGGTGGACCGGGACGGGAGGATCGTCGTGGTCCTGACCAACGGCACGGTCGAGTGCTTCGGCAAGATCAGGCCGGCGTAGCATCGTGATTCCGCACAT
>CAYMLO010000107.1:0-35694 GCA_964390905.1 uncultured Planctomycetales bacterium | reverse complement strand
GCTTGTTAAGTTGAAGGGCGCCGGGTGCTTGCCGCGCTCGGGGCTTGGCTTGAAGGGCTTGGCGTGCGGTAGGCCGCGCTGCTCGAGCAGGGCGTAGTACCGTTCGGCGAGGTCCCGCGCCTGCTCCTGGATCTCCAACGGCACGTACGCGGGTCTCAGAAGGCCCGGAGCGACTGAGTAGCTGTGCAGCGACACTGCCTGGTCCGGACCCTCCTCCATGGCCACGCGGAGGATGGCCGGCGCCTCTGTGCTCATCGGCGCGAAGAACTCGTCATGCATGGGGTTGATGCCCGCGTCGTTGAAGTAAGAGCCAATGTAGGCGCTGTTCTGCTTGGTGCGCGGGTGCATCCGTTTGGACTTCGGCCAATAGACGATCGTGTCGTCACGCCATGTGCCCATCGACCAGAAGCTGCTCTCCTCGCTCGGCAGCCCCTTGGCAGTTCGGGGTTCGTAGCGGGCGATGCCGTCCGGGTTGCCCGCCGGGACGATCAACACGCGACACCGATCCGCCAGGGCGCGGAGCTTCGGCTGTTCCCCGCCTCGCAGGTCGCGGCCCGTCTCCAAGACGTGGATGAAGTTGACCAGCCCGGTCAGGCCTTCGACCTCCTGACCGTGGACGGGCCCGACGAAGTACACGACGGGCTTCTTGCGGGCGGCCTTGTCCATGTAGGCCGACGGCTCGCGGGCGCCGATGGCCGAGTTGAAGTTGGCCACGTGCTTGACCCGTTCCCGCTGACCGTACGCGATCAGGTGAACGGGCCGACCGCCGGGCGTGGTGGCGATGACCTTGACCTGGCCGCGCTCGAGCGTCTGCCACCGCCCGGCGAGGCCCTTGACGTCGCCCACCCAGAACGCGGGCAGCGTCCGCTTGGGCAGCCTCGCCTTCGCCTGCTCGTACGTCAGCTTGGTGAGCTTCTCACCCGCAGCTTGGGCTGTCAGCGCCATGAGAAGCATCAGCGATGCGAACGGCATCGGTTTCCCGGGAATCCTCATGTGTACCACTCCTCTGTGAGTCCGCGGTCTACGGCGGGTCGGACGCCTGCGGCTTGCAGGCGCGGCGCGCGTCGCCCGGGCGCTTGCGGTTCTTCTTGGCGAACCATTCGCGCAGCAGCTTGCCGGCCGGCTTGCCCTTCGGCGTGTAGTTGTAGCAGTTCGGCCCGCCGCCGTACGTCGTCCATTCCCACCAGATCACCCCGCCGACCTGCGGGACGCCGTCCCAAACGCGTATGAAGGCCTCGTAGCAGGCACGCTGCTCTTCATGGCCCTTGGGAGTGGCCTCCTGCTTGTGGTAGTAGTTCCACGGCTCGATGGCGGCCCCCTCCTGGCTACACCAGCCCGCCTCGGTGAACAGGATCGGTTTGCCGATCGTCTTTTGCCAATCGAGGATGTTCTTCTTGATCGGCTCCCACGCCTCGACCAGGTGCTCGACCGTCGGGCCCGGCTCGTCGGAGAGCTTGTAGTACGTCGTCATGCCGATCAGGTCGAGTCTGTCCCAGAACTTCACCGGCTGGTAGTGATCCCAGTTGGCCGAGTAGCTCAGCTTGCCCTTGAACCGCGCTCGGGCCTGCCGGACCACCTCCAGCCACTCCTCGGTGTGTTTCTCGGCGCTGACCAGCTCACTGCCGATCATGAGCACCTCGACGCCATTGAGCTGGGCGATGTCGGCGAAATGGTTGATGATGTTGCGATACTGAACGAACCACTTCCGCCAGCTCGGCGGCTGAATCACCCCCCGCCATTCCGTCCCGATCGGTTCGCTCAGCAGGATCTTCGGGGCCAGGATCACCTGCAACCCGCACTGTTTTCGGGCGATCGCGAGAAGGCGCTTCCACTGCCTCGGCGTGGGGGTCTTCTTCGGGTCGAAGTAGATCTCGCCCTTGCTCGCGTTCTTCTGATACGCATCGGCGCCGATCAGCACGGTATCCGCGCCCTGCGCGGCCACCTCGCGGATCAGCGGACCAAACATCTCGACCGGCTTGATGCTCGTGTCGATCTGGATGGCCAGACCATGGTACTCATCGACAAGGGGTTCTGATGAGGAGGCCTTCGGCCTGTCGTCCGCCGCCGCAGCGCGCGCCGCGGCGCAACGGCAAGTCGTCAGCAGTATGGACAGGGCGATGGTTCTCGTGGCGTTCATGGGTCTTCCGCAGCGGGCCCCATCCTACCCGAAATCCTACCGCAGCGAGACTTCACGTCCGGTCTTGTGGCTGCGATACAGTCCGTCGAGCACTTTGATCACCGCCAGCGTCTCCTTCGGAGGAACGGGCGACGGCTTGCGGTTGACGATGGCGTCGTGGAAGGCGACGATCTCCGCCTCGTGTCCCTCGGCTTCGGGCGGGTTGTCGATCTTGCCCTCCGTGATGATGCCGTTCTTCTCCTCGACGATCTCCAGGCTCGGCCATTTGACGCCCGCCCCGGTCCCATAGACCCACGTGGCCACCTCGCTGCGGGAATGGATGTTGACCATCCAGCTCGCCTCGAGGCTCAGGGCCGCGCCATTCTTGAACCATATGAAGCCGGCCGCGAAGTCCTCCACCTCCATCTTCTTGGGGTTGTACGATCCCCACGTGTTGTAGATCCCCGGGATCTTGGCCAACTTGCACGGGGTGATCCCGCTGACGCTGACGGGCTCGAAGTTGTCCATCAGCCACATCGTCAGATCCAATGCGTGGACCCCCACGTCCACGCACGGCCCGCCGCCCGACGCCTTCTTGTTGATGAACAAACCCCACGCCGGCAAGAGCCGGCGACGATTGTGCCACGCCCGCGCGTAGTAGACCTCGCCCATGTGCCCCGCGTCCATCCACCGCTTGAGGCCCTGACTGGCCCCGTCGAACCGCATGTGTTGGGCGCACATGAGCAACCGCCGCGCCTTGCGCGAGGCCTGGATCATCTTGACGACCTCCGCCGGCGTGATGGCCAGGGGCTTCTCGCACAGCACGTGCTTCCTGTTGGCGAACCCGGCCAGCACCGCCGGTGCGTGGTGGTTGTTCGGCGTGCAGACGTCCAGCACGTCCGCGTCGCAGGCGGCTGCCTTCCTGAGGTCCTTGAACTTCTGCGGCACGTTGAACTTCTTGGCGAACTCGCTCGCCGCTGCCGCTCGCGAATCGCAGCAGCCCACGATCTGCACGCCCTCGATCTTCTGCCACGCTGCAGCGTGCACGCCCCCCATCCCGCCACAACCGACGATGACGACTCGGACTTCACGTGATGCCATAGGGTCTGTCCTCGAACCACGCCCTCGTTTCCCCTTCCGACCGCCCTGGCCGGACAAAGTCCGGGTAGTGTAGCAATCCGTAGCGAATCCACAAGCTTCACCGATCGCCTACGACGCTCATCGACGAATCCGGTTGCCAGGTCGGCTGATTCGGTAGTCCGGGGGTCGGGTCGGATCCTGCGGGCGGCATCGGGTCAGGACGACGGGGGAGGCCCGGCCCGCTTCTCGACACCGGCGACGACGTCTTCGAGGGCCGCCAGATAGCGTGCCTCGTCAAATGCGCGGTTCTGCGCGAGGACATCGTGGATCATCAGAGTAACGGCCTGGGCGATCTCGTGGACGGCTTCGTGGCGCGACAGGCCGGCGGCCTGCAACCGTTCCAGGTATCCGAGAATCTGCGGCGGCTTCCCCTCGGCGAGCTGATTCTCGACGATGACATGGATGCTGATGTGCGCGAAGGGATTGTACCTGTCCTCGGTCAGACCGTTCTCGTCGAGCAGTCCCGGGTCGTCGAAGTACTTGTGCAGATCCGGATGATCCTCCATCGCCTGGATCATCCGCTCGTCTTCGTCCGAGAGCTCCTCGCCGATCGGGGAAGCTGCATCGTCGTCGGCCGACGGCTCGGGCGCACTTCCCCCTCTGTCGGCATGGCGCGCCTTCCAGATCTCGGAAAACTTCTCGCGGCGGACCATGCCGACCGCGTCACCGATGACGGGGCCGGCCCCTTCCTCGGATTCCATCCCGGGAAGCGAATCGATCGTCTTGAAGCGCCTGGCCATCTCGGCCAGGGCGCGTGCCTTATCCGCCGAGGGCCCGGCCCCGACCGCTCCGCGGGGGCGTTTGGCCTTTGGCTTCCGACGGCGTCGATGCTTGCTCACGGTCCTGGCCCTCGACTCCCCCGTGCCCGCAGGGCCCGGGTCGGCTAAGTATACCCGAACCGTGCTACCGTCTCGACCCGAGTGCGGCACGGAGATCGCGGGCGGGACCCTCTTATCGGTCCCTGGCGCCGCCGTGCCCGGCGGTCAGCTTGACATCACGACACGCAGGACATAGAGTCCTGTAGCATCATGTCCAGAGCCGGCCCGGTAGGACCGGGTCGGTCGGCAGAGCCACACGGGATCTGACTTGGTGTTCTCGCCTACTGATGCTTCCAATCAAGGGTGGGGGAAGTCTTGATGAAACCTCTGCGGTTGTTCATGGCCAACGTCGCACGTCGCAGCACTACCTATCCGCTGACGACCCCGCCGATGGGCATCTTGGCACTGGCGGCGTACCTGCGGACGAAGTTCGATCTGAAGATCAGGCTGGTCAACCAGAAGGTCGAGAACTACACCACGCAGGAACTGGCCGAGGAGGCCATCAAGTTCGAGCCCGACGTGGTCGGGTTCACCGTGATGACGCCGGCCGCCCACCAGATCGGCGAGCTGACGCGAACCATTCGCCAAGCGCTGCCCAAGGCACTCCTTCTGCTCGGCGGGCCGCATGCCTCCGCCTTCGAGGAGAAGGTCCTGGAACAAACCGACGCCGACGCCGCCGTGGTGGGCGAGGGCGAACTGGCCATGGAGGAGATCCTCAAGGCCCATTTCGGCGGCGGCGACTTCGGCAAGATCCCAGGCCTCATCTGGCGAGCCGACGACGGCACGATCCTCAGGAACCCCGGTCACATGCCGATGATCGAGGACCTCGACTCGCTGCCCATGCCGGCCTACGACCTCCTCGACGTACCGGCCTATTGGAAGCTCCAATCGATGCCGCCCGTCGCGCGGCGGAAGTACATCTCGCTGGTCAGCAGCCGCGGCTGCCCCTACCAATGCATGTGGTGCCACAAGATCTTCGGCAAGGTGTTCCGGGGCCATTCCGCCGAGCGGATCGTCGACGAAATCGAGTACTTCACCAAGAGATACAAGATCGACGACGTGGAGTTCCTCGATGACATCTTCAACCTCGACCGCAAACGGGTGATCGAGGTGTCCGAAGGCGTTCGGAAGCGAGGCTTGAAGCTCAGGACGGCCCTGCCCAACGCCGTGCGGACCGACATCCTGACCGAGGACGTCGTCGACGCCCTGGCCGACATGAACCTCTATTGGTGCAGCTTTGCGCTCGAGACCGGATCGCCGCGCCTGCAGGAGTACACCGGCAAGCGACTGAACATCCCGAAATTCCTGTCGGGTATCGATATGTGCGTCAAGAAGGGCATCTTCGCGAACGGGTTCGCGATGCTCGGCTTCCCCACCGAGACCGAAGAGGAAATGCAGATGACGATCGACACGATGAACGAATCGCGTCTGCACACCGCCTCGTTCTTCACGGTCACGCCCTTCCCCAACACCCGGTTGTACCAGCAGATCGAGGAAGAATGTCCGGAGCGCCTCAAGCACGTCCAATACAGCGACACCAACTTCGCCACCATCCGCGTGAATCTCACGGATCTGCCGGACGACGTGCTGTTCGGCTATCAGCGCAAAGCCAACCGCCAGTTCTTCCTGAACCCACGGCGGATCTTCCGGATCATCCGGGACTATCCGCAGCCGATGCTGCTGCCCTACTACCTGCCGATCTTCCTCCAGCGGGCGACCAAGGGGTTCCTGAAACGTGACAGTCAGGCATAGCGGATTTCTGCCCAGCCGTCGCACGCTATGCTGGTGTCTCGTCATCTATGGGCTGGCCTTGACGGTCCGGCTCGTCTACTACTGGCAGGTCCGCGACAACCCCCTGTACGAATGGCCGACGCTGGACGAGAACACGAACCATCACGCGGCCCTGGCGCACCTGAACGGCACGGCGCCGGCGAAGGCCTATCTCAAAGCGCCGCTGTATCTGTACTACTTGCTGGGGGTCTACGGAATCTTCGGCCCCGAGACGGGCGTGGCCCGTCTCATCCAGGTGTTCCTGGCCAGCCTGTGGGCGCCGCTGACGTTCCTGATCGCCGAGCGGCTCTTCGGCAAGCCAACCGACGTTCTGGCCGGTTTGTTGGCGGCGGTCTTCTGGACGTTCGTCTTCTTTAGCACTGAACTGCTTGACGTCGCCATCGGCGGGGTCTTCTACCTGCTGACGGCCTGCCTGCTGATCCGCTTGTCGGACGCGCATCGATGGAAATGGCTTCTGTGCGGGGTGGCGTTGGGCCTTGGGGCAATCACCCGCCCGAACATCTTGGCGGCCGCGCCCTTTCTGGCCGCGACGGTCGTGCTCAT
The DNA here is from genome assembly GCA_964390905.1 of uncultured Planctomycetales bacterium. GTDB lineage: Bacteria > Planctomycetota > Phycisphaerae > UBA1845 > JAFGLZ01 > JAFGLZ01. The sequence goes on along the minus strand of CAYMLO010000107.1, from coordinate 29,286 downwards.
CGCCTGGCGCGGCGCGCGCCCGGTACGAACCGCATGGGCCCCGCTCGCCCTGCGGCGCGTGGCCGGGCTCGCACTGGGATGCTGCCTGATCGTCTTGCCCATCACGGTACGCAATCGGGTGATCGGCGGCGAGTGGGTCCTGATCGGCGCCTACGGAGGCGTGAACTTCTACCTGGCCAACAACGTCGAGGCCGACGCCAAGAACGTCGAGCTGTTGGGCCTGCCCGACTACAAGCCCTCCGGCGTCTTCGACGCCAACGACCCCTACAACGTGCACTGCTTCACCTATCGCCAGGGGTGTGACTACACGAGTCAGAAGCTGAACCGTCCCTGCACACGCGGCGAGATGAACGACGCGATGTTCGCGCTCGGGTGGGCCTACATCCGCGAACACCCCGGCAAGTTCGTCGCCGATTCACTCAAGCGGTTGTGCTGGTTGTTCAACGCCTACGAATTCGCTGACAACAAGGACCTATACCAGTTCCGCGAGTTCTCCACACTGCTGGCGGGTCTGAGCGTGTTTCACTTCGGCGTGCTGTGTCCGCTGATCGTGTTCGGGCTCGTCGCTGCAATCCGGGCCGATGACCGATCGCCGGGGCTTGCCTACTACCTCGTCCTGCTGGCGTCCCTGATCGGACCGGGCGTGTTCTTCCTGGTCAACGCCCGCTTTCGAGCAACGATCGTGTGTCTGCTCGCGCCGCTCGGCGCCTACGGGCTGGTCCGCGTGGCCGCGTGGTGCCGGGCCTCCGTGGAACGCCGCAAGACGTTCATCGCCGCCGCCTGCCTGACCGGCGTGGGGCTGTTCAGCAACCTTAACCTGTTCGGCTACCGTCCCCCCTGCCATCCGTATCTGCTGTTCATCTACGCGGCGGCCTGCGGCGCGACCGGGCGGGCCCAGGAGATGGCCCGAACGGTCGAAAAGATCGAGCTGGCGATGGCGATGGACGTCAGGGGGGGCAGACATGGCCGGGCCCTGTACTGTCTGTACGACTACTACGACAAGAACGGCCCGCTCGACAGGGCGGTCCATTACGGCATCCGGCTGATCGAGCGTAGGCAACTCGACGCCAACGGAAGCGCGCGGGTGTTCGACACCTTCATGAAGGCTGACCGGCCCGATCTGATCCAATCGCTGCTGGTCGTAATGGATCGAGGGCAGACCGGCGCTGACCCGAGGCTTGTGGCTGACGTGATCCTGCGGTACGCCCGTCGGTATCACGACCGCAAATGGCTGCGCCAGGCGGAGCAGCGCTACCGGCAGCTGGCGGCCCAGCATCCGGCTGAGGTCGAGTACCACCGCCGAGTCGACCTGATCCGGGCCCTGATGGCCTCGCCGACCACGACGCGGCAGGCGAGCTCGGTCCCAACGACGTCTCCTTGACTGAAACCGGATTACGAATTATGATAACTGTTTTGACAGTCGGCACTTCCGAGCGGCCAGCACGCGAGGTGCACGTCGGGGTCCGGCCTGCACTGGGCGGTCTGGGCTTGCGGGCCCCGCGGTGGCGGTAGGGATGTCCGGATGAGACGGCTGCGTCTATTCCTGGTCAACGTTGGGCACCGGACGGTCACCTACCCCTTCACCACCCCGCCCATGGGAATCCTGTCGCTGGCCAGCTACCTCCGCACCAAGTTTGACCTCGACGTCAAACTGGTGAATCAGCGAGCGGACGGTTGCTCGGAGGACGAGCTCGTCCAGCAGGCAATCGAGTTCGAATCGGATATCGTAGGCTTCGGCGCGATCACGACGTGTGCCCACACGCTTGGCGACCTGACCCGGAACGTCCGCGAGGCCTTGCCCGACGCGTTGATCCTGGTCGGCGGGCCGCACACCTCGTCCTTCCAGTCCAAGGTGCTCGAGGACACGTGTGCCGATGTAGCCGTTGTCGGCGAGGGCGAGTTGACGTTCGAGGCCGTCATCCGCGCCCGCTTCGACGGCGGGGACTTCAGCGAGATCCCCGGACTCATCTGGCGCGACCCCGACGGGCAGATCGTCACCAATCCCGGTCAGATGCCGCCCATCGAAGACCTAGACACGCTCCCGTTTCCGGCGTTCGACCTGATCGACATCCGCAAGTACTGGCGGTTGCAGTCCATGCCTCCCATCGCGCGACGCAAGTATATCTCCCTGGTCAGCAGCCGCGGCTGTCCCTACAAGTGCATCTGGTGCCACAAGATCTTCGGCAAGCGGTTTCGGGCCCACTCGGCCGAGCGAATGGTCGAGGAGATCGACCACTACATCCGCACCTGGGGCATCAACGACGTCGAGTTCCTGGACGACATCTTCAACCTGGACCACGATCGCATCATCAGGTTCTGCGAGTTGGCCCAGCGTCGCAACCTGAAGTTCAAGATCGCCTTCCCCAACGCGGTCCGGACGGACATCCTGACGCAGGAAATGGTTGACGCCCTCGTCGACACGGGGCTCTACTTCTCCAGCTTCGCGTTGGAGGCCGGCTCGCCCCGCATTCAGAAGTACACGGGCAAGAACCTGAGCATCCCGAGGTTCCTGGCCGGCGTCGAGATGGCCGTCAAGCGCGGCGTCTTCGCCAACGGATTCGCCATGCTCGGCTTCCCGACCGAGACCGAGGAGGACCTTCAGCAGACCCTCGACGTGGCCTGCAACTCGAAACTGCACACCGCCTCGTTCTTCACGGTCATGCCGTTCCCGAACACACGGCTCTACGACGAGGTCATGCGAATGCATCCAGAGAAGCTGGCCAACATCAACTACGACGACACCGACTTCGCGTTGATCCACGTGAACCTCTCCGATGTACCCGATGAGGTCCTGTACGCCTATCAGCGTAAGGCCAACCGCCAGTTCTTCCTCAACCCGGCGCGGATCATGCGCATCGTCCGTGACTATCCCCAGCCGCACCGGCTGCCCTACTACCTGCCCATCTACGCGGTCCGGATCACCAAGGGGCTCTTCTCACGTGACGGCCAAGACTAGCGACTCGCCGGGCCGTGGCCGCGACCTGTTGTCGATCGTGCTCGTGTTCATCGTCGCACTGGCGGTCAGGCTGATCTACTTCGCCGAAGTCCGCGACACCCCCCTGTATCAGTTCCCCACCCTCGACGAGCGCGGCAACCACGAGTTCGCCCTGGCGGTCCTCCAGGGCCACGTGCCGGCCGTCAGCTACTACAAGGCGCCGCTGTACACCTACTTCCTGGCCAGCGTCTACCGAGTGCTGGGCGACGCGTCGATCCGCGCCCGCCTCGTTCAGTGCATCCTCGCGGCGTTGTCGCCGGTCTTGACGCTGCTGATTGCGCGTCAGCTGTTCGGCCGAGCCGTTGGGTTGGTCGCGGGCTTGTGGGCGGCGGTGTTCTGGACGTTCGTCTTCTTCTCCGTCGAACTGCTCGATGCCTCCCTGGCGTGCTTCTTTTACTTGACGCTTGCTTACCTGCTGGTGGCCTGGGACGATCGGAAGCCCGTCAAGTGGCTCGTCTGCGGGCTTGTGCTGGGACTTGGTGCGATCACGCGACCCAATGTCCTGGCCTTCGCGCCCGTGTTGGCCGTCGTCGTCTTTGTGATCGCATGGCGCCGGGAACGTCGGGACACGGCGCCCTCGACGGACGGCGGGCGGACGTTCTCGCCGGGCATGCTGCGCCGCCCTCTGCTCTCTGTCCTGGCGTTGACGTTGGGCTGCTGCGCCGCGGTGCTGCCCGTGACCGTTCGAAACCGTATCGTCGGCGGCGAATGGGTGCTGCTCGGCGCATATGGCGGGCTGAACGTCTACGTGGCCAACAACCCCCATTCAGACAGCAAAGACGGCCCGCTGCTCGTCGATGAATCCGGATTCCTGCCGGACACGACCTGGGACCCCAACGAACCCTGGGCGCGTTGCTGTCTGAACTTCAAGAACGCCTATCGCTTCACCGAAGCCCACCTGGGCAGAAAGCCCCGGCGGGGTGAGTTCAGCTCGCTCCTGGCAGGGATGGGCTTCGAGTACATCGGCGACAACCCGGGCTGGTTTGCACGACACGCCATCCGCCGCTTCTGCTGGCTTTTCAACGCCCACGAATCGCCCAGCAACAAGGACCTGTACCATGTCCTGGGGTTCTCTCGTTTGTTGCAAGCCCTGTCCTGGTTCCACTACGGTTGGCTGGCTCCGCTCGGCCTGGTCGGGTTGGGCCTCGCGCTGGCCAGCACGTCGAACAGGTCAGCAGGGCTGACGTACCTGGTGGCCATGCTGGCGTCGCTAGCCCTGCCCGCGGTGATGTTCATCATCAACAGCCGGTTCCGCCTACCGATGGTCCATGTGCTCGTGGTGTTTGCCGCTTTCGGGCTGGTCGAGCTGGTTCGCATGGTCCGCCGTAAGGCCGACCGATCTCGGCTCATCGTCGTGGCGCTGCTGCTGGCCGCATTGGTCCTGCTGTGCAACCTCAACCTGTTCGGATATCGCAAGGACCATCACCCCTACCTCCGCTTCGCCTACGCCGTCGCCTGTCTGCAGTCCGGCAGACACGACCTGCTCGACGGGGCGTTGGCGGACTTCGATCGCGACTTGAAGGCCGACCTGATCGAGCTGCAACGCCAAGGCCGGCGGAGCAACACGACGCTCCTGCTCGATCACTGCAACCCGATGCGGCTGCTGTTGCCCTACTACCTCGAGCACGGCCAGCAAGCCGAAGCCCTTCGCGCCGCCGAACGCATGCTCGAGCGAGAGCACGTCGACGGCGAATGGGCCCCGCGGCTGTTCGGCATCTTCTTGGCCGCCGACAAGCGGGAGCTGGCCGGCCGGGCACTCCAGCTTGTCGAGCGCGAATGCCTACGGGCCCGGCCCGACGTGGTGGCTGATGCCCTGGCCCGGTTCGGCCGGAAATGGAACGACCGACGCGCCCTCGACCAGGCACGCGGGATCTACCAAGACCTGACCCGTCGCCATCCAGGTCGGTTCGAGTTCTACAAGGCGCTCGAGGGGCTCCGAGAGGCGTCGACGATTCCTGCCACAGCGCCCACGACGCCCCCTGCCTCGGACGGCCGTCGCTGAGCCGCCCGATCCGCCCCGCAGGGCCCCGCTAGAATCTAAGACAAATGCTATCGTATAGCGCAGATGGTATACCTTCCAGAAACGCCGAGCTTTTGCCGCAAAATCAGAGCGCCGAGTTGGCATTCCTTTGTTTTCGAGGCATACTTATGGGAGGTCCGTTGTCGGAGGTTAGGGAGTTCGCCGCTGGGCGCGGGAAGGCTTCGGACGGGAGTAGGAGTGCAATCTCGTGGCCAGGCAGCCTGGAGGGGCTGCCGAAGCCAAACCACAGATGACTAGCCGAGACGAGGGCGTCGCTCTAACCGCTTCGTGTGGAATGGCATACGTCCTCTGTTGTCCGCGACGGATCGCGTAGCACGCTTCAATTCGCAGCAAGCCAGACAGACGTGAGACGGGCATTCGCTAGACCTGGGAGAGAAGGAGGATGGTCGGTATGAGGTGGATGGGTGGCGTAGGGATTCTGTGCGTCATCGTCGCTCCGGCGATGGGCACACCGGCGGACTATGTCTTTGACGTGACTTCGGCTTCGGTGCAGGTAGACGTAACGCCAGATGGGATCGCAGATCCTGACCCCTTCACCGGAGCCGGGGCCGGGACGTTCGCCATGACGGTCTATCAGAGCAACGGCCACATCGGTCAGAGCGACACGTTCCTGCTGGGGGACGCCAGCATCGCCAACCCCGAGGAAGTGGTGGTCTCCCTTTTGGGGGGTGCAGTCACCGCACGGGTCCCGGCGGGCAGTGCCGCCTTCGTGGGCTTCGACATGAGCTCGCCCGCCCATATCGAACCGGGCGGCAGCGCGACCGCTATCGCCGACATCCATGTGGCAGGAACGGTTTTCGTCACGGGATTCGTTGAGATGACGTTCGAGTCGTACGTCATCACCCCGGACGCCGAGCTCGACGTCACGTTCACCACATCGGCCGCCGCGAGCGACGTGGTCACCGTCACGCTCGGCGGGACGTTCGACTATCTGTTCCCCATCGGCGAGATCAGCCAGACGATCACGCTCGACATCATCATCTCGGTCGTGGGGACGGCGCACGTGATCCCAGATCCGGCAGTGGGGGGACTGGCCGCCCTCGGGCTTGGTGGCGCCGGCGCGTGGCTGCGCCGTCGCCGACGGGGTGAATGATAGGAGGTCCTCGGGGACAGGACCGGGTCGTCACGGCGAGATCGGCCTGGAGGCAATGGCGCGGGGGAAACGTAGTGCACGGGCGGCTCACGTCGGCCATCGGCCACGCCGTCCGGTGGGAGTGAGAGAGAAATGTACAAAACGTTGTTGTTCTGCGCAACTGTGGGGATGCTGTTGGCCGGGGGCGCCGTGGTCGAGGCAGACGTCTCCATCGATATGTATGCCTCGCCGGCGGTCAACCGATACTTCTCGCCCACGTGGGGCGATTGGACGGACAACGCCAAGACCGCACTGAAGGACGGGTTGGGCTCAATCGGCGACCCGAACACGGACCCGGACGCGTACTACACCGTCGATGAGTTCGTGACGACCGATATCGCCGTCACGACGTTCGAAAGCTGGAAGGGCGTGGCCCCTGGGGCTTCTCCGTTCCACGAGGAACACGGGCAGCGGGTCCACTTCCCCATGCTAATCGCCAGTGACACGGGCCTGGACGATATCCGGCTGGCCAACGTGGGGAACGTGGGGCTGTACTACCTCGACACGGACGAGTCGCCCACGGAGGTGGACGTCTTCGGCCTGCCGCCGGAGTGGATCTTCTCGGAGTACAGCTCGAACCTCATCGGCGTGAAGGCCGACGGCACGATCATCGACAGCGGGGCCAACACCCAGATGGTCAACAAGATCATCTACGTCAGCCTGGGGATGGCCTGGGCCGACGATGAGGTCGTTGACCCGCCTGGTGCGACAAACCAGGAAACGTTGGACATGCTGCTTGCCGAGCTGGGCGACGGCTCGATCGAGCACCTGCGTGCGACGATCGGCTACTACAACGACGCCAAGGATACACTGATAGTGGGCGACGAGATACAGGTCGAGTGGGTCCCCGAGCCCTGCACGATGCTGCTGCTGGCATTGGGTGGGGCGGGTCTGCTCCGTTCTCGCCGCCAACGATAATGCGCGCTCTCTAGAGTGCGCGATGCGCGCCGACACCACGCGCGCAAGACAGGTCACCCGCCCTCCACTGGGCTGGTGACCTGCTGTTTTGCGCGCCCACCGCCAACCACTGGCGCGATGGTCGCAGGCCCGTGACGGGCCTGGTATCCTGGGGCCATGCACGACAACGAGCCGGCCGCGCCCACGCCTGCGACTGGTCGAGAAGACCATTGGATCAGCCATGTTCTCTCGTGCGCGATCGCTGCCGCGGCTGCGGGATATCTGTGTCTGTTCTGGGTCCAGATGCGTCCGTGGATGCCAGCGTGGCTCATACGAGCCGGGCGCGATGCCCGCGTCTACGCGAGCGACAAGGTGATCGCAGTCGCCCAAGCGGCGTGCGGGTGGACCCCGGACCGACGGTGGACGTGGGCGCTATACAGCGTAGCCCTGGCCCTGGTCGTGCCCTGGCTGATGATGGTCGTCTTCGGTCGAGGCCAGCCGCGGGACTTGGGACTACGCTGGCCAAACCGGGTGGGATGGCGCATCCTGGCGGTCGGCTACGTGGCTTCGCTGCCGTTGCTGGCGCTGATGGCGTCGTCAGCGGCGACACAGGAATACTACCGTCGCGAGCTGTTTGGTTCGTCGCTGGGCGCGATCGTCGCGCCGTACTTGGCCGTTCTGGTCGCTGAACACTTCCTGTTCAACGGCGTGTTGCTGGCGATTCTCCGCCCGCGGCGACGCTGGCCCGTCGTTCCGCCGCCCGCGCCCGCGATCGGCGGACGCGCCCGTATTGCACTGAGGTGGATAGGCTTGGCCCAACCTGCGGACGGCGCGCGCGGTTGGCAACGGGGGACGCGTTGGATCGGCCTGCCCGACGCGTGTCTATTGGCGCTCGTGCTGCAGTCCATCCTGTTCGGCCTCATCCACGTCGGCAAGTCGCCAGCCGAGTGTGCGATGTCGTTCCCGGGGGGGCTCGCGCTGGGGTACGTGGCCTATCGCTGCAACAGTTGGCTCGTGCCGATGATGCTGCATCTCCTGACGGGCGTAACGGTCGTGGCGCTAATCTGGCTGTGGCTGCCCTGACGAGCTTGTCCGATGACCGAGCGGGAGACACAATGATGCCCATGAGAATCAACCGCCATGCGATGGGTCCGGACCGTGCGGGGGCTCGCGAGGTCCTGCGCGTCATCCTCTGGAGCGTCGCGTGGTTGGCCTGTGCCTTGATGACCGGTTGCCGCGACCGCGACGCAGCCGTCGCAGACAGGATCGAGCTGAAGCTGAGCCACATCACTGCGCCCGGTTCGTCTTGGGATCGCGGCGCGAAGCGGTTCGCCGAACTGCTGGCGGAGGCCAGCGGCAGGAAGATCACCGTCCGGGTCGCCGCCGGCGGCCGGCTGGCGTTGGGCAACCAGGAGACCGAGCTGCAGATGCTTCGCGACGGCTCGATCGACATGACGCTCGATTCGCCGATCATCCTGGCGCTGTTCCTGGACAAGCGGTTCGACGCGTTCAGCCTGCCCTGGCTGTTCCGGGATCACGCCCAGGCCCAGGCCGTTTGCGACGGCCCGTTCGGCGACGAGGCTCTCGGGTGGCTCATCGACAAAGGCATCGTGGGGCTGGCGTGGGGCGTGAACGGGTTCCGCCAGCTGACCAACTCGAGGCGGCCGGTGCGGACGCCGGCGGACTTGGTCGGGCTGAAGGTCCGCGTCGCCGGTTCGGACATCTTCCTGGAGACGTTTCGACAGCTCGGCGCCCAACCGCTGACGATGAACTTCGGTGAGGTGATGACGTCGCTGGAACAGGGCGTGATCGACAGTCAAGAGAACCCCCTGAGCATCATCGAGTCCAGCCGGTTGTATGAATGCCAGAAGTTCGTGACCCTTTGGGACTACGCCTACGATCCCCTCATCCTGACGATGAACGCGAAACGATGGAACGGTTTCGCGGCGGAGCAGCAGGCGATCATCAAGCGATGCGCCAGGCAGGCGATGGCATACCAGCGCGAGCTGGTCATGACCGACGACCGCGTCATTCCCGACCGGCTCGTCAAGCACGGGATGCGGGTGACGCGTCTGTCGGCGTCCGAGCGGGCGGCGTTTGAGGCCAAGGTCCGCCCCATCTACAAGGCGTTTGGCCCCAAGATCGGCGCCGATGTCGTCGACCGGATCGTCCGGGCGGTCCAGACCGCTGGGAACCGCCAGCCGGCTGCGACGTCACCCACTGCGCCCGCCAGGAAGTAAGGGCATTCCCCATGGCAGATCAGACGGATCGTCCCGGCCCGGTGGTCCGCATCATCGAGATCATGACCGCCGCGGGGTTGGCGTCGATGGTGCTGCTCGTGTGTGTGCTGGTGGTCCTGCGCGGGATTCGGGTCGAAGGGCACCTGCCCGCGGTGGCTTCGCTGCAGAACCGCATCCTGGCCCGATACACCTATGTCTATCAGCTCCTGCCGGTCATGCTCTACTGGATGACGTTTCTGGGCGCGGTGCTGGCGGATCGCCGGCGTCAGCATTTGGGCAACGACGTGCTGGTGGGCCGATTGCCCGATCGATTCGCCGGCCCGGTGCGGCTTGCGATGCGGTTCTGTTGGGTCGCGTTCTTCGCGGTCGTCGCGGTTCTAGGCGTCGGGCAGGTGGCCAAGGGCGAGTCCTTGGGCGGGCTCCGAAGCATCGGCCTGCCGGCGTGGGCGGTGCAGATCGGCCTGCCCCTGGGGGCGGGCCTGCTGACGATCTGGGCGGCGCGGTCCCTGCTGGCCGATCTGCGGCGCCGAGCGCATGCATCGCAGCACGTGCAGCGATCCAAAGGATCGGGGGAGCCAGACCAGGACAGTCGCGGAGGACAGGCGTGACCCACTGGCCGGTAGCAACCTTGCTGTTCGGCGTGTTTGGGTTGCTGCTGGCGTTGGGCGCGCCGGTCGCGCTGGCGCTGGGCGTGTCGGCGCTGTTGGCGATCGTGTGTTTCGACCCGGGCCACCTGGAGGTCGTGCCGCAGACGCTGCTGGCGGCGACGCAGGTGTGGGACTTGATGGCGATTCCGCTGTTCGTCCTGGCGGGCCACATCATGGCCCGCAGCGCGATGGCCCGGCGACTGATCGACCTGGCGGAGTGCTTCACCGGCCCGTTGCCGGGCGGCGTGGGCCAGGCGTTGATCGTCGCGGGGATCTTCCTGGCCGGCATCAGCGGATCGGGCCCGGCGGACGTAGCGGTGCTGGGGACGCTGGCGGTCGGTCCGATGGTCCAGCGGGGCTATCCGCGAGGGACGGCCGCCGCCCTGGCGGCCGTCTGCGGGGGGATCGGCATCATCGTTCCGCCGAGCATCGCCCTGATTCTGTATGGCATCGTCGCGGGGGCGCCGATCCGCGATTTGTTCCTGGCCGGGGTCATCCCCGGCATTCTCGTTGGCGGCACCCTGATGATCATGCTGGCGGTGCGAACCTGGGGTAAGATCGAGCGCGTCGCGTTTCCGGGCTGGCGGCATGCGGCAAGGAGTCTTGTGCGAGCGCTGTGGGCACTGCTCTTCCCGTTGATCATTCTCGGCGGCATCTACGGCAGCATCTTCACGCCGACCGAGTCGGCCGCGGTCGCCGTCGTCTACGCCGTCCTGGTCAGCCGGTTGGTCTACGGCGACCTCGATTGGCGGGGGCTGTACCGGGCACTGGTCGACTCGGTGTCGGTCACGGCGGTGGTCATGCTGATCGTCGCGTGTGCACGCCTGTTTGCCCGTGTGCTGGACGACCACGCCATCGCCGAAGACCTGGCCGGACTGCTGACGGGTGTGACGCAGAACCCCTACGTGCTACTGCTGGTGGTCAACGCGGCCCTGCTGGTGGCGGGGTGTTTCATGGACGCCATCAGCATCTTCTATATCTTCGTGCCCATCGTCGCCCCGGTCCTTCACGCCGCCGGTGTCGACCTGGTGCACCTGGGCGTGATCATGACGGTCAACCTGGCCATCGGTCAGGTCACGCCCCCCGTCGGTGTGAACCTGTACGTGTCGGCCGGTGTGACGGGTTGCGACATGCATCGGATCAGCCGCGAGGCGCTGCCGTTCATGGCCGCGGGGGTGATCGCCCTGCTGGTAATCACGTACTGCCCCTGGCTGAGTCTGTTCTTGCCCGGCCGACTGCACTGAACCCGCCAACACCGCGACCGGCCGTCACTGGGTCGCTGGGATTCAACCGCCCCATGGGGGCTGCTATAATCCGACCATGGGTGAAGACGGTTGCGAGACGATGGCGTCAACGAGCGACACACCTTCTGAGAAGCGCGACTTTGCGAATCTCCGCAAGAGCGGCGAACGGCCCGGAACGAGTTGGGCCATCGGCCACGTGTTCTGCGCCGGTCGGGATCAGCTGGCGCGTCTGCTCGTCTGGCTGGGCGTGACGCCCAACGCGATCACGGCGACGGGGTTCCTGTTGACCGTCTGTGCCGGCGTCTGCCTCGCTATTGGCGGAGGCCACACGTTCGGCAAGGTGGAGGGCCTCACGTCGAGCCGGTGGTGTTTCGTGGCCTTCTGGCTGCTGCTGGCCGCCGGACCGTGCGACATGCTGGACGGCGCCGTGTCTCGCATCGGCGGGATCGGCACGCGGTTCGGTCAGGTCCTCGACTCGACGCTCGATCGGTTCAGCGACGGCGTCCTGTATCTGGGCCTGATCGTCCACTTCGCGTGGGTCGGCAACGTGACGCTCTGCGCCCTATCAGGGATCGCGATGGTCCACGCCTACGCGATCAGCTACGTCAAAGCGCGGTCCGAGAACCTGCTTGACTCGGTCCCGGTGGGGTGGTGGCAGCGGCCGGAGCGATGCTTCGGGTTTCTGACCGGAACGCTCTTCGGACACATGCCAGCCCTGATCTGGCAGCAGGCAACGCTTCCGTTCTTCACGGTCTTGCTCAGGCTGCGGTATGCGGGTGCCGCCCTCAAGGCCCAAGAACGGGGAACCGACCCGCCGAAGGACGGACCCCTGCCGGGCATCGGGCGGTACCTCGCCCCGTGGCGCCACGCCCGGGGATCGCTGCCCTACGACGTCATGGCTGCCATCAACATCGGCTGGATCATCGTTGCCCCGTGGATCTGGCCGTTCTTCTACGGCCGGACCGATCCGCTGAGGACGCTGATGGAACGATGGTTCGGCTGATCGTGGACGGGGAGCGTAGCGACACACGATCGAGAGGGCGTGGCGGGCCTTTGGTAGGAATCGTTCAATGAAGGTGTTTGTACCGGGTGGAGCGGGATACGTTGGCAGCCACTGCGTCAGGTTGCTGTGTGAGGAAGGACACGACGTCACCGTCTACGACAGCCTCGTGACCGGACACCGGGAGGCCGTTCACCCGGAAGCCGCTTTCGTGCAGGGCGACCTGGCCGACGGCGAACGGCTCCGCCGATGCCTGACAGATGGCTTCGACGCCGTGATGCACTTCGCGGCCTTCCTAGTCGTGCCCGAATCGGTCAGCGATCCGCTGAAGTACTATCACAACAACGTCTCCAACACGATCGCGCTGCTCCAGGCCATGCAGGCCGAGGGAATCCGAAAGCTCGTCTTCAGCAGCACCTGCGCGGTCTATGGCAACGTTGCGGAGGCGCCAGTGACCGAGGCGTCAGACCTGCGCCCGCTGAGCCCCTACGGTCGTAGCAAGCTGATGATGGAGTGGGCCCTGCAGGACTCCGCGGTGGCGTGGGGGCTGGCGTCGGCAGCACTGCGGTACTTCAACGCCGCCGGGGCGGCCGCGGACGGGACCATCGGCGAAGATCACGATCCCGAGGCCCACCTCGTGCCCATTCTGCTTCAGGTGGCCTTGGGCCAGCGGAAAGACGTCAAGATCTTTGGCACGGATTACGACAGCCCCGATGGAACGTGTATCCGCGACTATGTCCACGTGGCGGACCTGGCCCGGGCGCATCTGCTCGCGCTGGAATCCCTGCCGAACACGGGTCGAGCCGACGCCTACAACCTCGGCACGGGACGGGGGCACTCGGTTCGCGAGGTCCTGGAAGCGGCCCGCCGCGTCACGGGACACCCGATTCCCGCCGAGGACGTGGATCGTCGCCCGGGGGATCCCGCGGCCCTGTACGCCGACCCGAGCCGCATCCAGGCCGCCCTCGGATGGAAACCGCAATACGTGGAAATCGAAGCGATCATCGAAACCGCCTGGCGATGGCACAAGGCCCATCCTCACGGCTACAACGATCGGCCGTCGCGGTAGGGCGCCGCGCGTGCCCCGCCCCGTTAGGCAGACCTGAAGCAAACACCACTCCAAACGCGCCCGCGCGCCTTCGTTCCATTGATGTAACTTGGCCGCCAGGAGGAGTTGTGCTAAGCTAGTCGGCAGAAGTCCTGCCTCATTTCGTAGACAGACCACACCGGTTGGGGAGGTCCTGCGATGCGCGAGATCGCCTATCAGAAGTGCATCAATCCCGGATGCGGAGCGACTTACAGCATCAGCGAGGTCCTGTTCGGGTGCAAGCGATGCGACAGCCTGCTCGACGTCTGTTACGAATGGGACCGCACGCCCATGCCGCGGGAAATGAGCTTCTTCGAGACCCGCTGGAATACGCGGGAGAGCGTCGTGGACTTCTCGGGGGTCTGGCGGTTCCGAGAGCTGCTCCCGTTTGCCCGCGAGCGCGACGTGGTCACCATCGGCGAGGGTCGAACCAACCTGCAGACGGCCGACCTGCTGGCCCGCGAAATCGGCATGAAACGGGGGCACCTGTTCCTGCAGTACGAGGGCCTCAACCCGTCGGGCAGCTTCAAGGACAACGGCATGACGGCGGCGTTCACGCTGGCGCGGATGCTCGGCCGGAAACGGGTCGCCTGCGCCTCGACCGGGAACACCAGCGCATCGCTGGCGATGTTCGCCTCGCTATCGGGCAGCCAAGGACGTCAGGCCAAGCAGGGCATCGTCTTCATCGGCAGCGGCAAGATCGCTTACGGCAAACTGTCGCAGGCGCTCGACTACGGCGCGCTGACATTGCAGATCGAGGGCGACTTCGACGCGTGTCTCCGCCGGGTCCGCGAGGCGTCCGATCAGTTGGGCTTGTACCTGATGAACTCGGTGAATCCGTTCCGGCTCGAGGGCCAGAAGGCCATCATGTACCGGATTCTCGAGGCCCGCGACTGGCACGTGCCCGACTGGATCGTCGTGCCCGGAGGGAACCTGGGAAACAGCGGCGCGTTCGGCAAGGCCTACGCCGAGCTGTTCGAGCTGGGCCTGGTCGAGAAAATCCCGCGGCTGGCCGTCATCGTCGCCACCGGCGCCAACACGCTATACGAACTGCATGAGCGACAGCGGGTCAGGTGGAACAACGGGCAGATCGATGACGAGAAGATCGGTCAACTCTACGACCAGATGGACCGGAGCGGCTACAAGCCCCACACCGTCGCGTCGGCGATCGAGATCAGCCGGCCGGTGAATCTCCCCAAGGCCCTGCGGTCGCTGGACACGATGGACGGCCTGGTCCGGGAGGTCTCCGATGAGGACATCCTGGAGCACAAGGCGATGGTGGGCCGGTTCGGCTTCGGCTGCGAGCCCGCCAGCGGAGCGAGCGTCGCCGGACTGCATCTGCTGCTGAGAGAACAGGTCATCAGTCCGGACGAGCACGTGGTCTGCATCCTGACCGGACACGAGCTGAAGGACCCCGACGCTACGGTCCGCTATCACACGGGTATCGACATGAAGGCCGCCGAAGCCCCGCCGCCCGGACCCGTCACGGGAGAGTACGCCAACGCCCCCATCAAGGTGGCCGACGATCTGGACGCTATCTGCAAGGTTCTGGGGCACGAGGACGGCGTTCCAGAACCGAGTGACGAAGCGGTGTCCGTCGGCGGCTCGTGATCATGGCGGACATGGCAGGACGGCGCTTCAGAATCTGCACATCCCCCATCCAGCCACATGTGGAAAGCGGTGGGACTTCCATGGCGAAGGCGAGCCGAACGGTATGGCAGGACAAGGAGCTACCTTCATGCAGCAAGACAACAGCGACTGCGCCGCCTCCGCACCCGGCCTGACACGTCGTCGATTCCTGGCGGACTCGGCGAGGGGGGCAGCGGCCGCGGGAATGGCGTCGTTGGCCGGTCCCTCGATGGCCGCGGCCGGCGAGGCGGCGCCCCGACGGAGTCGCATCGTCATCGTGACGCACCCCAACGCGCTGCTCAAGGGCTACCAGGCCGATTCGGGCGTGCTGTCCAAGATGGTCGAGGCGGGGATCAAGGCCTTGACCGGCAAGCAGTCGAACGTGGAGGCCTGGCAGCAGGTCGCCCAGCCAGGCCAGCGCGTGACGATCAAGTGGAACGAGATGGGCTGGCGGCCGATCGAGACGCGCCCGGAGCTTCGGGGCGTCGCGGCGGGCGCCCTCAGCAGGGAGGGCGGACTGGAGGCATCGAAGGTCTTTCTGTTCAGTCGAATCGAATGCAAGGGCGACGCGGCCAGGATCGTCAGGGTACCCATCCCCAATCGCGGCAAGGACGCCAAGCTCCGGAAGCTTCTTACCGACCACACCGACTGTCTCATCAACCTGCCCGTTCTCAAGGCCCACAACGGCAAGGGTGTGTGCATCTCGCTGAAGAACCACTTCGGCAGCATCGCCAACCCGAGGGATTTCCACTCGTGGGATAACAAAAACGACATGGGCAAGAGCATCATCGAGCTGAACGCCTACCCGGCCATCAGGGACAAGACGCGGCTGATCATCGTCGACGCGCTCCGCCCACAATGGGACCATGGCCCGCTCCACGCACCGGGCTGTCGGTGGAGCCTCAATGCGCTGATCTTTGGCACCGACACGGTGGCCGTCGACGCCGTCGGGCTGGACATCCTCGAGCAGAAGCGCAAGACGATCAGCAAGCTTCGTCGCAAGTGGCAATTGCCCTATGCCCGCAAGATGCTCGCCTACGGGGAGCAAAAGAGCCTGGGCGTGGCCGACCTGAACCGCATCGACGTCGAACGGATCGAGTTGAAGGCCTGATCAGCTGGCCGCCAACTTGTCGCCCCGGTAGGTCGTGCCCCGCCAGGTGGTCTTCGTGCCGGCGAGCTTGGTCATCGCGTTGATGAGCATGCCGCAAGCGATCGTGCCGGCGATCGGATAGGTGGGCGCCAGCAGCGGATTGGTCTGACTCACACGGTAGTAGCGGGTCAGGACCGACTGTTGGCAGAGGATGGCGGCAGTGGCGAGGACGGCGACCGCCCGCCACGGTCCCGCCTCCGACCAGCCGCGAACCGCGACCATGATCCACGCCGCCAGCGCCGAATACCACGGCATCATCCCGCTGAACAGCATCACCAGCAGCGAGATCCGCAGCCGACGAAACGTCTCGAAGCAGCCGTAGAAGATGCGGCTCCATCCCCGCCACATCTCGCGGAAGTTCGTGTACATCCGCGTGACGTACAGATCGCGGTTCTCGACGACGTACAGCCGCAGCCCCGCCTCCTTGGCGGCCCGGGCCATGTGCATGTCCTCGTTCACCTCGGTCTTGAACGGCTCGTGCCCACCGATGGCGTCGTAGCAGCTCCGCTTCATAAGCATGAACGCACCGTTCGCGTAGGCGGCCGAATGGTTCGGATCGTTGACGTTCGAGGGGTTGAACCAGAAGACCATCACCGCGCCGCAGGCCGGTTGGATGATCCGTTCCCAGAGGCTCTGCGTCTCCAGCTGCGGCAAGACCGACAGGAAGTCCACGTCGTGGTCCGTGGCGAACCGCATCGCCACGCTGAGCGTCTTGTTGGAGGTCTGTCGGCAGTCGGCATCGATGAAGCACAGCCACTCGCCATCCGCCCGTTCGAAGCCGGTGTGCATCGCGTTGTTCTTACCGAACCACCCGTCGCGAAGCTCCTGGACGTGCAGGGCGGTCAGTTTGGAATCCTCCGCCGCGATGGCATCGATGATTTCACCGGTCCGGTCGTCGCTCCGATCGTTGATGGCGATCAGCCTATAATCCGGGTAATCCTGGTCGAGCATCGACCGCACGCACGCCTCGATGTTTTCCTCCTCATCCTTGGCGGCGACCAAGACGCTCAGCCGCGGGGCATCGTCCGGCTGCCCGTCATACATGTCACTTCGGAGCGGCATCTCCTCCCGCTGATAGCGGCTGAGGTGCCCATGCCGCAACAGCCACACGACGCACGCCGCCCCCAGCGCGAGCAGCCAGATTCCCCAGACGATCGTCATGAACCGGACTCCACTGTCATGCGAGATGTCCCAGCGTCGCGATCCGACGCCGGCGCTGCGAATCAGGTCCAGGCTTGTACCACCCCGAGACCCAGCGATCAAGCGGCAGCGGGGCCTCACCGGCAACGGGGTGCGTGACGGAACGGACCGCAAAGCGTCCTTCGCAGCGCGATTCCATCCCCCACGCTTCACTCCCTCTCGCGTTCCGCGAAAGGTAGCGAAGCGCACCCGCGCACCCGCGATGGAGCACCCCGCAAGTGCTGTTTGCCCCTCCTACAGCCGATACAATGGTGACGAAGGCCAAACGGCTGGGGAACGGGCCATGCGGACGTTACCTGTCGGGTTGTTGCTGTGGATGATCGCCGCGCTGGTGGCATTCGGCCCGGTTGCGCCATCGCGGTCGGCTGCGGGGGCGACCGGACAGGGCAAGGCTTCAGGACCCGTTCGTGGCGCGCGGGGCAAGGGCAGGTTCGCCAGATGCCTCGTTCCCGTGGCGAATGGCCGACACCGCGCGGGGTTGCCCGGTCAGCGCGCCTGCCAACGAACACCGCTGACGGTGGAGTGCTGGGCCAAGCTGCACAACAAGCAGGGGTTCAACATCCTCGTGGCCAGCGAACCGAAGTCGTCGCCCACGCACTGGGAGATCTACTCGTTCGCGGGCTCGGGGTTCTTCAGTGCCTACCTGCCGGGCAACCAGCCCGCCGAGATCATCTCGAAGACGGACATCACGGACGGCAAGTGGCATTACGTGGCGATGGTCAACGACGGAAAGCGGATCCGGCTGTACGTCGACGCGAAGCAGGTGGCGAACGCGCCGTTCACAAGGACATCGGGCAAACTGCCCCCCGTTCGCCCGACCACGTTCGGCCACGTCGACGGCATCGGATGCGTGGGCATGATCGACGAAGTCCGGATCTCGAACGTCGTTCGGACCATCGACAAGGTCCCCGACACGCCGTTCGCTCCGGACGCCAGCACGCTGGTCCTCGTGCACTTCGATGACAAGGGAACGACGCGGGCACCCGTGATCAAGGGCGATCTGGTGACCGGACCCGGCGGCCTGCCGTCGCAACGGAGGATCTGGAGCGAGACGGCATGGCCCGAAGACGTCAAGGTCGCGGGCGTGCGCAAACGCGTCGTCGACGACTGGAAGATGCGGTTCGACTTGCTGAACGACCAGATCCACGGCCTGGGCATCTCGGAGTTGCCCCGTAACGCCCGCGCGCAAGCGCTCGACCCCCACGCCCTCATCCAGCCGGAAGATCGCGATCCGGTCGACATCGTCCTGCGTCGGACGACTGCCTTGTTGAGGCACCTGAAACGGACGGAAAGTGCGGATGATTGGGCCGCCTTCGAGCAACGCCTCAGTGCACTGAAGGGACGGGCTCGGCAGATCACGCCTCTGAAGCGCGGCGCAACGAGCCATCGCGCTCGACAGCAACTCTACCTCGACGCGTGCGCACTGCGGCGCAAGGTCGCCTTCGCCAACCCGCTGCTAGACTTCGACAAGATCCTGTTCGTGGTCCGCGGCGTGATCCACGGTCCCAACGAGCTGAACCGGGATTGGTTCGGCCAGCACCAGACGACCCAGTACTTCGCCTTCAACAGCGTGCCCGGCGGCGGACTGTACGTGATCGAGAACTGGAAGACCGAGCGCCCAACGATCGTCGACGTCTTGAGGAATTCGGTCGTGCAGAACGGTCGGCTGAAGGGCCGGAAGCTCGACCGCGGCGCCTTCATCTCGCCGGACCTGTCCTACGACGGCAAGACGATCCTCTTCTCGTGGACCGAGAACGAGAAGCACCGACCGCACGTCAAGGAATCCTGGACGCCCGAGTCGGTCTGGCACGTCTTTCGGGTCGACGCGGACGGCTCGAACCTGACCCAGCTCACAGACGGGCCCTGGAACGACTTCGACGCATGCTGGCTGCCCAACGGCCGCATCGCCTTCATCTCCGAGCGGCGGGGCGGTTTCATCCGCTGTTTCGTGACGATGTACGTCCCCAACTACGTGCTCCACGCCATGAAGGCCGACGGGAGCGACATCATCCGGCTGAGCTACTTCGAGACCAGCGAGTGGAATCCCAGCGTCGACAACGACGGGATGATCGTCTACTCACGGTGGGACTACGTGGACCGGAATGACTGCCTCGGGTCGAACTTCTGGATCTGCTACCCGGACGGCCGAGACCCCCGCGCCCCCCACGGCAACTACCCGCTGCCCTATCACACCTTCGGACGGACGCGGCAGCAGAGCGCGAAGCTCAGCACCCGCCACGAGAGCCCCTTCACGGAGATGGGCATCCAGGCCATCCCCGGCTCGAATCGCTACATCCTGACGGCGGTGCCCCACCACGGCGAGGCGTTCGGCAGTCTGGTGATGCTCGATCTGGGCATCGAAGACGACGGCGCGATGTCCCAGCTCAGGCGAATCACCCCCTACGCCAAGTTCCCCGAGGTCGAGACCGCCGGCCGGCGCTACGATACGCAGCAGTACGGAACGCCCTGGCCGCTCAGCGAGGACGTCTACCTCTGCGTCTACTACGAGAACATGTACCTCCTTGACCGCTTCGGCAATCAGGAGTTCATCGTCGCGCCCGCCGAGACGCCGGGCAGGCCGTACCAGTTTTTCCGCGCGATGGACCCGATCCCCTTCCGTCCGAGGCCCCGGCCGCCGGTCATCCCGACGCTGACGTGTCAGGGCGACGCCGCGCGCCACGGCACGCCCAAGGCCACCATCGCCGTTCTCAACATCTACGAGGCCGACCTGCCCTGGCCTGAAGGGACGCGGATCAAGTGGCTTCGCGTCACGCAGAACGTCATCAAGCCGAACCACGAGATGGACAAGCCCCGGATCGGCTACGGCGACGAGAACTGCCCGCGGATCCCGCTGGGGATCGTGCCCGTCGAGCCGGACGGCAGCGTCTACTTCGAGGCCCCCGTCGAGAAGGAGTTGATCTTCCAGGCGCTCGATGAGAACTACATGGCCGTTCAGTCGATGAAGTCGGTGGCCTACGTCCATCCGGGCGAGCGGCTGACCTGCGTGGGGTGCCACGAGAACAAGTGGCGAACCCCGCCGGCCCTGATCCGTCTCCCCATGGCCCTGCGGCGGCTGCCGTCGAAGCTTCAGCCCGAGGTCGACCCGATCGAGCCTGTCAGCTTTCATCGGCTCGTCAAGCCCATCTTCCAGTGCAAGTGCGTCGCGTGTCACAACCGGGAGGGCAAAGGCCCGCAGGACATGGGCTACAAGGCGCTGAAGCCCTATGCGTTCCATTGGGCCGGAGGCTTCGCCGGCTACTACCTCGATCCGGAGCACAATGGGTCGCGCACGATCCCCGGTCGGTTCGGCGCACGAAACTCGAAGATCGGCAAGGCCCTTCTCGGCAAGTCGCACCGCAACAAGATCACGAACGAGGAGTTCCGCCGGATCGTTCTCTGGCTGGACTCGAATTCGCCGGAGCTGGGCGCGTTCCACAGCGTCGAGGCCCAACGGCGCGGCGAACTCGTCTGGCCCAAGCTCGACGTCGACCCGCAGGACCCCCTAGGCCGAGCTGGCCTGTCCCCGGGCCGGTCAACCTGGTCCAGACGTGGCGCCCCGTTCGCCCCACAGGTGTCTCTTCAGCTTCAGTAGTTCAGCCACGTCCGACGCCCGCATGCGACCGGTATGGTCCGGGGCGACGGAGAGTAAGACGTTGTCCGCGCCCCGCTGCCACCCCAGCTTGATCCGCTCACAGATGGCCTTGGCCTCGAAAGAGCGGCTGGGGACGAACGAACGACCTTGGCCGTAGGTGAACCAGCACGAGGGCCCCAGCGGATCATACTTGATCCCGCCTTCACGACGCTGGCTGCAAAGCTCGTACTCGAAGGGCAGGTAGTAGGTGGCGCCCTTCACGTTCCTGGTTGGGTTGTGCCCCTTTGCGGGAGGAGGGACCAATTCGCCGTTGAGGACGTCTGTCGGGAAGTACTTGATCTGCCGGCCATCCTGGACGTGCTGATTGAGGATCACGATCGCACCGGGCTGCAGGCCCTTGATCGCGTCATACACCTGCTGCGGGGTCAGGTCCGCAGGCGCCCAGTTCATCATGTCGATCCAGAAGTAGGGGATGTCCCCGTAGCGGGTGGCCAGCTCATACAGTTGCCCCAAGATGACCGCGCGGGCGTTGGGCGTGGGGCGGTACTTCTTGCCGCCCCACATGCAGTAGTACAGCCCGGGGGCAATCCCCTGCCGTCTGCACTGATCGACGAACACCTTCACGACGTCGGTCGGGTTTCCGCTGGAAGCCACGTCGAACGTCGTCGTCGCGCTGTCCCACAACAGGAAACCGGACGTGTGGCGGGTCGTCAGCACGGCGTACCTCATCCCGGCCTTCTTGAAGGCTGCCACCCAGCCGGCCACGTCCAGATCGGCCGGATCGTAGACCCGCGGATCCTGGGTGTGGCAGTGTTCCTTGCCCGTGAACTGGTTGCTGTTGAAACAGACGAACGCGCCGAGACGCCAGGAGCGCCATCTCCGCAGGGCCTCTGTCTGCTTCGAAGCTGGGCAATGCCGCTTCGACAGGTCGATCGTACCAAGCAGGCGAGGCGGTCCGTCCGCGGGGAGGATCCGGATCTCCACGCAACCGTCCGGCCGTGCCTTCGCGGTCACGGACGGTTCGGCCCCCTGGGAAGGCGTGATCTTGGCCAGACCAACGACGGACACCCCCGCGAAGATCAGCCTGCTAACCAATGACCGCATCGTGATTCTCCTTCACATGGCATGACAGCCCTCCTCCCTGGCGCGCCTGCGCCCCCCAAGGCTGCGCCGCCTGTCAGCACGGGCGCAACATACCCCATGGCCGACTGCCGACCAAGCGCCCGTCACGTCGTGACGTCACGGAAGCCAAGGACCTCCTTGCGTCACACCGGACCGTCGGTCACGATATCTCGACCTGCCAGATCCTGTGGCACGGACAGGTCGGGCGTTCTTTGGGTCAGTTGAACCAAGCACGGGTGAACAGATGAATGGACGGTACGTGGCGCTATTGGCGGTTCTTTGTCCCGTGGGGTGGGCGACGACGGCTGCACCAGCGGAGGTCTCGTTTCGGCTGGCTACGGAGGTGTCGTTGGAACGGTTCGGCGGCATCCCTTTCTGCGTGGACCTCGAGGGCGACGGCAAGGTGGACGTCCTCTACCTCCAGTCGCCGGGGCTCTTTCATTCCGACGTCTTCGACGTCAAGCCGTGGAAGGGCCGGTTCAGCCAGGCGGAGCGGGACCATTTCTGCCTGACCGCCGCCGACGCCAAGGGACACGTCCGCTGGCAGATCGGCCAGCCGTGGCAAGCCAAGCGCCCCTTCGTGACCCACAGCGCCGAGCGGGCACTGGACTGCGCCGACATCGACGGCGACGGCGTCCTGGAGGTCGTCTGCGCGCGTCGAGACGAGCTGATCGTGATCGACGGTCGGACGGGGACCGTCGAGAAGACCGTCAAGACGCAAGCCGACAACGCCCAGATCGTCCGCCTGGCCCACACCGGTCGGGGGCCGAGGGACTGGACGATCCTGGCCAAGAACGCCGAGCGGGCGTATCGTCCGCACCAGTACGCCAACCCGGCCTGGTTCTACGATCCCGATCTGAAGCTGCTCGAGACGGCCGACTACCTCGGGGCCGGGCACACACCGTTGATCCTCGACATCGACGATGACGGGTTGGACGAATTCGTCATCGGCTACAACCTGGTCGATCACGATCGGCGCACCGTCTGGTCGTTTCCGCCCGTGCCCGAGGACAAGTGGAACGCAGGCGAGATGCACGTGGACGACATCGTCGTGAG
This sequence comes from uncultured Planctomycetales bacterium, assembly GCA_964390905.1. GTDB lineage: Bacteria > Planctomycetota > Phycisphaerae > UBA1845 > JAFGLZ01 > JAFGLZ01. Next base: position 6,254 of record CAYMLO010000107.1, on the reverse strand, counting down.
CAAGGTGGGCGGGCGGACCTGTGTCGTTCTGGCCGCGAGCGACAAGGCCTACTTGCTGGACGCGAAAGACGGGCGTCTGATCTGGCGGCGGAAGGACACGCACCCCCAGCACTGCCAGGTCGGCCGGTTCCATCCGGAACTCGAGGGCAATCAGGTCTTCGTTCACAACAAGCGGGCCGAGCTCGTGCTCTACGACGCCGCGGGAAAGGAGCTGTGGCGGATCATGCCGCCGGCCAACTTCCCCGCCGGACGGGCCGAGCCCTGCAAGCGACAGAAGTTCCACGTGTTCGACCCGACGACGCAGTTGCGGGGATTCGGCCCGAAGGGCACGGACCTGCTGATCTTCACCGACGGGGGTTGGCCGTACGTCATCGACGGTCTGGGACGCCGGTGTCTGGAGCTCCCCCACACGCCCAAGATCGCCCAGGACTGGGGCAAGGTCCCCGGCCGGCCCGACGACTACGGATACGGCTACTACGCCCGCGTCGCGGATTTCGATGGCGACAAGCAACCCGAGGTCCTCATCAACGACCGCCGGTTTGCCTGGGTCTACGAGATCGAGAAGGCAAGCACGATCCCGCGTCAGACGAGGTCGGCGCCGCGTTCGGACGCCCGCGTCCTGCACGTGGACCTGGAGAACTACACGGACGGCGTGGTCCAGCCGCTCAACGCTGGCGTCCGTTGGCTGGGCGATCCGTTCGCCGGCAGGCCCGAGGGCACGGTGACGATCACGAAGGGTTTCGCCTTTGCGGGGTCCCGCTGCGCGCACGTCTGCACCGACCGCAACGACAAGATTGCCCGCGTCCGCCTGCAGAAGCGCTTCGACGTTCCTGTCGTGTCAGGCGACACGGTCGTCGAGGTGGTCTTCCGCCCCGTCCGCGACAAGCCCGTTGATCTCGAGGACCTGACCGTCCTGGAGACCAAGGCCGGCAACGGCCCGGCGGTCGGCCTCATCCTCCTCGCTGCCGGTGAAGCCACGCGCGGCACTTACCGGTTGGACGTGCTGCACCGCGATCCGAAGGGCGGGAGCAAGCGCGTCTGCGCCGAGGGTGTGGTCAGGGATCTGAGGCAGACCGACTGGGTTCGTATCATCCTGCACCGCAAGACGCGCCGGGGCGAGGTGGACCTGTGGGTGGGGCCGCCCGATCGCGGTGCATTGGTCGGTACGTGGACGGACCTGAATCCCAAGGCCCCGGCCGCGCGTGTCGAGATCGGCGACACGTCGACGTCCAAGTACCGCGGCTCGGGATACTGGGATGACCTGCGCATCGGCGGGCCGCTCGCAGCCGGCCAGAAACCCGCGCCGCCCGAACCCCGGCTCCGCGACGTCGGCAAGGAACTGCCCGTCATCAAGACGCCCATCCCCGTGGGGCGCGCGAAGCAGCTCTTCGTCGACGACGCCGTCATCGCGTCTGCCACCGGCCTGAAACGCACACTCCACGCAGTCCACAAGCATCCGGCCAACCCACTCGTCGTGGCCGACAGGCCCTGGGAGGGCAAATGCGTGCTGCTCTACGGCGCCGTCGTCCGCGACCCGAAGACGGGCAAGTTCCGCATGTGGTACCTGGCCTGGGGCAAGCACGTCGGGCTGCCGTCCTTCATCTGCCACGCCGAATCCGAAGATGGCCTGCACTGGACCAAGCCGAGCGCGGGGCTGCACAGCTTCCGCGGCTCGAAGGACAACAACATCGTCATCACCGGTATCACCAGCAACACCACGATCATCTACGATCCGCGCGACCCCGATTCGTCCCGACGCTACAAGGGCGTCATCCGCGGTCGCGGCACGCGCGGGTACACCTCACCCGACGGGATCCGCTGGCGCGACGTGGGCGTGGTCCTCGACCAGGCCTACGACTCCACCTCGGTTCAGTGGGACCCGGTCGGGGAGCAATGGATCGCCTCCCCCAAGATCTTCCGCGACGGCAAACGCGCCCGCGGCTACGCCGAAAGCAAGGACTTCCTCCACTGGTCCGACACCTACTTCATGATGACCGTCGACGACCGCGACCTGCCCGGCGACCAGATGTACGCCCTGTCGATTTTCCACTACGAGACCGTCTACCTGGGCCTGCTCCGCATGTTTCACACCAGCAGCGGCGCCGTCGAGATCCAGCTGGCCTCAAGCCGGAACGCCAAACACTGGGACCGCCGGATCCGCACGCCGTTCATCCCCACCACGCCCAAGGAGGGCGCGTGGGACTACGGCAACAACGCCCCGGCCACCAATCCCCCGATCCGCGTCGGAGACGAGCTGTGGTTCTACTACAGTGGGCGGAGCACGCATCACGACGTGGTGCCCAACACCGGCGCGATCGGCCTGGGCACGCTGCGCGTGGACGGGTTCGTGTCGATGGACGCGGGCGCGTCGGAGGGCGTCCTGACGACCAAGCCCTTGCGACTGACCGGCCAGACGCTGTGCATCAACGCCGACGCCGCTGGCGGAAAACTCCTCGTGGAAGTCGTGGGCCAGGACGGCGACGTGGTCGCGCCGTTCTCGACGGCCAACTGCGAACCGCTGACCTCTGACGCGATTCGTCATGCCGTGCGCTGGCGGGGCGCGACCGATCTGGCGTCGATCAGAGATCGCATCGTGCGCCTGCGTTTTCGACTCGTCGGTGCGAAGCTGTACGCATTCTGGGTGCAGTGATCAAGAAGCCATCGCTTCAGCGGTGGGGGACGAAGACGTCGGAGGCGTTTCAAGATGACCGATCGTAAGACGACGCTGGCGGCAAGACCTGGCACACGCCGGGAAGGACGCATTCTGGCAGCGTGGTTGGTCCTGATCTGCACACCGATGGCAGGCGGACTGCTGTCAAGCGCACGAGCCGACGGCCTGCCCGACAAACACGTGGACCGAAGCCTGTACCCCAAGGCCTACGGCGTTCTGGCCGACGAACACCTGATGTTCCCGGTCGACATGGCCGACTGGCCGGTCAAGATCACGACCGAGCGCCAGCTGTTCGTCGACGACTACCTGATTGCGTCCTGCTCGAAGCTGACGCGCCGCCTCCACGCGCCCAAGCGACATCCCGCCAACCCCGTGCTGCGCATCCGCGAGAAGCCCTGGGAACACAGCTTCGGGCATTCCGTCTTCGTCCTTCGCGACAAAAGGACCGGAACGTTCCGGATGTGGTACAACCTGCGGCATCGCATCCCGGGCGAGGGCGGCGTCATGTACCGCGGCCCCATGTGCTACGCGGAATCGACCGACGGCCTCCGCTGGACGAAGCCCAACCTGGGCATCCACAAGTTCGGCAACGACAAGAACAACAACATCACCCTCCCGCAGGGCACGATCGAGGGGCTGTTTCATGAGCCCGACGATCCCGACCCGAACCGACGCTACAAGGCGCTGGTCTGGCATGACCCAAAGGACCAGAAGGCCTACGCCCCTCGCGAGGGGTTCTACCTCTACGGGTCGCCCGACGGCATTCACTGGCAGGGAGACAATCAGCGCTGCATCATCCCCAACGGCCAGGGCGGGAACTTCCCCGACCAGCTGTGCAGCGGCGTGGGCGACACCACCCACTTCCGGTGGGACGCCAGGCTGGGCAAGTACGTGGCCAACGTCAAGATCCTGTTTCGAAGGCCCTCGACGCTCCGCACCGTGGGGTTCTGCGAAAGCGACGACCTGATCCACTGGACCCGCCCGCGGATGGCCATGCACCGGGATGGTCTCGACGAACCCGACACGCAGATGTACGAACACATCACCTTCCCCTACGAAAGCATGTGGATCGGCCTGCCGCGGGTCATGCACATGGAGCGAACGGGATGGAAGCAGGTGGAAGTCGAGCTGAGCTGCAGCCGCGACGGGCGGCACTGGACGCGGGCGTGTCGCGGCCAACGATTCCTTCCCCTCGGCGCGAAGGACAGTTGGGACGCCGACTACCTGATCCCCGGCCGGCCGGGCGCGCCGTTCCTGATCGACGGGGAGCTGTGGTTCTACTACTGGGGCGCCCGACGGGTCGACAAGCGGGACGGCGTCAAGGATGTCCGGTACGCGATGCACATCGGCCTGGCCAAGCTGCGGCGGGACGGATTCGTCTCGCTCGACGCCGACAAGACGCCCGGAACCGTGGTGACCCGCCCGCTGACCTTCGAAGGCAAGGCGCTTTTCGTCAACGCCAAGGTCGCCGACGACGGATACCTCAAGGCCGGGTTTCGTTCCATGTCCGCCAAGCCGCTGGAACCGTACACGCTGGCCAACTGCAAGCCGGTCACGGGCGACCACACGGCCGGTCGGATCACCTGGGGGGACAAGCAGACCATCGAGCGTCCGCCGAAGACGAGCCTGCGACTGGTCTTCGAGCTGAAGAACGCCAAACTCTACGCGTTCTGGATACGGTAGGACGCGGTCTGGGAATCGGGCGCGAGAGCCCGCCTCGCGTCACTTGCCGAAGACCTCTTCCCAAAGGCGCCGGCTGTTGATCTGCGTCATCTGTTCGTTGTACCGCGGATTCCTGCCCTCGAAGTGAACGTAGTCGTACGGCTTGCCTTCCCAGTACTGGTCGGTGACCGTGTTTCGGGTCCCCCAACTGTCGGTGTGATAGACCGTGCCGCCCTCCATGTGCGATATCCAGTCCGTCTCGCCCCTGATGTAGCTCGTTCGCAGGTAGTCGATGTAGTCCTGGCTTCTCTGTCGCTCGTCGTAGGCGGCCTGCATCATCGCGTGGATCTCACGACGCGTCTTGGCCATGATCCGCAGCGTGTCCTGCTGCATCCGACGAAGTCTGGCCGTGCCCGCTGCGATGTATCTGGCTACGAATGCGTCGCTGATCTTGTACGACTGCACCATGGCCACATAGGTAGGCGCGTAGGCGTCGAACTTCGAGAGTGAGGCGCTGACGGAGATGTGCGAGAACCGCCAGTTGTACCCAAGATGCGACCCATAGGAGATCCCGAACGTGTAGCCCTTGCACCGAACGCCCTTCGTGGTGAACGTGTAGACGAACTCCTCCACGGCGACCGGTCCGGCGGTGTAGATTCGCGCGATCTGGCCCGCGATGTCCGACCTCGGGATGACCTCCACGCACTTGATGTCCGTGGCGAGCCCCTGCTGAGCGGCCAGCGTCGGCAGCGCGCGGTGCGGGCGAAGATACGGCAGCGTGGGCGTGCCAGGAACACTCACGCGCGCCTGGGGGGTGAGACACTCGACGTTCGCCACGATGAAACTGGCCGGGCTGCTCGGGTCCTTGGCGAGGAAGCAACCGGTCCTGAAATCCTGCAGCGACCAGCCCCGGGGTATCGAGAACGACGCGGAGCCGTCGGAAAGCCGGCGCCCCACCAACGCCAGCGGCCTGTGACGCTTTGAAATCGTGTTCTTGAAGATGCGGACGTTGGCCAGGATGCCCAACATCAGCTTCTTGTGTTGTTGGAATTGACCCGCGGGCGCCTCACACGTGGTGAAGATGAAGTGGTCCTTGTCGTAGGATACCCAGCATCGGCCTTCTCGCTTGCCCCGCGCGCGGTCTGTATAGAACACGTCGAAGACGATTCGCTTCTTGTCGGCGCTGAGCATCGACTTTCCGAAACGCAGGTCCGGCGATTTCGAGCGGACCTCCCCACAGACCGCCCGGATAATGGCGAGCAGGGAGTTCCCGAAGGGATTGACGCCGTAGAGCAGTCGAACTTCGTGATTCCGACCCGGATCAGTCACGTTGATGAGAAGGTACCCTTGGCGCGTTGCTTCTTGCACCTGCCATCCCTTGGGCTTGTAGAGAGCGAAGTGGGCCTTGGGCGAGATGTACTTCTCCATCCTGGGGACTTGGACGCGGCGGCGCGTCGTGTCCCGGGATGGACGGGGCTTCCTTCGCGTCGTGGTCCTGGCCGTGGATCGGTCGCGCTTGACGGGCGTCTTGCCCTCGGCGCGCGGTATCTGCAGGGGACTCTCCCGTCTCGCGATCCGCCAGTCCCGGAACGTGAACCGTTGGTTGGCCGTCCCGATGTTCTGGCCATCGGACGCAAAGACCTGACTGACCATATCAACACGTGCCGTCAACGGCACACCCGCGACGGTGGTGTAGGAGCCGCTGGCGGTCTCCAGGATCGACCCGCCGTTAGGAAGAGAGGTCCGGCTGGAATAGCCTACCGGGAACCATCCTCCTGTCATCTGTTTGTACGAGAATCGGGTCTGTATCTGCGCGCCGTTGGCGCAATTCAGCACAATGTCCGTGATCCGAAAATCGTTCGAGATCTTCAGGCGCGCCTGACCGATTTCCGACAGCCCGAGCTGCGGCAATTCGGAGCTG
>CAYMLO010000106.1:0-35825 GCA_964390905.1 uncultured Planctomycetales bacterium | reverse complement strand
TGGCGCAGGACTTCCACGCGGCGTTCGGCGTGGGTGAGGACGACAAGCACATCACGACGATTGACGCGCACGGCGTCGCGCTCGGTGCGATCCAAGGTCTGCACGAGCTTGTCAAGGAGAAGGACGCACAGATCGCCGCTCTTCGCGCTCGACTGGAGAAGGTCGAGGCGTCCTTGGGCGCGATGGCGAAGACGCAGAACGAAGGTGCGAAATGAATCGGAAGACGCTACAGGTGGTCCGCGTGATTGCCTCGATCCTTATGGTCTGCGCAGCTCCGAGCGGCGTGATGGCAGACTATGCCATCACGTCGTACACGATCGAGCGCGGCGGAGCGACCAGCTCGGGCGGTGGCTTCGTACTGACCGGCACGATCGAACTGGCGGGCCCCAACGTCCCGGTCATGACCGGCGGCGCGTTCGCGCTGGAAGGCGGATTGCAGCTCGGCCTCGCGGACGCCACCGACGAAGCCGGGATCGCCTCCCACTGCGGAAGCGGCATCGAGGAGGCCTTACCACTCCTGATGATCGCTCTGGTCGGGCTGTGTGTGGTGACGAAGCGGAGGGCCTGAGCCCTCGGTCGTATCCGCGTTGGGGGGCATCCGGTCAATCGGCGGCGGGCAGCGTGAGTGTGAACGTCGTGCCGTGGCCCAGGCGGCTCTCGACATCGATGTTGCCGTCGTGCTCGGCGACGATGTCCCTACAGACGGTCAACCCCAGCCCAATGCCGCGCTTGTCCGGCCGGTCGGCGTGGCTCTTGGTCGTAAAGAACGGCTCGAAGACGCCGGCGAGGTTCTCGCTCCGGATCCCGCAGCCGGTGTCGGAGAGGGTCAGCTGGACCTCTTGATCGATCCGCTCGGCCCTGAGCGTCAGCCGGCCTCGGCGGCCGATCATCGCTTGCCGGGCGTTCTGGATCAGGTTGACCAACACCTGCTGCATCTGGCAGGCGTTGGCGCGAATCTTCAGGTCTTCGTCGACGTCCAGCGTCAGACCGATGTTGTCCTTGGACAGATCCCGGCCCAGGCAGTCGAGCGATTCGGTGATCAACGTCCGGAGCGGGACGGGCGCGGGGCCCTTGTCCTGGTCCGTGGCCAGGTTCAGGATTCGATCCGACAGCTGGCTGGCCTGCCGCGCCTGCTTGAGGCACTTCTGCAGCGCCGATCGCATCAGCTCGGGATCGTCCTGGTCCAGGGCGTACCGCGCGAAGCTGACGACGGGCGTCATCAGGTTGTTGTACTCGTGGGCGACCATCGCCGCCATCGTTCCCACCGAGGCCAGCCGCTGCGCGTGCAACAGCTGTTTCCGCAGGGCGGCGAACTCGGACTCCAGCCGTTCAAGCTGATCTTGAATTTCGTGACGGTCCGGAGTTACATTTGACTGGTGACGTGCGGGCGAAGTGGTCATATATCCTTCCTGTGGGCATCCGGCGGGCAGGTCCCCTGACATTATCGGCTGTTTGGCGGAGGATCTTTACCCCCGGGTCCGAGACGCACCGCACTGTCGGAGCGAATCAAGTGGAGCTTCAGAGTCGGCTCGATACCTTGTTGGCCTTGGCTGAAGAGCTCGGTATCGGCATCCGTCCAGAGCCGCTCGGCGGCGACGGCGGGGGGCTCTGCATGCTACGCGGCCGGCAGATCCTCTTCGTCGATACGTCCGCCGATCTCGAGACGCGCTACGAGCGGACGTTGATCGGTCTGGCGCCCTTGCCGGAGTTGGACAACCTCTACGTCCGGCCGGAGATCCGCGAGGATATCGAGGCCTGTCGTCACCGACTGGGCGCGTAGCGCCGCGCGTCGACGCCTGATGCCTGACTTGGGACCCAATCTCATGGGGACCGGAAGGGACCGGCACCTTGCCGGCGCCGCGTCGCGAGCAACATCCCGCCGACCAGAAGTGCGCCGAGGACGGGCGCGGCCGACGTCGTACAGCATGTCACCTCGGGCAGTTCCTCGTACTTCTGCGAGAAGACCGCCACGACGTGCTTGTTCGAATTGAGCACGACGGTCACCGGGTTGTCCTCAGCCTCGATGTCGCCCTGCCACTTGATGAATTCCCAGGCCACGAACACCTTGTCGGCGCCCGGCTTGGCCTGGAGCGTCACCTCCGTTCCGGGGGCGTACGTCCCCCCCGGTGGGTTCAGAGTGACCTGGCCTTGCCCTTGGATCTCGACATCCAGGACGACCTGGAACAGCTCCCGGAACACCGCGCGGACCGCCTTGTCCCCGTGGATACTGAAGTGGATCACCGGGTCGGCTGACTCGACGTCGCCCGTCCAGCCAACGAATTCCCAGTGCTCAGCCGGCTCGGCCGTGAGGGTGACCTGATCCCCCTCGCTGTATACCCCGCTGCCCGGCTCGACAGTGCCCTGACCTTCGATTTGGACCGTCAGCGCGTAGGTATTGGGGAGATCCCGTTCGAAGCGGGCCGTCACCGTCATGTTCCTTTCGATGGTGATCTCCGTTGTGGGCTGGTCGCCGGTTGCAGCGCCGGACCAGCCCACAAACCGCGAGCCTTCCTCGGGGATCGCGTAGAGACGCACGACCTGGCCGGCCTGGTAGTTGCCTCCATTCGGCTCGACCAGGCCATCGCCCTCGACCTGGACGGTCAGGGCGTACGTGGTCGGCGGGTCGAACTTGGCCGTGACCGTCTTGGGGCCGTTCATCGTGATGGCGATGCCGGCCTCGTCGCTGGTCACGTCGCCGGACCAGCCGCCGAAGCGCCATCCCGTCGCGGGCGTTGCCAAGAGTTGGACGATGTCACCCTCCTCATACTTGCCCCCCGCTGGTTCGACCGAGCCCTCGCCTTGGATGTGAACGGTCAGGGCATACTCCTCAGGCGGGTTGGCCTCGAACCGGGCCGTCACCACCGTGTCCTTCACGATGGTGATGCTTACGCTGGCCTGACTCCCAGACGCATCGCCGGACCAACTCGCGAAATGCCAGCCCGGTTCTGGAACGGCGTTCAGCGTGACGACCGCCCCCTCGACGTAGGGGCCACCCGATATCTCGATCGACCCCTCCCCTTCCACCTGGACTGTTAGGGAGTACTCCTGGGGCGGATCGGCCTCGAACTCGGCCGTCACCGTCGTGTCGCCGTCGATCGTGACCACCACAGCAGGCTGATCGCTGATGATGTCCCCGGACCAACCTACGAAGTGCCAGCCTTCTTCGGCGGCCGCACGAAGGGTGACGCTCTTGCCGGCCTCGTAGGCGCCCGACGACGGGCTCACCACGCCCTTGCCCTCGACGTGAATGGTCAAGGCGTGTTCCCCGGCCCCGTTGGCTGCGAACCGTGCGGTCACCGTCGTGTCGCCCGCCATCGTGATCCTGGCGCTGGCCTGGTCCCCCGATGCGCCACCGGCCCACTCGACGAAATGCCAGCCCGGGCTCGGCGTGGCGTGGAGCGTGATCACGTCCCCTTCCTGACACATGCCGCCCGACGGCTGGACGGAGCCCTCTCCCTCGACCAGCAAGGTCAACGTGCACGCGCCCGGAGGGTTCTCTTCAAACCGGGCGGTCACGATCGTGTCGTCTTGGATGGTGAGCGTCGTGGTGGGTTGGCTCCCCGTCGCACCTCCCGACCATTCGACGAAGTGCCAGCCCTCCGCCGGTGTCGCCACGAGGGAAACGGTATCACCGGCCTCATACACCCCGCCCGGCGGCTCGACCGTGCCCTGCCCCTCAACGTGGATGGTCAGCGCATAGGCCTTGGCGGCAAGCGCCTCGAATCGCGCCGTCACCGTCGTATCGCCAACGATCGTGATCGTGGTGCTGGCCTGTTCGCCGCTCGCGTCGCCGGACCAGCCCGCGAAATACCAACCCTCCGCGGGAGTGGCCTTGAGAGACACTTGCTCGCCTTCCTCATACGTCCCGCCCGACGGCTCCACGGACCCCTGCCCTTCAATCTGTACCGTCAGCGTGTACTGCACGGGGGCGCCCGGCTCGAACCGAGCCGTCACCGTTGTATCGCCGTTGATCGTGACCGCCGTCGTCAGTTCGTCGCCCGACGCGTCGCCCGACCATTCGACGAAGTGCCAGCCTTCCGCGGGTGCCGCCAGCAGCGCGACCACATCACCTTTCGCGTAGGCCCCGGACGAAGGCTGCACCGTCCCCTGTCCTTCGATGTGGACCGTCAGGGAGTAGGTATTGGGGTTGAGGGCCTCGAAGCGGGCCGTCACCGTCGTGTCCTGGACGATCGTGAGCGTCACGCTGGCCTGGCTGCTGGTCACGTCGCCGGACCACCCGACGAAGCGCCAGCCGGCTGCCGGCGTCGCGTGCAGCGTGACGACGTCATTGGTGTCGTACCCGCCGCCCGGTGGGTCCACCGAGCCCTGCCCGTCAATGTTGACGGTCAGCAGGTGATCGCCTTGCACGAAGACGGCTTTGACCGTCTTGTTCGAATCGAACGTGATCTGGATCTGCGGATGGGTCCCTTCGGCATCCTGTTCCCAATGGCTGAAGCGCCATCCCGCCGCCGGCGTGGCCTTCAGCGTCTCGGTCGTCCCCTCTTCGTACGTGCCGCCGGACGGGTCGACCGTGCCTTGCCCCTCGACGTCGACCGTCAGCGAATACGTCTCCGCCGGGATCTCCGCGAAGTGGGCAGTGACCTGCGTGTCACCATTGACGGTCACGACCGTCGTCGGGCTCGTCCCCGAGGCGTCGCCCGACCACTCGACGAAATACCAGCCCTCCGCCGGCGTCGCCTCCAGCGTGACCTTCGTCCCCGACACGTACTGCCCCCCAGGCGGTGTCAGGGAGACGGTGCCCTGGCCATCGGTGGTGATATCCAGGTCGTGCTTGACCTCATACTCCCCGGTCACCGAAGCCCCGTCCAGGCCGACCGTCACGATCTGGTCCGGAGGAGTGGCGTACCCGTCGACCTCGCCGAACGAGACCACATACTGGCCGGGCGCGATGTGCTGCGTTTGCGGCGCCTGTCCCCAGCTTTCTCCGTCGATGAAGACCTCGCCCGATACCGGCGTGGTCTTGACCGTCAGCGGATAGCTCGCAAGGGACGCGAAATCGAGCTTCCGGTACGTCTGCAGCTTGGCGTCCGGCTTGCCCGCGCTGCCCTTTGGCAGGGCTGTGGCCACCCACATCTCCATCGCCGTCGCGTCGATGACCACCGACTGCAGCGAGTTGGGGTCCATCAAGACGTTGGGCACCCCCGTTGCGCCGCCACCGCCCAGGATATTGATCGCCTTGCTCGCGTCGATCGTGCCCAGGTTCGTGTTAACGCGATCCCACACCGCGCTGTACCGGGCGGGCGAGGCCAGGTGGGGAAAGTAGAGGTCTTGCTCCCAATAAGGGTAAATGGAGTCTAAGATATCGCCCAAAATCGGAAGGATGAGCTCCCGGGCCTCCCCGGCCATGATCTTGCTGGCGATGTACAGGACGTTCAGCGACGGGAAGGGGTAGTCCACCGCCATACTGGAGATGTCAATGAAGTCAAAGTCGTCGTCGTTGGCCATGTACTCCATCAGCCAGTTGGTGTGCAGTCCCAGCAGGGGCGATGACCCCTTGTGGTGGCTGAGGCTGTTGGCGCGGACGATGGCGTTCGGCAGCGGCTGCGAGATCGTGGCAACGATGTCGTCGTTCAGGAAGGGCAGCTGCAGGTCGATCGGGGGGATACCTTCGTAGGTCACCGTCACCAGAACGGCCTTCTTCTCGATGGTGTAGGTGTGCTCCTCGTCGGGGTCGCCTTCGGTGAAGGTCCCGAACCGTCCGTGGGAGTACTCAAACGCGCGGATACTGGAAGTCCCCACGCCGTCGGCCACCAGGATGTTGCCAGAAATCGTCCTGGGAACGGACTTCAGCAGGGCCTCCGCCGCGCCCACGTTGGCCGTTTCCTCCAACACCCGTCGCAGTTGGAAGGGGGCCGGCAGGCCGTCGCCGCTCTGATCGCTCGACGGGCATCGGGCCTTGCTGATCGACAGGCCCTGGGCGTTCATCCCCACCATGACCCCCGCGAAACCCGCCCACGACGCCGTGCAGAACGTGTGCCCGCCCTCCGGCTCGTAGACGATCACCACCGCACCGTCCTGCACGCCCTTCATGACAGAGACCTCGTCGACGTTGTCGACCGCGAGCAGGACGTGTCCGTCCTGGGTCGCACCCCCGAGCGCCGCGAAGTGGACGCACAGACCGCGGTCCAACCGTCCGCGAATGATCTCGTCCCAACTGTGGAGCTCGAGCAGGCGATCCGCCGACACGGCGTTCGGCTCTCCAAGCTCGTCATTGATGCCGTGGGCGATCTCCTGGATCTCTCGGACGAACCGGTCCGGGATGTGGGGCCGCGCCTCGGCGGCGACAAGGCCCTGCTCGCTCTCGTGCATGGTGTAGGCGAGGGACCTGATCAGGTTCTGGTAGACCGTGCGGGCCTCCGCGGCCAGGAGGCGACCATGCGCGTACCCCATCTCCTCGGGCGTGCCCCTGAGTCGCAGGACAATCAGCCCGTTGTGGTCTTCCAGGCGACACTGGCCGTACTGCTCAAGCAGGACGGCCGCTCGGGCGGGCGTGAAACTGAACAGGCCTGCCAAGACGGGTACAAGGCAGAACATCGGCTTACGAATTGCGTTGGGCATCACTCCGGGTTCCTGATCTCAAGCCCCATACTTACCCCTCACGGCTGCGGCTCGCAATGGCCGGCAGAAGGGCCGCTCCCCCCGATGATCAGAAAAGGGCGCGGTCAAGAGCCCCATGGTACGACATCGTCCGCGCCTGCGAACGGGTGTCATGTGTCCGCCCAGAGGGCCCGAACGCACCACGGCGCCGGAGCCATTCTGCCCCATCAGAGTATAGGCCGCCCGGAGAAGCGGGGCAACCTGCCCCGTCAGGCCCGACCTGCTCGGCTGCCCTCCCGGGGGCCCTGGCGCAGTCATAACTGCTTCAGGGCGATGATTACCAGGCCCAGAATGGCCACCGGCACGACACATGCGGCGACGGCTCGGACCGTCGATGTCCGGTGAAGGACCGCCACCCCCGCCACCCCCACGATCAACCGCCAGGGCAGATACACGTAGCCCCCAACGAAGGGGATTAACCCCACCATGGCCGGACACATCGCGTAGGCCAACGCCACCACCGTGCAGGCGTACCCCCGCCGCTGCCTGGCGAACATCATCACCCCCAGGTGGACGATTCCCGCGAAGATGAACAGCACGATGAGTTCCACGGGAACGGACAGCAGGATGTTCAGCGACTGAAGGCCCAGCTGGAGCGCGGCAAGCTTCCCCGGGGGCGGGGTGCCGTCAGGCCCCGTCCCCAGGCCCTCAAAGGCGAACGAGATGGCGGCGGTGATCAGCGTCCCCAGCGCCCCGGCGACGGCGGCCGAGAGGGCCGCGAATCCGATGGCCTTGCCGAGGTCGTCAACGTCCCGGAGGTGCCGGTAGTATCGCATCGGCGAGAACATGCCGAGCCTGCACGTGGCCAGCCAAGGTCGGATCAGGCCGTCCTCCTGCCGGCCCTCCCACGGCAGCCGAAGCGCGGGACCGTGGACGCCCCTCGCGCCGTCAACGACGGGCAAGACGCACATGGCGCTGGCGTCTACGGCCTGGTGGCACTTGACGCACTCGAAGGCGGTGGGGTCCGGCAGTCCTCGCGGATCGTTGCCCTCGTAGCGCTGGCCACAGTGGGGACAACCGAACTGGACCGTCCCTGGCTCGAACGTGTACGCGAGCACGTCGAAGGGCGTATTGCACTCGGGGCATCGTGGTTCGGGCAGGCCGAATAGGGCATACCCGCACGATTGGCATTGCACGTCGACGTCTCCTGGTGCGTCGATTGGGGCCGGTCCCGTGGTCGGTCCGACCCAAGGCAGCGCTATGCTAGACGAACCGCCCGTGAAACGAAACAGGCAGGGATCGGCGACGATCCCTGCCTGCTGGTGTGTGAGTCAACCGGTCCTGTCCGGGAACCAGGTCACTGGCGCCCGGGGTCGGTCCCGAAGATGAGGTAGACCTCGCCGGCCTGCTGGTGTCCCAGCGGGCTGGCGCGGACCGAGCTGATCAGGATGTCGTTCAGTCCGTCGCCGTCGACGTCACCGGCCGAAGAGAAGCCGATCGCGAAGGACCCGTCATTCGTGCCATCGGTGGTCATCCCGCCGCCCAGGGCGTCGCCCGGGCCCTTGCCGACGAACATGGCGCCGGGCAGGTCAGGCGTCCCGATCTTGCGGAGGTCGACGCCGTTGGGGTCGCTGGTGAACGGCTTGACCGTACCGGCCTGCTGATCGCGCTGGCCGTAAATGAGATAGACCACGCCCGCTCCCGGGAGAATATCGGCGACGCCATCGCCATCGAGGTCGTCGGCGACGCCATCGCGGTCGCGGTCGACCCCTTCGCTGTCCAGGATTCCGTCGCCATCTGAATCGTACAAGGGCGTTGCATTGGGAGCGGCGATGACCAAGTCGTCGATCCCGTCCCCATCGAAGTCACCGATCCCTCGGACGGCCGCTCCTGTGGAATCCCCCTCGTTGATCCCATTGAACACCGCGCCCAGGCCGTTCTCGCGAATCTCCTGGATGCTGTACCCGGCGTGCTCGGCGGTCTCCTGCGGACCGCCATAGAACAAGATGACCTGACCAGCGTCATCTCGGTTGCCGATGTCGGCCTTGGGGTTGCCGAAGACGGCGTCGGCGAAGCCATCAGCGTTGAAGTCCAGACCGTCGGGGACCACGGACCCCAGCTCGTCGCCCGCGTTGCCGTTGATCTGCAGCCCGGCGCGCCGACTGGGGCTGCTATTGGGCTCATTGAGCTGAGCCAAATCGAACACGTAGGGCTCGGGCAGCCGGACATAGAAGACGTAGCCAGCGCCGGCCCCGCTGTTCATCCCGGGAGCTCCTAGGGCCAGGTCGTCCAGACCGTCGCCGTTGAAGTCTCCACTCCGCCCCGTCGTGAGATCTCCCAGCGACGCCACAGCGCCCAAGCGCGCGCCGCCCTGCGCCCCGTGGATCTTGCTGACGCGCCCCATGTACTGGTCGATCAACGTTGGATGCATGAACGGCCCTGCGTCACTCAGCACCAGGTTGCTCGGCTTGACGGCCGAGTTCCAGGGGGGATCCACCGTAGTGGGACTGAGTCGGCTCTGCATCGGGATCACGTAAACGGTGCCTGCGTCGGTCCTTCCCACCGGGTCGTACCGCTCGGATCCGATGACGAAGGACCCTCGCCACCAGGCCATCGACACGCCCAGGTGCGCATTGATATCATCACCCAGAATCCGTGACCCGTAGTTGGAAATCTGCTCGCCGTTCAGATACCCCGTGAACAGACACCGATCGTCGGTGAACTCGGCTCGACTGAACTGGTTGTTGCCGTTCCCGTCGACCAGCAGCAGGTTGTCACCGGGCTCCCGCCACAACAAGTAGTCGTCCGGCCAGTCGTAGTCGATTCCGACGCTGGACCCGAGCGACGGCACGTTCCGCGGCCCAGCCATGTCGTTGTCTGCGACGTTCAGGCCCGCGGGATGCCGCCAGCCTTCGGCAGGAGCGGTCAGGGTGAAGTAGTGCTCATCCGGAGCGGGATCGTTGATGATCGTCAACGTCTCCTCCACGTTCCACCGCAGCTCCCCGCTGTACCACTGCCCGATCTGCTCGAGGTCGATGACCCGCTCCATGGGCGTCTGCAATCCCTGATTCAGGTCGTTCTGGCTGGTCACCATGATGACGCCGCCGCGCCGGAGCTGGCCTGGCCTGACGAGCGAATCCCCGACGGCAAACCAGTTGGGATCCGTGAGATTCCCCGGAATTCGGTTCGGGTCTTGGGCGTTGTCCACGTAGGGAATCCCGAAGGCGAGCTCGCCGATCCCGTCCCCGCTGAGGTCAGGCAGGAGCAGGGCAGACCGGATCCCCTCGGAAGCCGCCAGCGGGTTCCGGTCTTGCGGCGCGACCAGCAGCGCCCCGCGCATCGTCGTGCCCACGCTGTTGAGGTTGAGCTTGGCGATGTTGGGGTCCGACGAGATGTTGTAGCTCGCCAGGACCGACGCAAACCGGTCTCTGGCCCCGTAGATTACATAGGCGTCCCCCACCTCGCCTGCCCGGAACGGCTTGGCGAACTGGGCCACGATCAGGAAGTCGTCCACACTGTCCTTATCGAAGTCCCCCAACGGCGAGACGAGACTGCCCGCGCTGTCGTAAAAATCGAATCCAACGAACACGATGCTGTCTGTCTGTCCGTCCGCGTCGAGGTCCTTGCCCGCGTCACCCATCCAGAACGTCCCCGTCACCCGCGGCGTGACGGTCACCGTGATGAGTTGCCCGACCCCCTGCGCCGTCACGACCGGGGCCCGCCCATAGACGGCGAATGGATCGGCTTCGCCGTCCCTCACGATCAGAAGCAGATAGTACTCCCCGACGGGAACTGACGTCTGGAGGAGGTCCAGCTGATGCGAGAAGCGATACGTGCCCGGCGTCTCCGTGACTTCCTCCGTCACTGGGGTCAGCTCGATCTCGTTTTCGTTGTCGGGGTTGTCATCACGATCGAGCAGCATCCGGCCGCTGACGAGATCCGGGTCCGGGTTCAGGTGATCCGCCTGCCATTCGATGAAGAGCTTGTCGTTGACGGCCACCCCGACGCTCTGGGACGGCTTCAGAAGGCTGACGTCCGGGTTGCTCTTGACCTGGACCGTCGCCCCGGTGACCAGGATCTCGTTGCTCGGGTTCACCCGGGTCCTGGCTCGGATACGGAGCTGGTAGTACTTGCCCTCTTCGACGTCGAGCACTCTGGCGTCGAAGGTCGTGGCATCAGGACGGAGCGGGGCGCCGCTGAGGATGGACTGCTCCTGGCCGACTTCGCTGTCGTCGTTGGGGTCGATCTCGACATAGACCACGTCCAGCGTGTCGTCCTCGGTGGGAGTTGGGGCGTTCGTCTGCCAGCTGATGTTGAACGTCCCGTCCGGCGAGACCACCAGCTTGCTGGTCGGATCCGGTTGCAGGAACAAGATCGTCACGTTCGGGTCGAAAACCTCCACCCGACCGGGAGCGTACGACGTCACGCGCGTGTTGACCGCGTCGTTGGCCGAAACGGCCACGAAGAAGATCCCCGGCGGGAAGTTAGTGGTGTCGTACTCGTACTCCGCCGGCCCGGTCGGCGCGGTGATGCCCGTCTGCACGAGGTTGTTGGGTTCGTTTCCGTTGTCGACGCGGTCGACGTCGACGAAGATGGCCACCTCTGGCGTGCTATCGGCGTCGGTGATCTCATACGATACGGTGAATTCCTCGCCGATGTAGAGCTCGAGATCCTCGGCGGGCCCTGTTACGCTCACAGAGGGGGGCGAGTCGACAATCACCGGACCCACGTCAATCGTGTCGGGGTCGCCCAACTCATCGCGGTAGTTGGCGATGATGTAGTAGTCCCCAGGCGCGACGCTTCTCAGCGCCCAATTCAGATCCCTGCTCTTGTTCGGGTCGTTGGGGTCATAACCGCCCAGCGTTCCCCGGCCGCCCTCGATCGGGTACTGCTCGCCAACCAGCTGCCCCGATTCCGACCGCTGGTAGAACAGCTCGTAGTAGATGCCCCCGTTCGTCGTCAGACGAATCGGGACCTGACTCCGGTTGGGATCCGTCGCCGCACTGCCGTACCGCCGTGCCAGGTCGGTCTGATCGGGCCTCTCGAACGTGACGACGCGGGCGCGCAAGACCTCCATCGTGCCTTGAGCGTACTCGATGTCCTGCCCGCCGCGGCCGTCGCTGGCCACCAGGTAGATGTTCCACGTCCCGATCGGGATCAGCGCGGTGTTGATGGCATAGAACGTCGATCCCACGCCCAGCCCCGTGTCGATCAGGGGATCGGTGGTTGGTGTGGGCACCTTGTCGGTGTCGAAGTAGATGCTCAGCGTGATCGTGTCGCCATCCGGGTCCGTGACGTTGTAGGACACGATGACTTCCTGCCCTTGCCTGACCTGCACGGGGAGCGTCGGGGCCTTGATGGTCAGCTGGGGCGCTTGATTGCCGGCGGGGGCGATGTTGGGAGGAAAGACGCACCCCCCGACGCCCGTCGACCAGGCGGCCCACAGCCCGACCCCTAGCATGAGACACACGATCCGCGACCGTCCGGTAAGACGCGCGAGCTTCATGCAAATACCTCCCGCCAAAGATCCCGTTCTTGTGATCTCAGCAGCCGCCTGGGTAAGCTGAGGCTAGTGGGTGAAAGTACGGCGCCTCCCCGTCAAGCCCTCTCGCCCTATTCTGGACCCGCCGCTCCGAAATCATTGTAGGCCCGTGGTTTGGGCAAGTCAACGCGGCGCAAACGCCGCCCGCCCAGGCCAAAACCGCGCCATCGCATTCATCGGTCAGTAGGTCTCATAACCTTTAATCGGGTACACACTTACAGCCTGACCCGACGGGCCCATTCGACGCCGTGGCCCACCCCGCAGGTGCCGGATAGGCGAATTCACCCCAGAAAGAGGCCGAGTAAGCCCCACGAAGTAATTCTAAGGCTACAAATTTATTTCATTAAACCCGCTTGGGCTGGGCGGCCCCTGAACGGCCCACAGCCGCCCCTGCTGGGGGCTCATGACGGCCGCCGCACAGGTGGCCGCCTCCAGGCCTGGCTCGTCACGACAGATCCGACAGTCGCCGTGGCCTGTTTGATCAGACATTAAGGACATCATTGACTTTGAAGTGATGTCGCCCGCGTCGGCGTGCAGCAGGTCGCCCATCCGCCCCAGCCGGTACACGCTGGAGGCGTCCGGGTCGGTGGCCTCCAGCGCGACCAGATCGGGCATCAGGTAGTGATTGGCGTGGGCGTAGATGGCACCGCCCGGCGTGATGACCTCGGCCCGCGTGGCGGTCGTCTCGACATCGACGATCTCGCCGTCAGGCCCGGCGAGGTAGTAGTTGTGTCCGCTCATCCGCGTCGCAGAGGTGATGACGTTGACGGCCGCCGCTAGCGACGTCTGGGCCAGGACCTGATGGAGAATGGCCAGATACATCACCCCGACCCGCGTATCGACCGGACTGAGATTCGTGTTGCCCACGGCGATGCCGGCCTCGTTCAGACCGATCAGCGACAGGCAGCCCGTCGTCGTCAAGGTCAGACTGGCGGGGCCGTCTTGGGGCCTGCGACGAAACGCCACGACGAAGGGCTCGGCCCAAGCATGCATGTCCCACGTCTGGCCGGCCAGGACATACCCGTCGGCGGTCGCGTCTGGCGCGACCAGCCAGGCGGTGCAGCCCACGCCGTCGTTCCTTGGCGCGCGGAACCTGTCGATGATGTCCGTCAGCCCGTTGCAGATCATCAGCCGATCGCGTGCCAGGTCCGCCCCTTCGGCAATACCGCAGAACTCCTCGTAGACGGCCGGTGCGAACCGTTCGTGTTCGGGCAGCGCCGATTCACAGAAGCCGAGGACCTCGGCCTGGGCGTCCGCGACGCCGACGGCTTCAGCTTGTCGGACGCAGGCGGCCAGCCGTCGCTCGGCGAACTCGTGTATGTCGTCCCGAAACTGCTCACCGTGCGATTGGCCCATCTGGCGGGGCGAACCGCTCAACTCTACCAGCCGAACACCCATGGGTTTTCCCCAGCGAGAGCCAACACCAACCCCGGGCGATGATAGAAACGGGCCTGAAAACCTGTCAAGCGCCGGCCGGCGAACGTCGCAGCGCCGTCAAGGTACGCCATCGAGACCACGCTGGTAGGACGCGATCTGACGGGCGATGCGCTCGGCCCGTTCAGGTTGGTTCTGCTTGCGGGCCAGCTCCATGGCATGTCTGCTGACGACGATCGCCTGATCCACCGCGCCATTGGCGGCCAGGGCGGTGGCGATCAGCTCGATATGGTCGATGTTCCGGCCTTGATCGAGACGGCTGGCCCGCTGTGCCCACGTGAGGGCCTGGGCGGGATTGCGGTACTTGGCATCCGGGCAGGTCAACAGGAACTTGGCCAGCGCCGCGATCACACGGGACTCGGGCCGGTCCAGCTCCGCGCCTGCACGGAGCAGCGCGAGCGCCTGATCGTAGCGCTTCAGCCTCTCCAGGACGTGAGCCAGATTGATCCGGGCCGATCCGCAGTCTGGGTCGCTGTCGAGCGCTTCGCGGAGTTTCTGGAGGCCGCCCGTCGTGTCCCCCTTGCCGACCAAGGCCATCCCCCACAGCGTGAGGGCCTCGGCGGAATCGGGCACGCGGTCCAGCGCGGCTTTGCAGTGCTTGATGGCCTCGTCGTAGCGCTTCTTACGCATCAAGGCGTTGGCGAGATTGCACTGCGCGCTGTCATTGTCCGGACGGATCTCGACGGTCCGCTTCAAAGAGGCGATCGCCTCGTCGATCCGGCCCTGACGAAGGTGAATCGCACCCAGGTTGCTGTGGGCGAGGTAGTGGTCCGGGTCGAGCCGCAGGGCCGTGTGCAACTGCTCGATCGCCAAGCCGGGTCTCCCCATGTCCACCAGGATGACGGCTTTGTTGATCCGTGGTCCGGCATCGTTCGGTTCGAGCCTGATCGCCTCGTCGACCGCTTCGGTCGCGCCCTTGAAGTCGCCCTTCATCCGGAGTTCCTGCGACAGGTTGCTGTGGGGGATGGGGACCTCGGGCGTGACCTCGGCCGCCCGTTGCCACAGGCTCACGCCATCGCGCCACACGTACACCTGTTGCCACGACAGGACGCCGAGTGCGACGCATGCCGCGATCGAGACCGCGGCGATTCCCTTGAAGGTCAACGGCTTCATCCTGCCGTTCATCCGAGCATGCCAGGCCACCAGCAGTCCTGCCCCGCCGAGAAGCGCCCAGCCCATACACGAAACGTAAGTGTATCGATCGGCGGCTGCCTGCCGGCCGAGCCGGACGAGGTGACTGAGCGGAAACAGGACGATCAGGTAGTAGGCCCACAGCGCCGTGCCCGCCCGCCATCGCCGCCAGGCCCAGATGGCCGCTGCGCTTACGGCGATCACCAAGACGACGCTGACCACGAATCGGGGCTCTGAGATGCCAAACCCGTCGCGGAACTGGTACCAGGGCGAGAGGTTCACGGGCAGGACCGTCTTGCGGAGATAGAACATCACCCCCCAAGCCGCCTGGACGATGCGATGGGGGATGTCATAGCTGCCCACGGGGACCATGGCCTCCAGCTTGCTCCGCACCGCCAGCAGGGCCGACGCAACGCTCAGCAACAAGAAGGGGATCTTCTCGGCCAACACGGCCGCATTGCTCGGGCCTGGTTCTCCCTCACGCCGGCCGGGCCACAGCCGACGCAACGGATAGACGTCGAGGATGACCAGCACCGCGACCAGCGTGACGCCGACCCCCTTCGACAGGATCGAACAGGCGTAGCAGAGACACGACACCGCCAGCCAGACAAGCCGCCTCTGCGTGTTGCCCTCCGATCGGCAGGCCCGCAGGTAGGCCAGCAACGACAGCAGGTAGAACATGCCGACGGGCAGATAGGGCTGTGTGGACAGCCACGCCACCGCCTCGGTCCGCAAAGGGTGAAGGGCAAAGAGCAGCGCAGCCAGCGCGGACGCCCATCGCAGACCGACCGGATTACTCCGCGCCGCGACCGGCAGAACCAGCGGCAGCAGCCGAACGGCGAGCCAGTAGAACAGCGCGCCATTGATCGCGTGCAACACCACGCTGACGATGTGATAGCCCTGCGCGTCCAGCTGCCAGGCGACGTACTGGGCGCTGAACAGGATCCAGCTCAGCGGCTGGTAGGCCCCGTTGTGGAACGTCGTCCACGCCCACTTGATGTTCTCGAGGCCCAGCCCGCGGTAGTGGTAGTTGCCCAGGAAGTTCTTGTGATCGTCGAGGCTGACGAACTCGTTGCGGACCGCGGGCAGGAAGGCCAGGCACGTGACCAGGAAGATCGCCGCCGGCAGCGCGATGATCAGCCCGCGGGACGGCGGGGTCCCGACGGGTTGGAGCGTCGACTGCTCCGGCGAGGGGGTTGCTGACGTATCGTCTGCCATGGCAAGCCAGTCTACCCCCCGCCGGCGCCCACGGCCACAAAGAACACGCCGTGTCGCTGGGGTACTCAGCGCGGCGCCGCCGTGAGTTTCGCCAAGGCCGCGGCGATCCTCGGATCGGCGTTGGGCAGCTTCGTGCCCTCACGAAGCAGCTCGATGGCCTGGTCGCGTCGGTTGCGGGTCACGTAGATCTGCGCGAGCTGGAGTCGGGGGGTCGCGTAGCTCGCATCGATCTCGAGTGCCCGCTCCAGGTGAGGAATGCCGCCGTTCGGGTCCCCCTTGGCGATGAGGGCGAACCCCCAAAGGTTGTGGGCCTTGGCATGGTCCGGGTCAGATCCCAAGACGCAGCGGCACTGGTCGATGGCCTCGTCGTAGCGCTTCTTGCGAATCAGCGCGTTGGCCAGATTGAGACGGGCCGCATCGGACGGCCCGATGTCAATGGCGGTCCTGAAGCAGGCGATCGCGTCGTCGACGCGTCCCGCCGCCAGGTGGATCGCGCCGAGGTTGAGGTACGCGGGAACGTGGTCGGCGTCGAGATGCACCGCGGACTGCAGCTGCTCGACGGCTTCGCGGGATCGGCCGGTGACCAGGAGCACCTTGGCCAGGTCGACGCGGAACACGGGGTCATCGGGTCTGACCTCCACGGCGGCTCTCAAGTGGTCCTCGGCCGTGGCGAAGTCGCGTCTCAGGCGGGCGCCGGTCGGGTCCTCCCGGCGGCTGCGGCGGAGTCTGTCCTCGTCGGTCAGCCAGTTGGCCAAAGACAGATGGGCCGTCGTGTTGTTCGGATCCACGCGAAGGGCGTGTCTCCAGAGGGTGACCGTATCATGCCAGATTCCGACCTGACGCTGCGTCAGCTGCGCCAGGCCGACCAGAACCAGCAACGCCCCCGCCGATGCCCCGACGAACGCGCGCTGCCATCGCCCCGACCTGGCCCGCCGGCAATACGTCGACAGCCACGCGGCGCCCACAAGGACGGCCCAGGACAGACACGGGAGGTAGGTGTATCGGTCGGCCGCGATCTGGTCGCCGACCTTGGCCAATCCCGAGACCGGCCCGAGGAGGAGCAGGTAGGCCGCCCACAGGGCCAACCCCGCCGGCCATCGCCGCGCGCCCCAGATCACTCCCAGCGACACAACGACAGTGACCGCCGCACCCAGCAGAATATGCCACGCTGTGGGGTTGAAGGGATGGTCCGGCAGGTACATGGGCGAGAGCCCGAACGGGAGAAACGTCTTGTATAGATAGAAGGCGGTGGCATAGGACGCGATCGCCAAGCGGGCCGACCAGGGGAAGGCCTCGATCGAGTCCATCGCTGTGCTGTAGTATTGGGCCAGGAAGGCGTTGACGGCGACCGCCGTGCCGAGAACGAGGTAGGGCAGCTTCTCGAGCCACACGCCCCGAGTCGCCGAGGGCGTGCGACGGCGACCGGGCGACCCCAGTCGCCCGAGCGGATAGGCGTCGAGCACGATCAGCACGAACGGCAACGTCATCCCGGACGCCTTGCCCATCAGCGACAGAAGATAGGCCACCAGTGAGGCCCCCATCCATCTGAACCTGGCGGCGCCGACGCACGTCGATGCCCTCAGGTAGGCGGCCAGCGTCATCATGAAGAACAGGCCGCTGGTTACGTCGCGGCGCTCGGTGGCCCAGGCCACCGATTCGGCCCGTAAGGGGTGGATGCCGAACGTCAGTGCGGCGAGGGCCGCGCCTGCGGTGATCCCAACCAGAATCTCCCCCGATGCACCGCCCACCGCCCGGTACAGGAGATGCCGCACCACCCAGAAAAACACGCCCGCCGCGGCGGCGTGGAGCAGGATCGACGTGAGGTGGTATCCCCACGGGTCCATGCCCCACAGAGCGTAGTCCACGGCGTAGGTCAGCCACGTCAGCGGCTGGAAGTGCTGCATCAGCCGCGTGGTGAACATCCATCGGATGCGATCGAAGTCGAAGCCCCGGTACCTGTCGTTTTCCAGGAGGACGACCTTGTCGTCCCAGTCGACGAACCCGTTGTCGAGCGCCGGCCAGAAGACCAGGAACGTCACGACCATGACGAGCGCCATGGCTGCCCAGCCGAGCGATCCCGCGGCGGGAAGCGGTTGCGACGCGTCCGACGTCCGATCGGACGATGATGTTTCTGACGAGGCCCCCGATTGTGCGGATGAAGATGACGCGCGGGAATGGCTGGCCATCGCCTCAATCTACTGAAGCCCTCGACCCCAGGCAAGGCGGCGGGGCGCCGCTTGCAATTTGGCCCGGAATCTGGTCAAAGAGCCGACCGGGGCTGATAGCGCTGGACCTATCTGCAATCCATCTGCGGAGGAAACGACATGGCGCGCGAGGACGCACTGATCCGCCAGTTCACGCACCCCGGATCCGCGTATCGGGGTAAGCCGTTCTGGGCGTGGAACGGCAAGCTCGAAGACGCCGAGCTGCGGCGGCAGTTGCGGGTGATGCATCAGATGGGGTTGGGCGGGGCGTTCCTGCACTCGCGGGTCGGCCTGGCCACGCCGTACCTGTCCAAGGAGTGGTTCGACCTCGTCGAGGCCTGCGCCGACGAGTGCGAGAAGCTCGGCATGGAGGCGTGGCTCTACGACGAGGACCGTTGGCCCAGCGGCGCGGCGGGCGGGCTGGTGACGAAAGATCCCAAGTACCGCATGCGGCACGTGCGCTGCGAGCTGGCGGACGCCAAGTCATTCGCGACCAAGGGCAAGAAGGTCTTGGCGTTGTACGCTGCGACGATTGACGGCGACCGCGCGCGTGGGGTCCGGCGTATCGGTCGGGCCGACGTCAAGAAGCTTGCCGCCGGCGAGAGGGTGTTGATCTTCCACGTCGTCCTGATGCCGAACTCGTCGTGGTACAACGGATACACGTACCTGGACACGATGAATCCCGCCGCGGTCCGCAAGTTCATCCAGGTCACGCACGAGGCGTATCGCAAGGCGAACGGTCGGCGCTTCGGCAAGACGATCCCTGGTATCTTCACCGACGAGCCCAACCACGGTTGGCCTCGAGGGGACGAACTGCTCAGTGCGTCCGGCGATTCGATGGACCTGTCCTGGACGGACAGGCTGCCGGCCGTGTTCAAGAAGCGATACGGGTACGATCTGATCGACCACCTACCGGAGCTGTTCTTCGACGTGGACGGCCGGCAGGTCAGCCAGGCCCGCTGGCACTACCACGACTGCGTGACGCATCTGTTCGTGGACGCCTTCGCGCGGCTGATCGGGGAGTGGTGCGAGAAGCACGGCCTGCTGCACACGGGCCACGTGCTGGAGGAGCCGCGTCCGAGTTCGCAGGTGAACGTGGTCGGCTCGGCGATGCGGTTCTACGAGCACATGCAGGCGCCGGGCATCGACATCTTGACCGAGCCGAACGAGGAGTACGACACGGCCAAGCAGTGCGCGTCGGTGCTTCGTCAGACGGGACGGACGTGGCTGCTGAGCGAGCTGTATGGGTGCACGGGCTGGCAGTTCAACTTCGAGAGCCACAAGGCCGTCGGCGACTGGCAGGCCGCTCTGGGCGTCAACCTCCGATGTCAGCACCTGTCGTTTTACACGATGGCGGGCGAGGCGAAGCGCGACTACCCGGCGTCGATTCACTATCAGTCCCCGTGGTGGCGGCACTACGCGGAGGTGGAGGACTACTTCGCGCGGGTGCACGTCCTGATGACGCGGGGCCAGCCCGTTCGCGAGGCGTTGGTGATCCATCCCATCGAGAGCACGTGGGTCCGCAGCCGCGTGGGGTATCGGCAGGCCAAGGACGTCCGCAAGCTCGACGGCAACCTGGCCCGGTTGCGGAGCTGGTTGCTGGACGCGCAGATCGATTTCGACTACGGCGACGAGGAGATGCTGTCTCGGCTGGGCAAAGTCGCGCGGTCGAAACAGGGCCCACCCCGGCTCCGCGTGGGCAAGGCCAGCTACCGGGTCGTCGTGGTCCCGCCGATGCTGACGATCCGCGCGAGCACGCTCAAGCTGCTGCGAAGGTTCCAGGAGGCGGGGGGAACGGTCGTCTTCGCCGGTCCGCCTGCCAAGCACGTCGACGCGGTCAAGCACGCCGCAGCCGTCGAGCTATCCGGGGCGTGCGTGCGTGTGCCGTTCACGGCCAAGGCCGTCGTCGAGGCCGTCGAGCCGGACGGACGGGTCATCACCGTCGCCAACGGCGACGGCAGGCACATCGGTCCGGTCATCTACATGCTGCGGCGCAACCGCGACGTGCAGTATCTGTTCGTGGTCAACCGCGACCGCAAGCGCGGATACAACCCGGTGCGGATTCGGATCGCCGGCGGCGCCGCCGAGGAATGGGACGCGGCGACCGGCGCGCGGTACGCGGCCGAGACGATTCGCGACGGCGATGATCTGACAATCGTCACGTCGCTGCCTCCGATCGGCAGCCGGTTGTTCGTGATCCGGCCCCGCGCCGACGCCGACCTGTCCGTGCGGCGCGGCCACATGGAGGTCGCCCGCACGACGCTCTCCGGCAGGTGGCCCTATCACCTGGACGAGCCGAACGTGCTGGTGCTGGACCGGGCCCAGTTCCGCATTCGCGACGGACATTGGCGCGGCCCGACGGAGATCCTGAAGGTCGACCAGGCCGTCCGCGACGCGCTGAAGATGCCGCGGCGCGGCGGTCAGATGGTTCAGCCGTGGGCCCGACGGCCGACGACGGCCAAGCCCACGCCGATCGCGCTTCGCTACGTCGTCCAGATCGATGCCCTCCCTGCCGGGCCGATTTGGCTGGCGGTCGAGACGCCCGACCGGTTCGCCATCACCATCAACGGCCAGCCGATGTCGCCGGACGCGGACGACGGGTGGTGGACGGACCGCTCGATCCGCCGGCTGCCGATCGATCCGGCCGTGCTCCGCGTCGGCGTGAACGAAATCCTGATGGAGATCGACTTCATCGAGGAAGACAACTTGGAGGCGTCGTTCCTGCTGGGGTCGTTCGGGGTCCGGCTCGACGCGTTACGCGAACGCGCGATCATGGTCGAGCCCGCCAGCAGGCTTCGAGCCGGCGATTGGTGCAAGCAGGGACTTCCGTTCTACGGCGGGTCCGTGACGTACCGCCGGAAAGTCCAGGTCCAACGTCAGCCGGAGGAGCGCGTCTTCGTGACGCTGCCCAAGTGGGCGGGCGGCGTGGTTCGCGTGCTCGTCGATGGGCAGGCGGCGGGGTACATCAAGTGGCAGCCGTACGAGCTGGACATCACCGATGCGATCAACGGCGACGCGATCGACCTGGGTATCGAGGTGATCGGCTGCCGGCGCAACGCGTTCGGCCCGCTGCACCAGGCCCCGCCGGCGCCCCCTTGGGTAGGACCGTTCAACTTCATCACCGAAGGCGACGCCTGGCAAGAGGCCTACGGCCTCTATCCCTCCGGGATGCTGGCCGCGCCGGTGTTGAGCATACGGAGCTAGGAACAACGGACACGTCGACAAGTCAACAAGTCGACACAGACGGGGTGACGGCTCCCGCCGTGTTGACGTGTCGACTTTTCGACTTTTCGACTTGTCAACTTGTCAACTTGTGACGCCGCCTATGTCGCCGAGAGAACGTGTACTGACGGCGCTGGATCATCGCGAGCCGGACCGCGTGCCGATCGATTACTGGGCGGTTGAGGCGGTTACGGAACGGTTGATGATGGAGCGTGGGTTGGAGGATAAGGACGCCTTGCTCGAGGCGCTGGGGGTGGATCTCCGGTATCACATGGGGCCGGCGTACGTTGGGCGGGCGCTGCGGACGTTCGAGGACGGGACGGTCGAGGACCATTGGGGGGTACCGCGGACGTGGATGACCGTGGACGGCGTGCGTCGTGACGGTCAGCCATGGTCGTGGCGATACAAGCACGTGGACCGACCGCCCCTGGCGCAGATGACCCGCGTCGCCGAGATCGACGCCTACCCGCTCTGGCCGACCACCGACATGTTCGACTACTCGCGGATCGGCGAGGCGTGCGCCACGATGCGACAGGCCGGCTACACGGTGGTGATCGGCGCCGACCGGTTGGACCGGGCGGCCCAGCTCAAGCCGGCGATGTACGTCCGCGGGGCTGAGCAGTTCCTGGTCGATCTGATGACCGAGCCCGCCGTAGGGGAATGCATCCTGGATCACATCGTCAGCTTCTACCTGGCCCACTATGAGCGGATCTTCGAGGCGACCCGGGGCCTGGCGGACGTCTTCTTCATGGGCGACGACATGGGCACGCAGACCGGTCCGTGGGTGTCGCCCGAGATGTACCGCCGGTTCTTCAAGGCGAACTTCGCGCGGTTCAACGAGTTGGGCCATCGCTACGGGCTGCGGACGATGTACCACACGTGCGGGAACGTTACGGACCTGGTGGGTGATTTCGTCGACGCTGGCTTGGATGTGCTGCAGTCGCTGCAGCCGCAGGCCGGCATGGACCTAGAATGGCTCAAGCGTGAGTACGGCCAGGACCTGTGTTTTCAGGGCGGCATCGACATCCAGCAGGTCCTGCCGCACGGTACCCCCGCCGAGGTCCGCTCCCACGTCGCGGACCGCGCGCGGATCATGGCCCCCGGCGGCGGCTACATCTTCGGCACCGCCCACAACCTCCTGCCTGACGTCCCAACAGAAAACGTCTGGGCCCTGTTCGACGCCTATCAAGAGTTTGGCAAGTACCGTTGACCCATCGCCGCCAGTTCAACGCCCCCACGTTTCGACGTTTTGACGTTTCGACTTGTCGAGTTGTCGACTTGTCGAGTTCCTCACCCGGCCCGCGGCCGGGTGAGGAACTCGAATCGCCGCTGCCCGCAGCAAGGGCAGTCGGGGTCGCGTCGTGCGGCGACGGCGTCGAGCCGGCCGGCCCACACGTCGACGGTGACGAGTTTGCGGTTGAGCGCCTCGAGTTGGCCGGTGAGAATCTTGATCGCCTCGACCGCCTGCAGCGACGCCACGACGCCCACCGCCGAGGCCAACACGCCGACCGTTTGGCAGGTCTCCACCTCAGCTAAGTCCGAAGGATCGGGGAACAGGCACCGCAGACAAGGCGTCTGGCCGGGCAGGATCGACATGACGCTGCCGTAGTCGGCGACGACCCCGCCATACACCCACGGTAGGCCGTGTTTGACGGCCGCGTCGTTCATCACGTAGCGGGTCTGGAGGTCATCGGTTCCGTCGAGCATCAGGTCCGCGCCTTCGATCAGGCGCTCGATGTTGTGCGGCTTGGCGCGCGTGACCTCGGCCTCGACGATGACGTCGGTGTTGATGCCCTGGAGCTTGTCGCGAGCGGCTTGGGCCTTGTGGGCTCGATCGGCGACGTCGTCTTCGTCGAAGAGGACCTGTCGCTGGAGGTTGTCGAGCTCGGCCACGTCGGGATCGACGATTCGCAGCCAGCCGACGCCGGCGCGGACCAGGATGTTGGCCTGCATGCCGCCCATCGCGCCGCAGCCGACCAGGACGACGCGGCTTCGGGCCAACTTGCGCTGAGCATCGGGGCCCATGTTCCGGTAGACGATCTGCCGCGCGTAGCGACCGGTGAGCAATCCGGGATCGGGTTGGTCGGGCTGACCGCGCATGGGCGTCTCCGATCGGGGGAAAGGGTCAGGTCAACTTCTCAATCGGTCTGCTCATCCTCACGTCCGAGCTCGGCCAGGAACCCGCCTTCGGGGGGCGACTCGCTTGGTTGGGGTTCGGGACTCGTCGAAGCGGCGGGATGACGTTCTTGCGGTGGCGGCGGGGCCTCGCGCAACCGACGTCGGATTTCGGTCGTGGTCGCCGGAGGCGATGGCCCATCGTCGAGCCCGACCGGTGGCGCGTCCTCGTGCCTCGAGACGGGTCCGTCTGCAGCCGCACCCCAGGCAGTGAAGTCGCGCCAGGATCTCAGAGCCGCCCCGCCCGCCAGCACGCCGGAGATGCCCACCATGAAAACCTGTCCGAAGAAGACGGATTCCGCCAGCCAGGCCACGCACGTGACCACCAGCACCGCCGCCAACGCGCCACAGACGACGGCGTCAACGGCCAGGGCGATTCGCTCTCCCAGATACGCCAAGATGATACAGGCGCCGAAGCCCACCACGCCGCCTCGCAGGGCCCACACGAATGCCGCGTCGATGGCCGTGCCCCCGGTCGTCAGGTCGTTGAACAGGTAGAACCCGCCGAAGGCACAGCAGGCCAGCCCGATCGCCATACCGAAGATCTCCGATCGGAGCCGGGCACGGTAATGATCGTCGATGGGATCGGTGGAACTCATCGATCGCACCAGGTGCGTCTGGGCGCGGGCACGCCCGACGGGCTGCGGCTAGCCTCCGCCGACCGGCTGGAGGATGATCAGTGTGTCGCCGTCCTGCAGCGTCGTGTCGGCCTTGGCGGCGGGCTGAGCGTTGTTCACGAAGATCGTGATCGAACCCTTCAACCTGCCGGTAGGCTTGTAGAGCCGGTTGCGGAGTTGACCGTAGCGGCTGCACAGGGCCTCGACCGCCTGACCCACCGTGTCGGCCTCCAGCTGGATGCGCTCTTGCCCGTCGGCGGCTTGGCGCATCGGCAAGGGCAACTGAACGGTCACGCTCATTTCGCAGATCCCCGGGCCGCCAGCGGCTTGTCCCTACCGAGCCGGCCTGTCCTCAGGCCGGTCAACCTGGCCAAGAGCGCCCTGCGGTCGAGGACCGGCCCGGCGACGGGCCGGCTCAGTGGGGGTAGCTGTGCCCGCAGGAGCATCGTTGACGGAGTACTAGCCTACACCGAGCCGGCCGATCCCTTCAAGCCTCGTCACCTTGGACGCCTGCCTTCGCGTCGGGCGGATTGATGAACAGGGCCAGACCGTGTAAACTGCGGGCCCTTGACCTGCAGAACCGTGGGAACCCCGTGCGGAGCTCGACGATGCTGAGGAGATGCGCCTTTGCGGTTGGCTGTTTGGCAGTCATGTCGTCGTCCTGCAATGACTCGAGAAGCCCGAAGCCTCAGGAGAAAACGATGGCAGATACCAATCCACGCGTCGTGATCGAGACGTCCATGGGGAAGATCACCGTCGAGCTCGACCCGGCCAAGGCGCCCATCACGGTTGAGAATTTCCTGAAGTACGTCGACGAGGGCTTCTACGAGGGAACGATCTTCCATCGGGTCATCCCCACGTTCATGATCCAAGGCGGGGGGATGGAGCCAAGTCTAAAGCAGAGGCGTGCGCACGATTCGATCCAGAACGAGGCGACCAACGGGTTGAAGAACCTCCGCGGCACGCTGGCGATGGCCCGCACGAGCGCACCGCATTCCGCCTCGTCCCAGTTCTTCATCAACGTGGCGGACAACAGCTTTCTCGACTATCCCGGGCAAGATGGGTGGGGGTACTGCGTCTTCGGCAAGGTCGTCGACGGGATGGACGTCGTCGACAAAATCAAGGACGTACCCACCGCCACGAAGGGCGGGCACGAGAACGTCCCGGTCCAGGACGTCGTCATCGTGTCCGCCAAGCGGCAGTAGCCGAGGGCGGCTGCGCCACACTGCTCGAGTCCCTGCGGCAAACCGCTCAGTGTACGTAGCCCAGATCGCGGAGTCGCTGGCGGAGTTCCACCGTGGCCTGACGGCTCGGCTCGCCCGCCCCCTGGTTCGGATCGAAGGTTTCGAACGAGTCGGTCCAATCGAGGAGCCGATGGTATATCCGTTCGGCCGTCGGCAGCCGCGCGTTTCGAATGTTGTGATTCTCGCCGGGGTCGGACCACATGTCATACAGGTCCACCTCGCCGCCCTGGCGTGCGATCAGTTTCCACCGCTCCTCGCACGTGACGTAGTAAGAGACCTCCCACGGCGTGGGATCGAACCCGGGATCGATCCGCTTGAGCATCTCGAGCTGGGACGTGGGCCACTTGAGGTATTGCACGTAGGCGGGACGGGACGTCGCGGCCCGTTTGGATGACAGCGCTTCGGCGAGCGATCTGGCCATGATTTTGCCCGGCTGCTCGGGTTTGACGCCGGCCCAGCCCAGCAGCGTCGGGAAGATGTCGTGGGTCTGTACGAGACTGTCCACCCGTTGCCGCCGCAACGCCCTCGGCCAGCGGACGATCAGCGGCACGTGAACGAGGATGTTGTGAACGCTGTACTGGTGATCCAGCATGCGATGCTCGCCGAGGTGCTCCCCATGGTCGGCCGTCAGGATGACGATCGTGTCATCCAGCATGACCTCGGCGGCGAGGACACGCATGAGGTCGCCGAAATGATCATCCAGCTCGCGGACGCGGGCGTCGTACAGCGCCGAGAGGATTCCCAGGTCGGCGGCCGTGTAGATCGGCTTGCCCGCCAGGGCGTACTGCCAGACGGCCGGATCGCTCTGATCGACGCGATAGGAGCGGCTGAGATGCTCGGGCGGTAGGAACAGTTGACGATAGGCGTGAGGGGGCTCGTACTTCCGATGGGCTTCCATGTAGTTGACGAAGAGCAAGAACGGGCGAGAGCGGTCGCGCGCAGCCAGCCAGCGGGCCGCGAGCGTGGCCGTCATGCGTCCGCCCGCATCGTTGTAAAACCACCGCCCGAGCAGCGGGCCCAGCGGCCCGTCGTTCTTCAGAACGAACCGGATGAACTCATAGAGACTGTTCCGCTTGATGTACGCCAGCTCACACGGGTCGGCGAATCGCTCGAACCCCTGTGTCAGGTTGGTCCACGGCGAGACGAGTGGGTTGTTCGACAAGGCCATCGTCTGATAGCCGCGATCGCGGAGGGCCTCTGCCAGCGTCGTGAACCTGTCGTCGAGCCACAGGCGTTTCTGTCCGAAGTCGGCTCCGTGCTGCGTGGGAAAGAGGCCCGTGAACATCGACGCGTGCGCCGGCAGCGTCCAGACCCCGGGGGAGAACGCCCACCGGTACAGCACGGCATCGTCCGCGAAGGCGTCGATGCGGGGGCTCGTGGGCTTTTCGTAGCCGTAGCAGCCGAGTCGGTCGAGGCGGAGGGTGTCGAAGACGACCAGGACGATGTCTGGAAGCCGCCCGGCGTGCTGGCTGGTAGGGGGGGACGCGGTCGTTGCCGCCGAGAGATCCCCCTCCAGCGGGTGCAGTCGGCTCCTGCCCTCGATCTTGACGATCACGGCGGCGGACGCCAGCAAGACGACGGGCCAGACGCTGACGCGCGAGACACGCGCCAATCGACGCCCGACGCCCCTCGAGCCGAATCGGGCCAGGACCCGTGAGACCGGCACGAGAACGAGCACCCACACAACCGGCAGAACCGCCATGGGCAGGGCGCCGGCAGGCAGCCTCGCGTCAAAGGAGAAGAAGGCGAGTACCGAGAGAAACGCTGCCGCCTCGGCGACGATGAAGGCCGAACACGCCACCGCCCCGGGGACGAGTCGACGACGCACCCGTTCGCTCAGCCGCGCGACCAGCCCACCCACCAGGCAGGCCACCGCACAGGCCACCCCGCCATAGACCCAATGGCCAATCGACGAGAAGCTCAGGGCCTCGATCCACATCCACGGCGTCATCAGGCCCCGATGACCCCACATGCGGATCACCGGCTCGGCCACACCGACCACGAGCCCCCCGTGGGCGGCGACCACGAAGCCCGCCACGAGCCATCCAGTGCGGGGCAAGTCCTGGGGGGGTGCCGACTCGGAGGGTGCGGGCTCAGCCGCTTCGGTCGATCTGCCCTCGTCCACCATTCCCTCTTGACTCCATGGGTGATCGGACAAGAAGCGCCGACGGCGCGATCCAGTTTGTACGCTAGCAAAACGCCGAGGGCGGTGTCAAACACGGGGCATGCGAGGCCGGATCGCCGTGTGCTCCGGCGAATCGCGGCGGCGTTCCCGGGTCCGAACGGGGGTGTCCGAGCCGCGGGATTCATCCCGCGCGGTCCAGCTGCCGCGCGGGATGAATCCCGCGGCTCGGGCTTCCCGAGCGGGTCGCGGGCAGCGGCTCGTTCGCTATGGCGACGACCGCGTCGTCGCCGAGGACGGGGGGCGGCCCGGCTCGGCGATGCTGCGGATGAGCCGGCGGACCTCGTCTCGCTTGACGCGGAGGCGGGCCTTGCCGGGCTTGGCGCGGATCGCCAGCCCATAGAACCCGTCGGCACGATTCAGGGCGGCGGCGTTCTTGAACGATTCGCCGAATCGGGCCCACGCGTCGGCGAGGATCTCCGCATCCCCCACCCGTTGGTCCATGGCCCGGAGGATCCGAAGGCAAGCCGCGTGATCGCCGGCACTTGCATAGAGCTCCAAGGCTTGCCGCATATGGTCCAGGTTGAACCGCTCGTGGCGGAGCATGAGCGCGGCATAGCGCAGGGCTTCACGACGGTTGCCGCGTTCGTACGCGTAGCTCATCAGGTATCCGAAGGGGTTGCCGTATCGCTGGATCGTTCCCATCAACGTCGGTCGGGTCTGCAGCGATTCGGCCTGTGCGGCCAGACGTGCCCCGAAATCGGGGACGGCCTGGGCAAGGCGTTCCTGATCGCCGCAGTCCTCGCAGGCGTTGATGAAGAACCAGTCGAGGTAGAGCGGACGATGCTCCGCGCGGTAGCCGAACAGATTGGCGTTACAGAAGATGCCGAGGCCAACCAGCGCCCCCACCGCGACGGCAATGCCCCGAGCGTGGCTGCGAGGACGAAAGGCCATCTGCGACAGTCGAACCGCTGCGTAGCCCGCGAACGGGATCAACAGGCAGACCATCGGCTGGCGATACCGCGCGTTGACCACGAAGAGCACGCCAACGGCCACGAGTGCGACGATCAGCGCGAGATAGCAGGCCAGGCTCGCGTCGTTTGACGAGGCCCGCCGGAGCGACAGGACGATCCCGACGAGCGCGAGAGGGCAGACGATTCCGAAGTGCAGACGGGACAACGCGCGCAGCAATGACGAGAAGTCGAAGAACTCGTAGAGGTCCTTGTTGTTCGGGTATTCGTACGCGTTGAAGAGCCAGCAGAACCGTTTGAATACGTCACGCACGAACTTGCCCGGATAGTGGCGAACGTAGTCTACGAACATGTCACGATAGAGACGATCGGCAAGACCGATTCGGTATCGGTCTTTGAGCTTCTTCTTGGCGTACGTCGTGCCGATCTGATACGTCAACCCGCGCTGCCAGGGGTCCTTCGTGGTCTGATCGATGCGCGGCTCGATTTCCTCGTCGACCAGAAGCGACAGGTCCTTACCGTCTGATGCGGGGTTGTTGGCGATCCAGAAGTTGGCCCCCCCGCTGACGCAGATCATGACCCATTCGCCGCCGACGATGCGGTTGCGGAGGCTGACCGGAAAGACGGCGAGCGCACAGCCGATGATGGGCAAGATGGACAACAACAGGGCCCCGGCCACGGCGCGCAGCCCGCTCGGTCTTGTGGCGGAGTCCGAATCGCCGCGTCTGGCACGCGGCACGGCCTTGAAGAACACGATCATTGCCAGAATGGGCACGAAGGCCAGGACCGGCGGGCGCACCAGCGCCGTCAGGCCCGCCACGAGCCCGCAGCCCAGCCACTTCCACCATCGGGCGTCGGGCAGCCGAACCAGCAGATAGGCCAACCCCAGACAGAGGAGACAGCTCGGCGAGGCATCCAGAAGCTGGCAGGAGAAGAAGACGCACGTCCAGTACACCGCGCCGAGGACGCCCGCCACGATCCCGCCGGCCAGGCCGAAACATCGTACGCCGATCAGCAGCATCAGCACGGGCGACAGTGCGTCAATGAACACCTGCGCGACGCGAACGTCGAAGGGCACGGACCGGACCAGCGCGACGATACCCGCCAGCGCATAGACGTAGCCGGGCGCCCGAACGTAGGCGATCGGCGTGAGGTCGCCCTCGAGGATGCGCTCGGCGATCTGCCAGTTGATCCGCTCGTCCACGACGGGGATTCTCAGGACGGGACTGTCGATGGCTTGAGCGAGGAAGGCCAACCGCGTCCCCAAGGCCAGCGCGTAGATGATTACCGCGAACAGCAGCAGGCTTCTGCGCCCTGGATTGGGGTTGCCGGTCGACATGCCAGGTGGTTCGATCACGTGCCTGGACGGAGCAGGGAGGTCGTTGGCCGTCGAGGCGTGCGCTTCACGCACAAGCACGCTTCTCGTGCAGCCGTCATGCTAGGCGGGTCGGCAAGACGTGTCAAGCTAGTGCCCTTGGGCGCGGATGGTCAGGCGCTTCACGAGCGTCGGTAGGAAATGGGGGAGCTTCTCTTTGTTCGGATAGTCGCGGACGATCCGCCAGATCCGTCGCGGATCCAGCCAGAACCGCTTCAAGGCCGTCGACCGCATCCGATTGAACTGCTCTTGTGGGATGTCCGTGAGATTGTCGAAACCCCGCGTCAGGTAGCTCTGGTTGAAGTTCCGCTTGACGGGCTTGCCGACCTCGGCGGCCCACTTGGCCAGCGGCGTGCCGTCGAAGGGGTTCACGACGAAGAAGTGCGCGGCGTGCAGGTCTGACTGGATGGCGAAGTCGAACGTGGCCTGCAGTTCCTCGAGGGTCTCCGTCGGGAAGCCGACCATGAAGAACCCCTGACAGAAGATGCCCTCCGCCAGGGCGAGCTCGATGTTCCGTCTGATCTTCTCCAAGTCGATGTTCTTGCCGATCAGCTTCTGGAGCCGCGGGGAGGCGGTCTCGACGGCGAACGTCATGAACCGCGTGCCGGCGCTGCGGAGCATCCTGATGAGTTCGGCGTCGAGCAGATCGCCGCGGACGCCGTTGGGGAACGTCAGGCTGATCTTCATGCCCGATCTGACGATCATGTCGCAGATGGCCGCCATTCGTCGCTTGTCCAGGTTGAACACGTCGTCGATGACCTCGAACTCGCGGATGCGGTAGCGCGTGTAGAGCGTTCGGATCTCTTCGAAGACGTTCTCGGCGGACCGGGCGCGGAACCGCTTTCCGAAGATCTGATGGCAGTACACACAGCGATAGGGGCACCCTCGCGACGTGAAGAGGGCGGCGTAGTCCTGCGTCCCGAGCTTGCTGAAGCGGTCGAAGTACTTGTAGCGCCTGAGCGGCACGAGGTCCCAGGCGGGCATGGGCAGGGCGTCCAGGTCGGTGATGGGGGCGCGCGGGGCGGTGACGACGACCTGCCCGTCCCGGCGGTAGGCGATCCCGGCGATGCCGTCGAGGGGCACGCGGCAACGGTACGCCTCGAGCAACTCGGCGAAGGTGACCTCCCCCTCTCCGATGGCGGCGACGTCAATGTTGGTGTCCTGGAGCACGTCCTCGGTGTAGCTGGTGGCGTGCGGGCCTCCGGCGATGACGGGCACGTCGGTGCGCCACCGCTTGACCAGCCGAGCGGCGCGGTGGAGCCCCTTCGACTCGAACGTGATGGCGCTGATCCCGACCAGGTCCGGAGCGTAGCGCCGCATCTGGTGGTCGAGCTCGGCATACGCCATCGGCCAGGGGGTCATGTCGACGATGCGGACGTCGACATCGTCGTCGCGCCGGATGCAAGCGGCCAGGGACATCACCCCCAGCGGTGGCAGCGCGTGGCCGGTGTAGTCGTTGTGCCTCGGCTTGACGAGCAGGACACGATAGGGACGGGCCATGATACCACCGGCAACCTTCAGCAACCTTCCAGACCCCGCACCACGAATCTGTCCGTCGGTCCGGGGCCCTCCTTCAACGTCGGGCGCCCGCGGGTCGCACCTTACTACAATCTACAGAAACCGGGGGCCACTTCACACGAAACTCAGCGACCCAGGACGGCATCAGCGGAGCCGTCCGCCCGGCCGGATGGCGCGGCGGAAGTCGGGGGAGAAGCCCTCAACGTTCAGCCGGCTTCGTTGGACGATGACCACGTGGTAAGGGCAAGCGAATCGGATCGACGGCTGCGTGCTCGGCGGGGGACGATGGACGCGGACATCGACCTTGAGGACCGAGCCGTCCCGCCAGACCCGGTGGATGCGGATGGCGTAGCGGTCGGACGTCACGCGGCCCATCGCCACGGCCAGGACCATCTCGCGGGAGAAATCCACGGGGACGTCGGCCACGGGACACAGGGCCATCTCGGCCCGGTTGCGGGCCACCAGCCGCAGCGGCGTCTCTCGGCTGCAGTAGCTGCCCGCCCGCTCCCACAGAATGGGGAACGCCTCGGGTTCTTCGTCGGCGGCGCCCAGCATGGACAGCGAGCCGGTGCAGCCACCGGCCGCCACCGAGATGATCAGCAACAGCGCCCGCGATCCCTTCTGTTGCATGGTGCGATCCTGCCCGAAATCGGCGAACCTGATTCGTCCTTCATCGCCGTGTCGACCATTCTAAGCGCCCGAGCCGCGGGATTCATCCCGCGCGGCAACCAGTCCGCGCGGGATAAATCCCGCGGCTCGGGCAGCCACGTTCGGGCCCGAGGACAACGCCACGATTTGCTGGATGCGCCCGGTCGGGCGATCACCGACGATACGGGCTTGACGTGGGGGGGCGTTTCGCCAGTAGGATGAGATGCCATGTCCTCACGTGCCGCGATCACCGTTGCGGCGGCCCAGCTGGCGGCCAGGCCGATTGAGCGATCCGACGATGCGTTGGAGGCGGCGCTCGGCGCCATCCGCCGGGCGGGACAGTTCGGCGTTGACCTCCTGGTCCTGCCCGAGTGCACCTATCCTGCCTACAACCTCCGATCCCGCGCGACGTACGACGCGGCGCCGCTGCTCGACCACGATGCCCTGATCCAGTTGCTCTGCGACACGACGCGGGACGCCGGGGTCCACCTGGTCGCTGGGCTGGTGGAGTCCCGAGCCACGCGTCTGCACAACGCCGCCGTCTTGATCAACCCCGCGGGACGCGTCGTCGGGGTCTACCGCAAGCAGTTCCTGTGGGACCGCGACCACGACTACTTCGCACCCGGTGAATCGATCGACGTGTTTCAGACTGGCATCGGGCGGATCGGCATGCTGATCTGCGCGGACGCCCGCGCCCCGGAGATCGTCGCCACGCTCGCTGCCCAACGAGCGGATCTGGTCGCCATGCCGACCAACTGGGTGAACGCCGCCAAGCAGCCCGGCGCCTTCTACAACCCCCAGCCGGATTTCCTGATCCCGGCGCGGTGTCGGGAGTTCGGCCTGCCGTTCATCTGCGCCAACAAGTCGGGTCAGGAGGACGACGAGACGCGGTTCTGCGGCATGAGTCGGATTGTGCTGCCCGACGGGACCACCGCGGCCGAGGCCGGCCCGACCGGTGACGCCATCGTCGTCGCCGAGATCCCAGAGCCAGACCCCTTCGATCCGGGGCAGGCACCTCCAGCGGCCTCGCGAGAGTGGGGTGTCGCGATTCGGCCCGGGGTCGCGTCGCCGGCGATCCCCAGGCAGGTGACGCTGGCGGCGGCTCGGACGGCCAACGATCTGACCCGACTGCCGCAGTCCGGCCCGTGCATCGCGATGACGCTCCAGCCGACCATCTCTGCCCCGGGTTCGCTGGCCAGGGGTGGGGTGTCGATGGTCGGGCCGATGGACGCGCCCGGGCTTCATTCGATTGGCGGGGTGTTCGTCGGCTATGTGGCGGGCGATGCCGCCAACGGGTTCGCCTGGCCCCGGGCGTTGGCCTTGCAGGGCGCCCAACTGCTGTGTCTGTCCGAGGCGCGGTCCGAGCTGGACATACTTCGCACGCGGGCGGTCGAGAACCGCGTCTTCGTCGCCGCGCTGACCGACGACTGGCTTGCCCTGATCGGCCCCGACGCCACCGTCCTCGCACAAGATCCCCGTCTGGCGGCCGCCCGCGTCGACTTGGCCGAGGCCGCGATCAAGACCGTCGCCCCCCAAACCGACGTCTTCGCCGAACGCCGGCCCGCGTGCTATCGGTTCTGACGAAATGCGCGCCGCGTTGCGGCCAGCGCTATGTCCGGCGCCTCAAGCACACGAACACTCCGAGCAGCCCGAGCATGGTCACGAGTAGGAGCGCCCTGCCGCTACCGCACTTGAACACCGCCTCGATGTCGTGGTGCGTGTCCATGGTGATCAGCAACGGGTTATTGCTGTCATTGTCGTTGGCGTCCACATAGTTGGCGTCGCCGGGATGGTTCGGATCGTAGAATCGCCAGGAATCGAAGCGTTTGCCCTGCATCGGCACTGCCGCAAGCTCTAGGAGCGTGCCACATGGGTACTGGTATGCAGGTGTGTTCGGATCCAGGTCGTTGGGGTCGCTCCGGTTGACGTAGCCCCACAGCGGGTTCACGATCCGGATCGTCAAAGTGCGCTGACATTGGAGCGCGACGTAGATGTCCGATTGGGGGCTAGTGCGGTTGTCATACCAGGTGATCATGGCCCTCTCGGGACTCGCGAAGATCGGCTCCGGATAGAACTGGTCCGCCTCCGCTGTACAGATGGCCTTTCCGTCGGGTTCCCACAGGACGTGTCCGTTCGCATCCACCCGCTGCGCGTAGGTGTCGGCGTCCCCTGTGCGCTCGTCGTACCATGTAATGATGGCGCCTCCGGTACCGTCGGAGGCGAGTCGGGGCATTGACTGCAACCCCGGTGCTCTGCAGATGGGAATGCATTCATTCGGATCGGGTTCGCCATTGTTGGGGTCGGGGTCCCACAGAAGATTTCCATCTGAATCGACTTTCTGGGCGTAGATGTCGAAGTTGTTGGTTTCGCCGTCACGATAGTCACACCATGTAATGATCGCCCCACAAGCCCCATCCGAGGCGGGTTCACGATGGGCGCGGTCTGGCGGGAGCGCGCAGATGTCCAACGGACGCCCCTGGCCCCGGGGCGCTGTGCAGATGGCAACGCCATTAGGTTCCCACAGCACTTGTCCGTTGCCATGGATTCGCTGGGCGTAGATGTCCTCAATCCCATCACGGTCGTCACCCCATGTGATGATGGCCCCTCCCGCACTGTCGGACACCAGTTCGGGGTATCCCTGGTGCGCGGTGGCTGTGCAGATGGGGACACCATTGGGTTCCCACAGCACCTGTCCGCTCGCGTCGATTCGCTGGGCGTAGATATCTGGGGTGTCGACGCCGGTCCGTCGGTCCTCCCATGTGATTATGGCCCCTCCGGCGCCATCGGAAGCGACGGTGGGGAGGACCTGGTCGCCCACTTCTGTGCAGATCGCGACACCATCCGTCATCCACAGGACGTTCCCGTTCGGATCGATCCGCTGGGCGTAGACATCGAACGCCCCGGTGCGGGAGTCGCGCCACGTTATAAGGGCACCCCCGGCACCGTCCGACGCGATTCGCGGAAGAAGCTGGCTCCCGGGCGCGGCGCAGATGCGGACCGGGGCGTTCGGATCGGGAGACCCAGCATTGGGATCCGGATGCCAGCGGAGGTTTCCGTCTGCGTCCACCCTCTGGGCCCAGATGTCACTACTCGTATTCGGGTCCGGGTCGCCCTGCCATGTCATGATCGCTCCGCCCGCACCATCTGACACGATAACGACCACGTAATCGCTCCCCGGTCCTGTGCAGATCGCGACGCCATGATTGGGGTCACCCGCATCATTCAACCCCCAGACAATGTTCCCGTCTGCATCGACCCTCTGGGCGTAGATGTCCCGCGTCACGCCGCGCTCGTCCAACCATGTGATGATGGCTCCACCAGCACCGTCTGAGGTGATTTGGGGACAGTACTGGCTGCCCCCTACCGTGGAAACAGCAAACTCCTCGAACGTGACGCCCGCTGCCTCCAACGACCGCATCGCTAAGACCGCGATAAGTGTGATTACCTCACGCATGTTCAGGTTCCTCGTCTTCTTGCACCTTTGCCTTCGCGGGGCGCTCCGGCCTAGCCGTCCGCATGTGTCTTGTCCACAGGAACAGGCCCGAGATGGCCAACGTCACAGGGAGCATGGGTTCTATCCCGCTCCCGCACTTGAACACCGCCTCGATGTCGTAGTGCGTGTCCATGGTGATCAGCAACGGGTTATTGCTGTCATT
The DNA here is from genome assembly GCA_964390905.1 of uncultured Planctomycetales bacterium. Taxonomy (GTDB): domain Bacteria; phylum Planctomycetota; class Phycisphaerae; order UBA1845; family JAFGLZ01; genus JAFGLZ01. The sequence continues at coordinate 190 of CAYMLO010000106.1, read as the reverse complement.
GTCGTTGGGGTCCACATAGTTGGCGTCGCCGGGATGGTTGGGATCATAGAAGCGCCAGCAATCGAAGGACTTCCGCTGGATGGGTATGGCGTAGAGTGTTACTTGTGTGCAGCACCCATATTGGTAGCCGGATGCGTTGGGATCCAGGTCAATGTAAGGATCCACATCGACAGAGCCCCACAGCGCGTTC
>CAYMLO010000105.1:0-36820 GCA_964390905.1 uncultured Planctomycetales bacterium | reverse complement strand
CCTTCCTGATCGTCTATCCCGTATCCTGGATGGAAGGCCCCAATGCCAGGGCTGGCAAGAGTTATCGCGCCGAGCTCATCCGCAATGTGGCCACCGCCGTACGCGCCGCCTCTACAGACGAGCCTGTCCCGATCTTTGTCGCACACGACCTGTACTACTCGACGGAGATTCTGCTGGACACCTACAAGCAAGACAACGTAATGAGCGCCCGCCAATTCCCTCTGCGAGATATGCGCAGCATTTCGCAAAAGGGCAGGGTCTTCTATATTCAGGCCGATCAGAGGAGATCGAGGCCCCCCATCACGGCAAAGACAGCGCCCCTCGATGCGCTGATGCTCTTTCTATTGCGCCCAGAGGCAAACCTGGACGCGCGGAAGCCCCCGCTCAGCCAGGCGCGCCGATATTGGAGCGCCTCCCCGGGATTCCCCGATCGAGTCGCCCTTGGCGAGTACATCCTGGAGCTTCACAAGCTGGGCGAATTCAGTGCGCCGCGTACCCGTACCGAGGGCCTCAGGGCGTTCATGACCGCTCGGCCCATCCCCGCCGCTTCGAGGTGGCGTGCAGTCAACCTCTACACCGTCGGTGTAAGGCCGCTTGGGGCGTTCGCCGCGTCGCAGGCCGGCAGAACGGCGATCGATCTTGCCCCCAAGCTGAGGCGCTCCGGATCCGTCAAGCAGCCGAAGCGTCTGGGGCAATGGAATGTATGGGGTGGCGGATCGCAGTATCATGTGGTCAGTGTTGGGAACGAGAGGGCCGCGAAGCTCGTCGTCGACCAGCCCGGCACCCGGTCGCTGACCTTGCTGCACCAGCAGCGCGACCTTCCCGCCTTCCGGCTCGGGCCGAACGGCCTCTATCGTATCGACCTGGACGTCGAGGTCACCGGCAAAGCCCAAGTCCGATTCCAGCTCCACACTCTGCCCGGCCCCAAGGCCAAGCCCCTTCAGAAAAAGACCGCCGTGTTGAAGAGCGGAGCTTTCACCTTTGGTGTATGCACCGAGGCACAGCCAGCCCACCTCTACCCGTTCTTCCAGATGTCCGGCAAGGGTGCCTTCACGCTAAAGCGGTTTGCCATCACTTGCGATTCTAGTTTGCCTTCCGGTAGACGATAAGATCAGACCGATGCGGCTCACCGATCGTCACCGGGAACCTGGCCGCTAGCTCCGCCCCCCCTACCCGGTGCCTCGCCCCCGACGTGTCATGCGTCAGATCATAGGTCGCCTCGGGGTCGATGCCCCGCAACGAGACCTCAACGGTTCTAAACGGGCTGTGAGCGTGGCGGAAGACCAACAGCATGCCCTCATCCAAGTCCGGCCGATGGTACTGACAGGCCATCCAGCTGGCCGGGTCGCGCGAGTAGGACAACAGCGGATACCACGAGCCGATGAGCAGGTGGCGAATCTCGCGGTATCGGTCGAGGAGCTTCTTGCCCCGCTCGACGTCGAAATCCTCGGCGTCCGCGATCCACCCCATGCACAGCGAAGTGGCCAGCGCAGAATGGAACGAGTACGTGTCCATCCGGTTGAGCGGCGCCATGAAAACGTTGTTGGGGAGGTACTGGCTCAGCCCCCAGATGCTCGCCTGGTCTACCTCGTTGTCGAACCAGTAGTCGCTCTTCTGATGGACGTGCATCCGTCGGACGGTCTCGAGATCGATCCGCCGCCCGCCGCTGGCGCACTCGATCCGCAGGCTGTCCGGCCAAGCCGCGGCGATGCGGTCCCAGTAGGCATACAGTCCCTCGATGTAGCGGATCTCCATGATGCCCTGCCGATCGGGCGCATCGTTGTGGCGCCAATACGGCAGCGGGCCCATGTTGAAGTCCTGGCGGTACACCCGAAAACCGGGCAACTGCATGAACCCCTTGACGATGTTGAAGAAGTAGTCGCGGACCTCGGGCAGGCCGAAGTTCAAGAGGTAAGTGCGTTGAGGTCCATCGCCGCTGGACAGAAGCCACTCGGGGTGATGGGTGTGCAGCCAACTTCCCGCCACGACGCGTTCCGGCTCGAACCAGAGCCCGTAGATCATCCCCCTGCCCCTGGCGGACGCAGCGACGGGGCCCATGCCGTCGGGGTAGGCGTCCTTGCGGGGCGTCCAATTGCCCGCACCGTTGGGCCAGCCGCCCTCGAACCAACCCGCGTCGGTGAGCAGCGCCTCGAGCCCGAGCGGCGCGTAGGCGTTGATGAGTGAGATCTGGTTCTCGGCGTTGCACTCGTTCAGCCACCCCCCGCCGCGCGTGAAGCAGGTGTTGCAGTAGAGCGTCGGCAAGGGCTTGCGACCGTTTCGGGGGGCGACGTAGTGTCCGTAGATGAGCTGTCGAAACCGGGCGTTGCTTTCCAGCGTATCGCCCTTCCAGTGAAAGACCAGCATCCGTGGCATCCGGACCCGCTCGCCGGGGTGCAGCAGGAAATGCGTCCGCTCGAGCCCGGCGGTCACGTGCAGCCCTCTGGAATCCGGGCAGCTCAACCGGGCCGCCCACTGTCCGGACCAACCGACCGCGATGATGATCGAGCCGATGCCCGTCTCGATCTTGAAGAAAGGGAAGTCCTTGTTGGACGAACGTCCGCCGCCTCCGCTCAGTAACGCCGAGTGCGTCTCGTCGACGACGACGGTGCTGGCCTCGAAATCAGTGGGATTCGACGGCGCGCCGTTGGTCCTGTGCAGAAGGTAGGGCTGCTGGGATGCCAACGGGCGGTCGAACGTCAGATCCAGCGACTGGATCTGCTCGATGATCGGCGTGTCAGCCTGGCCGTCGTTCTCGAAGGAAAGCGTCGATTCGAAAGCGGGGAAGTCGTCGAATCGGACCACGACCCACTCGACCCGCAACCCGGACGCAGGATGCGTCCAGCATGTCTTGGTCTCCGTCTTGCCGCCTTCCAGGTTCTTCGAGCGCCGTTCGCACCGCCAACCGGGCAGCAGCTCATCGCTCGGCCGGCCCATGTAGACGAACGAGAAGGGGAATCGAGATCTTGGAAGCGGCATGACGCCCTCCTTGATCTCGTCCAACCATACTGTCTTGCCGCTGCGCATCGTGATGGCAGCATCCGCCCAATCGGCGTGATCGCACCCGGCACCGTCTCCCGCGTCGTCGACGCGCAGCTCGATCAACCGGGCGCCCTTTACGTCGACGTCGACCCGAACGGCCTGCTGCCCCCCCCGCATGACGGGCGAGCGAAACAGTTCCTTGTCTGTCCGGACCGAGAAGACGACCGACCCGCGCCCCCCTGCAGTCCGCTCGTTGTGATCGACCCCTACCCAGGCCGAGAATCGCTTGATCGGCTCGGGACTGTGCACGAGGATCCGGCTCGCAGAGTGCGATCCCAGACCGCGCTCGAACCGACGCTCACCGATGACCATGGGAAGGTCGATGCACGAGGACCGCCGGGCGAGCGGCTCGTAGTCTTGGCGGACCACGTGAAGCAACGGCGCGCGGGGCAGCTTCGGCGCCGGCGACGGAACGGTGAGGACCTCGTCGATCCACGTCGACCCACTCATCTTGTCGCTCCCGCTGCCCACCCGCACTCCCATACTCAAGAGGACCGCACCGCATGCAAGGGCTGCGCACGTCGGGCGCAACCGCCCGTCGTCACGGTGTGCTCTCCGTCGCATCAGCCAGGCTCCCAACGCAAGAAGTTACCTGTTCCCGACGGCGATTCTAAGAAACGCACCGGGGCAATCAAGCTCCGATGAAAGCCGCCCGAGTACGCCGACAAGCAGCCGGGCGACGCCTCAAAGTCGCAACGGCCGGAGTGCTTGCCCTTGGGGAGGCATGCGATCTCGTACCTTGGCCACTCAGGACCGTCTCACTATGATCATGCGAAGGACGGGAAGCGCCTGACAGTGGCATGCCAGGATCCCGGGGCCAAAGAAGGAGCCGGTTTCGATGATTGGTGACCCCTACGCATCCCACCCCAATCCGGCCGGCTCCCGACGCAGGGAGCAGTCGGCTGGACTCCTCTTGGCAGCGACGCTATGCCTTACCCCCCCTACCGCCGACGCGTCGGAACCACTGGCGATCAAGGCCGCCCGCGTCGCGGTGACCGGACACGACGTGAACCGCCCCGATCCGTTCCCGGGGCTTGGCAAGTTCTCGTGGGCGGGCAACATCCAGCGACTCGCCAGCGGCGAGCTGATGCTCGTGCATACCGCCGGCTACTACCACGTCTCATTCGCCCAGCCCCGGCTGATTGAGGCCAAGACGCGCAAGAACTGGCTGGCCGGCGGTTGGCCGCTGGACTTTGCCGCGCCCACGGGAGGGCGCTCCATGGCGACGCGGTCTTCCGACAACGGCAAGACCTGGGGCAAGCCGCAGACGATCGTCGATCTGCCCCTCGACGACGGCGCGTACGGCCTGCTGCGATGCAAGGACGGTACGCTTCTGTGCTTCGTCAACGTCCAGGCCTCCTGGTACGGGTTCCCGGAGGCGCCGCCGGAGTTCAAGAAGGACATCAACGGGCTCAACACACAGCAATGCGTGATCCGCTCGACCGACGACGGCAAGACCTGGGGCAAGCCGATCTGGCTCGAGAGCCCGGGCAGGTTCTACGAGCGGAGCCACGCCCAGCCGATTCAGCTGCCCGATGGCGGCGTGCTCTGGCCGACGTACTGCGTGGACTCGGTGACAGCACTACAGATCGGCGTCATTCACCGGTCCGACGACAGCGGCAAGACCTGGCGGACCGTCTCGAAGATATCCCGCAAGGGCAAATCGGTCGATGAACCCGCCATCGCCAAACTCAAGAGCGGGGAGCTCCTCATGGTCTGCCGGCCGGACGCCTGTCTGTTCCGGTCCAAAGACGACGGCGTGACCTGGACCCAGTCGGGCCTCGTGCCCGGTCGCGGCAGGTTCAAGGCGCCGCGGCTGTTCGTCCTCAAAGACGGCACGGTCGTCTGCGTCGCGACGCGCAGCGGCCTGCGGGTGTTCCTCGGCAAGAACGGGGGTAGGTCTTGGACCGGCGCCATCCCGTTGGACACGTCCTGTTACGGCTATCCCGGCGGCATAAAGCTTCCGGACGACTCGATCATCGTCTCCTACTGCTCATCGGGCGCCGCCCCGAACCGCATCTACGTCGTGCGTTTCAGGGCAAACGCCCAGCGCGACGGCCTCGAGCTGCTGCCCCTGGGGCCGGCACGCTAGAGACATCCTGGCCCGTGACCCGCGTCAGATTCGAGGCGGACCGTCGAACAGAATACGTGTTGGCACAATGGTTTACATTTCACAACACGTCCTTCCCGGGGGGGGAGCATGCAACCTGGTGGCGGGGCACAGACGCTAGGGGATGATCGTGGCGTTTGGGTGGGTTTTCCCCTTCCCAAGTTTCATATTGGCTGTTACAATCATACTCGATGATCACCCAGGCGGCGAATCTCCCCGGAGGGCGCATGCCAACCCGCCGCCGTGAGGGAGACTACAGAACACTTCGATTCAACATGCCACGGGGCTGGAGGTGTGCCGATGACACCGCGAATAGGTCTCGGTTTGGCGCCTGTGTTGTTTGGCTGGGGAAAACGGACGTCAACCGTGAATCTGTGCCGGTCATGTTGGCTGCTCGGATTCATCCTATCGTGCGCTGCGGGGGATCCAACGCTCGGCAGCGATTGGAGCCTGAACAACCCTCTGCCACAGACATGCACACTCCACAGCGCTTGGGGCACCGGTCCCAACGACGTGTTCATCGTGGGCGGCGCAGGGACCATCCTTCGCTTCAACGGCACATGCTGGTATGCGATGCCCAGCGGGACCAGTGACGCGCTCCGGTCAGTCTGGGGCACGGGGCTGAGCAATATTCTGGTGGTGGGCGAGGCCGGAACCATTCTCCACTACGACGGGGCGTTGAGTTGGTCACCCATGGCGAGCGGGACCACTCAGAACCTCTACGACGTTTGGGGCAGCAGCCCCTCCGATGCGTTCGCCGTGGGCGATCGTGTCATCCTACACTACGACGGGACGAGTTGGTCGAGCATTGCCGTCGACTACATGCTTCACGGTGTCTGGGGCACCGCGCCAGACGACGTCTACGCAGTGGGGCCAGATGGCACCGTATTGCACTACGACGGATCGGTGTGGACGGCGATGGCGAGCGGGACAACGGACGACGTGACGGCCGTTTGGGGCAGCGGTGCCAACAACGTCTTCGCGACTACCCGTTACGGTGACACCATTGGACATGTGCTTCACTTCGATGGGACCGAGTGGTCCGGCGTGTATGGCGGTCAAGAGGGGTTGCGAGACATATGGGGCAGCGGACCGGGGGACGTCTTCGCCGTTGGCGACGCCGGCACCATCATGCACTTCGACGGAGTCGACTGGACGGAGACCCCAGATGTGACCACCCGCAAGCTCTACGGGGTCTGGGGCAGTAGCGCAGACGACGTGTTCGCGGTCGGCGAATGGACCGAGATCCAGCACTACGACGGCTCTGCGTGGACGCGCATCAGCAGTGAGCTGACCTACGCCAATCTCGAGGATGTCTGGGGGAGCGGCCCCAACGACGTCTTTGCCGTGGGCGAGAGCGGGACCATCCTCCGGTATGACGGCAGCTTCTGGTCGAAGATGGCCACTGGGTTCACGGAGAACTGCCTATCGATATGGGGGCTCGGCCCCAACGACGTCCTCGTAGGATGTGACGGCGGCAAGGTCCTGTCCTACGACGGTTCCAGTTGGTCCGTGACGAACACGCCCACCGCTATCGGGCTTTTGGACATCTGGTACAGCGGCTCGAGCGACGGCTTTGCCGTGGATGGCAGTCGTTTCCTTCAGTTCTACGATGGATCAAGCTGGTCCTCGCAAGTCATCAACGGCGACGCCACCCTTCAGTGCGTGTGGGGATCGGGGCCCAATGACGTCTATGTCGGAGGCACGTTCTTCGAAGACAACTCATTTCCTCACCAAGACTGGTGGTATGCAGTCGTATACCACTATGACGGTTCGACATGGACCGAGGCAGTCACGGGCGGCAAGACGTCCGAAGCGTGGCTTCCGCACTACAGCGCTATATGGGGAAGCGCACCCAATGACGTATGGGCCGTAGGATGGTCGCCTAGCTACGGCGATCTGCTCAGCCACTACGACGGCACGTCATGGACCCATTCAAGCATGCTTTGGGCGCCGCTACCCAGCTACGTCTGGGGGAGTGGACCGAATGACGTCTACGTTGCCGCCAGGTACTCAGCGGATCTCTACAACTACGATGGCACGCTGTGGTTTCACGTGCCCACGGAGTCCGGCCATTGGGTCAACGCTGTCTGGGGGAGCGGGCCGAACGACGTCTACGCCGTTGGCAACGAAGGGGCGATCCTCCACTACCCGGCGCAGTATCTGCTGCAGGTCGCGGTGTACGACTCCGCCTTGGGTCAGGTTGACGTGAGCCCCAACCGGCTGCACTACGACGAGAACGCCCCCGTCGTGCTCACGGCCGCACCGGAGCCCGGGTGGGCCTTTCAGCGTTGGCACTGGGACGTCCCGACGGGTCACGAATTCGACAATCCCCTGACGGTCACGATGGACGGCGACAAGATGATTATGGCCGTCTTCGGACCGGCCTACACCTTGGACCTCACGGTCGCCGATTCCCCATGGGGCACCGTGGAGGTGATGCCGGATCGCGAATACTACACCGTTGGGACGAACGTAACGCTCGAGGCCACCCCGCATGAATACGGCAACTTCGTCGAGTGGCAAGGGGACGTGCCCGGCGGGACAAGCACGGAGAACCCGCTGACGATCGCGATGGACAGCGACAAGGAGATCACGGCCGTCTTCGTCCGCGACCACAGCCTGGCCGTCACGATCGCAGAGCCGGGATGGGGCACGGTCGACCTGGATCCGAATCTGCCATACTACGCCGATGGCATGAACGTAACGCTGGAGGCCGAACCTAACGACTACCGCAACTTCGTCGAATGGCAGGGCGATGTCCCCGGCGGGTCCAGCACAGACAACCCCCTGACGATCCTAATGCACGGCGACAAGGAGATCACAGCCGTCTTCGAATGGCCCGTATACACGCTTCAACTGAAAGAGATCAATGGAATGTGGGGGCTCACCTTCGTCGAGCCCTATCTCCCCGGGTACGAGTATCAAGCCGGAGCCGAGATCGTGCTGACCGCCATTCCTGAGGGCGGCAAGGAATTCACGCACTGGATCCTCTACGACCCGAACTACCCCGGCGACGGCAACTACGCCACCTACGACGCGAACACCGTCATCACCATCCTGATGATGGACGACCGGAAGGTGACGGCAGTCTACGCTTGCGGGAGCGGCATGGGTCCGTTTCTCCCGATGGTGCTGTGCGCGCTGGTGCTGGCGGTCTGGGTCGGCAGGCGCCGGTAGAGATCGAGCCGCCGATCGGCTACTCGAATTCCAGACCGAAGAGCTTGGCCTGATACAACTCGAACCTCAGCGTGATCGGCCGATCCAGCTGCACGCCCAGATCGTTACCGCCTTGCCACGTGACGCGCGTTCAAGGCCGATCCCCGACGATGGGCGTGCAGTCCTCCAACGATCGGCCCGAAACGCCCTTCACCTCGACCTTCACCCAACCCGCGGGATTGCGTCGGTCCTGTGGTAGACTACAGTAGAACGGGCTTTAGAGAGCCAAGACGGATTCACCGACCGGCTGAACGTTCGCAAACCAGGAGGACCATCGCATGTCTTTGCAGAATCGGCAGGCGGCGTGTGGCATCGTGGGGGGCCTGATGTGTCTGTGTGGCACGTCGGCATTCGCCGACCCGCCGGGCGGCAGCGGGGCCAAATGGACCGTCGAGGCGTCGAACCCCAACGACGACATCACGGCGGTCAAGGTCACAGGCACGCCGTACCAGATGGGGTGGTGGTATGGCAACCTGCTAGGAACAGAGACCCGCGACAACATCGACAAGGTCTTCACGTGGTCGGGCATGTCGGAGCCCGAGATGGCGTACCTGCTGGACGGTCAGCTCTGGCCCCGGATGTCGCCGCACATTGCGCAGGCGTTCCACGATGAGCTGCAGGGCATCGTGGACGGTGCCGCCGAGGCCGACCCACCTGTGACGCCCGCCCTCACGCTAACCGAGATGCGCCGCCTGGTCTGTTTCGTCGAGATGATCGGACTGGAGTGCACCTCCATCTGCGCGGTCGGCTCGGCCACGCACGACGGCCGACTGATCCAGCTCCGCGTGCTCGACACCGAGCTGGGCACCGGCGGCCAGGACAATCCCGTGATCACGGTCTACAAGCCCGACGACGGACCGGCCTACTGCAACGTCGGGTTCGCCGGTGTGATCGGCTCGCTTGCGGGGATCAATGCCGAGGGGATCGCGATGTCCGAGGTCGGCCTCCACACGCCCGGCGTCAGCCACTCGAACCCGAGCACGTTCGGGGTCTATGAAGGCATCCCCATGGCGATGCTGATGAAAAAGGTCCTGGCCGAAGCCCAGGCCGACCCCAACGACCCGAACGACACCGCCCTGGCCAAGGCCATCGACATCATCGAGACCGGCCCACGGACGACGAACTACTCGTACGGCGTAGGCGACGGCGCCATCCGCGACGCCAGGTCCGTCATCACCAGCAGGGCCCAAGGTCATTACTGGGGCACCAACACGGCGGTCACGATCCACCACGCCTCCGATCCCAACACGAAATGGCTGTGGGACCCCAACGACCCGAACACCCCCGACGGCTTCAGCGGCTGCGACGATGACCTGCCGGCGGTCGTGGACCTGACGTACCTGCCCAACAACACCAACAAGATGCTCGACCTGCTCGAGCCGAGCAGCCCCAACTACATCGGACCGCTCGAGCCGAACAACGCGATCGAGGTGGCCCGACGCTTGTCGCTCGGCGCCAATCTGATGGACGTCGTCTATGACGGCGAGGCCCTCAAGCTGTGGGTCGCCTATGCCGAAGGCTTGGATCGGGCGGCCAATCGCGAGTTCGTCGCGTTCGACTTCGGTGCCGCCATTCAGACTCACTCACTGACACTCAACACCGTCAACGGCGGCTGGGGGCACGTCGACGTCGATCCGAACCTGGCCGAGTACGAGCCGAACAGCACGGTAACACTCACGGCCTCAGCCAACCCCAACAAATCGTTCACACACTGGAAGATCTACGACCCCAACTTCCCTGGCGACGCAAACTACGCGGCGATCGACGCCAACGCGTCCATCACGATCGTCATGAACGCCGACCGCGAGGTGACGGCCGTCTTCAAGTGCGGCCAGGCAGCGGCTCCCATGTTGCCAGCTACGCTTGTCATGCTCGGCGTGCTTGCCATGGCAAGACGCAGACCGTGAGAGCGCGGTCGCCTGCTGACGTTGACCGCGCGGCCCGGCGATGTGATGATACGCAATCAGTCGTCCGTTGATCGATCGAAGCGGAACAGCTCGGGCGGGACCAAGGATGGTGAGACTGTGAGGAACCACCGTCAACTTCTTCTCGGTATCCAGGGAATCCTGGTGGCAGCCTGTACGACGGCGGGATGCTATACGTCAAGCGGCTCCAGCCCATCGAGCACGTGGTCCGTGCCGAGCAGGCCCATCGGCTTCGTCTATCCCGACGAACCTCCGACCGTGACCGCCGATGTCCTGGAGAACCTGTTAGCCGGCTATCAGCGTCAGGCCCGCGTCGTGCTGGTCGACGTCTGGTCAGTCAGCAATGACGCCAGCCGCGACCGATTCGGCGGGCTGATCGACCTGCACGCCAAGCACCGTATCAGCGGCCTGCAATGCCTCGGCGTCGCGTTTGACGATCCCGGACAGTGGGCAGCAGAGATCGCGCCGTTCCTGCGAACGCTGCGATGCAGCTATCCGTGCGTGGTCGTCCCGGCCGCAACGCGGGGCGAGGTGGTGGCCCGACTGGCCTACGAATGGAACGGCAGCATCCCGGCCGTGCTCGTGTTCGATCGCGACGGTCACCTGGCCGCCGAGCTGATCGGCGACGTCCCCTTCGTCAAGATCCAGAAGATCGTTGACGACGTCCTCGCCGGTCGGCATGAGCCGGTCGTGCCGCCCGAGCGACGCGGTCGCGGGCAGATTGCCGCACGGGCCAGGACGCTGGACCTGAAGTCCGGCAAGATGGTCGACCGATCCAGTTCGCAGTGGGCGTCGCTGAACGACGTTCAGGACATGGCCATGTCGATCGCCAAGCGGTGCGAGGCCACCATCGACTGGCCGAACGCGAAGGTGGCGGTGTTGCCGTTCACGGTCGTCCGCGGCGCGGACCGCGCCAAGACGGGCAAGGCCCTCGCCGACGCGGTGGCCCGCATCCTGTCGACGCGACACCCAGACGCCGTCGTCCCGCGCAGCGAGGCCGACGCGATCCTTGCACGCCACAAGCTGACGTCCCTCGGCGTTGAATACGATCCCACCGTGCTCGCCGAGAAGGCCAACTGGACCCACATCATCACCGGAACGCTCCGGGCGAAATGAGAGGTGACTCGTGAAGGTCGGCATCATCGGCGGCGGCGTGATCGCGGTCCGTCACATCCAGGCGTATCGAACCATCGAGGACGTCGAAGGCATCGTCCTGGCCGACCTGGCCCCCGACTTCCCGGCCCGGGCCGAGCTCCAAGCCACGCCCAACGCCCAGGCGGTGACCGACCACCGGGCGATCCTCGACGACGGCGAAGTCGAGGTCGTCAGCATCTGTCTGCCGCATGACCTGCATGAGCCCGTCGCCGTCGAGGCCCTGCAGGCCGGAAAGCACGTCATCACCGAGAAGCCCATCGCCCTGACCGTCGATCAGGCCGACAACATGATCGCCGAGGCCAAGCGGGCCGGGCGGCGACTCTTCGTCATCATGAACCTCGTCTTCGCCCCCTACTACCTCCGCGCCCGCGAGCTGCTGCGGTCGGGCCAGATGGGCCGGCCCTTCCTCGCCGTCTTCCACATCACCGGCAGCGAGCTGCCTAGGATGAACGACCCCGATAGCTGGAAGGGAACGAAGGAACGTGCCGGCGGCGGCGCGATGATCGACACGGGCTACCACGCGGTCTACATGCTGCTCGACCTCTTCGGCCGGCCGGAGCGCGTCAGCGCCCACGCCCGCCGCCTGATCGTCGAGCCGGCCAACAAGATGGACGACAACACCGTCGCCACGTTGGACTTCCCCAACGGCGTGCTGGCCACCGTCATCGTCTCCTACTCCGAAACGAACATTCCCTGGAGCGAACGACGCTACCTCTACTGCACCGACGCATCGGCCGAGATCTCCGACGACACCATCGAGCCCCTCAGGATCTGGCGCGACGGCCAGATCACCGAGCGCCACGATTGGCCTCACGCTGAGCACCCCCATCCCTACAGCATCCGCGTGTGCATCGAGCACTACCTGGACTGCATCGAGACCGGCGCCGACCCCATGGTCGACGCCCGCCACGCCCGAGACACCCTCGCCACGCTCCTGGCCCTCTACGAAGCCAGCGACACGGGGCGGACGGTATCGTTTGGCTGCTAGGTATCACCCCTCTGGACGACGAGCGCAGATGAATCGCCGTCGGCGGACCCGTCGACGTGACGGACAGCGTCGCGCACTACAGCCTGCGGCACATCATCAAGGTCGAGCCGTTCAACGAGCCCATGAACGGTGCTCGACGCTCCGGCAGGAGGCAGGTCCAGCCAATCGAGTGTCGCTTTCAGGCAGTCCGTCTCGCGCCGTCGAGTCGGTGTGTGGTGCCTTCAACGCCCCCGAACTGGCCTTCGATCCCCGGATCAGGCATCCAGCTTCGAGACCTTCTTCCAGAGATGCTTCCAGACGATCGCGGTGTTCAGCACGGCATCATGCATCACGATCTTGTCCACCTCGTCTCTGAGTTGTTCTTTCCCTTGACCCAGGACCGTATCGAACGGGGCCCGAGCATCTGGGTCGACGTACGGGTACAGTTCAGGCGGGGCGATGATGCTCGCAACCGCGAAAGACGCCCGGCAGACGTTGATCAGCTCTAGCCAGACATCCTGTTTGGGCCGCAGGCCGGGCACCGGTTTGCGAAACTCCAAGCCGAACTTGTCGTCGACGTCTCGGGCTTGCTGAAGGACCCGATTGGCGTCCGCGCGGGCCTCCGATTCGGTCAGTTCCAGGTCAGGCGGCAGGAGCTTCTTCTTCTCGAACCCCGTCCCCACCTTCTTCGACCAGTGCCCCTCGAGTTGCTTGTGCAGTCCCTCGTCGTATGCCGCGAGCTTCCGTCCGTCGCAGTGGCAGGGCATGCACGCGTCAGCGACGAAGTGGCTCAACATGAAGAAGTACATGGACGCCGCCTCTGCCGTCGTGCGCATCTCGAGGTCCATGTACTGCGCGAAGCGTATCCGTCCGGGAACCAGACGGTCGACCACCGGGTCGCCCATCAGCAGCAGGTCCTTCATCATCGTGGTGAGGGCCATGGCACGGTTGGGCAGATGCTGACCGGGCTTGGGGACGTCGCCCCTATAGGGCGTGGACCACCAGGAATCATCCAGGGACTCGTCCTCCTCGAGGAACGACGCGGTCCTGCGAGCCGTCCCGATACGCTTCAACAACTCCTGTTTCGGTGTGATGAACCGCTCCTCGTCGTCGCCGTCGTAGAGCTCCATTTTCAACACGTGGTTGTCGGTGGCCGATCCGGCGCCCCCGCGCTTCGCGTCGACCTGGTCCGGGATCCACGCGCCGACCGTGGCCTTTCGCGCATGGGGTTTCAGGAGCTTGACCAGGTTCTTCTCCTTACCTTCATCCGCCAAGAGGGCGATCGCCCGTACGGCGATCCACGAATGGGTCCGTTGGTTCATCCCTTGTCTCCTCTTGAGTCTGCGGCTCTGCGGCCTCACGAAGCATGGACGCCAAGTGAGGGCCGGAACGTGCCTCACCCCCGTGATCCTAGGGAAATCCAGATACGTCGCGCCCTGGGGCCCGACATTGCTGACCGCGGCCCGCGCGACATCACTTTGCGACATGAACCATCACTGTCGTACATTCCACGCAATCTGTCAACCAGAAACCCTTGATGATTCTGGCCGTCTAACAGACCGACGATACCGGGCAGACCGGGTTGGCGGCCGATCCGTGAGGGCAGGTACGCTTGATCCCCCGGCCGAAGCTGGGTTCAATGGAAGCGGGAGGTGCTTGGTGAATCCCGATGAGCTGCGCAGGCTGCTCAAGAAGCAGCCCTTCGAGCCAATCCGCCTGCACACCACGGGCGGGGACACCGTGGATATCAGGCACCCCGATATGGCCATCGCAACGCGGTCCATGGTCGCGGTTGGCGTCGGCGAACCCGACGACGTGGCGGATTACGTGGTGCACTACGGCCTGCGGCACATCATCAAGGTCGAGCCGCTCGATGGGCGAAGGAGACGCACTCGACGCCCAGGCAAGAGGTAGAGCGACAACCCGACCCCACGACGCCCGGTGGTCCCGACCTCAATCCTCGAACAGGAACACGCCTTTGATGTAGCCCCCCTCGCGCGCCGTGCTGACCTCCATGCCCTCTTGGGCATCCGCGGCCCGGAAGCGGTGTGTGACTAGCTTGGTCTGATCGAACGTTCCGTTCTCGAGCAGGCGGATGGCGCGTCGGGCGTGATCCAGGGCGCTGTCCGTGCCGATGCCGGGCGCGGTACCGAGGACCTTCAGGCCTCGCAGATGCCATGGCGTCATGTTCAGTGTCCGTGGTTGGTGATGCCACGCGAACAACGCGAGCCGCCCGCCCACACGTGTCAGATCGGCGGCCGCCTGTAGCGTCTCGTCCACCCCCGCCGCCTCGATCACGCAGTCGAAGGGATCCGCCTTGAGTTCCTCGAGTCGCGTGCGACCCTCGTCGGTGTCGGCGCGGATGATCTCGGTCGCGCCGAATTCGCGGGCGAGGTCCAAGTTGGCCTGCTTGACATCCGTGACGACGAGGTCGGCCAGCGGATAGTGTGCGAGCATCTGGACGTTGAGCAACCCCATGTACCCCGCACCCATGAGCAGCACGCGGTCGCCAGGGGAGATCTCATAGTGCGGGGCGGCGATCACCACGCACCAGGCCGGCTCGGCAAGTGCAAGCGTCGGATCGTCGGGCGGCTTCGAGAATGTCGCCACGCCCGCGGCCGGCACGTTCTGAACCGACACCCAAGGGCCGCAGAGGACCCAATCGCCCTCGCGCAGGCCCTTGACGTTGCCGCCAAGCTTCGTGATCCGCCCGATGCCCTCATGGCCGTAGGACGATCCCGCCGGAAGCAGCGGCTCGACGCCGGCGAACATCGAGACCTCGTACATGCAGATCCCGTTGATGACGCACTGGACCTGAACCTCATCCGGCCCGGGATCCGCCACGTCGATCTCGCGAAGCTCTGCCTTGCCGACTTGGGGAATGGTGATCTGTTGTGCCTTCATATGGATACCTTTCGGTAGGGCAGGTCGAGCCGGCAACCTGATGCGCTATCGCGCTTTCTGCTGACCGGACCGAACCCGTTGCTGTCTCGTGGCTCCCTGCTGTTGACGTTCTTTGGCAGACGCCGAGCCATTCCACTGCCTCAATCTGACGGGCCCCATGAGCCCCGATCGTCTCCCCTTGTTGGGGGCGTACCTGTTCGCGAATGAGTTGGTCACCTCGACGACGAGCTCGTTTTGCCCGTCCTTCAGCGCCTTGCCCACGTTCCAGACGAACGGCGCCCAGAAGCGTGGGCCCAGGTCGTTGCCGTTGAGCTTCACGACAGCCCAATCCCCGACCTGGCCGATGTCCAGCTCTCCGCCGCTCCTGTACCCGGTCGCTTTCATGATGGTGAAGGTCGTGCGATACCGAAGCGTCCCTGCGAACTTCTCGAGGCCCGCGACCTTCCGCCAATCGCCAAGCCCATTCGCGCGGGTCTTGCCGTCAGGGCCGACGACACGCCAACGCCCTTCCAGTAGAACGGGCGACAACACCTGAGCGCCTGCTGGGTGACCCCCGACCTCCTGGCGTCTGGCGGGATCGATGCACAGCACGGCACTCTCCCTTCGTTGCAGAGCCACCCATGCCCGGGTGCCGGTCTTGCCCATTCCCGTCACGTTGCCGCGGTATGCGGTCCGGAATTCACCGGTCCAAGGGTCGAACCACTCAGCGCTTCCCGCAACGCGACAGGTCACACCGGTGCTGATCAGCTTCTCGCCCTCATTGACGAACAGATAGAAGTGCACCTTGTCCTTGACGACATGGGCGTACCGCAGATCAGGCGACGGCGAACGGACCGTTACATCGCGATCCAGACCTGCGACGAGCTTCGCCGAGGGCTCGCCCCGGCAGGTGTGGACGCGACCGCCGGCCGCCTTGAACGCCTTCACGCGCTCGGCCACCGCGCCGGTCAACGGCCGGTCGTGATCGACGATCAGCGTCGTGTACGCCATCTCGCCGATCTTGATCTTGCCGGCGTCGATCTCGGCCTGCTCGCATAGACGCCAGTCCTCCAGGTAGTTGAAGTCCACCTGGTTCTGGAACAACCACTTCGCCGCCCGCCACGGCAACCGGTTGTTGACGCTGAGCACCGCCACCTCGCAGACCTGCCGGCCATCGGTCATCAGGCCGCACAACCGGCTCGTGTAGTCGGCGAAGAGACGGTAATGCGGCCACCACGCGTTGTGCATCCCCAGGTCGGGCGGGCGTTCGAGCGCCCGCTTGCCGCGCATCGAGTAGTAGAACGCGTGCGGATACAGCAGGTTGACCCCGCGGACGATCAGCCAGTCGGCCAGCCACTTCATCTCGTCCATCGTCAGGTGCCAACCGTACGCGCCGTAGATCTCATTGGAGTTCCGACGGCGCCGGTCGTGCCGCGCGACGCTGCTCGAACACTTGCCCACCGTGCTGTGCGCACCCTCCAGGGCCGACTTGTGATTGGGGACGAGCCAACGCCAGACCATGTCCTGGCCCGGGACCTGAAACAGCCGCAATGGACGGATCTCGTCGCTGTGCGCGGGGTGACCTGTCAGGGCGATGTTGTGTTTGGCGCACCATCGCGACAGCTGCTGATAGTAGGTCTCGTCCAGTCGCTCGGCCACGGTCAGATCGAAATCGTCGCGGATCTGCCGCGTCTTGGCACCCACGTCGCAGAATAGCGCCGGCAGGAAAGGCAGGAGCTTGTAGCCTCGTCGCTTCTCGAAGTCCTCAGCCAGCCCATCCGTCCAGGCTTCCAGCCCGCGACGCGCCCCCCGACCCAGCAGGCTCGGCTCGTCGGTGAACATCGCAAAGACCGTCTTGCCGAAATGACCCTTGAGCGTCCTGTAGTAAGGCTCGTAGCAGAAGCGGATGAACGCCTTCATCGCATCGAAGCTGAGCAGATCTGCCGCGGGCGGCGCGCCGGGCTGCCCGTCGTCCTCCCCGAAATGAACGCCCCGAATGTGCCCGCCCGACGGTACGCAGACGAACGTCATCACACGCCATTTGCCCGCGGACAGCTTGACCGTCCCGCCGGGCCCATCCCGGAGGTGAGCACCGGTCAGACCGAGCACGCCCTTCTTGTCCGTCCGTCGAGCGATCACGGTCGCAACGTACTTGCCCTCGCGGGGCGTCGGGATCTTGATCTCAACGGGCCCCGTGACGTCCTTCGCGCGCATCGCCAGCCCCTGCGCGGCAAACGCGGGGTTGGACTTGACCACCTCGCCATGGCCCGACCCCGACGGGTACATGCCCTCGTCGTACAGGCAGACGTACATCCCCGTCCGCGCCGCCTCTTCGACGGCAAACCGCACGTGTCGCAACCAGCGCTCGCCCATGTACGGGATGTCCCTGGGCAGCCCCATCCGGGCGTGGATCACGCAACCGTAGACGCCGTGCTCGCGGAACGCCGCGAGCTGGCGCTTCGTTTCCGCGTCGCTCAGCTCATCGTTCCAGAACCAGAACGGCATCTGGGCGAACTCGTGAGCGGGGTGGGTCAGCTTCCGGCGCCAGTCCTTCCGTTTCACGACGGACTCCCCGAATGCGGATAACACGATCGTCACCGCGACCAGAACCGCTGTGATCACACTCCGACGCATCATCGTCTCCCCCTTGCCACCGTCGTCCAGCGTAGTGTCGCAGAATCCGGGCAACGTATCCAATCGGGCATCGAGACACAACGTGCGCCTGACGGAGTATAATCGTGGGCGTCCGCCGTCTACCCGACGGACCGGGAGACCGATTCGTGATCTGCATCGCCGTGTTGCCCGTACTCATCGGTGCGGCCCCCGTAACCAACCCCGGTCAGGACCAGTCCGCGCCGCCTCAGCGGATGGTCATGGTCCTGCCGTTCCGGGGCGCCGACCGCGAGCTGGCCGAACGGTTCACCGACCGACTGACGCTGAAGCTGGCGCGGCAGGCCCATCGGCTCGGCGACAAGACGGATTTGAAGGTGCTCAGCAAGCTCGAGGCCACCGAGGCCTGGGGCGAGGGCGTCGGCCCCGCGATTGACATGCCGTCGCGGGAGATGGGCCAGTGGCTTCGGCAGGTGGCCGTTCAGGTCGGTATCTGGGGCACGGTCAGCCGCGAAGGCGATGAGCTGGCGGTCCACGTCAAGGTCGTCGACCTCACCGACGACCCCAGCCAATTCCGGATGGACAAGACCTATCGCGACAAGGGCGAGCGCGCCCACGTCGGCGTGATCAACCCGATCGTCGAGGCGCTCAGCGGCCACGCCGTCCGGAAGCCTCGCGAGCAAGGCGACGTGCCCGAACCCAAGGTGCTCGGCCCGATGTTGAGCCAGAACCCGGGGTTCGAGGAGGGGTCGGGCGAGAAGCCCGTCGGCTGGGAGCGAATCGACGGGCTGTGCTCCTTCTGGATCGACGACCCCACCGGCGGCGGCCGCGGCAAGGTCATCAAGATGGACACACGGATGAAACAGACCCAGGCCGACCAATGGTGGCGCAAGTGGCGAGCCGGCGCTCCCGCCTCCCAGGCGCCCAAACCCATCTACGCCAAGCCCCCCTACTACAGCGCGGTCGCCGGGCTGCACGGGGTGCACTACTACAGCGACTTTTTCGAGGTCAAGCCGGGCATGCGCTACCGCGTCCTGGCCGACCTGATCGCCACACAGGGCGGCGGCGGCGCGCCCAAGGTCTTCGTGAAGGGATACGCCCTGGTCGCCCCCACCGTCCGCGAAACCGAGCCTCAGCGACGCGAGATCTGGCGGACCTACATGCCCTGCCGCGGCGCCGCCGGAGGATGGAAGCACTTCTCCGAAACCTTCACCATCCCCGATCGCGGCGTGAAGATGTCCAACATCGTCACGATGCAGGTCAAGTGGATTCGCATCATCCCCTACGCCTACTGGCCACCGGGCGTGTACTGCTGGGACAACGTCAAGGTCGTCGAAGAACCGGTCAAGCCATAAGGAGGCCGATCCGTGATCCGTGTGGCAGTGCTATCCTTGCTCGTCAGTTCGGCGGGCGCAGCCAAGGCGGAACAACCCGCCGTAGCGAAGCGTCCGCGACTCACCATGGTCCTGCCCTTCACCGGTCCGGACCGAACGCTCGCGGACCGCTTCACCGATCGGCTGACCCTCAAGCTGTCCCGGCAGGTTCAGCGCCTCGCTGGCAAGACCGACCTGAAGGTCCTCAGCAGGATCGAGGTCGACGAAGCCTGGGGCGAAGGCGTCGGTCCCAAGCTCGACGCACCGCCGCAGGAGATGGCCAAGTGGTTGCGCCAGGTCGCCGCTCAGGTGGCCGTCTGGGGTGCGATCCAACGCGAAGGCGACGCGTTGACCGTCCACATCAAAGCCGTCGACGTCACCGACGACCCTAGCCAACTGCTCATGGACAAGACATATCAGGAGACAGGCGAGCGCGCCCATGTCCACGTGGTCAGTCCGATCGTGGAAGCCTTCACCGGCCACGCCGTCAGGAAGCCCCGCGAGGCCGGCAACGTGCCCGAGCCCGACGTGCTGGGCCCGATGCTGAGCAAGAACCCGGGGTTCGAGGAAGGATCGGGCGAGAAGCCCGTTGGCTGGGAGCGGATCGACGGGCTGACGACCTTCTGGCTCGACGACCCCACCGGCGCCGGACGCGGCAAGGTCCTCAAGATGGATACGCGGATGGTCCAGACCCAGGCCGACGAATGGTGGCACAAGTGGCGGGCAGGTGCACCGGCCTCGCAGGCCCCCGAGCCCATCCTCGCCCCGCCCCCTGCCTACGACAGCGTCGGCGGACTACACGGGGCCCACTACTACAGCGACTTCTTCGAGATCAAGCCGGGCATGCGCTACCGCGTGCTGGCCGACTTCAAGGGCAAGACCACCGACTTCTTCTTCGCCAAGGTCTTCGTGAAGGGCTATGGCATGGTGCCGGCCACGGTTCGCGAGCAGAAACCCGAACGCCGCGAGATCTGGCGGACGTACCTGGCCTGCCGGAACTTCGAGAACCGCTGGAAGCACTACTCCGAGACGTTCACCATCCCGCAGCGCGGCGTCAGGATGTCCAACGTCGCCACCGTGCAGGTGAGATGGATCCGGATCATCCCCTACGCCTACTGGCCGCCCGGGCTGTTCTACTGGGACAACGTGAAGATCGTCCAGGAGCCCGAAGGTCGGTAGGCTGCACGGCTCGCCAGCGTCTTGGCAGGTCTCAGAAGGGCAACACCGCCCCTCCGAAGGCCGCCTTGTGGAAGTAGAGCGCCAGCACCAGGATGATCACCACGCCCACTGCAGACGCGAAGGACCCGCCCGATCCAGCGCCGGGGCGGACGGTCTTCCACCACGCCGTCGCCGCCACGATCACGCCCAGGACGATCCACACCCATACAGCTTGAAGCGGTAGAACTGCCATTTTTCCCATCCCCCCCAAATTCACATGCTCCAAACAGGAGTATGCAATTTAGTTAGTGCTTAGTCAAACAGGAATCTGGACGGGCGCGGGGTCGGGGCCGGGGGTGATTTCGCTGTAGGGCCCCGGAACCTTGGGCCGATAAGTCCGATAGGGCCCGCACCTCCCCGTGGCGCTGGCACGGGTAGAGGTCCGCGCGTGGCCGCGGGCGGATCTCGATGATGTCACCAACGTCCATCCTTACAAGAACTTGTGCAACGATCACGCTGCTGGTATGCGTCGGGGGCCCGGTCGCTGCTGCGACGGCGGTCAAGCCACCCGATGACGCAGACATCCCGCGCATCCGCACCCGGACGGTCGAAGTGCTCTTCGAGGCCGCCGAACCCGAATCCGTTCGATCCGTCGAGTTGTGGTACACCCGGGACTGCGCCCAGAGCTGGGAGCTCTTTAGGCCTGATCGACCCCAGAGATACAGCCCGGTCGTGTTCGTCGCCCCGCGAGAAGGGCTCTATGGCCTGTTCGTGATCGTCAGCAGTCGTACCGGCAACTCGTCCGACCGACCGACCCCCGGCAGCGCCCCGCACCAGTGGTGCTTCGTTGACTGGAGCCCCCCCGTCGTACAACTGACGGTAGCTGCCAAGGATGAGGCATTTTCGGCCACGCGCCGCATTCCGCTCAGATGGTCGGCCTACGACGCCTTCCTGGTAGATCGCCCGATCGATCTATACCACATGGCCGTCGGGCAACGTCTCTGGACCCCGATCGCCCAATCCCTGCCGAATTCCGGACGCTACGACTGGCGTGTCCCTGATGAGCTGACAAGCGCGGTCAGGATCAAGCTGGTGGTCCGTGATCGCGGCGGGCATGTGGTGGAACGCTTCAGCGAGCCCATCCGGCTGGAGCCCAGGTCATTCGGGCCCCCTGCCAAGAAGCTCAGGCCCGCGCAAATGATCGCCGTGCCCCAAGCATTGGCAAACCAGCCGATGGCGGCCGTGGAGGATTGTGGACCCGACGCCCCGTCGGCGAACGCCACGCAACCGCCCCACATCGGAGAATCGCGCCCGACGCCCGAGCCGTCTCCTGCGCACCGGTCGCCGTCGGCCGCTTCGAGACGCCAGGCCATCCGTCGAACCGACGCCAGACACAGATCGCCCAGCGCGTCGAAGGCAACGGGCCAGCCCGCCGAAACGCACCAGATGAGGACAGCTCACCCGTCGACGGTCCCTCGAAGACCCACGACGATCGCCGCCGCCGTGGAAGACCCACCCGCCAACGGACCGGCAAGGGCCTCGCCCACTTCGCGACCCAGCCCGGCAGAAGCGGCGGCCATTGCGCGGGCACTGCGGTTGTACAAGGCGGGAACTTACTACCGCCTGCGAGGCCAACACGGGCAACGGGGGGACCTGTCCGTCGCGGCGTTGCGATTCCAGGAGGCCTTGCGGGCCGACCCGACGCTGTCGCCCGCTCGGCTGGACCTGGCCGGCGTCCTGGTCATGCAGGGCAAGTACACGGAGGCAGCCAAAATGTACGGATCCCTGCTGGCGCAATCGCCCGAACACCACGGCGCACTGAATGGGCTCGCCCTCGCGATGGTGCGCATGGGCGACTACGGATCAGCCCGGGTCCATCTGACCAAGCTGGTGAGTCTGTCCCCGAACCAGGCAGAGGCCTGGCTCGACCTCGGTGACGTGTGTCACAAGATGGGCGAGATCCACACCGCGCGGGACTACTGGACCAAGGCGATGGCCGTTGCGCCGAAGGACCGCGATCTGCTTGAACGGGCGCAGAAGCGCCTGGCCACGTACGCACCACTTCCACTTGCCCACCCATCGCGGTAAGCTCATGGAAACTCCGCCGCCGCCAGACTGGCCGCGGCGCCCGAGCGCCAGACAACGGACGGATGCTATAGGATGCCCAAAGCGACCCAGTCGGCGAACGAATCTCGGGACGATGCGGCGCGCGCTTGCCAGACGAAGCCCGTGTACGCCGTCTTCGGCCCCGACGATTTCCTGCGTCAGCAGGCCCTCGACCAGATCGCTCGTCAGGTGCTGGGCCCAGACCCGTCGCCCATGGCGCGGACGGACATCGACGGCGCGCAGGCAGAGCTTGCTGAGGTCCTCGACGAGGTCCGGACGCTGCCCTTCCTGTCAGACGCCCGGTTGGTCGTCGTTCGGGACGCGGATGCCCTCATCGCCAAGCATCGTGAGGCCCTCGAAAGGTACGCCGCCGCTCCGAGCAGCACCGGCGTGCTGGTCCTCGTTTGCAGGACGATGAATCGGCAGTGGCGGCTGACCAAGGCGATACAGAAGGTAGGCAGCTTGATCGAATGCAAGGCCCCGCCGCCCCGAGAGCGGGACAAATGGCTGGCGACGCGCGCCCGGGAGACCTACGGCAAGGAACTTCAGCCCCAAGCGGCGCGGGCCCTCGTTGAATCTGTGGGTGAAGACATGGCCAGACTGGATGCCGAGCTGGCCAAGCTGGACATCTACATCGGTGACCGCAAGCGGATCACCGCAGACGACGTGGAAGCGCTGGTCGGCGTGACCCGCCCGGAGAAGGTCTTCGCCATGACGGATGCCATGGCTGAAGGCGATGCCGCAACGGCGGTCCGACTGTGGCACCGGACACTGGCGTCGGACAGCCAAGCCCCCTACCGTGCCGTCGGCGGCATCGCTTGGGCCGTCCGCCAGATGATCGCCAGCAAGCAGGGCAGCCCCGGCTGGATCAGCCCTGCCACGAGGCGGGCGGCTTCCCGCTTCTCGGTGGAACAACTACAGGACATGCTGGTCCAACTGTTGGCTGCGGATGTGGCCAGCAAGACCGGTCTGGGGACCGTCCAGTCTGCCGTCGAAAAGTTCATCGTTCGGCAGTGTGCCGGTCGATAGCGCCAGGCGGAGGCCTGGATTCTGCCAAAGGTCAGATGAGACGTCGTCCGCTTGCGTCGGGGCTGGTCCTCGGCAAGCGGGCCTGGGAGGCAACGGGATGCCACGAGCCGACGCATGGATTCGTGTGGCTGTGGTTGGCGGGCTGGCCCTGGCGGCCGGCTGCTATACGGAGTCCACCATCGATCAGGTCAAGCGCCCGCCGGCCAAGGGATCTG
Organism: uncultured Planctomycetales bacterium; assembly: GCA_964390905.1. Classification (GTDB taxonomy): domain Bacteria; phylum Planctomycetota; class Phycisphaerae; order UBA1845; family JAFGLZ01; genus JAFGLZ01. The sequence goes on along the minus strand of CAYMLO010000105.1, from coordinate 13,031 downwards.
CGACCTCGGGGCGGGCCAAAACCTCGCCAAGTGCCAGTCGGCGCGCCGGCGCCCCCAAGCCGTCCCGCGCCGAGGACGCCAAGGCGAAGGACCTCGCCCGCCAAACCGCACAATACCGCGATCGGGTGAAGAAGGGCCAGACGAGCCCGGGCAGCACCGCCCCCCCGGCCAAAGCCAAGGCCGCCCCCCCGAGTTCTAAGCCCTCCGCAGAGGCACGGAAACCTGCTGGCAAGCCCCGGGTCCCGCCGTCCGCCCTCCCCAGCGAGGAGAAACGGGCCGCCCACGTCGCCGACGACTCGTTCGAGGCCGGTAAGGTCACGGCCATGACTCCCGCCAAGACCACGGGCACCAGCGCTCCCCCTGCCAAGGCGTCCAAAACGACAACCAAGCCAGGGGCTTCTCGGCCATGGGCGCGTCCCCCTGCAAGACCTACGGCCAAGACGCCCAAAGGCCAGACCACGCCGTCCCAGGCCTTGCCCAAGGTTTCGGCCCCCAAGACGGCTGGCGACGCAGCGAAGGCCCCCAAGCCCCCCGATTCGACCCAGGGCGCGAAGCCCGAGCCGGAGACACCCAAGGCCGCCGCGAAGCCGAAGAAGGCACCCGCGCCGCCCCGACCCAAGCAGGTCAGCCAACCAAAGCCTCAAGCACCGTCCCCCAAGGTGAAGCCGGACGCCTCGCCAGCCGCAGCCGACAAGGCGAAAGACGCCTCCAGCGGCAAGTTCGTGGTGCCCAAGCCCCCTGAAATCCCCCCCGCCCTGCCCAAGAGCACCCCCCAGGAAGCCAAGAAGACGACAAAGCGTCCTCCCGCCCAGCCCCGCGTGGCGGTCCGGCCTCGACAGACGTCCAAGGGCAAGGCGAAACCCAGCAAGGGCGCCCAGCCCAATCGGCCCGCCCGGACCGTCGCGTCGGCACAACAGGGGATTAAGCAGGCAATCGATCAGAAGCTCAAGGAGGTCAAGGCCAATCCGAACGACCTCGACAAGCAGATGGCCCTGCGACTGTTGTACCTCGCGGACAACCAACCGACCGCCGCGATGGCGGAGATCCCGGGCACCAACGCACAGGTCCAGCAGTTCATCGAGAAGCTCGTGCAGATCAACATCGCCGCCTCGGCGGGCAAGACGCGAGATCCCGCGACCGCCGCGACGAAGGTCCTGCCGCACGTCGAGGCCCTCCGCAAGGTCGTGATGCGGCACGCGGACCTGGAGATCGCCTCGCTCAAGTTCTGCACGAAGGTGGAGCGCTTCGGCGTCTACGAGGAGATGAAGCCGCTGCGTTTTCCCACGGGCGTCCGGAATCGGACGATCGTCTACTGTGAGATCAAGAACTTCACGTCCGTGCCCACTGAGGATCAACAGTACAGGGTTTTATTAGCTCAAAAGATTAAAATACTGAACAAGCAAGGACAGACCGTTCACGAGACGGCCGACGACGACGTGCCCTGCGTCAGCCGTCGTCCGGTCGAGGACCTGTTCCTAGTCCAGCTCGTGGATCTTCCAGTAAATTTGTCACCTGGAAAGTATATTCTTCGCGTCTACGTGGAGGATAAGCTGGCGGCGAAGGCCAGGGAGGGCCAAGTCGAGTTCGAGGTCGTCAGGAGTCCCCGCACGGGTTGATCCGGTCGCGGATCGTCCGACTCGGCGAGGAGCCAACCGAAAATCTGTTTTTGTCTTGCGGATTATTCCTTTGTAACTTCCAGGAACCTGCGTCTATAATGTGCGTACAAGTAGATAGCCAGGCGACCGCCGCTGTGCGAGGTTATACCCTGTGGAACTCGGCACGGAACCGCAACAACTCACCCAGTTGAATCTCTATATCTACCGCCGCGCGCTGCATCCGGAGCTCTTCCGGATTCACGCCCGAAAGCATGTTCGGCAAAGACTTTACCAGGCGGAGATCTGGGTAGTCGGCTTGGGCCACGTGGTCACGCTGCATGCAGGAGGACGCGTCCTGACGGAGGTGGCCACTGCGGACAGCGACCTGTTGCCCGATCGCGGATTGGCGCACCAGTTCCGGTTTCGGGGGGAGCGCGACCACGCGGAGCGGTGGGACAACGGCGTGAACTACATGCTGAGCAGTCAAATCGAGCGGATGAGCAAGCAGCTCTTCCAAGCCTCGCACGCCGATTTGATGCGTCACGCCCGCCGACGGGGGATGTTGACGACGTTCGAGGAATGGGCCACCAACGGCGATCTTGTCCCGTTTTCCTTCATTGACTACGAGGCGCGCGAGCGCGAGTTGCACGTCAACGCGTTTCACACCTATCCGGAAGAGATGACGTTCGTCAAGACGCAATCCATCATCGAGCTGGAGACCGTCCCTGCCCGGCGGCGACAGTAGGTCGGGCGCCCGTCTAGACACCCCAATCCCATCGGAGCGAGTCGGTCGGCGAAGCTGGCTGCGCGGCGCGTGTGTCCGTGGAACACATGTCCGGCGGGCCCAAACTCCTGTTGGAACGGCTGCCATTCTGGCAGCAGTCGCCGGGGGACCTGATCCCCACTTGCCAGATAGGCAGCCCGGCCGGCCGCGGTATCGCAGACGCCTCCTGCGTATAACAGACCACAGGACGGAGCTTTGCAAAGCCTGCCGGGCTGGCTCCAGCAGCTGTCACGGATGGCATGAGGTTTGCCTATCAGCTGGGGGACATAGATGGTTTGCGCCAATAGGTGCCGCGATGATGATGGCCAGAGACGTTCGCCTGAGGCCAGGATGGCCGACGGAGGTGCTGATCTCCGCCGATCGGATCGGAGAGCACAGGTGGGCGGACTGGCTGCGGGGCAAGCTTGAGCCGAACGGGTTGGCCGTTCATCGTGCCTACAGCGGGGACGAAGCCCTTGAAGTGGTGCGGGCCGGATCGCTGAGCTTGGCCGTCCTAGGCACGCAGGCGCCGCGCAGCGGCGGTCTTGCGTTGTTGCGGCAGATCCGGTCAGTTGACGCGCGTCTCCCTTGCGTCCTGGTGGCGGGGGGAATCGACGGGCGCTATCTTCGGAAGGCGTTGGAGCTCAAGGCCTATAGCGTGCTGACGACGCCGGTGGATCAAGACATCCTGCGGGACCTGATCGCGGCGGTGTTCCGCAGGTTCTACGAGAGCGAGTTGGTAATCTGAGCGAATGGGTGATGGCAGCCGGACTCAGTCAAGTCCCCTGGCGAAGGCATGTCGCAGGGCCAGGACGTCCGTTGACCGCAGGGCTGCCCTCGGGTGTTGACCATCGAAAGGAGTAAGGGCATGGCGAAACTGAAGATCAGGCCACTCGGCGACAAAGTGTTGGTCAAGCGGGTGGAAGCGGAGGAGAAGACCGCCGGTGGAATCGTGCTGCCGGACACGGCGAAGGAGAAACCCAAGCGCGGCATCATCGAGGCCGTTGGTGAGGGCAAGCTGCTCGAGTCGGGCAAGCGAGGCAAGCTGCAGGTCAAGAAGGGCGACGAAGTACTCTTCACCAGCTACGGAGGCACGGAAGTCAAGATCGACGGTGAGGAGTACCTGATCATGGGCGAGGAGGACATCCTCGCGATCGTGGGTTAGGCGCAAGACGACAGATGCAGAGCGAGTCCACGTTCGAGTTGGGAACCGAGAGCTACCGCGAAGGCGCCCTGCTGAGGCTGCGCGAAGCGTGGGTTCTCTACTACCAAGAGGAGTGGGTGGGCTGCATCTATCTCGCCGGACGCGCCGCGGAATCGATACTACGGTCACTGATCTGGGCCAGGACTCGCAAGCGGGAAGTGGGGCACGACCTTCGCGATCTTCTGAAGCGCGTCAGGATGATTGTCACCTTCGGGGAGACAAACGAAGCTCGGCTCGATGATGCGGTGAACGAACTGGCGATCGTCTGGCGGAATGATCTGAGGTACACGGGTCAATCGAGGTTCCGGCGAATGCTGGATGCATCCAGACGGCTGCGGAGGATCCGCGGAGTTCCTGTGAAAGGGGATCCGCTCAAGGCCAACGCGAAGTCGGTCTTGGAGGCCGCCGAAGGGATCGTAGCCCGAGGAGAACCGTATGCCAGAAAGACTGCAGGACAAGCTGGCTCGTCTGATCGAACAGCGCCTAAAACGCGGTAAGGCCGATCTGGAGACGTTGCCCAACGGGCATGTTTGTGGACACGTGATCTCCTCCGAGTTCGAGGACAAGGACTACGAGCGTCGTCGCGTGAGGATTCGTGAGATGCTCGATGAGGCACTCACCGAGGGCGAGCTGGAACAGGCGGACTTGCTGTCTGTGAGCACGTTGTTGACGTACACGCCCGAAGAATGGTCCGTGGCCACTACCGATACGAATTAGCCAGGAGAATCCGCGAAACACAAGGAGCAGGAATACATGGCAGCAAAGAACATAGCATTCGAGATGGACGCCCGTGAGTCGGTTCGGCGGGGCGTGAACAAACTCACCGACGCGGTGAAGGTCACGCTCGGCCCGTGCGGGCGAAACGTGGTGCTGGAGAAGTCGTTCGGCTCGCCGACCGTCACCAAGGACGGCGTGACCGTGGCCAAGGAGATCGAGCTGGAGGACGCCAACGAGAACATCGGCGCCCAGATGGTCAAGGAGGTCGCCAGCAAGACAAGCAACGTCGCGGGCGACGGGACGACCACGGCGACGATCTACGCGGAGGCGATCTACTCGGAAGGGCTCAAGAACGTAGCGGCCGGCGCCAATGCGATGGACCTCAAGCGTGGCATCGACGCTGCCGTCGACGCCGTGGTCGACGCACTTGCCGGCATGAGCACCGAGGTGCCCGCGCCGCCCGCCGGCACCAAGAAGATCGCTCAGGTGGGCATGTGCGCGGCCAACCAGGACACAGTGATCGGCGACATCATCGCCGAGGCGATGGTCAAGGTCGGCAAGGACGGCGTGATCACCGTCGAGGAAGGTCAGACCCTCGAGACCAACGTCGAGCTGGTCGAGGGCATGCAGTTTGACAAGGGCTACCTCAGCCCGCACTTCGTCAACAACCTCGAGGAGATGGAGGTCCAGCTGGACAAGCCGTACATCCTGATCCACGAGAAGAAGATCTCGGCCATCAAGGACCTGATCCCGTTGCTGGAGAAGACGGCGAAGGCGGGGCGGCCGCTGTTGATCATCGCCGAAGACGTCGAGGGCGAGGCGCTCGCGACGCTGGTGGTCAACCGTCTGCGGGGTACGCTGCAGTGTGCGGCCGTCAAGGCGCCGGGGTTCGGCGATCGTCGGAAGGCCATGCTCGAGGACATCGCGATCCTGACCGGCGGCCGGGCCATCTTCGAAGACCTCGGCATCAACCTCGAGAGCCTGGAGATCACCGACCTGGGTCAGGCCAAGCGGGTCACGATCGACAAAGACAACACGACCCTCATCGAGGGCGCCGGCACGACCGAGGCGATCCGTGCCCGGACCCAGCAGCTCAAGAACGAGATCGAGATCACCACGAGCGACTACGATCGTGAGAAGCTGGAGGAGCGTCTGGCGAAGCTGGCCGGCGGGGTCGCGCAGATCAACGTAGGTGCGGCCACCGAGGCGGAGATGAAGGAGAAGAAGGCCCGCGTCGAAGACGCCCTGCACGCGTGCCGTGCGGCCGTCGAAGAGGGCATCCTGCCCGGCGGTGGCGTGGCCGTCTTGCGTTGCACCAAGGCCCTCAATGCCGTGGCCAAGAAGCTCGGGCGCGACGACCAGAAGACGGGCGTCGAGATCGTCCGCCGGGCCCTGACCTCGCCGATCAAGCAGATCGCCGAGAACGCCGGGCTGGACGGGTCTATCGTCTGCCAGAAGGTGGTCGAGAACGACGACGTCGACTTCGGGTACAACGCCCTGACCGGCCAGTACGGCGATCTGATCAAGATGGGCGTGCTCGTGCCGACGAAGGTCGAGCGGATCGCGCTGCAGAACGCAGCCAGCATCGCCACGTTGTTGCTGACCACCGACGCCGTCGTCAGCGAGATCAAGGAAGAGAAGAAGGACGGAGGCGCCCCGGCCCCGCCGCCGTACTAGTCGGACCGGTGTGCACCACCGTCATGCGTATCAACAGGCCCGCGACCTCCCGGCCGCGGGCCTGTTCCTTGCGCTGCCGAGCGATTCGGCGTCCTGTTGACCAAGGCGCGCCGATGTGTTCGAGTAACATCTGGGCCCGGTCCCCTCCTCGGACACGTGGACCCGCCGCGACGCGTCAGTCCTTGAGGGAGGCAGGCATGTCGACACGAGCACTCGCGACGTATGGCGTCGGCGCCGGCGTTTGGTGTCTGCTCGGTGCGTCGGACGTCAGAGCCGATCAGTGGGAAGCACCGGAGACAAGGGAGTACGCGTCCCCGACCGGAAAGCACCGCCTCAAGGTTATCCCCAACCAGGACTGGTGGAAACCGCCCGCAAAGCGTAAGGCGGAACGGCGCTGCAAGGGAATCCTGTACAAGATCAGAGATGGCGATCGCAAGGAGGTATGGTCGCGGCAGCTGATCAACGACCTGATACCCGTACGCGCCTATGTGACCGATTCAGGTCGGTACGTGGTCACCATGGATGAGTGGCATGGGGTCGGGAAACTGCCCGTCGTCATCTACGGTCCGTCGGGGAACCTGATCAAGACCCACGACATCGATTCGCTTGGCCTTGGGGACGATATCGAACACATCGACCGCACCGTGTCGAGCTACTGGTGGAATCAGGACGCGATCATCTTCTTCGGTCCGAAGGAGGAGAAGCTGTTCGTCAGGCTTCACTGGGGCAAAACCCTCATCATCGATCTTCAGAGCGGCGGGGTGCATACGGCGGACAAGCCGGATTCGCGCGGCGGGTCGCGGACGGCGCTGCTGGGATACGCCAAGAAGAAGACCCGAGGAATCGCGCTGTCGCTGCTAGATTCAAACGACGCACACGAACGCTCGACGGGTGCCCTGATCTGCGGTCAGCTGAAGATCCGGCAGGCCATCCCCCGGCTCAAGGAGCTGCTGTCCGACAGCAGGTACCACGTGGAGCACTCGGGGTTCGGGCCCTACCGCAACGTGTACTACGTCCGCAAGCGAGCAGCGGAGGCACTGCAGGGCATGGGCGTAGAGGTGAGGGAAGTGATTCTCGAGAAGAAGCAATGGCGCTACGACCCACCAAGGCGCTAGTGCCGCTTTCGACCATCGAGTTTCGTGTGAAGTACCCACGGTGGAACACCGATGCGCCCCATCAGAGCCCCGACCAGCCCGAACGTCACGACGGCGGGAGGTCCCAGTGCGTCCCGGCGACGTGGGTCACGCCGTCGGTCAGCGTGATGTAGTAGATGGTGAAGATCTTGCCGGGCGCGAGTTCGACGCTGATCGGATAGCCCAGGTGCGAGCCCCCGCCGAAGTGGTCGTCGCGGATCACGATAAGACGGTTGACGTCCCACGTGTGTCCGCCGTCGCGACTCAGCACCGCTCGGACGCCTTGGGGGTGCCGGCGATAGCCGTAGGTGCAGAGGATCCGGCCGTCCTTCAATCGCAGCAGGTTGGCCGGATAGCCCCAGATCTTCGTTCGTCGCGGCGTCGACCAGGTCTTGCCCCGGTCCTTGCTGATCGTGTGAAACAAATGCCCGCCGGTGGGGGGCTCCGAGCGGATCATCGCGATCACCTCGCCGCGGTCGTTTTCGACGAGGGCGGTCTCGTTCAGTCGGACCTTGCCCTCGGGATCGGCCGCCAGCGGCCCGAACGTCCACGTCTTGCCGTTGTCTTCCGAGCGCAGGATGAACGACCTGCCGATCTTGTCCGCCTTGAGCTCTCCGTACGCGGCGTTCAGCAGGACGCCGCACTTCATCTTGCAGGTCTCGCTCAGGTTGTGGCACATCAGCCCACGATGGGGCGGTAGGTCGATGTCCTGGGTCTGCCAAGTCTTGCCGCCGTCGGTGCTGCGACGGGCGTACGCCCCCTGCAGGTACGCCACGACGCCCTCCCGGACATGCCGAACGGTGATGTCCTGCTTGGCGAACTCGTCGCGACGCGACGCGGGTACGTATCGCCACCCTCGGGCGCGGGCGTGGGCGAGGCTACCGTCGTTGCACCGCCACGCCGGGTTGAGGGGCGCCTTGCCCTGGTGCGGCTGCCACGTGTGACCGTTGTCCTTCGAGACGTATCGTGCCGATCCACCCGTGCCGTCGATGTGCGATCGGCGGACCCGCGTGCCGAACGACGTGTACAGCGTGCCGTCCTCCAACCGCATCAGCGACGGGAAACACGCGTAGATGCCCTCCTTCTTGTAGATGATGACGTCCTGGGCGCCGGCGATCCGCGGCGGGGCCGGCTTTCGGCCGAGGACGGCGTAGCGGACGCTGTCCCACAGCGCCTCGGAGCGGGCCGCGCTGCTGATCGAGCCGAACATGATGACGTTTCGACCCTTGTGCGCCGGGTGCGTGTGCTGCCCGCGACCGTCCATGACCAACTTACCGTCGACCCAGATGCAGTAGTCGTTGCCTCTGATGGCCAGGCGATACACGTGAAAGTCGTCCGTCGTGGACATGGCATAGGTCTTGGCGGGCCGGCCGATCGTAATCCGGTCGGGGTAGAGCGTCGTGCCGACCTCGTGCTTGCCGTCGGCACCCACGAGGGCCACGCCGGACCTGCCGTCGTTGGCGATGACCTTGACGCGGGCCTCGAAGACAGCGCCGTGATCCGGGTCGACGGCCCAGCCCTGCGAGTAGCAATGCAGCGCGCCCTTCTGCGTGCCCCGGTCGACGATCCGCAGGACGCCGTTCTCGACGGCCCGCGTCGTGTCGGGCCCCGGGCCGCCGGACCAGTAGGGAACGCTTTGGCCGGGCACGACGCTGCCGTCATACACACACGTCCACTTCACCGGCTCGCCCGGCGGCCAGCTCTGCTGCGTCGCGGGGCTGGCGAGAACCCCCGGCACCCACGTCGTCGAGGCCATCACCCACAACATCGTCCGCATCATTGCAGCCCTCCTGCGATCCTCGGGTCTACGCTCCATGGACACCAACTCAAGGCGGCGTGCGCCGGTTGCACGATAACGCGCCTGCTGAGGAAACGCATGGTACATGATGCCGCCTCAACGATCATCCAGAACCCGCCGGTGATCAACGGTTCTGGGCGGCGCGTCGTGATCGGCGCCTCAGCCCTCGCACAGCAGCTCGTCGCGGAAGGTGTCGATCAGGCGTTGGCGGGTCTCGTCGCCGATGGCGCCATCGCGCCACGTCAGCACGAGGTTGAACCTTCCGGCGATCTCGGACATGTTGAGGCTCACCGGATTGTGGCGCGAGAGGATCGCGGCCAGAAATCCGCCAGCGATGGGGATGCCCCCCCACGCGCGATCTGGCCCCACGATGCGGCCGCTGAACTGAAACTGCGTCGTGAGTCGCTTGCCGCGCATCAGGAAGCCGGTTCGACGACTTACCAGGCACACGAAGGGAAAGAACCCGACCTTCATCCATCGACCCACGCGCCAGTTGTAGCAGTGCTCACCGGCGGCGAGCTGGCTGGCAATGTCCTGCTTCAATCGCTCGACCAGGGCGGCGAGATCCCCCGGATCTTCCGCCCGGCATTCGGCGCGAAGGGTGCCAAACTCGTTGCCCGGCAACCCGCCCGGCAACCGGCCTTCTCGCAGCGCGAACGGCCACCAGATCCGCAGCACGGCGTCGGTCCTGCCCGCGCGCAGGCATTCACGCCGCAACGTCCGAAGATAGGCGGCGATGAGAAACACGGGCAGCTGGCCGGCTCCCGCGATCCGCGTCGCGTTCTGGCGGACGCGCTCGCTCTGGGCTTCGTCCATGTCCGTAACGCTCAGACAGAGGTGTCCCGTCTCGCCGGCCCTCATGATCTGAAAGAGCGCATCCTGCTTCCCGTTCCGAGGCGGGCGGAACCCGGCCGGAACGGGCACGGTGATCGGCGCTGGGCGCAAGGGCGCGGGGGCGCCGTCGACGGCATATTCGCCCGCATAGCAGCGCCCCAACTCGCGAACCAGGAACCGCATCCCCCGGCCGTCGGTTAACACATGCGGCCACCTCACAACCAACACATCCCCGCCCGACGAACGCCTCAGCAAGGCGATCTTCACGGGCGGATCGACACGCAGATCGGTAGGTTCGTGGAGCAGGCTTAGGACGAACGAGATGGGGTCGTCGGCGTCCTCGACCACCACCGGTATCGGGCTTGGCGACGTGAGGTCCCAGCTGGGCCACCATGCCCACCACGGTCGATGGAGTCTGGCAGTGGTGACGACGTGCCGCGCCCCGAGCACTTCAACCGCCCGGCGCAGGCGCTCGGGATCGACGCGGCCGCCCAACACCGTGACCTGCGCGCAGTTGGCACCCGGCATGCCAGCATGGCGCAGGGCGTCGTCCATCACGGCCGTCACACAATCCAGTGGATTCAACGGAATTCGGGTCGCCATGGTTGACCGCCAATTGTACCGCCATGCGCAGGCGGGGTCACGGTGTCCGATCCGTTGTCCGGCCCCAAGCCTACTACTATGATGATCCTCGCGACCCGCGCCGAGCGCCCTCGGCGGATACGACGCGCAGCCATCTGCTCGGACGGAGCGCGACGGAGCCATCAACATGCGGAAAGACCAACCGGAGCGACCCAACGTCGTCGTCTTCTTCACCGATCAGCAACGCTGGGACACCACGGGCGTCCACGGCAATCCGCTGGAGCTGACGCCCAACTTCGACCGGATGGCGCAACAGGGCACCCACCTGTTCAACGCCTGCACGTGCCAACCCGTGTGCGGACCCGCTCGGGCCGTGCTGCAAACCGGGCTCTACGCGACCAACACGCGCTGCTTTTGCAACGGCATCGCCCTGCCGACCGAGCTCGAGACGCTCGCGCATCAGTTCGGTCGGGCCGGCTATGACACGGGCTACGTCGGCAAATGGCATCTGGGCGACCGGGCCGAGCCAGGCCCGGTCCCCGAGGCCAACCGCGGCGGCTATCAGTACTGGCTGGCCTCCAACGTCCTGGAATGGACGTCGCAGGCCTATCGCACCGTCATGTACGACAACGACAACCAACCCGTCCAGCTGCCAGGCTACCGGGTGGACGCCGTGGCGGACGCGGCGATCCGCTACCTCGACGCGCACCAGCCTGGACCCTTCTTCCTGTGGGTCTCCTTCATCGAGCCACACTTCCAGAACAGCCTGGACGACTATCCCCCGCCGGACGGGTACCGCGAACGATACACCGGTCGCTGGACGCCCCCGGACCTCGCGGCGTTGGGCGGCTCGACGCACCAGCATCTCGGCGGGTATTACGGCATGGTCAAGCGCCTCGACGAAGCGTTGGGCAGAACGCTCGACGCCCTCAAGAGCCTCGACCTGATTGACGACACCGTCGTCCTTTTTACCTCCGACCACGGCTGCCACTTCAAGACGCGCAACAGCGAGTACAAGCGATCCTGTCACGAAAGCTCGATCCGCATCCCGACGGCGCTTCAGGGCCCCGGCTTCGACGGCGGCGGGCAGATCCGCCAACTCGTCAGCCTGGTCGACCTGCCGCCCACGCTCCTCGACGCCGCGGGACTGGACGTTCCCGACACCATGCAAGGGCGATCCGTCCTGCCGCTGGTCAGAGGCCAGACCCAAGGATGGCCCGAAGAGGTCTTCCTCCAGATCAGCGAATCGCAGGTCGGCCGGGCCGTTCGCACGCGGCGCTGGAAGTACAGCGTCGCCGCCCCCGACCGGGACGGCGGCCAGGATCCCGACGCAGACCGCTACGTCGAGGAGTTCCTGTACGACCTAGAGGCCGACCCCTATGAGCTGACCAACCTGATCGGGCTGGAATCGCATCGGGAGGTCGCGGGCGTCATGCGGCAACGCCTGATCCGTCGGATGCTCGAGGCCGGCGAAGCGGAACCCATCATCGAGCCGGCGCCCGCCCGCCCCGCGGGTCAGCGTCGCGTCTCATCCGAGGAGGCCCGGGCGTAGCAAGCCAGCAGAAACGTCGAAACGTCAAAACGTCGAAACAGTTAGACTTCGAGACACTTCGGCTGGGTCGGCTGCAAACGGACTCTTCCTGAAGCCTGAGGTCTGAGGCCTGAAGCCTGCTCCTCAGTGAGCGGCAGGTTCCTCGTGGCCGGCGTGTTCGATGTACGGCGGGCCTTCGGGAGAATCGTCGTCGACCGGCGCGGCGGGACCGACGGCGAGGTCAGCGGGCTCCTCGGAATCCCCCTCGTCAATGTCCATGGGCGACTCATCATGCCGACGCTTCAGGGGGATGGCATCGTGGTCCTTGCCGAGCGCCTGCTGGCTGAGCCGCCCGTCGCTGACCATCGGCGTGGGAGGCGGGGTCACCACCGCGCTGACGGGCCAGCCCATCGTGTTCAGCAGGAGCCGGGCAAACGAATAAGGCATCGCGATGTAGTCCTCGGCGGTAAGCGCATACTTTCCGTCTTCGCTGCCCTTGTCCTCGAAGGGGTCCTCGAACCAGAGCGGCCAATGCTCCACGTCCCCGGAGGCGTACCCGAGGCGGGACTGCTCCCAGTCCCGCCGCCGAACGACCGGGGTGGCCTGGGCCGCCCGGACCTTCTCCTCGCTGGCCGTCGTCGCCGGCTCCGCAGAGGCGGTGTCGTCGACGAAGGGGTTTACGGCGCTGCTGCAGCCGAGCACGGTCATCACCGTCGCCCCAGCCATCAATCCGAGTATCCAATGTGCCTTACTGATCATCTGCGGACTCCAACGCATAGTTCGGCGATTCCTTCGTGATGGAGATGTCATGCGGGTGGGACTCGGTCATCCCAGCGCTCGATATCCGTATGAATCGGGCCTTCTGGCGCAGCTCGTCGATCGTGCGAGCGCCGCACCCGCCCATGCCAGCCTGCAGCCCACCCATGAGCTGGTAGACCAGCTCGCCCAACGAACCCCGATAGGCGACGCGGCCCTCGACGCCCTCTGGGACGAACTTGCCGGAATCGCGGGTCTGGGCCTCTTCGCCCTGACTGTACCGGTCCGCCGCGCCGCGCCCGCCCATCATCGCGCCCAGCGACCCCATGCCGCGGTATTCCTTGAAGCGCCGACCTCGCCACACGACCAACTCTCCCGGCGACTCGTCCAGGCCGGCGAACAGGCTCCCCAACATAACGACTTGCGACCCCGCGGCGACCG
>CAYMLO010000104.1:0-37051 GCA_964390905.1 uncultured Planctomycetales bacterium | reverse complement strand
GGTACTGGCAGACCCGGTCCGCCTATCCGAGGGCCGCCTAAAGTGTCACGCACCCCTCGACACGCAGTTCCGACCGGACGATGGCGGCATCAGCTTTCTGGGAATCGTCGCTTCAGATACGCCACGTAGTCTCGATAGAGCTTGTCCGTCGACGGGTGGCCGATGTCCACCGACTCGGTGTGGCGGTTCATGATGCCCTGGTATTGATAGCAGATCAGCTTCTCGACCAGCGGGGCCTGCAGCTCGATCTGCTGCGTAATCCGCTCGATGGGCCCCGGGACGCACACGCCGCGTCCGGAAGGATTCCCCCTTAGGTTGAATAACTCGCAATTCGACCACACGGCCACGCCCATGTCGCGCAGCGTCGGCCCCATTCGTTTCAGCGCCTCTGCGTTTCCGCGCACGAGCTTCAGCGCATCATCGATCTTCCACCGTCGGCCGCCGTAGTCTTGCGGTGCCAGAATACTGATGCCCATCCGCTCGAGCTGCTTCGGCAGCTGGTCGAGCTTGCGGTGATGCCCGAGACTGCCCGGTGACGCTAACAGCTTGACCTTCCCCACCGCCGGCCGGAGGTGCTTCTTGATGAGCTTCTCGTACAGATCGATCTGATGATCGCGGAAATCGATCTCGTAGGAGATGTACAGTCCGCCGAAGCACTTCCGCTTCCCGAACCGATCCATCAGCGCCTCGGCCAGCGCCGTGTTCCATCGGAACCAGACGTCCGGCCAGGGCGGCTCCATGCGGGTGTAGTCCCGCACCTGACTGACCCGTCCTCGGACCCCCACGCCAAAGAACATCTTCATGCCCAGGCGGTCCGCCTCGTCGACGCAGACGCCCAACGGATCGGGACAGCCGAACTTGATCGGGATCCCCACGGTCTTCTCGTAGCCGCCGAAGAGCGGCCGGCCCCAGAACGCCGTTGACACGCAGATGGCCGTGTCGATCCCGATCCCGTGCATGTCGCGGATCAGCGCCCGCCAGCTCTCGGCACCCCAGTGCAGACAGGTGTCGGTCCAGTAGGCTGCGTCGAACCAGTTGATGTGGATCAGGTCGAAGAAGCTGCCGGTGATCCGCGGCTCAGTCCCCAGGCCCTTGCCGGCCTCGGCAGCGCCCGAATCGGCAGCCTGTGCCGCGGGTTGGCGCACCCCCAACACCGCCGCCGCCGTCAGACCTTCGACGCCCTTGGTGATGAACTCCCGTCGCTTCATGTCGCGACTCCTCAGCCCAACAGATCGGGCAGGAACAGCGTAATCGATGGGATGAACGTGATCAGCAACAAGACCAGCACGAGGACCACGAAGAACGGCCAGAGGTCCTTGAGCATGTCTTGCATCTTGACGTTTGACACGCCCGTGATGACGTACAGCAGCATCCCTACGGGCGGGGTCAGCAGGCCGATCATGATGTTGAGCTGGAACACCACGCCGAAATGCACGCGATCGATCTCGTACCGTGCCAGGAGGGGCAACAGCAACGGCGTGAGGATGATCATGATGCTGCCGCCCTCCATGATGCAGCCCAGCACGATCACCACGCCATTAATGATGAGTAGGAACAGCCACGGCTTGTCGGTGATGGCGCCGAACCCCTGCATCAAGAACTCCGGCGCCCGCTCTCTCGTCAGGATCCAGCCGAAGGCCTGCGCGCAGGCGATCACGAACATGATGACGGCCGCCTGCTTGGCCGTCTTGGCCAGGACCCGCGGGATATCGCTCAGCTTGAGCTCTCGGTAGATGACCACGCCCACGAACAGGCCGTACAGGACGGCGATCACGCCGGCTTCGGTCGGGGTCACGATGCCCCCGAGGATGCCCCCGAGAATGATGACGGGCATCAGCAGCGCCCAGGCCGCCTGCTTGAGGGCCACGGCGAACTTCCTCAACGACGTTCGCTCGCCGCGTGGCAATCCCCTCCGCCGCGCGACGATGTAGCAGACGACCATCATGTAGACGCCCATGATGAAACCGGGGATCGCGCCGGCGATGAACAGCTTGCCCACCGAACAGCTCGCCAGCGAGGCGTAGATCAGGAACCCCACGCTGGGTGGGATGACGGGCCCGATCGTGGCGGCCGCGGCGTTGACGGCCGCGGCGAACCCCTTGCGGTAGCCGCCCTTGATCATGCTGGGGACCATGACCGATCCGACGGCGGCGGCGTCTGCGATGGCCGCCCCCGACACGCCGGCCATCACCATGTTCACCACCACGACGACGTAGGACAGCCCGCCGCGAACGCCGCCGATGGCGGCCTCGGCGAACGCGACCAGCCGCTTGGTCACACCTCCGGCGTTCATCAGCTCGCCGGCGAGCATGAAGAACGGTACGGCCAGCAGGATGTAGGAATTCGCGCCGCTCACGATCCGGTGGGCGATGACGGCGCTGGACACGTCCGGACAGTAGATCAGGATGTAGCAGGCCGAGCTGATCGCCAGGGCGAACGCGACCGGCACGCCGATGATCAGCAGCACGAGCATGGTGACAAGCAACAGGAGCATGTCCGGTCAGGCCTCTTCTGTCTCCTGCGGTGTTGCCTTCGTCTCGGTTCGAAGGGCCGATGTGATCTTCCTGACCGCGTAGCAGACCGCCAGCAGGAATGCCACGGGAAGCGAAGCGTAGTAGACGTAGTTCTCGGGGAGCGAGAGGGCGGTGCTGTAGGTGTTCGCCGTCTGCCGGACGAGGTCAATGCCGAGGATCACCATCATCACCAGAAACACGAGGATCAGGCAGCTGGTGAAGGCCCTCAGCCACTTGCCGATCCTGCGGGGCAGTCTCTCGACGAGCAGGTCGATGCGGATGTGGAGCCCGTCCCTGATGGCCAGGGCGGCGCCGAGGAAGATGATCCACGTGAACACGAAGCGGGCCAGCTCCTCCGGCCAGGTGAGCGAGCTGTTGAGGACGTACCGGAAGAAGACCTGCGCCGCCAGGATCAGGATCGCCGCGCCGAGGAGCGTCGCGAGGACGTAGTCGGTCGGGCCGAGTTTCTGTCGGTCCATTCTGTTCTTCCGTGGGGGAGGGTTCGCCGGATCACTTGATATCCTGGATCCGCTTGAAGAGCCCCGGCTGCCATCTCCCCTCGAACTGCGCGGGCAGCTGCCGGACGACGGGGTCCCTGAAGGCGTTCGTGTCGACCTTGACGAACGTCATGCCCTTCTTCTTCAGCTGGGCCGCGTAGTCTTTGTCGTACTTCTGCACCAACTTGAATTCGTACTCGCCGGCTTCGACGGCGGTGTCCTTGAGGGCCTGCTGCTGGTCTGGCGGGAGCTGTCGGTACCGGTCCTCGCCGACCATCATCATGTAGGTGCTCAGCAGGTGCTTGGTCTCGATGACGTACTTCTGCACCTCGTTGAGATGGCTGGTGTAGATGACCTCGAGCGGGTTCTCCTGGCCCTCGACGACGCCCTGCTTGAGCGCCATGAACATCTCGCTGTAGGTGATGGGCGTCGGATTGGCGCCGAGGATCTGCCAAGCGGCTCTGTAGGTGGGCAACTGCGGCACGCGGAGCTTCAGGCCCTTCAGGTCGGCGGGGGTGCGGATCTCCTTGTTGGTCGTCAGGTAGCGCGGCCCGCGGGCCCACCAGCCGAGGATCCTGATCTTCTTGACCTCGAGCAGGGCTTCGTTTACTTCCTGCCCGATCTCGCCGTTGACGACCCGGTCCAGATGGTCGTAGTCGCGATAGACGTAGGGAGCTTCCAGCACTTCGTATTGCGGGACGTACGAGGATATCGAGGCCAGCCCGCTGAGCACCAAGTCCACGCTGCCGAAGATCAGGCCCTCCGCCAGCTCCTTGTCCGTGCCGAGCGAAGCGTTCGGGTAGAGCTTGACCGTGATTTTGCCCCGGGTCTTGGCGTTGACCAGGCGGGCGAACTCCTGGGCTGCCTCGTGGGCGGCGCCCTGTGGGGCCATCACGTAGCCGAGCTTCAGCTCTCTCGCTTGGTTCGGGTCGGACTTACCGCCACGGCAGCCGCCCAGGGCGATTACGATCCCCAGCAGGCAGGGGGTCATCAGTCTCCCGGCCCGCAGCCTGCAACCGATTCGCGGACGTCCCTCCTTCATGTCGTCCCGTCCTTTCCGACCGGTGGTCGACACCACCGATCCACCCACTGTAGGGCGGCGACGCATTTATGCAAGACACCGTCCGGTCGACGCTGACGC
Source organism: uncultured Planctomycetales bacterium (assembly GCA_964390905.1). Lineage (GTDB taxonomy): Bacteria > Planctomycetota > Phycisphaerae > UBA1845 > JAFGLZ01 > JAFGLZ01. The sequence continues at coordinate 32,900 of CAYMLO010000104.1, read as the reverse complement.
TAGTTGTTGATGGCGTCGAGAAAGACGCGCGCCACGATCTTGTTGCCGCGGTCGCTGAGGTGATTGCAGTTGAAGTAGTTGGCGGGATCCGCCTGGAGCGTAGCGCCCTGGGCGGCCACGTCGACGAGCACCGCTCCTTCTTTGGCGGCGGCCTGCCGGATCCGCTCGTTCAGCATCGTCACATAGACGTTGGCGTTGTCGGCCTGGGCGGGGAGCAGGACGTCCAGCAGCAGCATGTCGCAGTTGATGCTGAATTCCTTGAGGGGGAAGTAGGTGGCCACGAAGACCTGCATCCCTGCATTCTTGCCGATGCGGATCGCGGCCTCGATGTTGGCCTGGGCGTCGTCCAGTACCTCTGTCAGTCGTTTCGAATACGGATACAGCGCGGTATCCGGTGAGAGAAGGAACAGCGGGTCGACCTCCTGTAGAAAATCGACGACGTCGTTGCCGCCTTCCCAGTAGAGCAAGACCTCGGCGTTGGGGAAGACCCGCCTGGATACCAGCGTTTGCAGCCGGTCCAGCCCGGCGCCGGACGTTTCGCCGCTCTTGCCCTCGTTGGCGAACTGTGCCTGGGGGACGCCGAGCGATTCCAGTAGGAAGTCGACGTAGTCCTTGTCGGACGGGCCGCTCGTCGCCGAATCCCCGAACGCCACGTAGCGGACTGCGGGTTCGGGCAGCCTGAACCCCACGCCGTTGTCACAGCCGCAGCCATTGCAGCAAAGAACCGCGCCGAGGGTGAGGACACATGCGAGGCGCCGGTGCGTCGAGGCCATCCCATCGCTCCGTCAGGGTCGCCCGGTGGTCGTGGGGTACTCCCGTCCGCGCCGGCTACGGTGATTATACCAGAACCGCTGTCCAGGCCCTACTGCCCGATCAGCGGGGATTCAGCAATCACATGTGATCGCCCCGCGCCGGCTCGTCCCCGGGCCGGTCCTGAATTGCACGGAAACCTCGACGAGGTGGACCGGCCTGGGAACAGGCCGGCTCAGGATGGATCATGAGGGTTCATGCGTTCGATGATGGCTCACAGGACGCCCTCGAGTTGGAGCATTTTGGTCTTGGTCGCCAGGCCGCCTTCGGCGCTGAATCCCCCGAGCCGTCCACCCACGGCGAGCACACGATGGCAGGGAACGATCAACGGAATGGGGTTGTGTGCCATCGCGCCGCCGACGGCGCGTGACGCGCCGGGGGATCCGACCTCGGCCGCCAGCTCACTGTATGTCCTGGTCACGCCGTACGCGATGCGCGCGCACGCCCGCAGCACCGCTTGCCGAAACTCGGTCAGGCCGTGGAGGTCCAGCGCAGCGTCGAAGCGGACCCGCTTGCCTGCGTAGTAGGCGACGATCTTGGCCTGGAGGTCCGGGAGCAACCCAGGCTGGTGCCCGGCTTCAGGCCACCGGCGACGTGCGAGCCGCTCCGCCTTGCGGCGGGAGCCGGTCGGCAGGATCGCACCGCACGGTCCGCGGTCCGTGGCGGCCAGACCGAAGTATCCCCACGGGGTGTCGAAACAGGTGTAGGCCAACACGAGATGGGATCTTACCACCGAACCAGGGGCGGTCAACGACGCCACTGCCCCTGGTCTTGCTGCAGCCGACTGACCACGCGCGCCAGTCGTGCGAGCAATGACGCCCCGTCGCTATTCACCTCCAGCCCGATGAACTGAAAGCCTAGCGACAGCCTGTCCCTGCCCAACGGCTGGGCGTGACGGAAGCAGGCCTCCAGGGCGATGCTCGACCGCCCCGTCTCCGGGCGGAACTCGGCCCCGACCAGGGCGTTGGTGCGGAAACAGGGATCGTCGGCCTGGGCGATGGCCACACACATGCCCCCCACCGACAGATCCAGCAACCGACCGGTGACCGCTTTCGACGTCGCCGGCGGATCCTGTGTCGGTGGTGAGAGCCCCCCCGACCAGATTCGCACGTCGATGGGCGATGCCGCGGGGATCGGGACCCGGTAGTAGACGCGGCGCTGGAGTTGCTCGATCTGTTCGGGCCAGCCCAGCAGCAGCGCCTTGGGGCCGGAGGACCGCGTCGCGTGCCGGCGAGGCTGCCGCCTGCCGACCACGCTGGTAGCAAACAGGCATTTCCGGCTGTGATGGCGGAATGCCACGCCCACTTGCTCGCCGCACGCGAGTTCGAACGTCTCTGCCTCGATCTCGTCCGGGTGTGCGACCACCAGGGCCCGCCTGGCGGGAGCCATGTCCAGCAGGCGGGACTTGTGCGTCTCCCACCCCTCAGACCCCTTGCAGGTGAGGACAAGCCGAGCCTTCTGGTGAACGGCGTCGGCGAGCAGCTCGTCTCGCTGGCGTCCGTGGAGGGCATCGAGTCCAATCACGAAGCGTCCTCCTGGGTAACCAATGCGTTGGATTGCGTGTAGAGGAAGTCACAGAGTCGCTCACGCTCGGCCTTCGCCCTTCGGCGATCCGGTCCGGCTCGAAACGCCAGTCCCAGGATGAAGTTGCCCTCGCTGCCCGCCTGAGACTTGTTGGTCAGGACGGCGTCGAACTCGAAGCCCGATTCGGCGTCTTGCGGGCAGAACGCTACGTGAAGGCGTTGGCCGACCGGCATGGATCCGGCAGCCTCTTCACCCAGCCTGCAGGCCATCCCATCTGGACTGAGGTTGAGCAGCTCCCCGGTGACCGGACCTCCGTTTCCGCCCGGGTCCGGATCCAGATGAACCCGGCACGTCGGCCGGAGCGCCTTGCGCTGGAACCGTCGACGCTGGACAACCTTCAGCGTTTTGGGGCGGTCCAGCAGGAGCACCGGCGTCCTCCTGTCGTAGTCGATGTCCGTGAGGTGGGAGTCGAAGAGGTAGAGCGTTTGCCCGAGTGTCATCTGAGCGTCGATGTGAACGCCAATCAATGATTCCAAAGGCAGGTCGTGTTCCGTGACGGTCTCAGCATGCAGGAGCCCTTCGGCGCTACCGGAAACGACCACCGGCAGGGCCTCGTGATCCGGCCAGGACCGCGGTTCGAGGGTGATCTCGGCTCGGCGGCGGATGGCCTGCTCGATGACACGACTGCTCTGACTGAAGCCCAGGTCGAACAGGAACGGCATGGCATCGCCTCCGTCGGAACCGGGTTCCGGCGTCAGGGCTTCAAGCGACGGTGCAGATCGACGAACGACCGGATCCGGCGGATGTCCCGTCGCCACGATTCGCTGTCGTCGCCGGGCATGAATTTCAGCCCGATCAGCCGACCGTGGCTGTGCGCCAGTCGCCGGATGTGCTGCACCTTGACGGCGAACGAGAAGGGGTCGTCACAGCTGGGCAGGAAGAAATCCATCATGTAGTGCTGCCCCGCGGCCAGGTAGGCCCGAACCGACGGGCTCACCAGGGCCGCTACCCCCCCGGCCGAGATGTTCTGCAACGTCGCGTGGAACGGTTCGGGCGGCGCGTCTTCGCCTGCGTCGCCAATACAGAGCGGCTCGAAGTGGGCGGTCACGGGATCGCCACTCCACAGGGGGACGCGGAATTCGGCCCGTCGCTGGAGTTCGCAGACGCGCTTGGGACGGTCCAGTTCCAGCGCATCGGCGCTCGTCTCTGAATCCAGTTGGAGTGTCTTGGGGCCTTGGACGGCGGTGTCTACGCCGAACCGTTGGCTGCCAGCGTTGAAAGTGATGTGGACCGCCTGTCCCGGGGGCGGCTCGATCGGCCCGTCCGGTCCGATGGGCCGCTCGATGTAGATCCGCTCCGCCTTGAGGGCCAAGAGGGCCGTCGAGAGGATCACAGGCGGACCATCGGCCGGGTCGAATCGTATCTCCGCGGTCTGGCGGGACTTACAAGCCTCCGCGACTACCGATTCGGCCTGATCGCGTTCCAATGTGATCGCGATGGGCATGACGTCCCTCTCGGAAGATGCGGGTTAGTTCCCAGCCGCACCCGCGCAATTCATCGACGGTTTCGAGAGGGGACTTAAGCTCAGGAATGATCTGTCCGGACGGTCGAAGGTCGTAATTCGTTGTCCGAAATGGGCTTGCTGTCTGACTCGTCGTCAGCGAAGTCCTTGGGGGGCAGTTCCCGGCCCGTCAGGAGGACCAGGACGCCGGGCATGGCCCACAACAAGTCAAGCAGACGGACGGCCAGCGCCAGGACCTGGGTCTGGGCCGCCGTGCCCAGCCCCCCCCCAACGAAGAAAAGCTCGTAGCACCCGTCCATGGGGCCAATCCCCTGAATACTAATCGGGATCGAGCGGATGACCATTCCTAGGGGGAAGTATACGAAGTACGGGACGGGCGAATCCAGGTTCATTCCCAAGGCTGCCGCCACGAACATGAGGGACACCATCGCGAACGATTGCAGCACGAGGGTTAGCCCAGCGGCGATGGCCACCTTGCGTTTCTGTCGGCGTAGGATGAAGACGGCCTGGTCGATTCGCTGAAGCTGGTGAGCAAGCGGGAGGCGCTTCAAGATCTCCTCGTATCGGATCAGCGCCCGGACGCGGTGCGAGAAGAACAAGCCGGCGCCAACGATCATGATCACCAGAAGGGCTCCGATGGCCCTGGCTGCCCACCCGATGTTGAGCTGCAGCCCCCAGCCGATCACCGACATGATTCCGCCGATGCATACCAAGGAGCTCAGTCCAATAACGCGATCGAGAAAGACGGCCATCACCGCCTCGGTCTTCCGGTCCGTGCAACGGGCGACACAGTAGGCCTTGTACACGTCTCCGCCCGTCGCACCGGGCATGGCGAAATTCAGGAACCCGCCTGCATACGTGATCTTGATGGCCTCCCAGGCCGATAGTCGAATCCCCTGAATGGCCATCAGGACCATCAGGCGGAGCCCGCAGAGCAGCAACACAGGTGCGAAGATCGCCAACGCCGCCAGCGTCAACCAGCCGTTCATCTGGCCGAGCAGACTGGGTATGTTCTCGCCTGCCAATTGCCTGGCGATGTACCAGATCCCGCCGACGCAGACAGCGATGCGGAGTCCGCTGAACAGGTAGCGCTTCGAACGTGGTGACATGGGCAAGGTACGGTATCCTGGACGCAGAAACCCACGCCATACATCGGCAGGTTCTTGCGCCAGCAACAGCCGTAATCAGCGATCTGGGTTGGACGCCTTTCCGCCCATAGCCTCACTATCAGCCGGGGCTGAGGTCGCGCCTCAACGCCGTCGCGGATGGCCGTACTTGACGCACACACAGTGTACTCATTTACTGTTGCAGTTACACGAGCGCACGAGGCTTCGACGCCGGGGCGGCGTGTGCGACCGCGGCGCGGCGGAGAGGCGTTTCGTGAAAACTCGGCCGCGGGTAACTGATTCATCGTGCGAGGTAACCAGACCATGACTGACGGGGCAAGCGGACGACGGTTCAAGAGGCTTCTGCTGCTTGGCATGGACGGGCTCGACCCAAACGTCCTCGACGAGCTGATGGGCCAGCATCAGCTGCCGAACTTCCGACGGCTGGCCGACCAGGGCAGCTACGCGCGGATGGCGACGAGCAATCCCTCGGAGAGCCCCGTCGCTTGGGCCAGCATCGCCACCGGTGCGAACGCGGGCCAGCACGGCATCTTCGATTTCATCGTCCGCCGGCCCGGGACGTATCTGCCCGATCTCAGCCTGATGCAGCCGAACCCCAAGAATGTGACCGGCGCACGGGAGAAGATGTATCTGCAGGTCCGGCAGGCAGAGGGCTTCTGGGCCCATACCTCCCGTGCCGGCATCCCCACCAGCGTCGTCCGCTGGCCTGGCGCGTTCCCGCCAGAGCCGGTCAGCGGCCACATGTTCTGCGGTCTTGGCGTGCCCGACCTGGGTGGCAGGATGGGTCGGTACAGCTTCTACACGACCGCGCCCGACCCGAACGACGAGGCCGCAGAAAAGACCACGCCCGTTCAATGGCAGGGCGATCGGGTCGTCACCGAGTTGCTCGGCCCTGCGATCAAGGGCGGCAGCGCGTCGGTGGCGTTGGAGGTCACGCGGCAGGGCGAGGGCGTCCGCGTCAGGTTGGGCAAAGGCACGGCCGTTGACCTGCGGCCACGGCAATGGTCTGACTGGGTGCCGGTGACGTTCAAGCTGGGGTTCCTCCGCAAGCAGACCGGGTTGGTCAAGTTCTATCTCGAGGCCGCCGAGCCGGCGCTGCGGCTGTTCGCCACCCCCGTCCAGGTGGATCCTGCCCGGCCGGCGTTTCCCATCACGCATCCGGACGACTTTGCCGCCGAGATGGCCGGGCAGTACGGTCCGTTCTACACCCAAGGCATGCCCGAAGACACCCACGCCGTCACGGACGGGCGGATCGGCGTTGACGCGTTTCTGGCCCAGTGTGCGGAGGTGGCGGCCGAGCGCGAGCGCATGTTCGACCACGAACTGGCCGGATTTGATGACGGCGTATTGGCATTCGTGTTCGACCACTCCGATCGCATCCAGCATCTGTTCTGGGTCACCCGCGATCCCGATCATCCTGCCTACAAGCCCGACTTCGCCGAGCAGTACGGTCACGTGCTCCCGGACATGTACCGCCAGATGGATAGGCTGTTGGGCAAGGCGCTATCGGCACTTGGGTCGGACGATGGCCTGATGGTCATGAGCGACCATGGTTTCGGGTCGTTCCGGCGATCGGTGCAGGTCAACACGTGGCTCGTGCAGAACGGGTACATGTCTCTGAAGGGCGGCAAGGAAGGGTCGGACACCCTGTTCCGCGACGTGGACTGGTCGGGCACGCGTGCGTTCGCGCTGGGCTTCGGCAGCCTCTACCTCAACGTCAAGGGGCGCGAACGGGATGGCATCGTCGCCCGACCCGACGAATGTGACGCGCTGGCGGCGGAGCTGATCGACAAGCTGCAGCAGTTGATTGACCCGGCCACGGGTCGTCCGGCCATCAAGGCGGTCTACCGCGCCAAGGATCTCTACAACGGCCCACAGACCGAGCGCGGGCCCGACCTGATCATCGGCTTCGCCCAGGGATACCGTGCGTCGTGGCAGATGGCCATCGGCGGGGCGCCAGCAGGAGACGTCTTCGTCGACAATGCAAAGCAGTGGTCGGGCGACCATCTGGTGGATCCGTCGTTCGTCCCCGCCATCTTCCTTTCCAACTTCAAAGTGAATCGCTCGGACGTTTGCGTGGAGGACATCGCGCCCACGACGTTGGCGGTGATGGGCGTCGACCGGCCCGACACGATGACCCACCAGCCTCTGCTGTGATCCGGCGCCGACGGACCACTCCCGGTACCGTGCTTAAGCAGGTTTCGTGACGATGCTACCGGCGCTCCGGGCAATTGCACTGGCGGCAAGCCGCCAGTGGCACCCTCGCCCAACCACCGGATCAGGGCGGGACTACTTCTTCTCGTCGGCCTCGAGATCGGCGAAGGGGTCGTCGTCGTCCTCGTCCCCGCCGCTCGCCAAGGCCTCCAGGGCCTGACTCAACGACTCCTCGTTGCCGTCATCCTCCTCGTCGTCCTCGTCCGCCGCCAATTCGACGTCGTCGTCCTCGACGTCGTCATCCTCGCTCACGTACAGGACGTCGTCGGCGGCGTCTTCGTCCTCTTCCTCGAGCAAGCTGGTCTTTCGGGTCTCGTCGTCCTCTTCGTCGCCCATTTCCAGGATGTCGTCGGTGATGTCCCCAGCGCCTGGCCGGCCGGCCTGATCCTCCAGCCGGACCTTGACGGGCTTGGGGTCCGCCGGGTTGTCGTCGATGACGACGGTGAAGACGGCCGGGCCGATCACGACGTGGTCGCCCGGCTTGAGTTGGGCTTCGGCGACCCGCTTGTTGTTGACGTAGGTCCCGTTGCTGCTGTCCAGGTCCCGGACGAACACGCCCTCCTCGGACACCGTGAACTCGCAGTGCTGCCGGCTGACCTGGTTGACCGGGATGCGGTAGTCGCAGTCCTCCTTCCGGCCGAAGACAACCTTGTCTTTCTCGAGCGGAAAGTCCTTCCGCTCACCGTCGTTCTTGAAGTAGACCAGCAGGACGTCCATTGGCTACGTGCCTCCAGCCCACAACCGGCGGGGCCTCTTCGGTTCGACGGGAGTCGCCTTATCTTGCGTTGAAGATAGCCGCTGGCCGCGCGGGCTTCAACCCGCCCAGCGCCGGTTTCTGCCGTTTCGATCCAACGGGCGTCGCCTGGGCGATGGGCGCGAATCAGGCAGTTGCCCGCCCGACGGCCGGCTTGAGCTGGTTGATGGCCCGGTAGACCATCGCGCTTCCCACGACCGCCCCCGCCAATCCCGTTAGCCCGCGGACCCACACCATCGCGTCGGCGGTCGACGTGATCAGCGTTCCGATCATGAACGAGATCAGCCAGACCACGATCACCACCGCCACCCAACCGAACGACGCCGCCCACACCTCGCCCGGGGGCACGTCATTCCGCCAGGTCGTCAGCTCGCCGAGGACCAGCACGACGACCAGCAGGCCCGCGCCTGCGGCGACGGCCGCCCCCTCCCACTGGCTGGCCGATGCGAGCATGACCGCGGACATGATCGCGCCTCCCAGCACGTAGTAGAAGATCCGCAACGCCGATGGGCTGACCAGCAGCGCCCCGGCAATGCCCATCGACGAGTACGTCCCGACGATCACCCCCACGATCAACGCATAGTTGAATCCGTGAATGCCGGGACCGCCGAAGATGTACATGACCGTCACCACGAACAGCGTGGTCAAGCTGGTCAGCAAAGTCCGGCTCAACGTCTGGTTGATGCTGTCGCTGACCATCTTGGGGTCGACGGTGGCGAGCTTGCCGCGATTCTCGCGGATGCGGTCGAACACGACGATCGTGTCATTCAGCGAGTAACCGATGATCGTCAGGAAGGCCGCGATCAAGGACAGGTCGATCCGGAAGTCCGTGATCAGCAGCGCCTTGCCGATGAAGGTGTCGTGGATGAAATGGCTTACGGCCACCAGCCCGACGCAGATCGACACGTCGTGGACCAGCGCGGCGATCGCGCACAGCCCGAACGTCATCGACCCGAACCGAAGCCAGATGTAGCCGACGATGACGGCCAGGGCCAACACGAGCGCCGTCAGCGCCCGCGTCTTGCTCTGTCGGGCGACCGAGGGGCTGAAGCGCGTCACCTTCTGGAGCGACTTGCCCGTTTCCAGAGAAGCGTTGGCCAGTCGGAGCTCGGGCTCTGCCAGGTTTTGTCGCCAGTCGCTGGCCCCCTCATCGTAGCGATAGTGCTCATCGGCCACGAAGATCGCCACGGCTGTGCACGGACTGGCGTGATTGGCCGGGTCCGTCTGGGCGAGCGGGATCACCTTGAAGTCCCGCCAGGCGTACGCCTCGAAATCCGGCTGCAGACGCATCTGCTGCAGCCGCTGCCCGATGGCGGCGGTCGAGATCGGCGGATTCAGCTGCTCGAGAATAAAAGCAACCCCGCCGTTGAACGCACTGACGTCCGTCGCTGCGGCCGGCTCGGCGATCTTGGCGTTCCGGAACACCTGGCCGAGGGTTTCCTGCTCGACCGGGAACATCCCTGAACCCGCCGGATCTCCTTGTTTCGCCTTCGCGTCCTTGTGCAACGTCAGTGATATCGCCGGCTGGATGACGAGGTCCTGCCCGATGGCGGCCACGATGGCCTCGCGGACGACGCGGTTGGACGTCTCGGTCGTCGTGATCTCGAAGACGGACCCGCTGGGGGCCTGGCCCGGAACGTCTTCGAGTTCGACCACCTGGACCCCCGCGTCTCGCAGTCGGCCGCCGGAGGTGAGGGCGTACTCGGCAGCCCGTTGGAGCGCGGCCTGCATGCCCGCCAGATCGATTCTGGATGACGGCTTGGTCCGAACGGTGAGCGTGTTGCCCGAGGGCGCCTGGCCCTCCTGACGTTCCATGTCGTCCTCGAAGACCGCGAGCAGGAAGCTCTCGATCTGGCGGCCCGACAGGTCCGGAGAGGTTACCACGAACTCGCCGAAGGTCGTGCCGGCAGCCACCTGAGCGGACCTCAGCCCCTCTGCCGCAAGGGCCATCCACCCCGCGGCGCAGTCGGGATTCGAACCCGTGATCCTGTTCCGAATGACCTCGTCCTCGTTGAGGCTGCCCTCGAACAGCTTCGAATCCGCCTTGATCTCGATCTGGGCGGCCGTTCCCCCCAGGAATTCGATGCTGTACAGATCGTCGCTGTGGTGGCGGTCCTGATAGATGAAGAACGTCAGCCCGCAGATGACCAAGACAGCCGAAACCGGCCAGAACACCGATCGCTTGGCCATCCAGTCGATGTTCGGCCGCCGGATGAGCCGGAGCATCGGCAGCGTCTGCGGATGCTTCGTCCCTCTGGCCCGCAGGGCGACGCGGCACAGCCACATCAGAGCCAGCAAGGCCACGCACGCGATCCCGCACACACCGAAGAATTGCCCCATCATCGCTGCCGCGGACTCCGGGCCACCCAGGACTTTCGACAGTCCGTACAACCCGCCGCCGAGGATGAGCAACACACCGGCCCCGTACAACGGGAATACGATGGCCTGACGATCCACGCGCTCCGGCAGCATCAGGTTGAAGAATTGGCGGGTCACGAACAGGGCCGTAAACATGCTCGTCGCGATGCCGAACCCCAGCGTGTACGCGAAGCCTTTTACCTCCTCGCTGCCCACGTACCCCAGGATCGCACAGGTAATGAGCGTCGTGATGTTGGCGTCAAGGATGGTTGACAGCGCCTTGTCGTATCCTGCCTTGACGGCGACGCGGAGACTGGCCCCACGCTTCGATTCCTCGCGAATCCGCTCGAAGATCAGAACGTTGGCGTCGACGGCCATGCCGACCGTCAGGATCAGCCCCGCGATGCCCGGAAGGGTGAAGGTGGCCTGGAGCATCGCCATGATGCCCAGCGTCAAGATCAGGTTCATCAAGACAGCCACGTCGGCCAGGAACCCGGCGTAGAGGTAGTAGATGAGCATGAAGATGGCCACGCAGACCAGACCGACGACGGCGGCCTTCAAGCCCCGGCTCCGGTTGGTCAGGCCCAGGCTCGGGCCGATCGACTTTTCCATGATCGGCGTGGGTTTCAGTCGGGCCGGCAGCGACCCGGCCTCCAGCGTGTTGACCAGGTAGATGACCTCGTCCATCGTGAAGTCGCCGGTGATCTGGCCACGCCGGCTGATGACGTCCTGGATCGTCGGGGCCGAGTAGGCCACGTCGTCCAGCATGATGCAGAGCGGCTGCTTGAGGTTGTTTCGCGTGATCGCCGCCATCAGCGCGCCCCCGCGTTCATCCAGGTTGAACAGGACGCAGGGCAGGTTGGTATCGGGGGCGCGGGAGACCGTGGCGCTGGCCAGCTGCCATCGCGGCATGCCCTTCCGTCCACGCGGTGCGAGGATCGTCTTGTCTTGCTGTCGACAGGCCAGCACGTAGTATTTGTTGGCGTATCGCTCCACCACGAAGGGCAGATTGGCCTTGCGTTCCTCGAAGTGGTCTTCGAAATCCTTGGGGTCCTTCACGTGCAGGAATCCGATGGGGTTTTTGATCTCGAACCAAGCATACAGGTCCTGTTCGCGGGCGCGCGGGCCGCGCTTGGCCAGGTCTTGGATGGATTCCTCGTACTTGGTCGGTCGTTGCGGGTCAGGCAGCGGCAGGATCCGGAATTCGAGCACGCCTGCTCCCATCAGAAGGCGCTTCAGGTCGGCCGGGTCGTCCAGCGCCCCGCGCTGCTTGGCCCAGGGGTCGTACGCCTGCAAGAGCTCCTCGATGAGGGGCTTCAAGGAGGCGTGGTCCTGGTGGATCTTGGCCAGTTCCACGTCCCGGGCCTCGCTCTTGCCCAACGCCAAGGCATCTTCGACGCGCTCGACGTTGATGTTGGTCTTGAGCAGTTTCTCCTCGACCTGCCGGTAGGCCTCAAAGGCCTCTTCGCTCTGGTCGGTGTCGGGGGCCTTGGCCTGCTTGGCCTGCCAGGCGTCGTAGGCGTCGGCCAGCGGCTTGAGCAGTGCCTCCCGAGAGGTGTCCCCCCGGACAAGCGCTTGCAGGGCCTCATCGCGGTCCTTCCCCTTTCGCGTCAAGGCCATCCGAACCTGGTTCCGCGTCAGCTCGGTGTCGGCCAACTTGCTCCGGACGGCCTTGTAGGCCTCCCGAGCCCGCACCACCTCTTCCGGCGGCTTGGGGATCTGGATCTCCAGTCGGTTGCTGCCGATGGGACGCCAGATCAGATTCCGCTGGCCCTTCGGATCGACGCGTTCCTTGAGGATCTTCATGACCCGCTCGGCCAGGTCGCGGCTCCGCTCGGGCGGGATGTCGGCGTCGTCGATCTCGTAGAGGAGGCTGTGGCCGCCCGTCAGATCGATGCCCCCCTGCAACCGTTGGCGGGGCGGGTAGACCTGCGTGCAGGCCAGTCCCAGCAACACTGAAATAAGCAGTACCTTCCACCAGAAGTTCTTGTCCGTCATTGTGCAGGCTCCACGTCCGGGACCGGACCCCGGACCGGGCGTTATGGGAATAGGTCTTGAGATTCACAAGCCGCGTGCGCGCGACGTGCCGGTGCGCATTGCTACCCGAGGCGCGGCGGGCCGTGCGCCGATCGATCGCTGAAGTGCGTCTTGCGGATCGGCCTGAAGTCATTCGCGGGGGACTCGGTCCGCACCGTCTGGCGAACTGGCTGGGCCACCGATTGGCAGCGCGACAGGTCCGCTGGCGTTGCGTTGGTCCAGGGGCGTACCAACTCCTCCGTCGCTGCTCCCTGGCTGGCCCGGGCGAGCATGTCCGGGGCGAGCCACTCGAGGACCTGACGTTCCTTGGACTCGCCTTTCCGATCGTCCTTCGGTGGCTTGTGGGCTTGACGTTCCGCCTGCTGCCGTCGACGGGCCAGCTCCGCCTGTCGGTGCGCGGTCTCGGTCAGGTGGTAGCTAGCCGCCAGAAACGCCAGCCCCGCCACGGCACACCGTTCCATCTGTCCCAGAATGCCGGCAAGCATGGGACCCACATTATACCGGCTGGCCGCTCGAATCCAAGGGCGTTCACCCGCCGTGGACTTGGCGCGGCTTGCGGGGCGGTTTGGGCTTGGCGGTCAGGCGGTCGAGGGCGTCCAGGACCGCCGCGCCGATCTCGCCGGTCTTGACGTTGGTCTTCGCGTCGCGGGGGACGGCGATCGGCACCGGTACCCGCGCGCATCGGACAAGGGCCGATGGGTTGGTCTCCTCGGCGAGGCTTGGCGAGTCGGCGTCGTAGTCGTTGAGGACCACACCCGCGATGGAGAGGTCGCGGGCTCGGGCGGCCTCGACCGTCAACAGGATCTGATTTACCGCGCCCAGGTCGGCATGGGCCACGATTAGCAAGGGGTATCCGAACTCGACGGCGAGGTCGGCCATCAGCCGCTTCCGCTCGATCGGGACAAGCAGCCCGCCCACACCCTCGACGATGACCACGTTCGAGGCGCGACGGACCTGATCGAATGCACGCCAAAGGGCCTCGAAGTCGATGGGGGTCTTCGATTCCTCGGCGGCCACCATCGGCACGACGCGCCGTCGGTAGCGGATTGGGTTGACCACGTCGAGCGGCAGATCGGTCCCGGCGCAGTAGGCGAGGCACTCGGCGTCGTCGCTGACCAGACCCAGTCGTACGCGTCGCGCGCAGCCGACGGCGATGGGCTTGAAGACCCCCACGCGCTTCCCCTGCCGACGCCACAACGCCGCCAGCCCGCCGGCGACGACGGTCTTGCCCACGCCGAAGTCCGTGCCAATGACCAAGATGCCCGGGACGCGCGATGCCATCACACCAGATCCGCCGTAACGTGGTTCTGGGAGTCGTTCGAGGGTTCGGGGCGCATGACGGCTGCGTTCACTTGACGGCGACGGACATCCCCACGCCGGCCTTCAACTGTTCAGCGGCATTGCCGCCGTTGACGGCGATCTCGAGCAGCTCGACACTGCCGATCAAGGCCAGCGCTTCGCCCGACGATGCCCGGGCGTACGTCTGCCGAATCGCGCCGACGTCACGCTCGCCCAGCCAGACGTGGGCCTCCGGTCGCGCCGCACACGTCTGGGCCAGGTCGTCCCGCGTCAGGTTCGTCACGAGGTTCCCGAACGTGTCGACGTAGATGACCTCGCCCTCGAGGGAACGGTCCGGCATTCGCTCCGGCTTGGGTAGGTCGAGCATCTCCAGTCGCGAGGTCGGCGGCCCGATTTGGGCCAACCTCAGGCCGCGGCTCAAGTGACCGGCGACGGGAGCGATGATGTCCCGGCCGTGGAACGTGGTTGACGTCTGGCCCGGCGCGAAGAGCTGGCGATTGGTCACCTCTCGCAACACCTCGAGCTGCATGTCGCGCTGTAGCAGGGACACGATGCCGTTGTCCGGACAGATGACAGCCTGGCCGGCGTACTGGACGACGATAATGCGACGGGACGTTCCTACCCCTGGGTCGACCACGACCACGTGGATCGTACCGCGCGGGAAACTCGGCCAGACCTGCCGGATGACGAAGGCCGCCTGCAGCACGCTCTGCGGCTCGATCTTGTGGGTCACGTCGACCAGAACACTCTTCGGAGCGATCTGAAGCACCATCCCCTTCATGGCAGCCACATAGTGGTCCCGATCGCCGAAGTCAGTCGTGAACGTTACGATGGCCATCCCAGCACGTTGCTCCTGCACGACAATGACATGACGGCCCGCAGCCGCTCAGCCGGCGACCGTTCGCCAACGGGCAAGACGTTATCGCATGCGCCCCCTGTTCTGCAAGAGAGCGTTCTTTTTCGCCGGGCGGTCAGCTCGGGCCAGGGGTCGCACGGCCCGGCTGCATCGTGACGACTTCGCTCATGCGTGGCCAACCCGACGCGGTAGAGCGATGTCGGTTTCGGCCAGGCGGTGGTGAAGCTGCTCGATCAGCGCCCGCTTCAGATCGGCGTGTTCGGGACGATCCCACAGGTTGTGCAGCTCATGGACGTCGTCGGCCAGGTCGAACAGCTCGCCGTACGCCTCCGGCCCGCGGTGGTGCGTGTACGTCGTGATCTTGTGCGTGGGCGTGACGAGCGTACGCAGGCGCAGCCCGAGGTAATCCTCGTCGTTCTCGATGACGACCGAGTCCTGGACGGCGTCGGTCCGCCCGGTCAGCAGCGGTGCGAGCGATCGGCCCGGCCAGGCGGGCGGTTGCCGGGGGGCTTCGGGCGACGTCAGTCCCTCGGGGATAGGCACGCCGGCCAGATCCAGGATCGTCGGCGGCAGATCCAGCAGACTCGCCAGCGCAGGCGTGGTTGCAGGTTGGAACCGTCCCGGCCAGCGGACGATCAGCGGTACGCGAAGCAGGCCTTCGAAGTGGAACGGGCCCTTGTTTAGCAGTCCGTGGTCGCCCATCAGGTCGCCGTGGTCGGTCGTGAAGACGACCACGGTGTCGTTGGCCAGCCCGGCCTGGTTCAGCGCATCCAGTATCCGGCCGACGTGGTGGTCGATCAGCGAGACCATGCCATACGTATAGGCCAGGATCTCTCGGCGATGCGCGTCGGACATCTGCGTCGGCTGGCGGCGGCCGCTCAACAGGATCGACCGCTCGTAGATCTCGCGGAAGAACGGCGCCAGATCGTCCAGCTCGCCCGCACGACTTACCGGAGGGACGACGTCGTCCGGGGCGTACATCCGATCCCACGGCTCGGGCACGTGGTATGGGTGGTGCGGGTCAGGAAACGAGCATATCACGAAGAATGGTCGACTGGCGTCGTGATTGCGGAGATATGCGATCGTTCGGTCCGCGACGTAGGCCGTATGGTGGTAGCGGTCCGGCAGCGCATACGTTCCGCACGCTTCGGCCCCCAACGGCGATGGCTTGACCGACTCGCCTCGCAGCCGCGCCCACTGCTCGGGGTGGTCGCGCTGCAGCCACAGCGCGTAATCCCCGTGCACGCCAGACCCGTGGCCAAGCGTGATCTCGACGTGGTCCAGGCCGTAGTAGGGCGTGGGCACATGGTTCAGCCGGCCGGCGGTCCAGTGCTCCATCAGTTCGCAGAAGCGGTCGGGCGGCACCGATTCGATCGGGACCTCCGGATGCCGCCCGAAGGGGGTCAGATGAATCTTGCCGATCGACGCGGTGCGGTAGCCTGCCTGGGCGAGCGCGGCCGGCACGGTCGGAAATGCCGGGTCCAGCGGGATGCCGTTCGTACGGACGCCATGCCCGCGGGGCGTCAGGCCGGTGAACCACGTCGAACGGCTCGGCATGCACAGCGGGCAGTTGACGTAGGCGCGGCTCAGGGCCACCCCCTCGGACGCCAGCGCATCCAGCCGGGGCGTCTGAATCACCGGGTTGCCCGCGCAGCCCATGTGGTCGGCCCGCATCTGATCGGTGCAGATGAACAGGACGTTGGGTCGGTCGGTGCTGATGGCTGATCTCCCTAATCCGGCCCGACGGGGCGGGTCATGTAGCGAATGCGGTTGTAGCGATAGTCATACGGCTCGCCGCCGATCTGGCAGGCGTAGAACAGGACGATCCGCGGCGGTCGGCACGACGTATCGACGAACGGCGTGGGGACGTGCAGAGCGGGGGTATCCGGGTCGGGCTTGACGTGGCCCAGGACGGTCCAGCGGATCCCGTCGTCGCTGACGGCCTCGGCGATCTGGCGGGCCTTCCACGGGTGCGGCTCGGGTGGAATCGGCGGATCCCCGAACGCGTAGTACTTCTGACCAACCTTGACGACCTCGGGATTCGGCCAGTGGGGCAGCAGCGGTCGGTCGCCCGCGCGGACGATTCGCCATGCCGATGGATCGAGGAACTCCCCGCGGCATTCTGCGTACCCCATCGCGCAGCCGCCGTCCCGGGGACCCGCCCAGTAGTCGAACCACATCCGCCATCGCCCGTTGTCCCACAGCAGCGACGGTCGGTGGTACATGCCGTGCAGAAACTCGCTGCCCTTGCCGTGCGGGGCGCCGATCTCGGCCCGGTTCATCAGCAGCGGCTCGCGCGATCGGCGCCAGCGGATGCCGTCCTGCGACGTTGCGCCCATGACACACAGGATGTCGCCGTCCCGGTCGCCGGGCCGGGACTCACCGATCCCGTCCGCGTTGTGCCCCGTCGCCGAATAGGCCATGTGGAACACGCCGTTTCGGTACACCACCGTCGGGTCGCCGTTGTGCCACTGGTCGTAGATTTTGTCTCGGGCCGTCACGACCGGCCGCCACTTCTTAGGCGTCATCGTCGCGTCCCAGGCCCCATTCCCGCAGTAGACCTCCCAGTGGTCCAGATCCTTGCCGCGGGCGTGGTAGATCGCGTCACAGCCGGGGTAGCGGGGATTCCCGTCGGCAACGGCCCACCCGAAGAACCACATCCGCAACGGATAGGCCTTGTCCGGCGCCCGGACCACCTTGGCCGCATACAGGTTGCGGAAGCCCCACAGCACGTCCTTGCCCGATCGGGTCCAGAGCGAGGAACGATCGAATTGCAGCCCGGCGCGCTGTCTGACCGACGCTGATGGCGTGCTCGAGGGGACCTCGGCCGCCAACCGGCCCACGGGCAACACGGTTAGGACAGCCAACGACGCGATCCGGGCAGCGGCGCTCATGGGGCGCTCCCAGGACGCTGCAGCCGCCTGTTCGCCTCTTCCATCAACCGAACCACCTGGGGCGTCTGCACGGGGTCGACGTTCCGATCGCGCGACGGACTCATCCAGTTCCAGATCAAGGTCAACGGGATGTCGAGTCGCGCCACTTCGTCCAGGACTCGTCCCAGGAACGGCAGCCCGGGCTGCATCGGCACGTCCGTGCCCGTCTCTCCGATGTAGAACGGCTTGCCGATCCGCTCGCTGACGCGCTTGAAGACCTCGAGCGCCGCGACCGACCGCTTGTCGGTGTTCCCCAGCCGGAGATTGTCGTGGACGGGATAGAAGTGGATGCTGATCAGCTCGATCGGGTCGGGATGCGTGTCGCGGAGGTAGGTCTCCAGCTCCTGTTCGTTGTCGTGGGTCCAATCGCCCTTGCCGCTCGCCAGCCGCAGATGCTGGGCGGCCGGCCGCGGCGACGCGAACCCCGTGCTAATCAGATGATTGCCGTCTAGCGATCGAACGAACGTTGCCCACTCCTTCAGGAACGGGATCATCTGCTCGGTCGTGAAATGGTCCCGCCGGACGCGCATGTACGACGTGCCCTCGTGCACCGGGTTCAGCGCGCTGCGGCCATACGGCGACTGGAACGCCAGGTCCGCCCCGAGGTTCATCTCGTTGGTCAGCTCCCAGAACAAGACCGTCGGTTCGTCCTTGTACCGCGACACGATCTGGTGCGTGTACAGCCACAGGTACTGGCGCGACCGCGAATCGGGATCGAGCAGCATGTCCTGTACGCATTCGCCGGCCATGTCGGGGAACAGGTACGTGTTCCAGTGGATCACGGGGATCAGGCGGACGCTGCTGCGTTTGGCCTGTTGCACCAGTTGGTCGAACGCGCCCCAGTAGGCCTTCTCGTTTGGCCAACGGCGCATGTTCTTCGGGTAGAACCCGACGCCGGTGAAGCGCATGGCCGTGAAGCCCCGTCGGGCGGCCTCCTCGACGGCCTGGACCGCCTGGCGCCGACGCTCCCCGCCTTCCAGGAAGTTCAGGAACAGGTCGAACTTGTTGACCGCCACGAGCCGCAGGCGCTTTTCGCCCAGGTGCAGCGCCGTTCCGCGGCGCTGTAGGAACGCCGATCGGTCCGGCGGAGCTGCACGGGTTGACGTCAGAAGGACGCACGAAACCGCTACGACCACCGATGCCATTCTCATCGATGTTGGCCTCATGCCTTCTCTTGCCCTCCGGTCCACAAGAGCCACGTCTACGACTTCGAGGCGGACCGCGCTTTCAGCCGTCGACCGACCTCTCGCAGCGTCGCGTCGTCCTCGGGCGGGATCGACCCGTCTGGCATCGGACCGCTGTTGAGCAGCAGGTTGGCGTTTCGGGCCTCGGCGTCGGCCAGCATCGCCATCACCTCATCGGCCGTCCGATGCTTGCCATCGGCGGACTTGTCGTAGCCCCACCACTTGGGCTGGAGCGTGTTGCACACCTCGATCGGCTTGCCGCGGTTCTTCTCCCAGACCTTCTTGGCCAGTTCACCGCCGCGCTGATGGGCGCCGGCCTTGCGCTCCGGCGCGGCGAAATCCTCGTCGCCGTTCGCGCCCTGTTTGAACGAGATCAGACATCCTGGTTGGAGCGAGCGGATCAATGCGTACGTCTTGTCGATGCAGAACAGGTCGGGTCGTGCGTAGAAGCCCATGATCGGGTCGAGCCAGATCCCCGCCACCGGGCCGTACTGCGTCAGCAGCTCGCGAAGCTGTGCGTGGACGAAGTCGATGTAGTGCCTGATGTCCTCGTCTTTCCGCCACTTGTACGTGGGTTCGGGCGACTCGTAGGCCGGTCGCGCCGCGGGCCAGCCCGCCTCGCGGGCATAGAAGTACGGATGCCGCCAGTCAGCCGCATACGAGTAGTACAGAAACAGGCCCAATCCCCTCCGACGGCACGCCTCGGCCAGTTCGGCGATCAGATCGCGCTTGGCCGGAGAGTCCACGCTGTTGAAATCCGTCTGCTTCGTTCGGAACAAACAGAAGCTGTCATGGTGCCGCGACGTGATGTTGACGTAGCGCATCCCCGCGGCTAGCGCGAGATCGGCGATCTTGTCCGCGTCGAACTTGCTGGCCGTGAACGTGTCCTTTAGCTTGGCGTACTCGGCCACGGGGATCTTCTCCCGCAGCTGCACCCACTCGCCCCGCCCGAGCTGGCTGTACAGGCCATAGTGCAGAAACAGCCCGAACCGCGCCTGGCGGAACCACGCCACCGCGGCCTGACGCGGGTTCTGCTTGTATTGTGCCTCGTACCCTTTCAGGTAGGACGGCACCCGTTGCGACTGACCGTTCGCGGCATTCGTGTGAACCATGGCGATCGCCCCGCTGCCGAGCATCTCCAGAAACGTCCGACGTCGGATGGGAACCCGAAGATGGGCCATGACGTTGCCCTCCGCACTCACGTTTCGCGTAGCGTCCAACAGACTCCGACCAGGATTCTGCTCCCATCCCCGAGACCGTGTCAACCCGAGGGCCTGACGCATCAACGACGGCTCGTTACCGTCTCAACCCGCCGATCTCGTAGATCCGCACCTCCAGTGGCCTGAACTGGGCGACCACGTGGTTCTCGTCATCGACGGCGACGGGCTCGGGCTGGCCGTTGACGGCGATAGTCGTCGGCCTGCCCGGCAGCGTGAATCGGGCCGTGCCCGGCTCGCCGCCGTCGTTGACGGCGATGACGTACGTCTTGTCTCCGACTTGCCGGATCATCCAGTGCAGCCACGCCGGGACGTCAGGAACGCGAATCGTGG
This sequence comes from uncultured Planctomycetales bacterium, assembly GCA_964390905.1. Taxonomy (GTDB): domain Bacteria; phylum Planctomycetota; class Phycisphaerae; order UBA1845; family JAFGLZ01; genus JAFGLZ01. Next base: position 12,732 of record CAYMLO010000104.1, on the reverse strand, counting down.
GAATGGATTGGACGGACAACAGGACGGGGATCATGTCCTTGATCTCCGCTGCCATCGTCTTGACCTTCGGCCAATGTGCGTCGAAGGGATAGGCCTTGTCCCGCCGGATGTCGAACCAGCTGTAGAAGACCAGCCCCTTCGCGCCTTCGGTGATGCACTGCCACGCCATCGACCGCATCTCGTCGAGCGTCGGCGGGCGGTGCCGTTTGTCGGCGGCGGCGCCCTTCTTGTAGCACGCCCAGTTGAACACCTGCGGCACCTGCCAGACGGGACGACCACAGCCGACGGCGCGGAACGTCTTGCGCGTCCATTCCCCCGCCATCGACGGCGGGCGGGTCGGGATCGGATAGGGGTCCGTGCCGATCACGTCGAACGTCTCGAGGTACCTCCGGACATGGTCCACCTGGTAGAGCACCACCCAGGTCGGGTGGTTCGGGTCTAGCTCTTCCAACCACTGCCGATGCGCGGACAGGCGCGGCAGCAGATCCAGCGGCAGCTCGTCGTTGATGTACCACGCCATCAGCGCGGGGTGGCCGGCGAACGTCTTGACCTTCTTTTCGATGAACGCCCGCTCGTCCGCCTCGCTCTTGATGTTCTTTGGCGCGTACTTGGTGCTGTGGTAGATATCCTTGACCGAGTAGATCACCTTCAGCCCGTGCCGGTGGGCCAGGTCCATCTGCTCGACCGTCGGCGAGCGGTAGGGCATCAGGCAGTTGAACGCGCTCTTGGCGTAGATCTCGATCTCGTCTTTGTTGATGGTGCTCCAGTACATCCCCAGCGGGAAGAACGGCTTGCCGTTGAGAATCAGCCGGTGGTGTTCGTCGATCGTGGCCGTCCGCGCCGGGCCGTCCGGACGTCGGACCCCCCAATGTGTCTTCTTGGCCAGCACCTTGCCCGTTCCCTTCCTGATGAGCTTGACCTCGATGCGATGCCGACCCATCGGCCAATCGCGAGCCGGGATCTTCAGCTGCGTTCGGTCTTGCATGAGGCGATCCATGACGCCGCGAGCGATCTCGGCCCCGTCCCGTTCGGCCACGATCGACCAGTCGATCGATACGTCGGCGCGCCGGAGATCGTAGTCGAGCAGGTTCAGCTCCAGCCAGATTCGGATAGCGGACTTCGGCCCGGAGCCAGCCAGTTCATGCCGGTAGTTGGGCATCGCCAACACGGTCGACAGCGGGTCCTCGCGGACCCGGCACACGCGGATGTCGTCCCACCAAGCCGTCCCGGTCATGCCCTTGCGGACGTAGCACGTGACCGAACACCGCTTGGCCTTTGCGGGGATCCGTCTGGTCAAGCCCTTGATCAGCGTCCAGTCGGTGTCGCCCTTCTTGCCGCGCGGATACACTCCGCCGAGGTACTTGCCGTCCTCGGCGGACCACTCCACGCAGATCGTCGCGCCGCTGTCGGACCCCTTCACGCCCTGCGTCCTGACCCACCCGCTGACCTCGTACATCTGTCCGGCCTCCAGCGGGATTCGCTGCGAGCAGAGCACGTAGTCCTGGTTCGGGTTGACGAACTTGAGCGACGCGCCGCCCGTCCGCGCCACCGTTGTGTCCCGGCTGTAGACGTCCGGCCGGCCACCCCAATTCGCGGGCAGCCCCTTCTCGCCTGCCGTCTCAAAGCCCGGGTTCTTCAGGGAGATCTCCTGGGCGCGAGCACTCCCAGCCACCAGGGCCGTCGTCCAGCCCATCAGAACCAAACCGATCAGCTTCATCTCGACGTTCCTCCTGTATGTTCGTGCATGGATCGGCGCCATCGTGGCACGGGCGTCTCGCCCGTGATGGTTCATGGACAGGATGTCCTTTCACGTCGTCCCTCCCAGCAACCGATCGAGCGCATCGGACGTGTGGTAGATCAGCGCTTCGGGGTAGTGCGCAAACGGGTGGAAGTACTCGAACGTCAGATAGCCCCGATAGCCGACCTTGTCAAACGCCTCCATGACGGCGGGCCAGTCGGTCGTGCCGTCGAGCAGCGGCCGGAAACTCTCGATTGAGAAATCCGTGCCCTTCTTGGTGTACTCCTTGAGGTGGACGTTGCGGATCCGCTTGCCGAGCTGGGGGATGTAGTCCTGCGGGAACTGGAAGAACATGATGTTGCCCGCCAGCTCGAGCGCCCGGGCGCGGACCTTCGGATCGTCGGCCGTGAACGGGTACGGCCAATACAGAAACGTACACATCCCGCTGATCTTGATGCCGATGTCCCGGGCCATCTTGCCGATGGCGCGGAGGTCCTCGTCGGACGCCTTGGGCGACAGGTCGTTCTCCAGATCGAAGTTGACCTCGATCCCGTCGAACCCCGCTCGCTTGGCCAGCTCGAAGCACTGTCGCAGGTTCATGCGATCGGGATACGGAAACGCCCACGGGTTGATCGACTTCTTCATGTCGCACGTCTTGCCCGACCGCGCAAGCGGCCCGCCGGCGTCGCGCCTGGCAGCTTCCCCCGCAGCCGCCGACACCGCCAGCAGATCTCGGCGGGACAACCTCCCGCACGATTCAGCGGGCACGCGCGTATCTTCGGATGACATGAAACACCTCCACGCCAGTCCATGTTCGTGGTCTGGCGACGATTTCAGGTCGCCCACAGAGGATCCGATGCCCCACGCAGGATGCGTCGTAACGTATCCTCTCGTGCACGACCTGCCAAGTCGCAGGTGAGCCGGGCGTCACTGTGCCTTCATCCCGCTCAGGCTGATCCCGCCGATCAGGTAGCGTTGGGCCAGCAGGAACATCGCGATGAGGGGCAGCGATCCCATCACCGAGGCGGCGAAGATCCGCGGCCAATCGGCGCCGCTCTCCTCGCGGAACAGGCTCAGGCCGACTGTCAGCGGGTAGTAGGCCTGGTCGCTCAGCACGACCAGCGGCCAGATGAAGCTGTTCCACCCGGCCATGAACGTGAACAGGCCCAGCGTGATCAGGGCGGGCTTGCTCAGCGGCAGGATGATGTGCCAGAAGATCCGCAGCGATCCGCAGCCGTCCAGCCGGGCGGCGTGCTCCAGCTCGCCGGGGATGTTCATGAAGAACTGCCTCAACAGGAAGACGCCGAACGCGCCCGCGAACCCGGGCAAGACGACGCCCCAGAACGAATCGACCAGCCCGAGCGCGTTGACCACGAGGAACTGAGGCACCAGCAGGACGGCCGCCGGCAGCATCATCGTCGCGAGCAACAGACTGAACAGCACGCCCTGGCCCCGGAACGTCATTCGAGCGAACGCATACGCCGCCAGCGCGTTGACGGTCAGCTGAATGACCGTCACGACGCCCGCGTAGATCAGGCTATTGAGTAGGAAGACGTCGACCTGCCCGTAGACGATGCCGTCGACGTAGTTCTTCAGGACCGGCCAGTCGGCGCCCTCCCACGCCAGCGCGCTGTCCTCGCCCCGCATGTGCTTCAGCCGCTCGCCAATCTGGAACCGCGGGGGGATGAGGCTGCGCTTGTCGGTGGCGAATTCCTTCCGGGTCTTCAGGCTGGCGCCGACCATGTAGGCGTAGGGGTAGACCATGACGACGGCGCCGAGCGACATGATGACGAACGCCCACAGGCCGACGAGGCGTTTCTGTCTGATCGGGTTGTCGGGCGTCTTCATTGCCGCTACTCGTCGTAGATCCGCCGCGAGCGGAACACCCGCATCTGGATCATGATGAACACGAACAACACCGCGAACAGCAGCCAGGCCATCGCCGAGGCGTAGCCCATCTGTCCCGCGTAGCTAAACGCGTTCTTGAAGACCTGGAAGGCCACCACCTCGGTGCTCCGCTCGGGTCCGCCGCGGGTCATGATGTAGGCCTGGGTGAAGACCTGGAATGCGCCGATGATCACCATCACCGTCACGAAGACGAGCGTGTTTCGCAGCAGCGGGATGGTGATGTGCCAGAACTCCTGCAGCCGGTTGGCGCCGTCGACGCGGGCGGCGTCGTAGAAGTCCTGCGGGATATCGCTCAGCCCGGCCAGGAAGAGCAGCATGTTGTAGCCGCTGGCCTGCCAGACGCCGACGATGGCGATCGCCAGCAGCGCCGTCTCCGGGCGGTCCAGCAGCCCGCCCCATTGCTGGAGCAGCCAGATCCAGACCAGCGCGATGACGACCATCGGCGTGATCGACGGCAGGAAGTAGAGCGTCCGGAACAAGGCCTGCCCGTACCGCGATCGACGGCACAACATCGCCAGCGGCAGCGAGGTGCACAGGACCCCGATCACGGCCATGACCACGTAGGTCGTCGTGTTCCGCAACGACAGCCAGAACACGCTGCTCGGCTCGGCGACGGCCCGGGCGTAGTTGGCCAGCCCGACGTACTCGCCCCGACCGCGCAGGGGATCCCAGTCGTGCAGGCTGACGTAGAAGCTCAGGCCCATCGAGACGAAGCTGAAGACCATGACGATGACGAACGCCGGCGCGATGTAGAGGTAGGCAATCGGTTGATTCCGATGGCGGCCCGCGCGCGTGGCCATGCCTAGTCCTCCTCCTGCACGACGCGCCGACCCAATTGCGCGTCCCAGCGTCGGACCAGGTGTCCGTACCGATCGTAGACCTCGTTGACGCGCTCGGCGGCCAGGTGCAGGGCGTCGGCCACGCTGCCGAAGCGACCGCGTCCGACCTCAATCTCGGGCCAGTTCAGCAGCACGTATTCGAAGATGGGCTCCACCTCGTCCTCGACAGCCTGGATCTGCGTGTGCTGCAGCGGATCGCCCACCGTGCAGATGCGCGGTACGTTCTGAAGATAGGGCCGCTCCTTGACGGCTGCGTCCCAGGCCTCGCTGCGATAGACGTCACGGCGGGGCGAGTTCTGCTCCAGGCGCTTCAGCTTCAGCAGCGAACCCTCCAAGCCACAGAGGAACCGGATGAATTCCCAGGCTGTCTCCACCTCGCGGCAGCCGGACGAGATCACCATCATGTTGGCCCACGTCATCGTCTTGTAGCCGGTGGCGTTTGGCCCAGGCGGGAGCGCCGTCAGCCCGAATCCCATCCAGCCTTGCGTGTTCCGCACCAGGTACTTGCCCGACCACGTGCCCGCCAGGACACACGCGACGCGTCCCTCCTGAAACTGGTCGTACGCCACCAGCTCGCGACGAAACGGCGGGCAGACGCGGTCCTTCCAGTACAAATCGATCAGGAACTGAAGCGTCTGGGCGGCCGCCGGCGTATCGAACAGCGCCTTCGTCCCGGCGCGGTCCTGGAAGCGGACGCCGTTCGTCGACGCCCACGGCATGAAGGGGCCGGCACCCATCCCGTAGGCGTTGACGGCGTAGCCGGCCTGGACCACATCGCCGCGGTCGTCCAGCAGCGGCTGGCCCGGGGCGGCGGGGTCGTATTTCGTCAACTGCTTGGCGATTCGGCGGAAGTGGGCCCAGTCGCGAACGGCATCGAAGCGGATCCGGCGGAAGTCCAACGCTCCGTCCGGGCCGCGCTCGAACACCCCGTGCAGGTTCGGGTCGGTCCGGAGCATGTCCAGGTTCCACAGCAGGCAGGACCCGTCCAGGATGTGCGGCACGCCGAAGACGTGCGTCCCCCGCCGCGTGTGGTGCAGCGCCGCCGGGACGAACTGATCGTCCTGAAGCTCGGGCGTGGTGGCGATCAGATCATTCAGCTGCCGCAGCATGCCCCGGTTGTAGAAGCCTTCCGCCCAGTAGACGCTGCACTGAAACACGTCAGGCGGATTGTCGCCGAGCAGCGCGGTGGCGAGCTTCTGCTCATAGTTGCCGAAGGGGACGGCCTGGAAGACGACGTCGACGTCGGGGTGGCGGGCCTCGAAGATGGACTCGATCTCGGCGAAGTACCGCGCGTAGTCCTCGGTCGTCGACGGGGACCACCAATCCCAGACGCGAAGCTGAATCCGCCGAGGTCCGGGCGGAGCGGTCGAACGACGAACCCAAGCCAGTACGCCCCGCGTCGGGCCGGCCCGCTCGAGCAGGTCAACCACGTATCGTCCGACGGCCGGCCACGTGCCCCCGCCACGTGCGAGATCGAACGCCAGCCACCCGAGGCAAACCGCAATCCCCAGTGCGGCCAGGCACAGACGGATCCGTCTGCCATGGTTTCGCAGTGAGCGCACGCTCACATTACAAGGTCTGTCGGGCCGACGGGTCAATGGATGACGCCCTTGCCACGAAGGACGCCGCAGGTTAGGGCTTCTGGATCTCGACGCGCGCTTGCGACTCGGGCATGACGACCCACTTGCCGTCGGGCGAGATGAGCGCGGGGGGAACCCGTTCCATGATCCCGACGGTGCGTCCGTTTGCGAGGCGGTAGCGTAAGATCCCGTGCACCTCGCGATTCGTGGCGTTGGGGGCAGGCGGCCCTGCAAAGGCCTCGGCCACGGTGAAGCGATGAGAGGCTTTCAGCGCCCGCGTCTCCGCGAAGATCCCTTGAAGCGCCTTGGCCGTCATGGGCGGGTACTGCGTCCGGAGATCCACCGTCTGCCCGTTTGCCAGCGAGAGGCGAATCACGAACCTCCCCAGACCGATGCGGTGCTTCTCCTGCGATATGGTCTGGCCGGCGCCGGCCCTGCGGAGTTGGATGATCTCGTCGCTTCGCATGTTGACTCGCTGCTTCGGGTAGAGGAAGTTGGTGCCCACCGGGCGGACCTCGCCATTGCCCAGTGTGTACTCGACCACGTACCCGAACATCCCCGGCGCTTCGGTCAGGCCGATCAGACGCCCACCGCCGGCGCGGGCGATTTCGTCTACCTCGTGCATGCCCTGCATGGCCGAGTCGGCTTCTTCGGTGCCCGGGGGCTCCTCGCCTTCTGTCGCAATCACCCCGAAGACGGCGTCAACGTACTGTCCGGTGCTGTTGGCATCGGGGGATTGTGCTGGAATCGACTTCGCATCCGCCGGCGTGGCGGACTGACCGGGACGCGTGGTCACGACAGGTTCGATCGGGCCCTGCCACCCCATGACGTACATGCGCTTCACCGGCGTGAAGACCGATCGGAGCAGCTTCCGCCCGGCCTGCGTCCCGGCGAGGCCGACGGCCGAGACGCCCACAACGACGAGACCCGCCACCACAACGGTGCGACGACCTCGGCGGCGACGCGGTCCCTGGGCGACCCGCATCATCCGGTCGTGAGCGGCCCGGACGCGATCCGGATCCGGCGCGAGCCGGATCGACGCGGATTCGAGCATGCACCTGAAATCGGCGTCCTCAGCGGACATGGCGTCTGAACTCCTCCGTCACACGCTCGGCGAGCGCGACGCGTCGTCGGCCCCCAGGCGTTTCCGCATCTCCTTGACCGCCCGGCTCAGTCGTGCCCGTGCGGCGTCGGGGCGACATCCCAGTACTCTCGCGATGTCGTCGAACGACATCTGCGAATAGAAGCGCAGCACCAGAACGGCCTGATGCCTCGACGGAAGCCCCTGCAGGACGGCCCGGACGTGGTCTTGGTCTGCGGTGTTGCCCGGTCCGGATGGCGAATCAGGCCCTGTCGCGGCCGGACCGGTCCTCACGAATGCGTCCAGAAGCCGCCGCCGCCAGCGGACCCGACGATGGTGCGTGTTGGCAACGTTGGTGGCCAGCCGCAACAGCCAGACCTGCATTTGGCCAACGTCCCCCTCGAAGCGATCCGCCGCCCCAGCAGCCCTACAGAACGTCTCGGCCGTCAGCTCCTCGGCGAGTTCCCGATCGAAGAACCGATGCGACAGGTAATGGAACACCCTGGCATAGTGATCATCGAACGCCCCGGAAAGCAGCCTCAGTGCGGCCCCTTGCGCGGTTTCCGCGTCGCTCGATTCCCCACCGATCTGACAGGATGTCGCCGTCGTTGGCACGGATTCGACGCTCCTAGGCAACGGCATTCGAATGCTCAGCACGGGCTGGCATATCTATCAACGCGCGCCGCGTTCGGCTGTGACAGACCAATCTTGACAGGTTCAGGGCCGTCGTCCCCATGCGGGCCCATCGGGAGCCCACCCGGGATCGTATCCCGGGTTCACGATATGTCTACGATAGCACGGTCGCGAGTCCAAGTACCACTGGACTGAGAACTTACGCCACATCCCGAGGGGCGGCAGAACCGGCTAGGTATCCTCGAGACCGGTTTGCTGTTACATGCAACGCGGCTGCGCGTCTGTATCATAGACGGGCGTCGAAGTGCCGGCTGATGACGATGGCTTGTCGAGGTCCCCGGCTTGAGGAAGACAACGGCGACGTGTGACCCGGTCGTCCCAGAGGCCTGTCCGAGCGAACCGTCGCAGGATGGGCCGATCGCCTTGCTGGCGGCGCAGTTCGAGCCGTTCTACCGGATCGTGTACGGCTATCTGCTCCACCGCCTCTTCGATCGCGAACTGGCCGAGGAGCTGACGGCCGAGACGTTCTATCGGGCCGCCGCACACCCTCATCGCATCCCGGGCGACGCCGATCCGCTGCGGTTCTGGCTCCTTCGAACGGCCACGAACCTGGCCCACACGTACGATCGCCGAAGACGCATCGGCAGACGGGTGTTCGCGCGGCTCGCCAACTCGAGAGGCGTTGGGACCGCGCCCCCCGCGGACGCCGATCCCCCTGACGCCCAGCGACTGGCCGAGGTACGCAAGGCCCTCAGGTCTCTGTCGCCGAAGGATCAGACGATCATCGTGCTGCGGCACTACACGAGTATGTCGTGCGCCGAGGTCGCCGGAGTTCTGGGGTGTCGTGAGAGCGCCGCCCGGGTGCGCCTGTCCCGGGCGACCCGGGCGCTGCGTGAGCGACTTGGCGTGCAGGGCGGCAAGCCGCCCCCGCCAGAACGGAGTTGATCTGCCATGTGTGACGAAGACGCTGAACTCAAAAGTCTGATCGAACCTGCGAGGATAGCGGTCGATCCGGATCCCGACCGGATGACGGCCGTTCGAGCACGGATGCTGGGCATCGCCGAGTCGTCTTTGGCCCACCGTCCGTGGGCGACGGCGGCTCGATGGGCGGCTGCGGCGGCAGTCGTGCTCGCCGTGGGGTACGGGACTGGGCGCGTCACGGCGCCGGGCCCGACCGATGTCGTGGCGCTTCAGTCCGCGCTCGAGGCGTCGCTGAGGTCCTCATTGGAGCCGGCCATCCGGGACGTCCTGCGACATGAACTGAACCGGGACTGGCTGATCGCACTGGCGGACAGCCAGGCGACGCTCAAGGACGAGGTCCGCGAGGAGTTCCGTGCCGATCTGGACACGACCGCGATAGCCGTCCTGGCCGCGTCCCGGGCGGCAACCGATGAGGTGCTGGCAGAGGTGGTCCTATCGATACTTGCGGCGCAGGCTCAGGATCGTCAGGCGATCACGTCCGTCCTGAGTCAGATGGAGGGTCAGCGACGCTGGGAGGACTCGGTGCTGCGGACCGGTCTGGCGAGCTTCGCCGTCTACACGGAAGACGAGCTGCTGCGGACCCGAAACGATATGGCCCAGCTGCGTCTGTGCCTGGGAAGGGCTGGCACCGCCGGCGACGACCTGACGCCTTCGAGCGTCCCGAGCGCCAACCAGACCATCGAAAGGAGACCGAAATGAACACGGCAATGAGGACAATCGTACTGATGCCGGCTGCTGCGGTTTTGGCGGCAGGTATGTTCGCTCCCGAGGCGGCTGGCGAGACCAAGAAGACCCCGGCCTCCCCCCTCAGAGCGGAGGCCGTCAAGGCCAGAGCAAAGGCGGTGAAGGAGAATGCTGCGCTCGCCCGGACCTTGGGGAGCGCATACGCATTGTCGCGCAAGGGCGCAGCGCCGGTGCTGGTCATCCCGTCCGCGGAACTTCCGGGCAACCAGATAGCGACCATCGTGGAAGACATGAAGGTCATGTCACGCATCCTCGAGAAGAAGATCGGAGCCGAGCGGCCGGCCAGGATCTTCCTCGATGCTCAGGGCGGCGGCCTTTCCCGTGCGTTCAGCATGCGTCTACCTGGACAGAAGCCCCAGACCGAGGCCATCTTCCTGCAGGGGCACGGCGCGCTGTTCCTGTTGGAGGTCGGGTTTCCGCTCCTGCCCCCCGAAGAGAAGGCGGCCAAGCCCACCAGCAAGCCCGCCGACCCGACCTGGGAGCAGACCAAGCGGGAGTTGTACGACCTCGTATCCGACAGAATCGTCTATATGCCTCCCTCGGCGGGGCCGGAGCAGTATGATGCGGAGCAGGTGCGAGAGTTCGAGAGGCAGCTGTTTGCGGCGCTCAAGCATGCGACCAACATCAGGCATCTACGACCAGCGGACTGGATCATCGTCGCTGTGACGGGCCGGGGCGGCCCGTCGGCCGGGAAGGCTGGCAGCGTCGCAGTCGCGACGGGCTTTGTCGAGGCCCTCAGGCAATCCGGCGCGGGCGCAGCGGCTGCGCCCCGCCTGCGTCTGCTGAAGCAGTCGGGTGCGAACGTGCTGACCATCCGCGTGAGGAAATCCGATGTGGACGCCTTCGCCAAGGGCGGGTTGGGATTCGAGGCGTTTCGCAAGAAAGCGGAGGTCTATGTATACTGAGCGATGCAGGTCCTTTTCCGGGTCTTCGTGAAAGACCGGATGAGGTCGCGGGGATCGAACAGAGGACATCCAAGTGAAGCATCGCAGAATCCTGCACGCCATGCTCCTTGGCGGGCTGGTCGGATGCTCGTCTCCTGCCCGACGCGCCGCCGACCCGCCCGTAACCGCCTCGGCGCCCGCGCCTGTCTCTGCACCCGCGCCGGCGACCAGCCAAATCGCGAGATCGCCTGTTCCCGTGTTCGCGGACGAACCGGCCGCCCGCGCGCTCTACAACAAGATGATTGAGGCCATGCGCCAGGCCGAGTCCCTTTCCTACCAGAGCGACTACCGGCGTCATAGGCCCGACAAGCGCTACATGAGAGATTGCACGTACACGGTCTGGATGAAGAAGCCCAACCAGTTCCGCGTGGAGACGCTGACCAGCAAGGGCAAGCGGGGCGGCGTCCTGATCGGCGACGGCGATCATCTGTGGATCCATTGGCCTGGTGGGCGGCCGTACTTCAGCGCAGACCCCTCCCGCGCCGACAATGAAACGAGACGAAAGAGTTACATGAAGGAGCGCACGCCGATCGGAAGGCACTCCATCGGCCACAAAACGGGCATCCTCGGGGCGGGGATGGGCATGCCCATCATCGACCCCAGTACGTTCCACGGATACACGGATTCGTTGCAGCGCTACATCGATGGGTTCAGGAGCCTGGGCACAGAGACCATCGACGGCGAGGAATGCGACGGTGTCGAGGTCAGCATCATGAAGGGCCAGCGGAGTTGGTACCTCTGGCTGTCCAAGCGCGATCATCTCCCACGCAGACTGAAGCAGATCGTCCGGGTCAGCTTCGACCTCATCATGCACGAGACCTGGTCGAAGGTGACCTTCAACGCCCAGATCCCCGACGAGAAGTTCGTCTGGGCGCCTCCCGAGGGCTGGAAGCAGTGGCGTCTGCCCGATCCGGCCGAGCGACTGCTCAAGCCGGGCCGCGCCGCGCCCGAGTTCGAGCTGGCCTCCGCCGATGGCGGCAAGATCAAGCTGTCCGACTTCCGCGGCAAGGTGGTCTGGCTCTACATCTGGCGGAGCGGGTGACCCACGTGTCGCGTGGAGATGCGGCATCTCCAAAGACTGCACGAGAAGTACTGCGACAAGGGCCTGGTGATCCTCGGCCTCAACCCCTCGGACGCTAGACAAATCGGCCTGGACATGCTTCGCCGAGACTCGGTGACGTTCCCGAACATCCTGGACGCGTCGGACGCCGCCACGAGGATCATGTTCAGAGGCTACGGGATGAGCGGCGTGCCGCTCAACTACGTCATCGATCGCGAAGGGAACGTCGCGGCCGCCTGGTACGCGAACTACGAGCGGGCCATCGACGAGATTGCGAAGCTGGGGATCAAGTAGGGGCGGACCGGATCATCCCTCGATGAGCTTGCCGGTTCCCTTGTCCCACGTTCGGGTGCGACGGCTGAGGCGGTGCTTGCCGTGGCAGTCGGTGCAGTGTTTCTCCCGCGCCCTGATCGCCGTCAGAACCGGCTGATGCGCCTGGATGGCGATCTTCTCCTCGGGGTGGCACATCATACAGAACGGATTGACCTTGGCCCGCGGAAACATGATCTCCGGTGGGGTGACGTTGTCCTCATCGCTGCAGTGGGCGTCTGAAGCGCCGTGGCACTGCTCGCAGCCGATACGGGCCCGTGCGTGGACGACGGCAAGCTTCTCATCCTCGTAGTTGATGTGACAGACGTGGCAGCGGCTGTTGTCCGCAGCGACCCCGCCTGGCGACGGGCGGCTGCTCCCACCATCCGCGGGGGAGGCCCAGCGAGTTTTGTCTCCGCAGGATGCCACCGCCACCACAACCGCCGACAGAACAAGCGTCCACAGACAGGGGCTCAGGTATCTCACATCACTCTCCCGCCACCTCGCGTTGCATGAGAAGACGCTGCGGCCCTGTCGGGCCATGATGGATCGGCCTTCGCTCGGGCGCCGCCTACACGTACTCCCAGTCTTTGAGCCACTGGTAGTTCTTGGGCAGTCGGTTCCAGGCCAACTCCATGGCCTGCTCGAGCTCTCGGGCCTCGGCCAGGTCGAGCTTGCGGCGTTCCTTGACGGCCCGGGCCATATTGTCCACCTGGTGGGTGTTGATCATGCCCGGGATCGGCGCCGTGACCGCCGGGTTGCACAGGATGTACCGGACGGCGCTCCGCGCCAGCTTGTCGTCCGCTTCCGCGTCCGGATTGCCCGGCGAGCTGTCGCCCTTGAATAGCGAGTTGCCCGCGAATGGCTTGATGCCCAGACACCCCACGTCGTGCTTCGTGATCGCCTCGAAGACGC
>CAYMLO010000103.1:0-37076 GCA_964390905.1 uncultured Planctomycetales bacterium | reverse complement strand
CATCGCCAAGGAGGACACGTATGCGCTTAGCTTCATGCCATTCGAGCCTGACCCCTCCCTCCTCCCCGGGTCCTGCTACAATGCCGGGGTTATGGCGCTGCCGGTGGTGGCCATTGTGGGGCGTCCGAACGTCGGGAAGAGCTCGCTGCTCAACGCGCTGGCCGGGCGGATGATCTCGATCGTCGACCCGACGGCGGGGGTGACGCGCGACCGCGTCAGCGTGGTCTGCGAGGTCGACGAAGTATACTTCGAGCTCGTGGACACGGGGGGATACGGCATCGAGGACAGCGACCAGCTGACTGAACACATCGAGCAGCAGATCCTGTACGCGATCGACCAGGCCGGGCTGGTGTTGTTCGTGGTGGACATCCGCGAAGGACTGACCCCGTTGGATCGCGAGGCGGGCCGGCTGCTGCGGCAGTTCGAGCGTGACGTGATCCTGGTCGCGAACAAGGCGGACGCCGAGAAGCTCGACGCCCAGGCATCGGAGTTCTTTGGCCTGGGGTTCGGCGAGGCGATGTGCGTGTCGGCCAAGCACGGTCGCGGGCGACGGGATCTGATCGACCGGGTACACGAGCATATCCAGGCGGCCGCGGGTGAGGAGCCGGTCGAGCCGGTGATGAAGGTCGCGATGGTGGGCCGGCGGAACGTCGGCAAGAGCACGTTCGTCAACGCCCTGGCTGGGCAGGATCGCGTCATCGTCAGCGAGGTGCCCGGAACGACGCGGGACGCCGTCGACGTTCAGTTCGAGATCGACGGCAGGACGTTCATCGCGATCGACACGGCGGGCGTCCGCAAGAAGAGCAAGATGTCGAGCGACGTGGAGTTCTACGGCTACACGCGGGCGACGCGGTCGATCCGGCGGGCGGACGTGGTGCTGTTTCTGATCGACTCCACCGAGCCGATCGGTCAGGTGGACAAGAAGCTCGGCGCGTACATCTCCGAGCACGACAAGCCGGTCGTCTTGGTGATCAACAAGTGGGACCTGGCCAAGGGCCGGGCGGACAGCGAAGACTACGGCGCCTATCTGGACAAGGTCCTGCCCGAGCTGAGCTATGCGCCGCTGACGTTCGTGACGGCCAACAAGGGCAGGAACGTCCAGGCCACCATCGACGTCGCCCAGTCGCTGTTCAATCAGGGGTCGACGCGTGTGGGGACGGGTCGGCTGAACGACGCCCTCCAGCGTGCGCTGGCGGTTCGCGGGCCGTCGTCCAAGCGCGGCACCAAGCCGCCGAAGATCTTCTACGCGACGCAGGTGGGCGTCCGACCGCCGACGATCGTGCTGTTCGCCAACGACCCATCGCTCATCAACGAAGGCTACCGACGGTTCTTGCTGAACCGGATGCGCGAATCGCTGCCGTTTGAGGAGATCCCCATCCGGCTGCTGTTCCGCGCGCGGAGACGAGAGACATGAGATGCCCCGTGACAAGTCACCTCGTTAAGCGGGTTCCCGGGATGGTTGTACGGTTGACACGAGTTGGGTGGCTCTGCGCGGGGGTCGTGGCGGCGGCGGGGACGTGTTTGGGCGCAGCGAAGCCTGCGGCGCAATCGGCCACCGTCCAGGTCCATCCCGACCGCGTCATCGGGCCGGTCAACCATGCCGTGCTGGGCAACAACATGCTGGCATATCCCGACAGGAGGATCTACAGCCAGTATGGGTCGGGCATCTGGGATCCGTCGCGGCGTCGGCCGGAGCCGGCGATGGTCGCGCTGTGCAAGCAGGCCGGGGCCGTCAGTCTTCGTTGGCCGGGCGGGTGTATCGCGCATCGGTACAACTGGAAGAAGACGGTCGGCCCGCTGTCGCAGCGTCCCGACCAGGCATTCGGGTTGCCGGAGTTCCTGGCGTTCTGCGAGGCCGTCGGCGCCGAGCCGGTGTTGACGCTGGCGGTCTACTGGGGCGGGCCGGCGGACGGGGCCGATCTGGTCGAGTACCTCAACGCCGCCTACGACGGGCTGAACCCAAATGGGGGCGTGGATTGGGCGGACATGCGGGCGGGCGACGGGCATCCGAAGCCCTATGGCGTGCGGTGGATCGAGTTCGGCAACGAATCGGACCACGGGGACCACAAGGGCACGAAGTTCGACGCGAAGGAGTACAGTCGGCGGTACCTTGAGTACCGCAGGGCGATGCGGGCGGTCGACCCGAACATCAAACTCGGCGCGGTGTTGAGCACAGGCGGCCTGCTGGAGTGGTGGAACAAGCCGTTGCTCGAGGCGATCGGCAAAGATGTGGACTTCGTCGTCCACCATCCCTACACGCCGAACTACTACCTCAACGACGAGAAACGCCCGCACGACAAGATCGCGCAGGCGTGCATGGCGGCGGCCGGGCATCGGCAACTGTGGCTCGAGCGGATCCGCCGCATGCTCCGGGCCCGTACGGGGCGCGACGACATCCCGCTCGCCATAACCGAGTACAACGGGCACTTCGTCCAGGCGAAGCCCGTGCCCTTCCGGCAGTGCCTGGCCAACGCGATCAACAACGCCGACGCGATCCGACTGATGCTCCAACCGGAATACCGCGTGGTGATGGCCAACTTCTGGCAGTTCGCCAACGAGTACTGGGGGATGGTGACGGGCTATCCGCACAAGAACCAGCCGCTCGTCAAGCAGGCCAACCACCTCGTGTTCG
Source organism: uncultured Planctomycetales bacterium (assembly GCA_964390905.1). Taxonomy (GTDB): domain Bacteria; phylum Planctomycetota; class Phycisphaerae; order UBA1845; family JAFGLZ01; genus JAFGLZ01. Next base: position 34,444 of record CAYMLO010000103.1, on the reverse strand, counting down.
AGCTGATCCACCGCCATCTCGGCCAGGAGCTGATCGCCGCGGAGGTCCAGTGCGACCGGTTCAGCTACGCCGGCGGGATCGGTGTAGTGCCATGTATGGACCGGCCCGACGTGCAGGTCCGCGGCGGTAGGGGGAAAAGCGAGCAAGACAGCTGGGCGGCGGCCGGCCGGCGGGTCTACAACCTGGGCATCCAGGCTCGGGTGTCGCTGGCCCGCGAACTGGGGCCCGTCGACCCGCCCCGCGGCGCGTGGCAGGTCACGCAGGTCGAAGGCGTTCGTCAGACACTCCGCGACGGCGTGCTCGCCGTCGAGTTCCCGGGCGGCAAGGACATCAACTACTACCACGCCAAAAAGACGCTGCCGGCCAGGCCGCTCACTGGCTACCGTATCAAGATCCGCGCCCGGACGCTTGACCTGAAGGGCGGCGCTGCGGGCATCCAGGTGGGCGACGCCCGCGGGTGGGTCAAGACACGGTCATGCAACGTGGTCGACCCGCTGTCGGGCACGACCGACTGGACGACCGTCGTGGCCGAGTACGCCACGCTGAGCGACACGACCGAGATCGAGATCCTGGCCCGGCGGCTCAGCGGCAAGGGCAAGGTCAGCGGCCGGGCGGAGTTCGGCAAGATCGAGGTGGAGATGTATCAGCCGGACCAGGTCAGCGCCCTGCCCGAGCTGACGGCCCTGGCATCGCGGTCGTCGGGACCGCCGTCGGTCATCGACCTCGTGCTGGTCTGCAAGCGATTAGCATCCCCGCTGCCGGTCCGCATTGCCTGCCCGACCGGCTACCGCCTCGCCCGTGCCGAGTGTTTGACCGGCCCGGCGCCCTGGGCCACCAATCTAGAGAAGCCCGACACCGTAAAGATCGCGCCCTTGGCCGTCGAAGGTCAGTCGCCGATCAAGACAGACCTGCCGCCCTGTTCACTAACGGGCCTACGCTTCGAGCGCGGGACACCGGGCGCGGCGCGATGAGCAAGCTCACCAGGTAGTCTCCGCCGAGTCGTGCGGATGCCGGCGCTGGCAACGATTGGGCTTGGGTGGTACAAACTGGAGAAGAGGACCACCGAACGCGTCCCGGCGAGGCCTGCCAGTTCCTCGCAGGCGGAGATCGTGACATGTCCGCCGTCGCCGATGAGCTCATCCAGAAGATGGCCGACACGATCGTTCGCGAGGTGGACCCCGCGCAGATCATCCTGTTCGGTTCCCGCGCGCGGGGCGACGCCGACGCGCATTCAGACGTCGACCTCCTAATCGTGCAGGATCGTCCCTTCTCGTCGCTCCGGGGTCGATTGGAGCAGAAGGGACGCCTATGGCGCGTCCTAGCCAAGTTCGGCGTTCCTGTGGACATCCTCATGTATGCCCCCGACCAACTCGACAAATGGCGAGATTCCAGAAACCACGTGATCGGCCACGCCCTGCGGGAAGGCAAGGTGGTGTATGAGCGAAACTGAGTATGCCCTGCAACTGCTCAGCATGGCCGAGAAGGACCTGCGGGCAATCGAAGCGATGGCCGAGAACGAGGCCTTCGCCACCGAGATCTTCGGCTTCCATGCCCAGCAAGCCATCGAGAAAGCGCTCAAGGCCTGGATCGCCGTCCTGGGCGAGACGCATTCATTCACGCACAACATCGGTACGCTGCTCGACGAATTGGAGGGTTTGGGCCAGGATGTCGAGCGGTTCGGGTCACTCACACTCTACACGGATTTCGCCGTTGTGCTGCGCTACAGTGGCCTGGAATCAACAGACACGCCGGGAGATCTGGATCGCCCGGCGGCCATCGCTGAGGTGCGGGGGCTACTGGACCACGTCCGAGCGATTGTTGCCGAGGTGCCAGACGAAGACCATTAGCCGAGAGGTGCGTCAAGACGCGCCCTTCGCGGAAGCTGGGATAGTGGCAAGGCGGAACGGGACGCTGGTCAGGGGAAAACCCGGATGATTCTCGACCACGAGAAAGGCGTCGAGCTGCCAGACGACATCCCGGAAAAGCACAGCAATGAGTTCCGTTCGTTGCGGAACCTCGTAGAGGGATTGTGCTATCTGAGCGCCCAGGTGCGCACGGCTGAAGCAATTGTCAACAGCAACATCGCCAGAGGAGCGCTTATCCAAGCGTTTCCCCCGGGTCCTCAAGACGGATTCGAGAAAGGCATGACGGTGCGAGATGTGAAGTTCCAGTGCATGGGCAACAGCCCCATATTCAGGGGAGTATCTCAGGGACTGCTCAGTTGCCTCTTCCACTGGTACTCGGTTTCGGCCTGCAACCTTGTGAGACTCATCGGGTGGCTTCACGCCGAGCATATCTCCGATTTCCCGATGGAGCGCGACTACGCTTGGGAAGTCATCCCGGACCTCATGTGGTTTCGCGACAAGGTCGGCGCGCATTTTGCCAAGGCCGCGCGCAACGAGAAGGACAGCCGAGCCGATCGTGAGCTAAGTATTCTGTGGCAGTTGTCCTTCGTGGACGGGGTGTTTCTTGCCTCTGGGTTGACGCTTACGCTTGGTGGGTCGAAGGGCAAGTCGAGTTCAACGTTCCCTCCTTGGAGCGTAACTCGGACGCATGACAAACTCGCGTGGCGATACGCCTATCCGTTCGCCGAGCGCGGAGAGTTCAGGGGCGATGTGCAAGTGTAGCTGTGGGAGGGCTACTAGTCGCACGACCTTTCCACGACGCGCTGGGGATGGTGATCACTTGTTGTGGATGATCACCTGTTGTTGTTGCTGCTGTTGTTGCTGGCTGGGAATGGCCCTTCTGGCATAGACGGGCGCAAGCGGCACCGTAACGTAGAAGCCAGCCGGGTAACTCGGTTGCACACCAATCGGGAATGGCCCGATTCGCTTCGCCACCCGCGACACTTGGTGTCCTTCGCACAGAACGGCCAGATTGACTAGTAGATAGAGGGCGCGTTCGTGGGGATTGTAAGGCGCCCACTGCCCGCATCCCCCGGGACACCAAACCATGTAGCTAGCAGCACAGCCAGTGCTGTAGCGCTGAGCAGCTACGCCGATCTCCAGATTGAGTGGCGTCGTTCCGATTCGTTGCCCAAGCGTGCCATCCTGAGTTGTGTAGGTGTATACCTCTGCCCCCTTAGGTACAGAATCAACCACACAACGTATCGTTTGCTCCGCCGCAGTTGGCTCGGGACCGAGCGTCACGGTGGGCATCGGCGCGGGCCGGCTCGTAACACGCTGAGGGGGCGCATAACAGCCCGAGATGCAGACCAGTGATGCGACGGCAGCAGGGACAGATTCGTGCATGGCAAGCCCTCAACCGATTGCCCGTTTGCCAAAGCGCTTCTTGGAAGAAGCCAAGTAACGAACCGATGCTACCACTACGCTTTCCCCTTGACAATGGACCTGTCCGTCCCGGAACCCCGTGCCCGTTGATCCGAGAGGATTCACGCGCTTCGTTCCACCGTTTCCCAAGCTCGTGTGACGGATGGCATGGTATACGCTTGCGTGGCCATGCACGGTGATACGGCACGGTGCGGGGGCGATGGAAATGGCGCGTCAAGACGTGCCCTACTTCAGTTGTGCCCCGGTGGTGGCGATCATGAGGCGGCCGTATTTAACGCCGCGGGTGCTGATCATGCGGTCGGCGAGGTCTTGCAGCTCGCGGGGGCGGCCGCGCATCACGACGATCTCCATGCAGTTGTCGTGGTCGAGATGGACGTGCAGCGTCGAGATGATCTCGCTGAGCGCCTCGTGTTGGGCGTGCGTGAGCTTGTGACCCAGGTCGTGGCTGTGGTGATCGTAGACCAAGCAGAGCGCGCCGCAGGTCCTGTCGCGTCCGCCTCGCCACTCGTCTTCGACCAGACCTTCGCGAATTAGATCGCGGATCGCCTCGGAGCGGTTGGCGTAGCCCTTCCGGGCGATGAGCCCGTCGAAGGCCTCGAGCAGCTCGGCCTCCATCGAAACGCCGAATCGAACCAGTTGGCCCATGCCGAGCGTCCTCCCATCGGCGAGTCGCGCCGAGGGTGAAGCTACGTGTCGGGCCGGAACGTGTCAAGTCTGGCGTGACCACAGAGCACGGGGTATCATGCTGCCGGTCCCTCGGCAGGGCCGCAGCAGGCGGAGCCTCGAACGTGAACGACGACCGCACCACCGTGGACGAGCTCAAGCGGGTCATCGCCGATTTCGTGGCCGAGCGCGACTGGGAGCAGTTCCACGACCCCAAGAACCTATCGATGGCGATCGCGATCGAGGCGGCCGAGCTGATGGAGCACTTCCAGTGGCTTCGCAACGACGAGGTGGAGGGGGCCCTGTCCGACGATCAGCGGGACCAGATCGCCGACGAATTGGCCGACGTGGCCGCCTTCCTGCTGTCGTTGGCCAACGTGCTGGGGACGGATCTGTCGGCCGCCATCGAGCGGAAGATGTCCAAGAACGCGGTCAAGTATCCGGCGGAGGAGTTCCGCGGACGATTTCGGTAGCTCGTGCGCACGCGCGATGCCAATGGGGAGACGATCAGCGAGATGAACGGGGCGGATCTGCTGGTGCAGTGGCTGCAGCATCGCGGCGTGGGGTTCGTGTCGGTCTTGTGCGGCAACGGGCTCGACCCGTTCTTGGATGCGTCGCGCCGGGGCGAGCTGCGGATCGTCGACACCCGCAACGAGCAGACGGCCTCCTACATCGCGGACGCCTACGCCCGTCTGACTGGTGGGCTGGGGGTGTGCGCGGTGAGCAGCGCGGTCGGCCACGCCAACGCCATGATCGGCCTGGTCAACGCCCACTTCGACGGCGCCCCGATGCTGCTGATCACCGGCGCGACCGCCCAAGACACACGCGGGTTGGGCAACTTCCAGGAGCTGGATCACATCCCGCTGGCCGAGCCATTGTGCAAATACGCCCGATGGGTCGAGCGGGTGGATCAGCTCGAGGCCTGCTTGGAACAGGCGGTGGGCGCGGCCATCAGCGGCAGACCGGGGCCGGTACATTTGACCGTGCCTATCGACGTCCTGGAAGCGCCCGCCGAATCGTCGATCCGCCCGATGGCGTGCCCGACGGGGACGTGCGGCGTGGTCGAGCCGCCGCCGGGCGGTCCCCGCGATACGGCTGCGGTGACCGAGGCGGCCAAGATGCTCGTCAAGGCGGAGCGGCCCGTCCTCGTCGTCGGTACGGGCGCGTTCTATGCCCGCAGCGACGCCGCGATCGAGGTGCTGGCCAAGACGACCGACGTTCCCGTCGTCGTGCCGATCTGGGATCGGGGCGTGATCGATCGGCCCATCGAGCAGTTCATGGGCGTGGTCGGGGCGGCCAGCGGGGGGCCGGAGCTGCTGGGGGACGCCGATCTGATCGTCTACGTCGGCGCGCGGATCGACTACCGCACTGGGTACGGTCGCCCGCCGGTTATCAAGCCGGATTGCAGGATCGTCCGCATCGACGTCGACGCCGACGAGCTGCACCAGGGGCGCGCCCCGGATGTGGCGATCGTGGGCAATCCGCGATTGGTGGTGGATCAGCTCGCCCACGCGTTCGAGCGGCTGGATGGCAAGCCCCACCGTGCCTGGTTGGACGAGGCACGCAAACGGGATCGTGCGTTCCGCAGCCCGTGGCTCGACACGCCCATGCCGGCCGCCCCGCCGATGACGGGCCGACACGTCGTGGAGGCTATCCGGCCGTTCGTTCAGGACGACGCGATCTTCCTCGTCGATGGCGGCAACATCGGACAGTGGGCACACATGGCGTTGTGCGATCGGTACCCGGCCGAGTGGCTGACCTGCGGGGCCAGCGCGGTCGTCGGCTGGGGATTGGGCGGGGCGATGGCGGCCCGACTGGCGGCGCCGGACCGCCCGGTCATCTTGCTGTCGGGCGACGGGGCCAGCACGTTTACGATCGCCGATCTGGAGAGCGCGGCCCGACAGGGCCTGCCGTTCGTGATGGTGCTGGCGGACGACGAGGCCTGGGGCATCGTGGTGACCGGCCAGGGCCGACACTACGGAGCCGACAACCTGACCGGGTGCAAGCTGGGCCCGATCCGGTACGATCAGCTGGCAGAGAGCCTGGGATGCCACGGGGTACGCGTGGAGGCGCCGGACGCGATCGGCCCGGCCATCGAGCGAGGCCTGGCCGCCGACCGCCCGACGCTCGTCCACGTCCCGATCGCGACAGGCGGCCCGGCGGACGTGTAGGTCCGGCGCGCAGGCGAATCAGCAAGACAACAGACATGGATTTCGATTGGACTGACGAGCAACGGGCGATCCGAGAGTCGGCGGCGGCGTTCGCCGAGCGCGAGCTGTGGCCCGGGTTTGCCGAGCGCGACCAGGCCGGTCGGTTTGATCGCGGGTTGTGGCGCAAACTCGCCGACTACGGCCTGTTCTCGCTGACGGTGCCGACCGAGGATGGCGGGCGCGGCCAACCGCTGGAGGAGCTGATCCTCACGCTGGAGGGGATCGGCTACGGGTGCCCCGACATCGGCCTGGCGCTCGCCGTTGGGGCGCATCTGTGGGGCGTGGTCGACCCGATCCTGTGCTACGGAACCGATGAGCAGAGGCAGGCCTACCTGCCGCCCCTGGTCGACGGTCGATGGATCGGTGCACACAACGTCACCGAATGGGAAACGGGCAGCGACGTCAACGCGATGGTGACCACGGCCGTCGAGACGCCCGACGGCTGGGTCATCAACGGCACGAAGAGCTACATCACCAACGGCCCGGTGGCGGACGTCCACCTGGTCTACTGCCGGCTCGACGTCGCGGACCGGAAGCGCCTGGTCTTCCTGATCGTCCCGGCCGACACGCCGGGCGTGTCCAGCCGCGCCCTGCCGACGCTCGGGACGCGAACGTGCGCCCTGGGCGAGGTGGCGTTCGAGGACTGCCGCGTCCCGCGCGAGGCCGCGCTAGGCAAGGTCGGCGGGGCAGCCCGGCTCTTCCAGGCCGCCATCGAGAAGGAACGTGCGTTGATCTTCGCGCCGATGGTCGGGGCGATGCAGCGCCAGGTCGAGCTGGCCACCGAGTACGCCAAGGCGCGCCATGCGTTCGGCCAGCCGATCGGATCGTTCCAGGCCGTCTCGCATCGCGTCGTCGAGATGACCATGCGGCTGGAGATCGCGCGCCTGCTGCTCTACAAAGCCACGACGCTCAAGGCCCGCGGCGACCGTGCCCCGACCGAGTCGGCCATGGCGAAGATCTACATCAGCGAGGCCCTCGTCCAGTCCAGCACGGACCTGATCCGGACCTTCGGCGGGGCCGGTTATCTGAACCAGACCGGGGCCGAGCATTTTCTGCGCGACGCGCTCGGGGGCGTGTTGTTCAGCGGCACCAACGACGTGCTCCGCAACGTCATCGCCCGCCAGCTCGGGCTCGGTTAGTCCAAGGTGATGTCGCTATGGTTCAAAAAGGGGGACAGGCACCTCGCCGTCGTGTGGTCCTCCCTCGAAGAACCGCGCGTATCCGGCTCGGAGCCAGTCCCCTTTTTGAACCTGATGTCGCCATCGGGGGCCCGATTTCTGCCTTGCCCGAGGGGGTCGCACTATCCTTGACGGGCCGCTATCCGGTATACTCGCTGGCGGTGGCTGCCCCACAGGTGCCCAGAGGGCGACCGGGGCGCAGGCTCGCGCACCCGACGCCCCGTCCTGCCGCTTGACGTCAGTCCGGGCAAGGCAGGCCTGGCCCTACCAGACCCAAGGCGCGTGAATGGCTGTGGCGGGCTCGCCCGGGTCGCCGAGGCGACTGGAGCGAGGTCTCAGTGGGGAGGCGCGAGCACGCGGCGGATCGACACGACGCGGGAGCACGGTGACCTCAAGAGGATGTCCGGCATGTCGGCTCGGCTCGAGAAAGTTCGCAACATCGGCATCGTCGCCCACATCGACGCGGGCAAGACGACGACGACCGAGCGTGTGCTCTACTACACCGGCCGGACGCACCGCATGGGGGAGGTCGACGACGGCACGACCATCACCGATTTCGACGAGCAGGAGCAGGAACGAGGCATCACGATCTACTCTGCCGCAGTGACGCTGCCGTGGAAGGGCCATAGTATCAACCTGATCGACACGCCGGGCCACGTCGACTTCACCGCCGAGGTCGAACGCGCCCTGCGCGTCCTCGATGGCGCTGTGGTGGTTTTCGACGCCAAGGAGGGCGTGGAGGCGCAGTCCGAGACGGTCTGGCGGCAGGCCAACAAGTACAAGGTCCCGCGCATTTGCTTCATCAACAAGATGGACAAGCTTGGCGCGGATTTCTACGCGTCGGTTGCGTCGATCCGCGACCGGCTCGACGCCAATCCGCTGCCCCTACAAATCCCCATCGGCGCGGAGGGCGGTTTCGTCGGCATGGTCGATCTGATGACCACCAAGGCGCTCTACTTCACCCCTGAAGAGATCGGGGCGCGCTACGAGGTGAAGGACATCCCCGAGGACATGGCCGACGAGGTCGACCATTGGCGGCACGAACTCATCGAGAAGGTCGCCGAGACCTCCGACGAGCTGATGGAGAAGTACGTCCAGGAGGAACCGATCGCAGAAGAAGAGCTGCAACAGGCGATCCGCCAGGCCACGTTAGCCGATCGGCTGCAACCGGTCTTCTGCGGCTCGTCGCTCCGCTACGTCGGCACGCGGGCCATGCTGGATGGCGTGGTCAACTACCTTCCGAATCCGCTCGAGATGCCCCCGGTGACGGGCCGCGGACGCCGTAAGCGGGAAGGCGACAAGCCGCGGATCCGCCACCCCGACACGAACGAGCCTTTCGCGGGACTGGTCTTCAAGGTGGTGGCCGGCAAGAACGTCGACCTGTTCTTCGTACGAGTCTATTCGGGCCGGCTCAAGAGCGGTAGCCGCATTCTGAACGCCACGCGTGACAAGAAAGAGAACGTCAGCCGGATCTTCCGCATGTTCGCCAAGCGCCGCGAGCAGCTCGACGAGGCGTTGGCGGGTGACATCGTGGCGTGCGTGGGACTTCGCAACGCGCTGACGGGCGACACGCTGTGCGATCCCAAGGCCCCGATCGTCCTGGAGCAGATCGAATTCCCCGAGACCGTCATCAGCCAGGCGGTCGAGCCGAAGTCCGCCGCCGACCGCCAGCGGTTCTCCGACGCGCTGACGGCGTTGTCCAAGCAGGACCCGACGTTCCGATGGCACGTGGACGCCGAGACCGGTCAGACGCTGATCAGCGGCATGGGCGAGCTGCACCTCGAGGTCTTGTCCCGTCGGCTGCGCGAGGAGATGAAGGTGCCCGTCAACGTGGGCTCGCCGCGCGTCAGCTACCGGGAGACCGTGTCCACCACGGCCGAGGCGGAGGGGCGGTTCGTCCGTCAGACGGGCGGACGGGGCCAGTTCGCCGTCGTCAAGCTCGTCATCGAGCCGTACCAGCCTGAGCCGGACGAGCCGAGCGTCGACTTCGTCAGCGAGATCACGGGCGGCGTGATCAGCAAAGACTACATCCCCGCCATCGAGCGCGGCATCGAGGACGCCCTGCGGAGCGGCGTGCTGGGCGGCTACCCGGTGATCAACGTGCGGTTCCGTCTGATCGACGGCAAGGAGCATGAGGTCGACAGCTCCCCGGTGGCCTTCGAGGCCGCCGCCGGGCTGGCCGTTCACAGCTGTCTGAAGGAAGCCCAACCCATCCTGCTCGAGCCCATCATGCGCCTGGAGATCACCTCGCCCACCGAGACCATGGGGGCCGTCACCGGCGATCTCAACGCCCGCCGCGCCATGATCACCGACACCCGCGACCGCGGCAGCTTCCGCACGATCATCGCCGAGGCCCCCCTCGCCGAGCTGTTCGGGTACGCCACCGATGTCCGAAGCCTGACCGCCGGCCGGGCCAGCTGGGCCATGGAACCCACCGAGTATCGACCCGTCCCCAAACACGTGACCGACACGCTTCTGACCACGGGCTACATCTGATCTGTCCGCAGCACGGTCTCAGCGCTGGCAACGGACCGTTTGCCCAGGCTTCAGGATCCGGACTTCTGGGCAGGGGTGACGTTCCCCAGGCGTTCGACGAACTCCTGGATGATCCACTCGGGCGTGCTCGTGCCGGCGGCGACGCCGGCGACGGCCTTGTCGGCTACCATCTCCGGGCGGAACTGATCCCACGTCTCTAAGTGCCAGGTCGCCACGCCCTCCTGCTCGCACAGGCGGGCCAGCTGTCGCGTGTTGGCGCTGTGCAGCCCGCCGAGAACGAACATGACGTCAACCTCACCGCAGAGCGCGACAGCCGCCGCCTGCCGTCGGCTCACCTCGTCGCACAGCGTGTTGACGATCCGGACCTCGCGAAATGGCTGGGCGAGGATGGCAGCCACCACGCGGGCCACGTGCGCCGGCGCGTGGGTGGTCTGTGCGACCACGCCGAGCTTGGCGCGAGGCGGCACCCGGTCGGCCACCTCCTCGGGGCTGTTGATGACGATGACCTTCTCGGCGTACCCGACAACGCCGACGACCTCCGGGTGTTTGGCGTCGCCGATCATCACCACCAGGTAGCCGTCGTCATGAAGGTCTCGAACGATGTTCTGCGCCCGTTTGACCAGCTTGCAGGTGGCGTCGACGACGTCGAGCCCGCGCCGGCGCGCCTCGTCGATTACCTCGGGCCGAACGCCGTGCGAGCGGATCACCAACGTGCTGCCGGGCGGGACCTGATCCAGCGCCGTCGACTGGTTGACGCCCGCCGCCTCGAGCCGGCTGACCTCTTGCGGGTTGTGAATCACCGGACCGAGCGCGTAGACCGTCCCCTTCGGCCTGGCCGCCGCCGTACTGACCGCGAGTTCGACGGCGTCTTGAACGCCGAAGCAGAATCCACGCTTCTCTGCCATCAAGACCTTCATCACGACCCCGCTTGCATCGGCCGAATCGGCGCGTCACCGGCGGACCGAACCGAACCGGGTGCGTGACAGATTCGGCGGGCTATCGGAGGGGTGCCCCATTCTTCGCTGTCCTTCGCGGAACGCGAAGGGCAGCGAAGGGTGGGGGACGGAATCGCGCTGCAAAGGCCCCTTCGCGGTCCATTCCGTCCCCCACCCTTTCCAGGGCCCGCGTCCCGCGGCCACTCGAAAAGGATGGGGCACCCCCTCGCCCAGACTGTCACGCACCCAGCCGGGCCCCTCAGCCGGGCAGATTGTAGCACTGCAGCCGGAAACTGTCCTCGCGGTAAAAATAGCTGCGGACGGGTGGGCGTCTATCTGGGATGATCAAGGGCGATGGATCCGTGGGACCGGACTTGGCGACAGCTGCAAGCGGGTGATCCGGCGGGGTATGAATTCCTGCTGCAGCGCCTTGGACGAGGGGTCTGGGCCTATCTGCGGCGGATGACGGGGCGGGACGACCTGGCCGATGAGTTGCTCGGACGAACCTGGCTTCGCCTGGTCCAGACCGGCCAGCGGATCAAGTCGCCCCGCTCGATCCGGCAATACGTCTTCGCCATTGCACGCCGGCAGTGGCTGGACGAGTTGGGCCATCAACGGCGCGACCTGCTGGATCGGGCGACCGACGAGCTTGCGGATCAGCCGCACGAGACGGCGCCGACCGCGGCTTTGGAGGCGCTGGCCCGTCAGGAGGATTCCAGGAGGCTCCGCCAGGCGATCGATGACCTGCCGGAAGCACTCCGCGAGGTCGTGGTCTTGCGTGTGTACGCGGAGCTGACGTTCCGCCAGATCGCCGAGCTGTTGGGCCTGCCGCTGGGGACGGTTCTGACGCGGATGCGATCGGCCACGCATCGCCTGGCTGGCGAGTTGGCGGAATAGCGAGCTGTTTGGGACGTAGAGCGACAGGGCCATGAGTGAACCGAACGAGCCCAGGAAGGAACGAATCTCGGACGACGAGCTGACGCTGTTCGCGTTCGGGGAGCTGCCGGCCGACCGTGCGTCGGCGGTCGAAGATGCGATCCGCCAGGACCCGCACGCCCGGGCGATAGTCTCATCGATGCGCCGCCTCGCCGGATTGGCCTCTCAGGATGCGGATGGGCCGACCGATGAGACGCTGGCCGCGACGCAGGCCACCATTGGGCTGGCCATCGCCCGCCGGGGCTGGCGGCGACGACTCCGGATCGTGGCCGCCGTCGGATCGGCAGCCGCGGTTGCCGTCATCGCCCTGGTCATCGCAAGACGACCGGCGCCGACGCCCCAGGCGCCAACGGTTGCCCAGGCCCCGCAGACGCCTGGTTCGCAGCCAGGCGTTACCGGTCTGAGCCTTGCCGACCGCGAGATCATCCGGAAGACGCTGGTGCGAATCCACCGACAGCGCGTGTGGGACGACCCGCTGGACGACCAGACGGCCCGACTGCGACGCCAGGTGGAGGCTTTGCGTTTCTCCTCGTGTCGGGTCGGTCCGACGCCGCGACGCTATCAGTTGCTGCGTCGCCGAATCGACCGATTGTCCGATGAAGTCGAGCCTGCGTCTCGCACGACGCAACCGGCCGGCTCGAGTCGACGACCGGCCCCAACCAAGGAGGCAGACCATGCGTAGAACGCCGCTACTGATCGCCGCCACCGCCGCGATCGGCCTGTTTGCCGGAATCGCTGTCGCGGAAGGGCCCGGCAAACCACCACGGGAGCGACCCGATTCTGGGAAGGCCGACCGAGAACGCGAGGCACGCCACATCCGCAAACAGATGGCCGAATTGGAGCGCCATCGAGACGAGTTGGTCGACAAGAAGAAGCTGAAAGAGGACGACCCGCGCGTCCGCGAGGTCTCCGAGCAGTTGGAGCGGTTCGAGCGAGAGCTCAACGCGCTGGAGGGGCGGGAACCCCGTCGCGGGCATCACGAGGGCGAGAGGCCGGAGGCCGAACGCGCACGCGAGATCGATCACCTCCGCGAGAAGTTCCGGCAACTAGAGCGCCGCCGCGAGGAACTCGTCGAGAAGAAACGCCTGAAGGAAAGCGATCCGAGGGTCAAGGAGCTCGACAAGCAGATCGAGGGGCTCGAGGAGGAGCTTGGGGAGCTAGAAGGCCACGAACACGAACGCGGTCCCGCGATCCGCGGACCCAGACATCCCCGCCCGCCGTCGCCCGAGCTGCTCGACAAACTGGAAGAAGAGCAGCCGGAAGTGCAGTTCGAAGAGGATCATCTCGGAACGGTCATCGACATCCTGCGGGAGCGCCACAAGATCAACATCCATGTTGATTGGCTCCAGCTGCAGAACGCCAACGTCGACAGAGAGACTCTGGTGACAATCGGCCCGCTGACCGATGTCCCGTTCGAGGCGGTTCTGAGGCTGCTATTGCGGAGCATCACCGATGAGCCCGACCGAATCGGCTTCTACGTCGACGGGAACGTGCTCGTCATCACGCGAGACGAGCTACTGCCTCGTCCGGGCCCGGGGCCATTCCCGGTGGAGGAGGTCCTGGAGCGCCTCCAGCACGAAAGGCCCGAGGTGCACGAACGGCTGATGGCGCTCCGCCGGGAGCATCCCGAGCAGTTCGAACGCGAACTGGCCGGGATCGCGGGCCCGATGCCGCGTCCCCTTCGCGAGCGGGAAGAGGCCGAGCTGGAGGAGCTCCGCCGACGAGATCCGGAGCGCTTCGAGCTGAAGAAACGCGACGACGAGCTAACCGACCGCACGGTCGAGCTGGCTGAGGAGATCCGCCGCGCCAAGGAGGGCGAGGCGCGCGGTAAGATGATGGACGAACTCCGGAAGCTGCTCAACACACAGTTCGAGGTGCGGATGCAGATCCGAAAACTGGAGATTCGTGAAATCAAGAAGCATCTCGACGAGCTGCTGGCCGGCCTGGATCGTCGCGTCAGGAACAAGGCCAGTTTGATCGAGCGCCGAATGAGCCAGTTGCTCAATCCCGAAGAGACCGAATGGTAGACGCGATCCGGCCATCGCCGAAGCGACGCGGTGGACCGGTCATCCAGCGGACCCAGCGGGGCACGGGTACCGTGCCCCGCTTTTGTGCGCCTACTCCCTCGATGTCAGATCGGGCTGGAACTCAATCGGCCCAGCGCTTAGGCTGTCGTCGGACGAGTCGGACCCCTAGCGCCAGGAGACGCGTACGATGGCCAAGCAAGACGTTTCCTACACCTGTTGCTTCGGCGAAGTCATGAAGGTGCTGACGGACATTGGGCTGTTGCTGGCGAGCAAGGACGCGAACGATCGCCCGAACGCCATGACGATCGGCTGGGGGACGATCGGATCGGTCTGGGGCAAGCCGCTGTGGATCGTGTTGGTGCGCCCTTCGCGGTACACCTATCAGTGCATCGAGAAGACGGGCGATTTCACCGTAAACGTGCCCCCGCCGGCGTTGAAGGAGGCGGTGCTCTTCTGCGGCACGAAGTCGGGGCGGGACTTCGACAAGTTCGCGACCGCGAACCTGACGGCCGTCCCGGGTCGATCCGTCAACGTGCCCGTCATCGAAGAGTGCGTCGTCAACTACGAATGCCGCGTCGTGCACCACAACGACATCATCCCCTCGGAGTTGGCCGGGGAGATCCAGAACAGCGCCTACAAGAGCGGCGACTATCACCGCGTCTACTTCGGTGAGATCCTGGAGACCTACGCGGACCCGGACGCCGCCGCCAGGCTGGGTTAGCGGCCGGACCGGTCGCGAGGGGCAACGGGGAACGGAGGGTGGCACTGGCGGCTTGTCCGCCAGTGGCCACAGGCAGACAAGGTGCTCGCCGCCCCCCTAGCGTCGGGAGCCAGGCATGTGGGGCCCGCTCGCACGTATCCTTGACGTCGCCGCCGCTTACGCCGGCGCCCGTCGGTACGGGCGGTTCTTCGGCCAGACGTCCGAGGCCGACTACAAGCGATCCCTGTACGACGAGCTGAGGCGCCGGCTGGAGTACGAGGCCCGGTTGTCGGCCCCGCCGGACGGCCAGATGCAGAGGCCGACCGCGCCGCGAGGCCGGCGCATGCCGCCCACCTACACACACACGATCGAGATCGACCGCGGCGGGGAAACCGTCGAGACCACCTGCAACTGCTACGCCCGCGGCTACCACGGCCGGCTGCTGATCGTCTACCACCATGGGCTGGGCGAGATCCCCAACGAGCTGTCATTCCGCCGGCTGTTGCTGCGCGACCGCGGACCCAAGATCCCCGCCGACCTGATCTGCTATCACGTCACCGGACACCGCCGCCCGCGCGACGTGGGGCGGATGCTCTCGACCCTCGGCGGGTTCGGCACGCTGCTCGGTGACGGCATGATGGCCGTTCGCGCGATCGCCCGGGCGTATCGACGGCAGTACGACCGCATCGTCTACATGGGCGCCAGCCTGGGCGGCATGGTGGGCATCATGGAGGCCGCCCTCTCCGCGAGCTTCGACCTGAACGTGGCCATGATCGCCCACCTCGACCTGGTCCACTGCATCACCGAAACGAGCTTCCGACGCATGATTGACGCCGGTTTCCTGGCGAACTGCCCGCTCGACCTGATCCGCATCGGCGTGGAGTCCGACCGGTTCGCCGCTGCGGCCCAGCGGCAGATCGTCATGATCAACGGCCTGCACGACGACTACTTCCGGATCGAGCTGGCCAGGGCGCTGTGGTCGCGATTCGGCCGGATCGGTCACTACGAGATCCCACACGGCCATGTCAGCGCCTGCGTGGCCACGCGAGCGGTCAAGGGGGCGCTCTTGACGGCGCTGCGTGACCGGGGGATCATCCGGGTGTAAGAGCCTGTCAGACACCTCGACCGAGCCGATTCGGGTGCACGTCAGGGGCGCAGCGTCGGGCAATGGGTTCTAACTGATTGAGCGGAGCGGGGTCTTGTCCCACCCAACAGCAGTCGAGCACGGGCCCGTAGAGGAGTCGTGGACGTTGCGCGCCCGGGCGTGCGACCTGATCCCTCGAGGCACGTCGACGAACAGCAAGGCGCCCCTGCCGGACCTGGAGAGGATCGAGCCGTGTTTCGTGGCTCGCGGGCAGGGCTGCCGCGTGTGGGACGTCGACGGCAACGAGTACATCGACTATCGCAACGCCCTGGGGCCAGTGACGCTGGGGTATGCGTATCCGGCCGTGACCGAAGCCGTCCGGGAGCAGCTCGAGGGCGGCGTTGTCTTCGGCTATCCGCACCCGCTGGAGGTGGAACTGGCCGAGACGCTTGGCGAGATCATCCCGTGCTGTCAGATGGTGCGGTTCCTCAAGACAGGCGGCGAGGCGATGGCGGCGGCGATCAAGACGGCTCGGGCCTTCACCGGACGGGACGTCGTAGCGCGGTGTGGGTATCACGGCTGGCTCCAGAACACCGGGGAGCCCGGCATACCGACGGCGGTAAACGACCTGCTGCCTTCCTTCGCCTGGGGAGACGTGTCGGGGCTTCAGGCCGTGCTCGACGCGCACGCGGGAGGCGTGGCGGCCGTCAGTCTGGCCGCTTCCTACACTCACATCACGCCCGAGGATACGTTCCTGGCTGAGTGCCGTCGGCTCGCCGACGCGCACGACGCCCTGTTGATCTTCGATGAGATCGTGACGGGGTTTCGCGTCGCGATCGGCGGGGTGCAGGAGTATTACGGCGTGACGCCCGACCTGGCCGTCTTCAGCAAGGGCATGGCCAATGGCATGCCCGTCAGCGTCCTGGCGGGCAGTGAGCGGGTCATGCGATCGCTGGAGCAGACGACGGTCAGCTCGACGTTCGCGGGCGACGCGCTCTCGCTGGCGGCGGCCCGGGCGACCATCGACATCTATCGTCAGCAGGACGTCGTCGGGCATCTGTGGCGGATGGGACAGCGGCTGGTCGACGGGGTCAACGGCATTTTCCAGGAGGCAGGGGTTCCGGGCGGCTTTCGGGGTTGCCCGACGTGCCCGCCGCTGGTATTCGAGTCCGGGGACGCCGATCGGGACCGTCAACTGATGACGGGTCTCCTGATTGGGTTGATCCGACGCGGCGTCACGATCTACCACGTCAGCTACGTCAACTTCTCGCACCAGTCGGCGGACATCGACGAGACGCTGAACCGGTGGGCCGACGCGGTCAAGGCGGAGTTGTAGCGGCAGATCTGGGACCCGGTTCGTCGGCGAGCCGATTCGCAGCGAGCCGAGCAAACGGATGTAAGGATGGCTGTGCATTTCGCGGTCTTGCCCCTATAATGCTTGGGTGAGCGGCCGGTCCGGCCCTAATCCGACCGACTGGGGTGAGGTCCAGGCTTTGTGAGCAGCGCTGAGGAACAGATCAGGAGGACGTCTGCATGATCGGTCAAGTCAGAGATAAGCTGAACCAAGCCCCTCCATGGGTGTCTTACGGCGCAGCCGGCGTCTTCTTGGCGGCGGCGATCGGCCTGATCCTATGGCAGCTTGCCCCCGAGGGCAGCGCGTCGGCCGGCGACAAGCACTTCATCTGCGAGGAGTGTGAGCACGGGTTCACCGTCTCGCCCGAAGAGGCCCGCGAACTCATCCGTGAGGCCGCCAAGCAGAAGGGCGAAGACCGAGGCTACATCAAGTGCCCCAAGTGCAACCAGCATGCCTGCGTCCATGCCAACAAGTGCCCGAAGTGTGGTGCCTACTTCGCGCCTCCCGAACGGTCCGGCTCCATCTTCCCGGATTCGTGGCGTGACGAGTGCCCCGACTGCGGCTACAGCGCGCAGAAGGAGAAGGCCGTCACGGCCGCCCTCAAGCGAAAGAAGGAGGGCAAGTACGATCCCAACGGGATCCCCGAGTTCATTCGCAAGGCGGTTGAAGAAGCCGAGGAAAGCGGCGAGTACGACGACAAGTAGCCGCACCGTCACACGGAAGAGCCTGATCCAGTATGAGCCGAAACGCGGCGAGCGATCGGCACACGATTGCCGTGTGGTCGTGTTGCAGACTAAGCGAGGCCCTGTGAAGTCATCTATGCGGCAGGTCGACTGCTTGCCGATCCGTCCGGCACCTACTCCGGCTTGACGGTCGTCTGCTGTTTCGGCTTGACGACGGCGGGGAACTTCTTCTGCCGGCACTTCACCGTGTAGGTTCCCGGGAGCAACTCCATGACCTTGCCCGTTGCGGTGAAGCCCAGCTTCGCCTTGCCCGTCTGGTCGTAGACCTCGTAGAGATCCTTGCCGTCCCCCGCCACGGTGAGCCGGCCCGCCTCGACGACCGTCTCTTTGCCAGCGCGGACGGCGACCTTCTTCGAGGAGTTCGTCAGCTTCAGAACGTAGGAGCCCTCCAAGAGCTCCGTCTTGCCGTTGGTGAATTTGAAGTCCAGCTTGTGCTTGCCGGTCTCGTCAAAGACCTCATAGAGGCTCGTCCCGACGCCGTTGACGACCAGCGTGCCGCACGCCAACACGGTCTTCCCCCCGGCCTCGACCTTTACCTTCTTGCGGCTGTTGCTCAGCGAGACGGTATACGTCCCGGGCGGCAGCGTGAGCGGAGCCCCCGTCTTCGTGAAACCGACCTTCTTCTCGCCCGCCTCGTCAAAGACGTAGTAGAGATCGGCGCCATCACCGGCGACCTGAATCGTTCCGTGGGCGGCGGGTTGACCTTCACTCGGCGCAGACGTCGTGGTTGACTTGCCCGCTGCAGCGCCGCTCTCGGACGCTTCGCGCGAACGCTGGCACCCAAGAACCAAACCCAGGCATATGATTCCTGCCGCGATCCCATGTCGTTTGCCCATCGGCATGCTCCTTCACAGAACCAGGGACAGTCACAATGAAGACCGTGTCGGGAACAGGCGTCTCTATCAGGGAAACGTGACCACCTCCGGCGTCGCGTAGTCGCCCTTCATGTCGTAAGGAAGGCAGCGGACCCGGGTGCCCTCGCGGTTGGTGAAGTAGAGGCGAGAAATCGAGAGCTTGTCGGCGTGGCCGTCGGCCCAGAGCACGGCGAAGGCAGCGTCGGGCGTGGCTCCGAAGACCTTGCGGACGTATGAGTGGTTGCGAGGGCTCTTGCGGGTCACGTCGCGAAGCTTGCCCCAGGTGCGGCCTTCGTCCTGGCTGGTCCAGACGGCCACTTCGCCGCCGCCTCCCCAACGCTGGGGACCGGGCTCGGTCGGACCCACGATCCGCCAGGTCCCATCGGCCTCGACCCAAATGGGGCCCGTGTCGTAGTTGTGCGTCGAGTGGGTCACCGGATGGACGTGCCACTCGCCGTTCTTGTGGTGCAGCACCTCCCAGGTCCGCGGGGCGCCCTGGGGACCGGACTTGTGGCTCGACGAGGTCACGACCAGGATCACCGGGTTGCCCTGGTTGTCCAGCGTGACGCTGTTGAGATAGACCAACCGGCGGTCGGCCGAATAGGCCTTCACCCGCGCGGGGTTCTTCGGGTCGACCAGGGGCGTCTTTACGGTCCGGCCGTCGACGTTCTGCCAGGACTTGCCGCAGTCGCGGGTTTGGAGGAGGTAGAGATCGGTTCGATGGTCGGGGTGGCCTTTGGGATGACGGTTGAAGGCGGTGACGATCCGCCCGTCGTGCTCGCAGGTCGTCTGATACTGTCCCTCCATACCGGCCAGCTTCTGGTCCTCGGCGCGTGAGCCGTCGGGTCGGCGAACGTTCCAATACAGCTCTCGCACGCCGGTGTACTTCGTGAAGAGCTCGACAATGCCCACGCCGGAGATGGCGAAGGGCTGCGGGTAGCAGATTTCGTCGGAGGACACTCGTTCGAAGCGGTCGATGTCGTAGGGCTTGACGCTTCGATAGACGAAGCCGGGCCGTCGTCGTCCCCGCCCAGCCACGTAGACCCAGAGGTGGCCCCGTTCGTCCAGCGCCAGCGACGAGTCGTCGTGCGGATCGTCGACTCCTTTCTTGTCGTGAACGATGGTGGGGCGCGGCACGCGGTCTTTCACATGGTCGTAGTACGAAACCATGTTGAGAAGGTAGCGTTTGCCGCCCTTCGAGCCGCCGTAGCAAAAGAAGGTCTTCTTCACCTCGGGGGCGTAGAGGGCGATGGGGACGTGCTTGGCCGTATAGGTGCCCAATCCGCCGGAGTACTTGTCGCCATAGGCCCAGAAGTTCTTGGCGTAGGGAGCGTCGGAATACTGACCGAGCGTGAACCAGATACCTCGGTAGCCGGTGTCTTTCGGTTTCAACGTCGGATCCTCGGCGGCCCGGGACGACGTTGCCCAACCTAACAAGATAGTCTCCGCAATCGCAAGGCCCCAGAACATTCCACGCTTCATTGCAGGCTCGCCTCCATCTCAAACTCGGCGCGTACCGTCTCGAACGTCGGCCGGCCCGCTTCCTCACCTGCCCGCGAACTCCGCCTGATACGCCCGAATGTACCCCAGCGTCCGGGTCGGAAGATCCGTCGCGAACGAATCCACCCCCAGCAGGATCATCGCCCCGTACGCCTCGGGCACGTCCTCCGCGATCAGCATCTCCATCTTCACCCCCGCCTTGCCCGTCACCTCTCGTGCCCATGACAACGTGGCGAAGCTCGGATCGAATCGAATCCCCTTCCCCTCCCGCTTCACCCGCGTGTGGATTTGGATCTGCCTGACCCCCTTGAACCCCTTGCCCGCCAGAAACTCCACCGTCCTGCGGACGTTCGCCTCCGGCAGCGGAATCCACACCATCCCGATCGCCTCCGGCAGCAGCCCCGACGCCTCCGCCACCTCCTTGTAATGCCGGCTGCACGGCAGACATTGACCCGCCACACCGTGCTTGCGGACCAGTGCGGCGATCGCCTTGAGATCTCCCGCCTTGAAGTCCAGGTACAGCCGCCGCCGCCGATCCTTCGCCATTTCGGCGAAGACCTCATCCCCAGACGGGATCCGCTGACCCCGAAACCGCTCGCCCTGCTTCACCCCAGCGTCGACGCGACGCAGCTCCTCCCAAGTCAGATCCGACGTCGAGAGCCCCCGCCACGCCGCCCGCGCATCCGTCGTACGCGCCAGCGTGTTGTCATGAAGAAAGAGGATCACCCCGTCCTTGCTCGTCCGCAGGTCCCCCTCGGGAATGCCCCCCAGCCGCCAACACGCGCGAAACGTCTCCAGCGTGTTCTCGGGCATCTCACGACCCATCCCGCGATGCGCCTGCATCGTGATCGGGCGCGCGCCCGGCGGTTCCTGACTCAAATCCAACCCATCGAGATGATGTGCCGGATACGCCAGGTTCTGGCAAGACACCCCCCCCTCATCCGAAACGATCAGCCTCACCGAACCCGACCTCCCCCCGCCCATTCCCCGTGACTCCCCCGGCGGCTCCGCCGACAGGCACACGCCAAACGCACATGCGGCAACCGCCACGAACGCCATGCTCGACCTCCACCCCACCAACATCTCGACCTCTCGGCGCTTCGATCGCCCCCCCCTTGTCACCGCAGCTTCTCAATCAGCCAAAGCAGGTTCCGCGGCGATTCTAGACCTACCGCCCGGCCATGTACAGACGCAACGCGCCTCCGCAGGCGGGAAAACGGGGGAAGGGAAAACGGGAAAACGGGAGAAAACGGGGACAGTCACCCATGTCGTCGCGCGGAAACAAGTGGAGAAAACGGGGACAGTCACCCATGTCGTCGCGCGGAAACAAGTGGCTGTCCCCGGTTTTTGTCCCCGGTTTTTGCCCGTCCCCGGTTTCCCGTCAGCGGCGTTGCGATGGGGCACGCGGTCGATGGTGTGATCCGCCGCTATCGCCTAACCTAGGGACTCAGCCCGGTAGCTTGGCTCATCGACAGGAGGCAAGCTGGAGATGTCCCCCAAACGGGCGTGCACAATGAATGACCAGGAGGAGTTCCGGCCATGGAACGACACATTGCAGCAGTCTGCTTGCTTCTGATCGCCCCCGCGGGATGCGTGTCCCCCACGGACAGCGATGCGCTGTCCCATTCGTTGCTGTCTGACATGATGTATCTACGAGGCAGCACAAGCGCGCGTGTATCCAGCTACGATCGGTCAGGAGGCAACGGCGATTCGCGCGCTATCCTGCCCGGGCAAACGCTCGAGCTTGCCGACATTCCCGGCGCCGGGTGCATTCGACACGTCTACTCCACCGTACTCGGACGGGAGCACTATCTCCGCGACATGGTGCTCCGTATGTACTGGGATGGTGAAGCCACCCCAAGTGTGGAGGTCCCCTTCGGCGATTTCTTCGGCTTGGGACACGAACGGCCGCGCTTCTTCCGCTCGCTCCTGGTGAGCGTGAACCCAGGAACGGGGGTTGTGGGTACTTACGGTTTCAACAGCTACTTCCCGATGCCCTTTGCCCAGGGCGCCCGTCTGACACTCGCCAACGAGGGGACCACCCCCGTTGGTGTCTGGTATCACATCGACTACGAGAAGCTCGACAGATTGGAGGACAATGTGGGCCGGTTCCACGCGCAATGGCGCCGAGAGAATCCGACGACGGCCGTGGGTGAAAAGAAGAACGTCACATCACACGACGGGATCAATCTCGATGGCAAGGAGAACTACGTTATCCTCGAGGCCGAGGGGCGCGGAAACGTTGTCGGCTATTTCCTGAATGTGGACAACGTGGCCGCAGGTCGGCACGGCGGAGATGGTGACACGTGGTACGGCGAAGGTGACGACATGATATTCATTGACGGGGAGAAGTGGCCGCCCTCTTTGCACGGCACGGGCTCCGAGGAGATCTTCGGGGGAGGGGCCTGTCCGAACAACGAGTATGCCGGGCCGTATACGGGCTACCACCTCGTCGGGAACAGAGACTACACCGGCAAGGTGTCCATGTACCGTTTCTTCGTGACCGATCCGATCCGGTTCCAGAAATCGATTCGGGTCACCATCGAACACGGACACGCCAACAACATGGCGAACGACTACTCGAGCTGTGCGTTCTGGTACCAGGCCGAACCGCATGCCCCCTTTCCTCCGTTGCCACCGGCCTCGGACCGGCGTCCTCGTGTGGGCACGGATCCTCATGACATCGCCTTTCAGGAAGTCCAACGGCTTCAACAGAAGGCCCTTGAATCATTGGCCTTCTTGAACGTGAATCAGATACAGACGGCGCTGTCGGTGCGGTTGCGGCGAGCGCTCGAAGACCATGACTACGAAGCCGCGATCGAAGAATGCAAGAAGGGTCTCTTGATCCTGGCAGAGCTGCTCAAACAACGCTCCTCGCGCGAGAAGAAGTGAATCGGCTCAACTGAACCAAACCGAGCCAACCAACCGGGGACACCAACCGGGGACAGTCACCCACACCAACCGCACCAACCGGGGACAGTCACCCATATCGTCACGCCGAAGTCGGTGACTGTCCTCGGTTTCCGGTTTCATGTGCTACTTGTGTAGCGCCTCGAGAAGCTGCTGGGCATTCTTGCCTGCGATTTCGAGCTTCGGGTTGTGCACCAGCTGGCGAACGCGGTAGCAGGCCGTCTGGGGCGGGCCGCCGTGAATCTGGAACGCGATGTGCCCCGACGCCTCGCCTTTGAGGTCCAGGAGGGCCGTGCACAGTGTGCCGTTGACCGCGGTCCAGATGGCCGGTCCCACCGCGAGGATCTCGTAGCGGTTCCAGTCGCCGGGCTTGACGGCCCCTTTCCCGTGCTCGTTCTTGTCCAGCAGCCCGCGCCCGTGCTCGTGGTAGAGCTTGCCCCACCAGCCCTGGCCGACGTCCGCCTGGTAGCCCTTTGCCTGACCGTGCTCGTTGACCTTCTTCGAGCGGAACTGGATGCCCGCATTGGCGCTGGGCGGTGTCAGTTTGACGTCCACTGCAAGGTAGAAGTCCTCAACCGGCACCTTCGACCACACGAACTCGTTGCGCGGGATCTTCTCCCCGCTGGTCCCGACAATCGCGCCGTCCTTGACGCTCCAGTACTTCTTGGCGCCGTCCCAGCCAGACAGGTCTTTGCCGTTAAACACCGTACCGTCGGCCTTGGCCTGCGAACCGAGCGCCTTGGCGATGGCGACGACCGCCTTGGCCGCTTCCGACCGGACGTCGGCCTCGCCCGTCTGTGCGATGGCCAGCCGCAACGCGCGTCGGTGCGGCGCGCTGGCCAGCGCGGTCAGCACGCGCTTCTTGTCGTCGGCGGAAAGCTTGGCGAGCCCGCCCATGACGTCTGCCGTGGACCACTCGCACAGGGCGCGCACAGCGGTTTTCCTTATGGCACCGTCACTCTCTCGCGCAACACGCATCACGGCCTGGAGCGCCTTCTGCCCCCCGGCCGTCGCCAGGATCCGCAACAGCGCATGCTGCGCCTCGCCTTGCGCGGTCGGCAGCGCGGTGAGGAATTGGCTGATCACGGCGACAGGGATGCACGCCGCGCCCAGGACCAGCGTCTGACCTTCATCCACGGTCCCGCTCCGGGCCTCGCCATTCGCCTCGTAATCAACCCGCAGTTTCTTGCGAATGCCTGGCGCAGGATCGCCGAAGTTGCCGTTGGACGCCTGCACCGAGGCGGCGCCGTCCGCGATCAGCTTCCGCACCTTCTTGGTCACGTCCGCCGTCTTGCCGCTTGCTAGCTCGCCGTAAACGGCCTTGGCGACGACCACATCGGCGGCCCCGCGCCTCATGGTGCCGCACAGATCCTTGATGATGGCCTCGGCCGTGCGGACCTCGGCGTCGCCGCGGGCGGCGAGCATGAATTTCAGCAGGCCGCCAAGTTCCGCTTTCCCGGCGTAGTCGCCGAGGGCCTTCAGCGCGGCGACGCGCACCTTCTCGTCCGCGTCCTTCGAGGCGGCTTCGAGCAACAGCGCCCCCGGCTTGTCCAGGCCGCCCTGGCCGATCATCGCGACCGCGGCCGCGCGGGCTTGGGCGTTCTCGTGCTTGAGCAGCGCTCGCAAGGCCTTATCACCGGCTTCGCCCGGGAAGTAGCTCAGCCCATCCCGTGCGGCCTTGGCGACCTCGCCCTCGGCGGTCCATGCCAGGCGCACGAGCAACGGCACTACGGGTTCATGGCCGAGGCGGGTCAGCGCGGCCAACGCCGCGGCACGTTCCGCGTCTCCCCCCCGTTCGGCCTCCCGCATGAGCGCGGGCCCGGCGGCGGCGGCGCCCCGCTCGCCGAGAACATCCATCACCTGGATCTTGCGGTCCGCCCCGAGATCCGACAGTGCGCCGGCAAGCACTTGGGTGACCTGATTGACGTTCTGGGATTCGCGAGCCGCGCGCAGCCCGCCGTTGAACATCTCCTCGTCGGGGCTGCATACCATGCGCTTAAGCAGCGCGGCGCCTTGCTTCGCATCGTGCGTCAGCGCCGCACCGCGCATCGCGCCGATCTTCACCTCGATCGGCGCTTCCTTGGTCTCCATGAGACGCTCGTAGATCGCAACGGCTGCGGCGCGGTTGCCGGATGCAGCGCGGCCCTCGGCCACGTCGAGAAGCGCATCGCCGATGGCGCGCTTCGTTTCGGCGGGGAGCTTGGGCTTCCGTACTGCGCGGTTCAGCGCATCAACGGCCGGGGCCGTCGCGATGACGCCCAACGCCCGTGCGGCGGCCTGGGCCACGGCTTCGTCCTTCGCGCCGAGGAGTTGGATGATCGCGGGGACGGCCTCCTTGTCCTTTCGAATCGCCAAAGAACTGATCATGCCGGTCTTCAGGCGCCCCTCGGTCTTGGCCAGCGCGTCGCGCAGCGCGGCGCCCGCCTCGGGATAGGGCATCGGCTCCATGGCATTTCGCGCAATATGGGACATCTTGGCATCGAGCAACATCGGTGCCAATACCGGGATGGCGTCGCGCCCGCCTGTTCGGGCGAGTTGACGGCAGGCATCGGCCTTGTCCTTGTACGGCGCATCCGATTTCAGCACGGCCAGGGGATCGGACTTCTCTGCCGCCGCGCCCAGCACGAGGCAGACGGTCATGGTGAGCATCGGTAGGATCTTTCTCACGGTGGTATTCTCCTTCCCCGCAAAGGGGCTATATGACCCAGGGCGCACGCTGTGCGCGAGCGAGCAGCCGGTTGGCCTCGTCATCGTTCACGAAGGTCTCCGTATCCGGATCGAACCGCAGGTCCCGCCCGAGCCACATGCAGATGTTGGCGGCGTGGACCGTGCTCATAGACTGGTGCATGACGGTCGGATTCGCGACCGTTTCGGCCCGGGACTTCACGCAATCGAGGAAGTTGCGCATGTGGTCCAGCGAACGGCCCGTGCGCGCCGCGTATTCGCCCACGACTTCCTTGAAGTCCCGCAGCAGTTCGGGCGAGGACACGTCGGGCCGCTTGTACCCGTCTGCAGCGGCCGCCCAACCGCGGTCGCCGTCGAAGCGCTCGCCGCAGGAGCCGTGCCAGTACTTGTTGCCCCGCGACAGCACCAGCTTCTGTCCGGTCTTCATCTCGCAGACCATGCCGTCGCCGCTCTCGTTGTCGACGTAGCTGTACTTTATGGGAATGCTATCGCCCTCGAGCCCGGCCAACGCCTGGGCGAAGGTGTGGGCGCCCCACTCGCCGATGCAGCTCGTGTGGAAGTCGTAGAAGCCGCGCCAGCCGCCCTTGACGTATTTCTCGTTGTACGGCCGCCACGGGCACGGGCCCAGCCAGGCGTCCCAATCCAGTTCTTCCCGTGGGGGCTCGGGCTGGCCCTCGAGCCAGTCGTGGCGCATCTTCGCCGCGTCCCACGGTGCGATGTGCGCGTAGGCCGTGTGGACCTTGCCGAGCCGGCCCGTCCGCGCCATCTCGATCGCGAACACGTGGTTCGGCTCGCTCACGCGTTGGGTGCCCGTCTGGTAGACGCGTCCGTAGCGCCTGGCCGTATCGACGACCGCGCGCCCCTCGGCCACCGTCATGCTCGAGGGCTTCTCGGTGAAAACGTCCTTGCCGGCGCGCATGGCGCGGATCGAGGCCTGGGCATGCCATCGGTCGCCGGTCGCGATGAGGACCGTGTCGATGTCCGGCCGCGCAGCGAAGAGCTCGCGCATGTCTGTGAATACGACGCAGTCTTTGTTGCCGTAGTGCTTGTCGACGACCTTCTTGACTGCCAGGCACTGCGCCTTGCGTACGTCGCAGTCGGCCAGGACCTGGACGTCTTTGTTCCGCATGGCCCAACGCAAATCGTACAGGCCCCGACCGCGAATACCGATGCCCGCCATCGTGATCCGCTCGGAGGGCGGCGTCGCGCCGCCCAGCCCCAAAGCGGACGATGGCACGATGTACGGCGCGGCCACCGCAGCCGCAGCACGACCCAAGAACTTCCTACGTGAGACTTCTCCACTCATCTCCTGGTCCTCCGGTGATTTCTCAAGCGGGTTTGGGATGACGATCCATCCTTATCCGACAATGCCATGGTTGCTTTCGGATCCGGCTCGTCGGCACACGAGCGTCCGCCAGACCGTTACATGCGCTCCGGCCACCATCTCCGTGGCCCGGTGATTATGCCCCGGGGCCGGCGCAGAATCCAGCGCTGAACCTGTCAGAATCGATCCGCACGAACTCGCTTGCGGACAGGCATCGCGAGCCAACGGCCCACGAAAACGCTGACACGCGGCGCTTCGCGAGAAGCTGCGGAAGCGGGCGACAATTCACGACGGTTCGTATTGGGCGAGGCGGGATTCGAACCCGCACGGGCCATTCGGCCCAGGGGATTTTAAGTCCCCAGCGTCTGCCATTCCGCCACCCGCCCGAGCGCTCGGGATGCCAGGCGCATCGTACCCGAACGGGGCGGTGGCTGCAATTTGGGGGCTACGGCTGCCGGCATCCCCTCCTCGGCGACTCCCGCGTCTCATCATTGGGACGGTCGGTCATCGCTGCAGAGCGCTTGGTGGACGTGACGGCAGCGGCTGTAGAATATCGTGCCGCAAATGGACGGCGAGGGGCCTCTGTATCAAGGGATGGACGAATGAGGACCGAGCCAGGACCCAGGATTCCAGACAGCGTGCTCCTCGCCCAGGTTCGACGGGGCGACGTGCAGGCGTACGGCCAGCTCATCGAAAGATACGAGCAGACCATCTTCGCTGCGGTCCTGTCCGTGATCCGAGACCGCCACGAAGCGGAAGACGTAACGCAGGAGGTCTTCACGCAGGGGTACCTCAAGCTGCAGGCGTTGCGCGACGATTCGCGGTTCGTCCATTGGCTCGCGAAGATCGCCCGGAGAGAGGCAAGTCGCGCGTCCAAACGCAAACGTCGTACGCGGGATCTGGCGGTCTGTCCGACGATCGACCCGACGGCGGGGGGCTGTGACCGTCGTTTGCTGGACGAAGACAAGGAACAGGTGCTGCGGCACGTTCAACAGCTCCCGGCGCACGAGCGGATCGCAATCGGTCTGCGGTACTTCGATGGTCACAGCGTGCGTCAGATTGCAGAGATGACCGGTCGGCCGGTGGGCACGATCACCAAGCAATTGTCGCGCGCGGTCGAACGACTGCGACGCGTCATGGAATCGGAGACAAGTCATGCCCGATCATGAGCACATCACAGAATCGCTGGACTCGATCGGCGCTCGTCTGCGAGCGCGCCCGTCCGTAAAGGACGGTGTCCTGCAACGCATCACGGAGGTCAGCGCCGGGGCCAAGATGCGGACGACGCCGTGGTACCGCAGCCGCCCGATGACGGCCGTCGCCGGCCTCGCGGCGTGCGTCGCACTGCTTGTGACGGTGTGGTCTGCCCTCGATGGCGGCGCCGAAGAGGCGTTCGCCGCGGCGATCGAGAGCGTCAAGCGGGCGCGGACGTTCGCCTGTCGGGAGATCACGGAGTGGACGCGGGACGGTCAGAGATACACGCTCGAGACGACGTTGATGTTCAAGGAGCCGGACCTCGAGCGCCACGAATACGTGGCAGGGACCGAGCTGTCCTACCCAGGCAATACGCGGATCACCGACTACGCCCGGCGCCGCCGTCTCGAGCTTCGTCCGCACAACATGACCGCATCCCTCATTGACATGAGCTCTGAATACATGGTGGATGAGGAAACAGGAACGCTGGAGCCGTCGCGACTCCGCACATGGTTGCGCGATGAGGTGATCTCGCTGTCCACCAGGGCCGTGGAAGACCTCGGCGTCGTCGATCTCGACGGTTGCTCGGTCCGAATGCTGAAGTCGCAGTTGGGCGAGCGCATCGTTACGGTCTGGATCGATCCGAAGACGAACTCGCCCGTCCAGATCGAGACCTACTGGCCCGAAGCCAAGAGCAAGCTACGTATTCTCTACACGTCCATCCGGATTGACGAACCGTTGGACGACGAGCTGTTCAGCTTGGATCCGCCCGCCGGCTACGTCTTGCGCGGACCCGACAAGCCTCGAGACGACCTGGAACGCCGCATGACGAAGGCAGTCTACCTGGCGAGGAAATGCTGTCTGTACATGCAGAACCACGACAACCAGTGGCCCAGCACACTGAACGATCTCCCAAAGGCGGACATCGGGCTGACAGAAGAGGCACTGCGCACGTTGCTGGCCCCTCCCGGCCAGCCGGATGGCCCGCCCATCTTCCGATACCGTCCAGCGCGCCCGGATGCCGATGGGTCGGATCAGATCATCGTGTATGAGATCGTCGATGAGTGGCCCAAAATCGGCATCGTGGCAGCCTTTGCCGACGGTCATGCCGAACTGATCAAGGATCGGAAGCGCTTCGAGGAACTGACGCGGTAGTTCGCTTCTGTCCTTGACACCAGGCACACCGACCTCGACGGGAATCCACGCGCCGAGCATAGGCGAAGGAGCTACTGGATCTGCGGCATGGCGACGACCTGGCCGCGAAGCTGTTTGGCCTGGTCGTGCGGGGGGTTCACGCCGTAGAAGATGGCGTTGCAGTCGATCCACATCGCCAGACGCCGCAGGTCGTCGGCGCGGAGGCTCACGTCGTTGTGGCCCTTCTGGAACATCTTGAGGAGTCTGCTGCCCAGCGCGCACATGGGTGCTTGGGGTTGGCAGGTCAAACGCACCGCTTTCTACGGCAAGAACTGCGGCCTCCGCGAAGGCGTCCGGTAGAAGCTGGATCTGAGAAATGGCTCAGGCCCTGCGTCTTGCCATCGCATGCAGCCCAACCAGACCGATCATCAACAGCGGCAGGGCTTCCTCTATGCCGCTGCCGCAGTGGGAGGCGGTTCCGACCTCGCCGCTGGCATCCGCGACGCCAGGCTCCAACCCGCCTGCGAGGGCGAACGCCCCACCCGCCATCATCGCGGCATTGGGGGCCGCTGGCTCGATCGTGCCGGTCAGCACGAAGCCGCCGCCCGAGCTGGCCGTTGCGTTGCCCTGGATCGCGTACGACTCAATGGCATAGTCGGCCATCACGACGCTGGGAGCTGTGCAGAGCGCCAGGGCCCAGACGATCACGCGGACGACCTGCAGCGCTTCGCGGTTCATTGCACACCCCCATTCTGCGTCTTCACCAGCGCGCCCAATGCGGCTTCGACCTTCGCCAGTCGAGCGCGAAGGTCGGCGATCTCAGCGTCCTTCTCCTCGAGGATCTCGCGTAAGCCTTGGATCGCGCCGAGGGCGACTCCGTCGGCGTCGATCGTCGCGATGTGCTTGTCGTCCTCACCCACACCGAACGCCGCGTGGAAGTCCTGCGCGACGGGGCCGATGTGACGGATCGACGCGTCCTGCGTCTTGTACCGCCACGTCGCGATCGGCACCTTCGCGAGGCGGTCCAGCAGCTCACGCTTGTCCACACCCTCGAAGTCCCGCTTTGCGTTGCGGTCGCTGATCGTCGACCACGATCCGCCGCCTGCCGCCAGTATCACCCCCGCTGTCGGCGTCCCACTGCCGTTGACGGCCGAGACGAACCGCGCCCCGCCCGTGCAACGGGCGGCAAACTCGTTCGGCGCCGCCGAGTCGAAGCTCACGTCCGTCCCGTCTGCGAACAGCATCGCCCCATCGTGCGGCGCAGCGACCTTGGCGCGGAGCCCTGCCGCCAAACTGTAGTCCCCGGCCGCCTGGTTCGCCATCCCCCCAGGTACCGTCGCATAGTAGCCGCTCGCGGTGTTGGCCCGACCGCCACCCACCGTCGCATAGTTCTTGCTGGCCGTGTTGCCGCGCCCCCCAGCTACCGACGTGAAGCTGCCCACAGCGCTATTCGCACGCCCCGCCGCAATGACGGCGGCTTCGCCGCTGGCGTCATTCTCAACTCCGCCCCCGACGGTGGCGGACACGCCGCTCGCGCCGTTGCCCCAGCCCCCACCCACGGTTGCGTAGATCTCGGTGGCAGTGTTGCCCAATCCTCCGCCGACGAGGGCGCCCCCCTCGGCGGCGTGGTTCTGCCGTCCTCCGCCGACGGTCGCGTGGTCGCCGCTGGCCTCATTCTCGAATCCGCCGCCAACGGTAGCTACCGGTCCAGTGGCAGCGTTGTCCCAGCCTCCGCCGACGGTCGCATCCTCGCCACTGGCTGCGTTGTACTGTCCGCCCCCCACGCTAGCGTAAAGGCCGGCAGCCTTGTTGACGTATCCCCCGGCGATCGTGGCGTAGTAGCCGCTGGCGGTGTTAGCCCGACCTCCAGCGACGGTGGTGTAGTTCCTGCTGGCGGTGTTCCCGCGCCCCCCTCCCACTGAGGCATAGTAGCCGTTCCCGACGTTGGCCCGGCCCCCCGCGATGATGGCAGACTCACCGTTGGTCTCGTTTCCCACTCCCCCGCCGATGGTGGTGTACTCCGCGGCGGCGGCGTTCTCCTCACCCCCACCAATGGTGGCGCGCAGGCCGGTGGCGGCATTCTCCCAGCCCCCACCAACGGTGGTGGTGTCGCCGCTGGCCTCGTTCCCTTGTCCCCCCCCGACGACGGCGTACACGCCGCTGGCGCCGTTGCCCCATCCGCCGCCCACGGTGGCATAGATCTCGGTCACCGAGTTTCCCAAGCCGCCGCCGACGGTGGCCCCTGCCGCGGCGCAGTTGTTTTGCCGTCCTCCGCCAACAGTGGCGTGGTCCCCGCTGGCCTCATTCTCAAGTCCCCCGCCGACCGTTGCGTAGATCTCGGTGGCGGCGTTGTCCCAGCCGCCACCGACGGTGGCGTCTTCGCCGGTGGCGTCGTTGTATCGTCCCCCGCCCACGGTGGAGTAGTCGCCACTGGCACTGTTGGAACGTCCCCCACCAACCACGGCCCTCTCACCAGTGGCATGGTTCTCCCGTCCGCCGCCGACGGTGGACTCTATGCCGGCGGCGGAGTTCTCATACCCCCCGCCGATGGTGGCGCAGTCCGCGGTAGCGGAGTTCTCCCATCCCCCACCCACGCCGGCCCAGTTAGCAGTGGCGGAGTTGCACAACCCTCCGCCGACGGTGGCGTAGTACGCAGCTTCGTTAATGGACCCCCCGCCGACGGTGGCGTAGGCGCCTCCGCCCGTGTTGCCGTATCCCCCACCGACCGTGGCATACCACCCGGCGGCGACACCCCCGTCGGCATCGCCCGCGCGGTTCGCGCCACCCCCGCCCACCGTACCGAAAGCGCTGGTCACTGAGTTCCCGTGCCCGCTCATCCCACCGCCACCGATGGTGGCCCCGAAGACGCCCGCTCCGGCCGTGTTGTCGCCGTGCCCGCAGATGATGATTGGGCTGTTGACATTCGGCTCAATCCGCAATGCCCGATCGCCGTTGACGTGGATCTCCAGCGCCTGGTTGTCCGTGGTCCCCAGGAAGTTCGTCCCAGGCGTCGTCCCGGCGTTGCCCGTGACCTCCCAGTACGTTCCATTCCCTTCGGGCTCTCCCTCCACGTTTGGCGCATCTGATCCTCCTCCCACGTGTTGGCGCGGCAGCAGTGTCGTGTAAGAAGCACCACCATTAGACGGGCGGACCGCGATCTCCAACCACATCGGATCGCCACGCGACACGTCCCGACCGAAGTCCAGCGCCACGGTGAACTCGCCGTTCGTGACCATCACCTCAACGCGTTCGACAGGATCGCCCACGGTGCTACCGAACGTCTCGGCGTCATACAGCATGAATGTGAAGTCGTGCTGTCCATTGGCCGGCGCGCCGCCCTCCGTCAGGCGACCACGGTACGTGAACCCCGTGTCCAGCACCTCGGCCAGCAGGATCGCACCACCACCCAGAAGGGCAGATACGGCGAGACCAAGAACGGACACACCGAACCGCTTGGCTTTCATGGCCACACTCCTCACTTGCGAAAAGCCGCCTGATGCAACCGGGAAATGAGGGCAAGTGAAAACCTGAGGCGCCGGTCTGGCATCCCCCACGCTTCGATGGTACGTCAGCCCTCCTCCGCTTCTACTCCAACCCCCACTGCCCCTTGTTCTTACTCGATGACAGCCTACGGATCAACCTGTCTGTTGGCTGGTCTGGCCTCGCTTGGGCGTCCAGCGCGCTCCATGGTTGACCCGGGCTCAGCACCCGATCGGGCACGGTCCGTCGAACAGGCAGATCCCCTGGAACGCGGGCGCCTGTTGGGAACGGGCGGGCCGAAGGGGTCCGGACGGATGGTGAAAATCGCAGCCTTCGCAACCGGCTCCAGCACACGAAGAACCGGCCCACCACGCGCCCCACGAGGTTGCGCGTCCCCCAGCGCCCCCAAGAAGGTCGTTGCTGATATCACCACACCGCGCAAACGCACCCGCCCACCTCCAGCCGTGGACAGCTCTGAGAGGGCCTCAGAATCGCGCTGTGCAATCGCGATATCGTAGTCTGGGATATCAGCTTTGATCGGAACGGCGTGTTCCGCGTTTCCCCGGCGGTCGGCCTAAGCGACCTGCGATGACTTCGGCCATGCCCGTGATTAGCTGGGTGACGTTTGCAATGCCGCGGATCACGGAAGGCGCCCAGTGCACAACACCCGACTTGTTGCGAATCCCACGGCGGACCC
The DNA here is from genome assembly GCA_964390905.1 of uncultured Planctomycetales bacterium. Taxonomy (GTDB): domain Bacteria; phylum Planctomycetota; class Phycisphaerae; order UBA1845; family JAFGLZ01; genus JAFGLZ01. The sequence continues at coordinate 1,050 of CAYMLO010000103.1, read as the reverse complement.
ATTCCTGGGCGATCTTGCGGCAGGCTTCCCCACATCGACCTCGGCCGCGATTCATGCATCGGGCGTGGGCCAAAGGGTCACTGGATCTGCGGCATGGCGACGACTTGGCCGCGGAGTTGTCTGGTCTGGTCGTCGGGGAGGTTCACGCCGTAGAAGATGGCGTTGCAGTCGATCCACATCGCCAGACGCCGCAGGTCGTCGTCGCTGAGCTTCACGTCGTTGTGGCCCTTGCGGAGCATCTTGATGAGTCTGCTGCCCAGCGCGCCGTACATCCCGCCCGGCGGGGTGATCTGGATCTGATTGCGGGCGCCGAATCGGGGGACGAGGGCCTCGGCGGCGTTCTTCGGGCTCGTGCCCGCGCCCGTGAAGTTCCTGTCGCTGCACAATGACCAGTAGGATCGGGTGAAGCCCTTGTGCGGCTTGCCGGTCAGGTCGATGCCCTTCTTGGGTTTCGGCCCGCCGTGGCACTTGACGCAGTGCTTGTCCAACACCGGCTGGACGACGCGGACGTAGGAGAACGGCTGGCCGTCGAAGGGGCCCGGCGTGATCTTGGAGGCCGGTCGGCTGAGCGCAACCGCGGCACCGGGCGCCGTCATGCGGTCCTCATGGCACCCGATGCACGAGAGCCGTTCGCCAGGCTGGACGTAGGTGAGCGATCGCATCGTCTGGTACGCGAAGCCGTCCTTGTCCAACACTTGAAAGAGAAGCGGCTTGCTGGCCGGAACGATGAAGCGCGCCGATCCGTCGGCCTCGATAGGCACGGTGCCGAGCACGGCGCGGCCGTTCTCCTCGCGGGCCATGCCGATCGGCGGGGTGTTGGCCACGTTCGTCGACTTGGGAAAGATCTGGATGATGCGAAGGGCCTTGATGTGCCCGCGCCGAATTGGGCCCAGGCCCTGATAGACGTCCAGCAGGACCATCTCGCCCGTCGGGGCGGTATCGACGGGCAGGTGGCTCGGCACGACGGGCGGCTTTGGCCGGGCGACCAGCGGACAGGAATTGGTGCTGCCGATGTCAGGGTCGCGGTAGATCAGCTCGCGGTTGCCGAAC
>CAYMLO010000102.1:0-37556 GCA_964390905.1 uncultured Planctomycetales bacterium | reverse complement strand
GCAGGCGCGGACGTCGGTGTGCTTCTCGCGGATCGGGCAGCTCTGCAAGGCGATGTTGCTCTATGCCGACGCCTACGACGAGGTGCCGCCCTTCATGGGTCGGGGGTGGGAGAACGCCGATGAGCTGTCGACGGGCGAGTGGCCGGCCGGGTCGGGGATCTCCGTCGAGCAGTGGGCTTACCTCGAGGACTGGCTCATGCCCGATATGCCCGACTACTGGCTGACGTCGCAGGTGGACGGCGACTGGCCCGATCACGCTCTGATTCGAAACGGGTCGCTGTTTGCCTACACCCGATTCGAGAACCTCTACCGGTGCCCGGAGTTCGAGCGGCTCGGACCCGGGATCAAGACGCAGAACAGCTTTAACTACACCCGGTCGCTGCTCGGCCGGAAGTGGTTCGACCGTTCGGATCCCGAGGGCCAGGACGGGTCTCCCTGGCGGGCGGAATACGATGGGCCGTTCGGGGCGCCGGGGCCGATCATCAGGATCAGCCAGGGCCACGTGCCCGCCAGGATGTACATGCTCGTGGACGAACACTGGCGGCGTCACTGCGCGGCGCCGCTCGATGAGTGTCAGGAGGTCGCGCTGGAAGGGTTCCTGGTCGGTCAGGACTGGAACGGATGGATGGCGGCCGATCCCATCTTCTACATGCTCGCCGACGAAGGGGGGCAATACCACGATCCGCCGGCCATATCGCCGGTGATCCCGCCCCAGGTCGTCCATTTTCTCAAGCCGGTCAAAAGCGCAAGCCGCGCGTTTTACGACGGGCACGTGGAGCTCGAGGTCGAGCCGCTTCCGGACCGTCTCATCGATCTCGGCTGGGGCCTGGAGGCGTTTCTCCTCGGCGTGGGCTTCTGGAACTGGACCGAAACGATGTTCTTCACGCAGCGGGGCAAGGCCCACGTCGACCTGGGCGACTATTCGCCTTTCTGAGCTACCAACAACCGGGAGTGAACCGTCTGCCGGCGCTCACCAGGCTAGCTCGCCGTGGAACTCGACTGTCCGGTTCCCCGGCGTGATCTGGCCGATGACGTCAGAGGCGTATCCGTTCTCGGCGAGATGGCGTCGTATCTCGTCGGCTCCGGACGGATGGGCGACGAGTGCCATGCCCACGCCCATGTTGAACGTGCGGAGCATCTCCTGCGGGGGAATATCTCCGGCATCACGAATGCACTCGAACACGGGCAGCGGGCGGATCCGTCCAAGATCGATGGACGCGCTGAGGCCCTCCGGGAGGATCCGGTTGAGGTTTCCGCCGATCCCGCCACCCGTGATGTGCGCCAGGCCGTGGAGCTCGGGCATCGCGAAGAGTTCCTCGAGGCCCGCGTAGTAGCACAGATGCGGTCGCAGGACGGCGTCGAGAAACGTCCCGTCGCCTACCTTCCGGGTGACAAGCGCGCTGTCGCGATCGATGAGGTGTCGCACGAGGGTGTACCCGTTCGTGTGAAGCCCGTTGGAGGCCAGCCCGAGAACGCAGTCTCCTTCCTTAATCCGGGACCCGTCGATGATCCTGGACTTGTCGACAACGCCGACGATGCTCGCGCAGAGCACGAAGCGGTCGGACGGGACGACGCCGGGTTGTTCGGAGGTCTCCCCACCGACGAGCGTGCACGATTGGTCCCTGCAGGCCTGAGCCATGGACCGGACCAGCTCGACGATCACCGGCTTGTCGAGCTTCCCGCAGATGATCGTGTCGAGCACGGCGAGCGGCGTGGCCCCCATGACGATGATGTCGTTGACCAGATGGTTGATCAGATCGTAGGCGATCCCTCGGATCTCCCCGTGCGCCATCGCCAGCAACTGCTTCGACCCGGGTTCTTCGGTCTTAAGGACGAGCACGGGGGCTTGGATTCCGGGAAACGTGGCCTCGAACAGGGACGCAAACGGCCCGAGTCGATTCAGGACCCGCGGGTCGACCGAGTCGAGGTGCGCGGCCATCTCCTTTTTGGCGGCGTCGGCCACATCGATGTCCACGCCTGCCTTCTGATAGGTGGCTCGTTCGTCCAAGGTCGCGTCTCCCTTCAGCGCGCCCGCATGCGGGCATCAGATCGACGGCGTCGGTCGGATCTGACAGCTCCGGATTCTAAGTCCTCCGTCCCCCAGATAGAACCGTCGCCCCACAAGGTATGCCATGCGTCACCGTGCGTCCCTGCGAATCCCAGGCCCTGACCCCTGACCCCTAGCCCCTACCCCCCCTTGGCACGTGCGCAACGGACCGCTATCCTCCCACCCCTGGGACCCCAAGAGGTCCGAGAGCGAGGGAACCAGGCGATGTGCTGGCGGATGGCGATGATTGTGGCGATTTTGGGCCACACGGCGCCGGGGGCGACAGGTCGGCAGACCTCGTCGGTGGTTCTGACGCCGGACGGCAAGACCGTTTGCGCGGTCAACCAGGACAGCGGGAGCGTCAGCCTCTGGAACTGGGCCGGCGGCGGGAAGGTCACGGAGATCAAGGTGGGGCAGGAGCCCCGCACGCTGGCGGTCTCGCCGGATGGCAAGTGGTTGTATGTGACCAATCAGCGGTCCCAGACGGTCGGCGTCGTCGACGTCGCGGCCGGACGAACTTGCGCAAGCATCGAGGTCGGCGGTCAGCCGTACGGCCTGCTGCTCAGTCGCGATGGCAAGCGGGCGTTCGTCTCGCAGTATGCCGGCGCGTACATCGACGGTACGTATGCGCCCGGCGCCGTGGCCGTCATCGACCTGGTGGGCCGACGCGTCGTCAGGCGCGTCGCGACCAAGCCCAGGCCTTGGGCGATGGTCATCCGGGACGACGATTCGGCCCTGTACGTCACGCACTACCTGCACGTTTGCCACAAGGGCATGGTCTCCGAGATCGATCCCGCCGCGGGCAGTGTCCGGCGGGAGTTCGTCCTGCGCGAGGACGACATGGGCGGAGGGCAGGCGGGCGTGGTGAACGGCCTTGCCGGCATCGCCCTGCATCCGAAGGGCCACCGGGCCCTGGTCGTCGCCATGCACGCCAACACGCGTCGCGGTCGGCTCCTGAACGGTCAGCCGCTCAGCCACAAGACGACCGTTCAGGCGGCCCTGCGCATCATCGACCTCGAGCGGAACGCAGAGCTGTATGACGCCCGCATGTTGTCCAGCTTTGCCGGTCAGCCCGTGGCCGTTTCCTCCGCGATTGCGTTCGTGGATGCCGAGCACTTCATCGACTTGTACTTCTGCTCCGACGACTTCAAGGTGATCCAGTACAACGAGAAGGGCTACGTGGCCGAACGCGCGATCCGATCCGTGCCCGCCGGGCCGACGGGCGTCGTCATCACCCCCGATGGGCGGACGGCGTTCGTCAATAGCCGATGGGACCGGAGCGTCTCCCAGATCGCCTTCGACGACGTGCGGAAGCCCGTCATCGTCAAGACCGTCCGCATGACGGCCGAGCCCTGGGACAAACAGCGCATCCAAGGCGCGATCCTCTTCCACAACACGCGCGACACCCGCATGACGGGTTTCCGGTGGATGTCGTGCGGCGTCTGTCACCTCGACGGCGGCGAGGTCTCCGACGGCGTTCTGTGGGACCTGACGCTCGAAGGGGCGCCGCGGAAGGTCTCCAACACGATGGACCTTGTCCTCACGTCAGAAACGTCGCCGCCGTTCTTCCACCGAGGGGAGGACGACGTGGTCGCGCCGTTGGAGCGTTTCGTGAAGATCTTCCATCGCGGGTCGGGCTTCCGCGATAACGCGGAAACGTCCGAGGCGTGGCGGGGGATCCGCGCCTACATGAACGCCCTGACGCCCAGGCCGAACCCGCACATGGCGGGCGGACGTCCTCGTCCCGAGATCCGCGACGCGGTTCGCCGCGGGCGGAAGCTCTTCTTCGACCCGCAGGTCGGGTGCGCCGCCTGTCACAAGGGTCCGAACTTCACCGAATCCGGGGTGGGCCCGAACGCGACGCTGTACGACGTCGGGACGGGCAAGAGGCTCGACGTCCCGTCGCTGCTGCACCTGTGGGACACCGCGCCGTATCTGCACGACGGACGGGCGGCCACGCTGCGCGAGGTGATCACGAAGCACAACCCCGATGACCGTCACGGCAAGACCGGCCACCTCACGAAACAGCAGCTCGACGATCTGGTCGCTTTTCAGTTGGCCCCGTGCGAGGAGTCGACGAAATGAGGCGACTCCAGAAGGCCGGACTGCTGGTCCTGATGCTCTCGTGGTCGGCGTCGACGCGGGCACAGCAGATCGGCCTGGAGCCCTCGGAGCTCGACAGCCATCCGACCGTGGCGGAGTTCCGCGGGGAGATCGCCCGAGCTGACATCGTCGTGCGGGCCAGGATCGTCAAGATCCTCCGCCGCAGAGAGGGCAAGCTGGGCGACGAAGACGTCATCATCCAACCGGTCCGCCTCTACAAGGGCGGATTCGATTCGGAGTTTCCGTGCGTTCGGCTGGAGCTCTACCAGTCGCTGCAGCGCAAGAAGGGCGCCCGGCTGCCCAACGTCGGCGAGGAGGCGATCCTGCCCGTGGAGATCGCTCAGCCCTACACCGGCGCCAAGCCGCTCGCCGACGAGAAGGTGCACTACTTCGTGAAGTTCTTCTACACGGTCGGGAAGGACGGGGCGATCGGCTCGCCCTTCGGTCTTCCGTCCGATCTTGCGGCGCATGCGACGCTGCCGCAGTTCGAGCGGCTGATCTTGGATGAGATCGAGCGCCCGGAACCCGAACGGATCGCGTACCGACCTGCCGAGGTGCTCTTTTTCGACGACTTCGACGACGGTTCGGTCGCCGGGTGGACGTTCTTGGCGGGCGGGCGCGGGTTCATGACCGAGCCCTTCAATCAGTGGAACGACGTGACCTGGGTCGGTCCGGGCAGTGCCCTGCGGAACAAGGCCCCCAACGGCAAGGAGAAGCCGCCCACGCGCATGACGCAGGATCCCAAGACGGGGGTGCTCCGCGGCGAGCGCAATGGCACGCCGATCGAGCTCGGAATCTTCAACGGCCGGCTGCGGCTTCGAGGCGGGCACTACTGGCTGCACCTGGTGGCCGTCGCGGGCGATCCTGAGTGGACGGACTATCAGCTCGACGTCGACATCTACAACCGCAACGATCCCGCGCTGAACGGCAGGGGGGACATCGGTCAGGTGAACTACCTGAAGTTCGGCCCCTACGGCCGGATCCACGTGCCCAACCTGCCCGAGACGCGGGGCGAGCATTCGTTCGTCGGCGTCGAGTTCGGCACGTTCGGCAACTATGACGTCTCGGAGATGACGTTCGGCAACAGCGCGTTCCAGATCCGCTGCAAGTATCCCGAGCCGCCGCAGGTCTGGCGGGATCACAGCGTCCTGCTCCGCACGACCCGCATCCTCGACTTCCAGCCCTGGCCCATTCCGCAGGACAAGAAGATCCACGTGACCGCCAAGTACCTCGGCCGGCGCGTCGAGGGATGGATCGACGGCAAGAAGATCCTTGAGGGCCTGATCCCCGAGGACCATCCGGGGGCGGCGCGTGGCCGGATTGCCCTGTGGGCCTTTGAGACCTGGGCCGAATTCGATAACGTCACGGTCACGCGTCTGGTGCCGATTCGGTAGCGCCGTCGGGATTGAGCGATGAAGATCGTTGACGTCAAGATCCACAAGCTGATCGTGCCGATGAAGCCGGACACGGTCCACTCGCCGGGCGTCGAAGATCCCCTCTGCGCCCCTGACCCGGTGACCGGCCGGCGCGCGAATTTCTGGGAGTTCCCCAAGTGGATCATCGAGCTGATCGCCGACGACGGGACGATCGGCCTGGGCGAGCCGCGTCGGGGCGACCTCGGCGAGGCCCTGAGGCAATACGCCGACCTGATCATCGGCAAGACGCTGGCCGAACTGCCCGTGGGCAACCTGCCGCTGCCGCACGGCGACGACTACGAGTCGTACATCATCTACGAAGCCTACGAGATGGCCTGGTTCGACCTGCTGGGCAAGCACCTGGGCGTGCCCGTGTGGCATCTGCTCGGCGGCAAGCGGATCGACCGCGTGCCGATCGACTACTGGATGGGCCGGGCCAGTCCCGAGGATACCGCCAGACGGACCGCCAGGGCGGTCGAGCTCGGCTTTCACGGCGTCAAGATGAAGTGTGCGCTGGGCGACCCGATTGCCGAGCGTGCCGCCGCGGTTCGCCAGGTCGCGCCGGACTTCTCGATCGTGTTCGACGCCAACGAGCGCTTCGAGACCGCCGAGGGCGCCATCGAGGTCTCACGCAGCCTCGAGGCGTTCGATCGCGTCTGCCTCGAGAGCCCCATCCCGCAGGATCGACTGGATGGGTACGTTCGTCTCCGCAAGCAGATCCCCCAGCCCATCGCGCTGCACCTGACCAGCCAGCAAGCGCTGATCGCCGCCCTGCGCGCCGACGCCGCCGATTACTACAACCTGCTGGGCCCGCTGAAGGAGTTCACCGAGTGGGCCAAGCTCGCCCAAGCCGCTGGTTGCCCCACGTGGCGTGGCACGGGCATGGACCTCGGTGTCCGCGACATGAGCAGCGTCCACGCCGCCGCCGCCGCGGGCTGCCAGCTTCCCTCCGACATCATCGGCCACGTGATGCGCGAAGACGACCTGATCGTCGAGCCGATCCGGATTGAGCACGGTTGCGCAGTAGTTCCAGATGGACCGGGCCTGGGTCTTGAGCTCGACCGCAAGGCGCTGGCAAGATATCGATCAGAGTGAGCAGTGAGAGATGGGTCGAAACGACCCATCCTACACCTTCGCCGTCGCAGAGGGTGTCCCGTGCAGCGAATGACCCGGAAGGTGCTATTGGGATTGCTTCTGTGCGTCGTCGTTGTTGGGGGTGTCTGGGGTGTGCGCTGGGCTACGCGACCTTCGGTGCAGGAGGTGCTCGCGGATTTCCACGCGGCGGAAGGGCGTGCAGAAGACATGCTGATGGATCCTCTGATCCTCAACGCCGATCTTGTTGCCCCGGCGATCGTCATGGGAATCAAGGATCCCGATATGGACAAGCGGCGGTACGCGGTTGCGTTCCTTGGCATCGCCGACATTCGGGACGCGCTGCCCGTGCTCCGGACGATCCTTGCAGACGCGACGGAGAAGAGCACCATGCGTGGCGATGCGCTGGAAAGCACCTATCGCATGGAACGCGAGGCGGGCTTGGTGCTCGCGCGGAAGTACACGGATCAGGACGGACACCTGGGGCATGTCGCACGGGGCCTCACAGAGGGTTCCTGGAGGCTGCGCACCAGGACGTACTGGCAGGCACTCGTGGGGTACCACGAATAGGCAAGTGGGACGGGTCGTCGTCCTCCGGACCCGCCACTTCGTTGTAGCAGAGAGAGATGGGTCGGAACGACCCATCCTACACCTTCACACCATCCGTATGGAAGGGACATCACCATGGCCAAAGGCGAAGGTGGGCTCTCGTTCCTGAGGCGACTCCTGAGCAGGACCTCGGACAAAGCCAGAGCCGAGATGCTGGCTTCGTTCATAGAGATCCTTGAACGGCCCGACAACCCCAATCTGGCAGATGATGAAGAGGAGCGCATCTTCAAAGACCCCACCACTGGACGCCTCTACACCAAGGTTGTGAAGATCGACAGAAAGAAGATGGTTCCCGCTCGCTCGGCGCCTCCCTATCCCGATCCCGTGGAGATTGCTTTCACGGAGGCCGACCGGATTAGCGTCGAACACGGTGGTCAGTCGTACGAGCTGAGTGTCCATTTCCGGCCGGCCAGTGAAGATGGAGACGATATCCTCCAGTCATCCTCTGCCGAGGGGTCTCACCTCGTTCATCCAGAGGCGATCTGGGAGCAGGTGGTCAGCCGACAGGGCGTCTTTCTGAGCGACGTGGCGTCAGCCAAGCTCGATCAGCTCAAGAAGCAGCCGTGTCTTCGAGTCAAGTTCATGGACGATAGCAGGAACTACCACGACGTTTCGATCGGGGAGCTGCGGATCAGTGTCTTTGGGAAGTACCAGGGCGTGAACTTCTATCTGCTCACGCACGACGATGATCTCCTCGTGGCCACGGAGCAGATGTACGACGCGAACGCCGATGAGGTGCCTGTTTTTCTGACAACGCTGCAGAAGGAATTCATCTCAAGGACATCCGCCGTATTCGACCAGTACGACGAGATGTGGTACTACAGAAGCCCCTAGCCAGGTTACGTAGCGCGGGCCCTCTGGATCCACGGCCTCATTGTTTCAGAGGCAGGGGTGCGTGGAGAAGGCTAACAGTTGGCGGGCCATGATTGATGCAAAAAAACATGCTCGAGTTCGTCGGGGCTTTCATCAACTCACACGACGCGATTGGCACGAAGCTGCCGACGCGGTTTCCGTTTCGCAGGCTGTACGGGCACTGTGTAAGGTGCGCGTGCTGGGCACGGCGTTTGGCCGTGGCAGAGGGCGCGGACGTAGAAGTGGCTCAGGTCAGCGCGCTGTTCCACGATATCGGCAAGTCCGTGGACCATACGCTCGAGGGCCACGCCGAGGCCGGAGCGCGAATCTGTGATGACTATCTCGCGTCCGTCGGTTTGGACGACGGCAAACGGGCGCGGATTGTCAGTATCGTGCGGAACCACATTCACCATGCGCGTGGTGACGGAGCGACGCTCGAGGCCCGTGTGGTAAGCGATGCGGACCTTCTCGATGAACTGGGCGCCTTGACCGTCCTGTGGGATGCAATGGCCGAGGGCGCCAAGCCGGATTGCTCGTTCGATTCGGCATTCGAGAGGATCGCCGCGGCATCTGCAAAGATCGGTGATTCGGGACTCGACGCGTACCACACCGCCACGGCCCGCGAGATTGCGATTGGCAGGCGAGCATTCCTTCGTCAATTCGTGGACAACCTGGCCTATGAACTCGGTCGGACCGACAGCGCTGATGGCGCCGAGTAGACGCGTAGGGTGGGTCCTCTGGACCCACCGCTTCGTCGTCACAGGAAGAGGTGGGTCGAAACGACCCACCCTACACGTGGCAGGCGTCGGTAGGGCACGACGGATGGGGACACGGCGATGAAGCACACCATAGACATCGATGGCGAGCGGCGTGACATTGAGATCAAGGCGATGGACGAGTCGTTTGTCGTCTACCGCAAGATGTACGTGCCGCCGCTGACCGCTGAGAACATCGGGACGATCGGGCCCCATGACGACGTCAAGCAGCTGGAACGGTTCAGGCGCGAGGGTTGGCTGAAGGTCATGGAGGCGTTCTTCAGGAAGGAGATTCGGGCCATTGGCAGTTGTGCCGTCCTGGCGTGGGACGGTGATGGCGTGATCGGCAAGATGCACTTCACCACGCGCGAGATGTGGGACGCGTTTCGGCAGGCAGGGGGCTGGTACTGCGTTGACCACGAGAGCATGCCCAAGATCATCCAGGGCCTCAGTGATGAGCAGATCGGGGACCTGCTTGCGTCGCCGAGCAGAACGCTGTACGTCCCGTGCTTCAATATCGGGCATTTCGATGCGAGGTATCACGGCAAGGGAATCGCCTCGGCCATGATCGCGTTCCTGAAGGACTGGGCGCGTCAACGCAACTGGCGGCGGATCGAGATGCCTTCGTGTCCGGATGTCGTGCCATACAAGGTGCTCGGCGGTCACGTGCTTCGTCGAAGCGGACTGGAGCGCAGGGGGTTCCGCCTTGGCCGCCAGGAGGGGATCAGCGCCGAGGAGGCCGCCGGTCGCAGAGAGGCTATTCGTAGGATACTCTCTGGAGAGCTCTGGCCTCAGAGCGATTGGTACATGAAGTTCTGCGGGGACGACATAGCGAGGGTTCGGAAGCTGGCTTCGGACGATCCATCTTGGGAGGGCGATTGCGACCAGGATTACGTCATGGCGTACGACCTTCGCTCGTCTGGATCCTCGTAGGGCCCCTGCGGCTCCGGTCAGACACAAGTAGGGTGGGTCCTTTGGACCCACCAGTCTGTCGTCGCAGAAGGAGGTGGGTCGAAACGACCCACCCCAATTGGTCACGCTCCCGAACTTGTGTCGCTCGCTCTTTTGCGATCGACGGCTTGCCAGGCGACGACGATCACGACCAGTGTGAAACCTACCACGGGGATGAGCCAGAGGACGGTGTGTAGTCCGTAACGGTCGGCGAGGGCGCCGACGGCGGCGGGGCCCATGAAGCCGCCGAGGACGCCGATGGCGTCCATGAGGGGGATGGCGGTGGCGGCGCGATCGCCGAACTTGGCCGAGGCGATCGCGTACATCGTGGGGGCCTGGGCGGCGATGAAGGCGCCGTTGAGGAAGACGAGCACGAGGCCCACCGAATAGCCCGGGATCAGCAGGATCAAGACGTACATTAGGATCCCGGCGGCGTAGCAGGTGCCCAGGACGGTTCGGTCGGTGAACCGGCCGCTGACGAACGCCCCCATGAGGAGCCTGCCGACGAAGACGCCGGCTGCGCTGGCCGAGAGCATGAGGCCGACCCGATCGTCACCGACCTGGTCCCTGATCTGGAAGAACCGGGCCGTCCAGGCGACGATGTTCCCGGCGGCGAACATGTCGAGTACGACCAGCAAGCCCAGCAGCCAGAAGACGCCCCGATTGAGCAGCCCGACGGTCAGGAACTTCGCTGCGTCGCCGAGTCGGGCGATGATCCCGCCGCGTGCGGCGGCCGGAGCTGGGCCGTCCGATACGGCTGGTTGTCCGAGGGCCCGAAGCCGTCGGCCGGCGAGCAGCCAGAACGCGCCGTACCCGATCCAGACGACGCCGGCGAAACAGAGGAAGATCAGCTGCCAGTTCGGCACCTTCTCGAGCAGATGGCCGAACAGGCTGCTGCCAACGGTGGCACTGCCGGCGAAGGCCGCGGTGGCCCACATGAACATCCGCTGCCGCATATCGGCGAAGTGGGCGGTGATCACGGCGCTGTAGGCCGACAAGATCCAGAAGTCTCCGAGGCCGATCACCAAGGCCGCGATCAGCACGTGAAGGTACGTCTTGGCAAGCCCCAACAGCAGCGATCCTGCGCCGATCAAGATGACGGCCAACGCTCCCGAGCGCCTGGCTCGTATGGTCTCGGTCACGTACCCCGAGACGAAGAGCGCGACGATGCCGCCGGCGAGGAAGAACGACTGGAGCTGGCCCTGCTGTCGAAGGTTGAGCTTAAACGTCTGGGCGATCGTGCCGAAGAGCAGCGGCATCAGATTGATGGTCAGGCCCTGGAGGATGACCAGGACGAAGATGAACGCCACGAACGGGCCCCGGGGTTGGCGCTTGTGGATTTCGTGCACGGCATCCGCTGTCGGGTGGTTCCCGAGGTCGATTGCGTTTTGGTCTTCCGTCATGAATCCGCCCGCCAGTCTATGGCATGGCCCTCGCCGGTTTGTTCGGACCGATAGGCAGCGGCGATGACGGCCTGCAGGTTGCGGGCGTGGATCAGGCCGGGGAGCCGCGGGGTGCGCGTCCCTTGCTCGATGCTCGCCAGCAGGTCCGCCATCAGGCCACCAAAGAGCGGACGCACCGGGGCGGTGAGTTCTGGCGGATTGGCGCAGAATCTGGCGCCGTCCAGGCAAGGGCGATACGGTTCCGGTATGGGGCTTTCACACGTCCCTTCGATCATCGGGTCCTGCCAGTTGGGGCCGGTGGCGACGAGCTGGCCGCGTTCGCCCACGAACTCGGCGCGATAGGCCACGTCGGATACCCAGCTCTCGCGCAAGACGAAATCGACGCCGTCCTCCAGCTCGATCCACAGGTCGACTTCATCTTCGATGCCGGGAAAGGCTTTCGGGCTCACCCGCCGCACGCGGGCCGTGACGCGTCGGGCGGCTGGATTCCCCAGCACGAACGAGACGGCCGACAGAAAGTGGATGGAGGAGGACATCAGGATCCCTCCGCCGGCGATGCTCCGATCGACGAGCCATCCCCGCGGGTCGGCGTCGGGTTGGGTGAAGCGCGGGTCTTCGTACATGTTTCGCCCGAAGGCAACCCGCACCAGGCGGACCTCGCCGATCGCGCCGCCTTGGATGAGGTCTCGCAGGACTTGGTAGGCCGGCAGGTAGCGGTGCACCAACGCCACGCCGATGATTCGCCGGAGGTGTGTCGCCAGGTCGACCATGCGGTCGGCCTCGGCCAGATCCATCGCCAGCGGCTTCTCGATCAGGACGTGCTTGCCGCTGGCTACGGCCTTGCCGAAGATCTCGGCGTGCCATTTCGGCGGGACGCAGATTACGACCAGGTCGACGTCGTCCAGCGCCAACAGGGGGTCGGTATCGCTGAAGACATGCGGGATGCCGAACGGGTCGGCACGCCGCTGGGCCGCGCCGCGATCCACGTCGGCACAGGCGATTATGTCGGCCTCGGGGTGGTCGCGGAGCGCCGTCAGGTGGGATTCGCTGATCGCGCCGCAGCCGATGATGCCCACACGAACCGTCATGTGCCTCTCTTGCTCATCAGATCATTCCTTCGACGGCAGGTTTGATCCAACCCAGGTACGTTCGCGGCGACTCGGAGTAGTTGTAGAAGAAGACGGCGTCGGCGCCTTGCTCTGTCGCCGCTTGGACACATTGCCGGACCTGTTCGGCGTCGGTGACGCCCCTGGACTCGCCGGATGGACCCAGGCCCAGACGGAACCCGGCACGAAGCTGTTGATGTGATGCGATTCGGTCGTGGGCCTGTGAGGTCAGACGGGCGACTTCATCAGGATCCTTGCCGTAGGCGCCGGCCAGGATCACGTCGTAGGCAGGGACATGCTCGGCGCCCTCCAGTCGGACCCCCGAGGGGCGAATGTCTTCGCTGATTTCGGTGATCAGCGAGGCGACTTCAGCATCCAACACGGCGAGGTAGTCGGCGAGGATCGGATGCTCGGCGAGAAACTGCGCCATCGCCTCGGGCAGGCCAGCGGGTCGTTGGGGGGCGCCCGCCAGGCAGGCGTCGAGGTGATCGCGCACGATTTGCCGCAGCGGTTCTGCGTCGATGCCGGCCGACGCCGCCCGCGCGGCGTCGTGGGCGGTGAAGCTGATGTCCAGCAGCTCGCTCTCGAGCGGGCCGAGCGGCGTCAAGTTACGTTCATGATGATGCCCGTGTTTCCGCCCCCGGTAGTTCGGTGCTTCCAGGAAGATCGACTGCAAGGGGTACTGCGATGCGAGGTCCTTGACCAGTGCCCGGACATGCGCCCGGACGGCGGGGCTGGCGGGGCAGAGCGCATGCGGGTAAGGATCGCCGAAGGCGTTGCGGACGGTGTGCTCCGGGTGCTTGAGCCCCAGGCGGGTGTTGTGCGTGCAGACCGTCCAGGCCGTCAGTCGCAACCCAAAGGCGTCTAGACGTCGACCGACTTCGGCGAACCAGTCTGTCTGTTCTGCGATCCCGGCGATCTTGGGTTTCAGGGGCGTGGCTTCGTAGAGGGTCTCCGTCGGGTGGAAGTACGCCACGCCGTCTTCGGTAAGATGGCACTTCCGCCGAGGATTGTGCGGCAAGAGAAACCAGCCTGCGTGGTAGACGCTCGCCAGAAACAGCGAGGTCAGCCCGGCATCGGCGGCGAACTGCAGTACCGTGTCGGTGCCCTCGTCCTGCAGGTCCCAGGCGAATACACACAGGGCCGCGTCGGTCAGTTTGCGATTCTGATTGGGCAACTTGAGGATCCTTGGCTGCCGTCTTACTGCCCCAATGCTGTCGCCTGCTGAGCACTACACGGACAGGTGGCTAACGTCAAGGCAATCTGCGGGCCCGACAATCCGCGACTCGCCGAGAACACTTGTGGCCCCTGTGTCCTGACGGATCAGGCTCGGTCGGCGAGGCCTTGACAACGGGGGAGGATCCGGTCAGAGTACTAGATCGTAACGAATCCTATTTGGGAGCTGTGACGGATGGCGCCTTCCAAAGGAGAGGTCGACCGACGCATGCGTGCCTTCGTGGACGCCTGTCGGCAGGGCGGTCTGAAGATCACGCATCAGCGCACCGAGATCTTCCGCCAGCTCGTCAGCACGGAGGATCACCCCGACGCCGAGACCGTCTTTGCGCGAACGCAACGGCGCATTCCTACGGTTTCCCGGGATACGGTGTACCGAACGCTTGCGTTGCTGGAGGCGCAGGGCTTGATACGGCGGGTCGACGTCTTTCGCGGGCGGGCGCGATTCGACGCCGTGACGGAGCCGCATCACCACTTCATCTGCAGCCGATGCGGTCTCGTGCGGGACTTCACCAGCAAGACGTTGGATGCGTTTAGGCCCCCGAGGCAGGTTCTGTCGTGGGGAGACGTGGCATATGCACAGGTGCAGCTGCGGGGCACGTGTGCGAGGTGCAAATCGAAGAGAAGTCGCGAGCAACCGACCCGATAGGTCGCTCGCCCCTGTGGTTCGGGCGTATCACGTTTGTGAACAGGAGACGTTGAAATGAGCAAGACCGAGGACAACTTGAAGGCGGCGTTTGCCGGTGAGTCGCAGGCAAGGAACAAGTACACCTACTTCGCCGAGGTGGCCAGGAAGGAGGGGTATCCCTACATCGCCAGGATCTTCGAGGAGACGGCCGAGAACGAGCGGCGACATGCGAAAGACGAACTGAAGTTGCTGAGCGGCATCGGCGATACCGTCGCCAATCTGAAGGAAGCGATCGGGGGTGAGACCTACGAGACGACCAAGATGTACCCTACGTTCGCCAAGGAGGCAGAAGAGGAAGGCAACGCCGAAGCGGCCAACCTGTTCAGGCAGATCGCCAAGATCGAGAAGCATCACGCCGAAAGGTACAAGCGGCTTCTGGAGATGGTCGAGAACGGGACCGTCTACAAGAGAGCCAAGCCCGTCGTCTGGAAGTGCAGCGTCTGTGGATTCACGTACGAAGGCACGGAGCCGCCGCCGAAGTGTCCGTGCTGCAAGCATCCGAGGGAATACTACGAGCCAGCGGACTTGAGCATTTCGGAGTAGTGCGTCGGTTGTCTGCCGGCTTCTGCGGGACCGTTCGCTGATCGAGCCCAATCCATCGTCTGTGTTCTGGGTGGGCGATGGGTCGGGTCGGGTAAGCCAAGCCGGGCTCTGTCGCGCGCGGTCGATCGTCCTTGTCAAGGAGGGACGCCATGGCACGGTATGAGTGCGATGTCTGCGGAACGATCGTCGATGAGGAGACCGAGAAGAAGACGTGGGACGATATGCCCGATGACTGGTGCTGCCCGGTTTGCGAGTCTGGCAAGACGCATTTCAGCCGACAGGAGGACGGGGCGGCCTCGCAGATTGGTCCTCCGGGGGCAGACGCCGGTGATACGGACGGCTATCTTGCCGAGTGGCGAAGGATGTCGGACGACGTGGAAGGGCACATGGCCGACATCCACGCGATGGCCGAGTCCGGGCAATCCATTGCCGAACCCATGAGGACGAGGAAACGCGTCGTCGCGTGGGACGATATTCTTATCAAGGGCGCCCAGCTCGCCAAGCTCCCGCTGAACGAAGACGCAGCGGTCAACACAACCACCGTCATCGGCCCTGCGGCGAAGCGTCCGTTGGCGATCGACACGCCCATCTACATTACCCACATGTCTTTTGGGGCCCTGTCGAGGGAGATGAAGGTGGCGTTGGCAAAAGGAAGCGCCGCCGTCAGGACGGCCATGTGCTCGGGGGAGGGCGGCATCCTGACCGAATCCCTCGAGAACGCCCACAAGTACATCTTCGAGTACGTGCCCAACAAGTACAGCGCGACGGAAGAGAATCTCAGGCGGGTCGACGCCATCGAGATCAAGATCGGCCAGTCGGCCAAACCGGGTCTGGGCGGCCATCTGCCCGCCAACAAGGTGACCGAGGAGATCGCCGCCGTTCGGGGTTTTCCACCGGGGACGGACATTACCAGCCCGGCCCATTTCGACGACATCCGGACCCGGGAGGATCTCAAGGCCAAGGTCGATTGGCTCAGGGAGGTGTCGGAGGGCAGGCCGATCGGCGTCAAGCTCGCGGCAGGACACATCGAGGCGGATCTGGCGGTCGCTCTGTATGGCGGTGTGGACTTCATTACTATCGACGGGAGGGCCGGCGCGACGGGCGCTGCGCCGAAGTTCGTCAAGGATGCGGCGTCGGTTCCCACGATTTTCGCCCTGAGCCGGGCAAGGGCCTACCTGGATGACGTGGAGGCGACGAAAGTCACGCTTGTCATCACGGGCGGCTTGCGGATCTCGCCGGATTTCGCCAAGGCGCTGGCGATGGGCGCCGACGCCGTGGCGATCGGGACGTCGGCGCTGATGGCGGCAGCCTGCCAGCAGTACCGGATCTGCAACACGGGCAAGTGTCCGATCGGCGGGACGACGCAGGATCCGGCGCTGCGGTCCCGGCTCAGCATCGAGAAGTCCGCCCAGCGCGTGGCGAACTTCTTGCGGGTCTCCACCGAAGAGCTGGAGGATTTTGCCAGACTGACCGGGAACGATGACGTGCACAAGCTTGGCGCCAGCGACCTGTGCACGACGAACTCCGAGATCTCCGGTCATACGAAGATCCAGCATGTTTAGATATCGCGTCGCGACGGGCGGTTGGTCCTGGTTGGAAGGCTTGCCTGATACGTTTCGCTTGTTCTTGTCTCACAGGAGCGTGCAAACATGAACGCCGACTTCGAGATCCTCGACGAGGTCCCAGACTTGTACCGGATCATCTTGCTCAAGGTGCTCCGCCGCACGCCGGGGGTGTTCTTCGACTGCCTGCCGACGTCAGCCTTGCCGCGGATCGATGCGCTCGACCGCGTGATTCATGAGGGAGGCGCTTGTTCTCCGGGTGCGGTGGGTGACGTCGAACGGCCCTGGTACCTGCATCCGCACCAGGATGACAACTTGCTCGTCTTGCACGGCATTCGTTACGTCGATATCTACACGCCCGCGCATGGGCAGATCGAGCGCTTCGTTGCCACACCGCATCGGGTCGAGAGGAATGGGACCGTCATCGTGGACGGTCCTGCGATGCTGGTCTGGCCGCGCGGGGTCTTCCATCGCGTCCGAAGCTGCCAGAAGAATGGTTCGGCTTCGCTGAACTTCGCGGTTCACTACGAAGGGTTCGAGATCCGAACGAACTTCAGCGTCTACGACCTCGATCCAGCCACGGGGGAATACCGGGTCATCCGCGAGGGCCATCTCGACCAGCCGGGGTAGCGGGGCGCGATGTTGCCGCAGCCGGTCTTTTCGCTACGAAGCTGTACCGCCCCGACACGACCTCGAAGGCCGCATGCCCGTCTTGCAGGCGAAGAAGCCGGACGCCCTGGGCCGTTGCCACGGGCGCGCCCCCCTCGGTGATGTCTTCGACACTGTCGGCAGGGACGTACACCGTGGCGGTCGTGCTAACCGGCACGAGGACGTCCAGATGCATTGCTGCGTCTTCGATTCGCCACGCGCTCTCGATTCTACCGCGTATCGAATCGTAGGTTGTTCGGGCGAACGTCAGATCGCCCACCACACCGGGCTTGATGGTGAATTGCCTGAACCCGGGAGTTTCTTCATCGGGGCGGATTCCGCCGATGCCCTGTATCAGCCACGCGCCAGTCGATAGGAACGAGTTGTGGATGCTGGAGTCGCCCGGGAGCCAGTGTTCCCACAGCGTGCTTGCGCCCTGGGCGATCATGAAGCCCCATCCCGGCCAGGTTCTCTGTGTCACCATCCGATGGATCAGGTCAGATCGGTCTTCGTTCATGAGGGCATCGAGCAGGTGGTGGCTGCCGAGCACGCCCGTATCGAGGTGCCCGCTCCGCGTCGTCACGATGTCGTCGGTCAGATTGCCCAAGACGCGCCGGCGATGGTCGGCGGGCACGAGACCCAGCAGAAGCGGAAACGCCAGATATGTCTGCTGTTGCTCGCCGGACGTGTACCGGCCGCGCTGGACATCGAAGAACCTCTGGTTGATCGCCGTCTTGAGTGCGGCGGCCTTGCTGGCGTAGCGCTCTTCGTCCGCTTGTCTCCCGAGGAGACGCGCGATCTTGGCGAGCAGCGAGACGTTCTGGTAGTAGGTGCAGTTGTTGAAGAAGGTATTCTCCTCTCGGTTCGGCCAATGCCCGGAACACGGGAGCGTATCTGTTTTCCTGCGAGGCGAGGCCCAGTCTGCCAGGAACTCCCAGATGCCGGGCTTGCGGAGCGTGTAGTAGGCCAGCAGGCCGTCCTTGGATTGGGAGTCGAGGAACTCGATCCACCGACGCATCGCGTCGTAGCCGTCCGAGAGGATCCGTTGATCGCCGCAGTACACGTACAGGTTCCACGGCATGACGACGCAGGCGCCCGACCAGGCCGGCCCGCCGCCCGATCCGATCCGATAGGGGGCCGTGTAAGGGACGCTTCCCGTCCGGGGATCCTGTCCGTCCTGGAAGTCCCGCACCCATTTCGTGTAGAACGCGCCCGTGTCGAAGTTGAGCAGGGCCTGCGTCATCGAGGCCTGTCCTTCCGCCCCGTAACCGAGACGCTCGCGGTGCGGGCAATCCACCTGGAGGCCGCCGAGGGTGAGGCACCGATGCGTGTACGTCACCGCCTGGTGCAATCGGTTCAGCAGGTCGCTGGAGCACTCGAACGTGCTGGTGGCTGCGGAATCCGTCTGAATCAGGAAGGCCTCGGCGTCCTGGAGTTTCGGCTCGGTCGAAAGACCGGCAACCTTGACGTAGCGAAACGCGCGGTAGTTGAGCTGTGAGCAGAACACCTCGTTGCCCGAGCCGGCACAGATGTACCGGTCTGCCTGGTTCATGCTCTCTACAAGCTCGTTGTCCTTGCCCAAGTGTCCTGCGTAGTAGGTCAGGTCGATCTGATCGCCGCGTTTTCGGGAGAGGCGTAGGCGAAACCAGCCCGTCAGGTTCCTGCCCATGTCGTACACGTACTCGCCGGTGGCCAGCTTGGAGACGGACACGGGCCGAATCGTCTCGCTGATGCGGTTGGGCTGGATCATCTGTGCGGATAGGATCAGGTCAGGGACCTTCGCAGGAGCGGCGGCCTGCCAGGCGGAATCGTCGAACTCCGGCAGGCTCCAACCGGTTTGCTCGTGTCTGGCGTCGTAGACTTCGCCGCGCGGGAACTCGCCGAACGGCGTCACTGGACTCCGACAGGTTCGCCACGACAGATCGGTCTTGACGCGGTCCTCGGTGCCGTCCGTGTAGGTGATCACCAGTTCCAGCAGCACGGCAGGGCGATCGCCCGTGACGCCGTGGACGCCTTTCCAGTACCAGCCCTTGCCCAGCCAGATACCGATCGCGTTGGCGCCCCTGGCCAACTGGTCGGTCACGTCGTGTGTGACATAGAGGAGGCGCCTGCTGAAATCGGATTGTGCGGGGTCCAGGACGTGATTACTGACGCGCTGGCCGTTCAGATACAGCTTGTGATAGCCCAAACTCGTGACATACACCCGGGCGCGAGACACGGGCTTGGATATGCGGAACGACTTGCGAAGGTAGGGAAGCGCCGCGTCTTTGCCCGCCCCGGTGATCCACTCGGCCGTCCACTCCTTGGCCGGGAGCCCCATCTCCCACCAGGTTGTCTCGCCGTCGGGCCCGACGCGGTCATCCTTGTCCCAGACCTTCACCTTCCAGTAGCACCGCGTGCCGGATGACAGCGGCCTGCCGGCATAGGCGATGTGGATCGATTCGGCCGACGTGACCTTGCCGCTGTCCCACAGGTCAGCTTGTTCTGCGTCCAGCTTCGCTGGGTCGCTGGCGACCAGAATCCGGTAGGCCGTTTGTTCTTGACCGCGAGCGTGTGGGTCTGTCGCCCGCACCACCCAACTCAGACGCGGGCAGGGAACGTCGATCCCCAGCGGGTTGACGAGGTACTCACACCGAAGCTCCTCCGCGATGATCCCCGCCTGACTCGGTGTCCCGATTGCCATTATGACGAGCCCCACCAACCATTCAGCGTGATGTTCTCGCATTCGCTTCCTTGTGCCAGCGGTTCGTCGCTGCGCAGAGACCTGCCGAACGGCTGTCTCAGTAGAACGCTTGGACTTTGATGGTCTCATCCGACGGTTCCAGGTGAATCGTCTGTTTCGCAGGATCGATGCTGCGATGGTCGTGCCCGTTGACTCGGACCGAGTGGATCGGCTTGCCTTGCGGATGCCGCAGTCGGAGCACCAGGGCCTTGGGCTTCGACCGGGTCGGCGCGTCGATAACAGCCTCGATGACGCCCCGGCGGATCGCCGACACGATGCTGTAGCTGACCTTCCCGAACCGCGTGGGGGCGTTCCGGACGGCCACGCGCATCCCGTCGCCGAGCCAGTGGGTC
The DNA here is from genome assembly GCA_964390905.1 of uncultured Planctomycetales bacterium. GTDB lineage: Bacteria > Planctomycetota > Phycisphaerae > UBA1845 > JAFGLZ01 > JAFGLZ01. The sequence goes on along the minus strand of CAYMLO010000102.1, from coordinate 17,474 downwards.
GTCACGAACGGTGCGAGCCACAGGTCCTGGCCCCGCTCCATGACCAGCATGATGCGCGTCTGGCAGAGGAACCATCCTGTCTCGTGCGTCTTGTTCCAGCCGCCCCTGTTGCTGAAGTGCTCCCAGAACGAGAGGTTCTCCAGGCTGAGCAGTGAGGGGATCGTATTGAAGTAGCCCCGGATGAAGGGCTTCACGTCGTCGCGGAGGGCGTAGATCTCCACGCTTCGGCGGTAGTAGGGCTGGCACTTGTTGAACCCGCCGAGGTTGAACCAGTCCTGGCGGACCTTGTCGGCCGGGTAGTCGCCCAGTCCGCCGCGGAGGAACTCGACGTCCTCCACGTGGTCCATCATCCAGGCGACCTCCTCGGTGAGCGGATCGATGACGCGGTTGACGACGAGCTGGTGGGCCATGGCGTTCTTGCACCAGGCCCGGCTCCCATCCTCGCCCGGGAAGAACCCACCGACGTCGCCAAAGCAAGTGATCAGCGGCGGGTAGGCGGGCACCCAGTGTCCGGTGCTCAGCCGGAGCACGGGGGACCGCGCTTGGGTCCACCGATACGCACGCAGGATGTCCTGGCGATACTGGCGGGCATCTTGGGCGAGCGTCTTGGCATCGGGATGGTCGACCTCGCTGAGCACGCGGGCGGCCTCGGTGAGGCCGGCACAGTACTGAGCGGCCTGGAACGTCGTGAACGTGAACCGAGGCCAGTCGGCAAACACCCCGGCCGGTACGAGCCCGTATTCGGGGACCTTCCGACCGTGGGCGTCGAGCCGCTTTGTCTTGGCCCGTTGCCGAGTGATCCAGCGGGAGGCGCGGGCAATCTCCGGCGCGACGCGCTGGAGCCACGGGCGGTCCTGCGTGCGATCGTAGTGTTCGGCCAGCGTCCAGAGGTGCCAACCGGTTCCCATCATCGTGTAACCGGTGGTCAGGTACCCCGCAGCGTTGTAGCGCTTGATGAAGAACGCCAACCCTCGCCGGGCGAAGCCGTGATGGCCCATCATGTCCATCCCGCGGATGATCGAATGTGACTCGCTCTCCAGCGGGCCATAGCGATCCGCCGACGTCCACGGCGAGACGCGTTGGCTGCCGTCTTCGCACCGGGCCGCCAGCATGCAGTGGACTTGGGAGGCCCGGATGGCATCGGTCAGCAGCCGATCCGGGAGGTCGATCTGCATCGCCGGGGCCAGAAGCTCGCGCCAGTAGGCTTCGACGCGTTCGGGCCACTTGGAACCATCCTCGAAGAGGGCGAGCTTGTCCGCCGCGACGCGCCAGGCTGGGAGATAGACACAACACCGTGCAGCGCCGCGCGCTGGGAGCCTGCCCGCCAGGGCGACTTTGCCGGACGTGATATTCGCGTGGAGCGGCTCGGCGTTTTCTAGGTCAATGAACGCCAGGAGGCGGTCGTCGGCCCTGGCGATCACGCCGCCGCCGCTTCGTTCGAGTTTGACGATGGGTTTGTTGCCCTTGATGACCAGCGCCAGTTCGAGCGAGGCGTTCTTGGCTTCAGACGCGGCGTTCTTGATGTCGTACTCGACGACACAGACCGCGTGCTGGCGATACCAGACCGGCGCGCCTGTCGCGGGGGCGTCTTCGATCGGCGCGACGAACGTTCGCTGTCGATAGACGAGGCCGCCGCTCGTGACCCTTGTCACCGGCATCGGCAGCCACTGGCCCTCGAGGTGACGTGCGATGTCTGTGGGCTGCCCCTGGCCAAACCGGGGGCGGAGCTGGCAGGCGAAGTTGCGAAGGGCGTATTGGCCCTTGCTGATCGCATCGTCCGGCTTCTCATAGCGTTTGAAGCTGACCACACCGTCGCGATGGGCCACGAACTTACGGTTGTCGCATGCCAGCGAGAGCATCATCGGGCCGCGATCCTGAACGGGGTTGTGGACCGTCTCGAGGGCCTGGGCGAACGACTGGTCCGGAAGGTCGCGGACCCGCTCCAGGACGGTCTTTCGCCCCGCGATCTTCTCGAGGTAGGCGTCGAGCGTCGTGGGGGGCGGCTCGCGCGTCACGAAGACGCCCGCATGGCGGACATAGACGGCTTCGTTGGCCATCACGTCTTCGACGGCCACGCCGAACGGCGTTCCCAGCCCACAGAAGCGCAAGACGGTCCGGTCGGTCTTGCATCGCCGTGGTCTGGTGTAGCGAACCTTCAGCCGGAGAGGCCTGGCAGTATCCCAGGTGCACCGCACCGGCGAGCCGCCGCTGGCCGGGTCCACGATGACGCCGTTGTACACCTCGATCTCGCAACGTTTGCCCGAGACAGGTCGGGCCGACTCGATCCGAATCTCCGCGTCCCGCCAGGACGAGATCGTCTGGGCCGACAGCGACTTGACTACCGTCGGCTTGGCGCTCGCGGGCAAGACCCACCGGACCTTCTGCGTGGCCGCCCGGAGATTCTTCGGATAGACCCGCCAGGTCCATCTCCCATCGCCTTCCCGGACACCGGGCCCGAGGGTCTGCCACTTCCCTTGCCAGGCCGATTGTCCGTTCCACCCTTGCGCCTGAATCGTCTTTCCGGGGGGAATGTCAGCGGGCTCGGCAAGCGTCAGCGTGATCTGACGGAGGAATCTCGGCTCGATCCACTCCAGGCCGATGCAGCTCACCCCATCCTGCCAGACCGGCACGGCGTACGTGCCGTCGGCGGCGGGAAGCAGCTGCTTGGACATGAAGACGTCCTCGGCAGGCATCTCTTCGGTCCGCTTCGCGCGCGTCCCTTCCAGGCGTGCTGGGTCGGACGTGACGACGTGACCGAAACGGGCGATGTCGACGCTGGGTCTGGCCCGGCGTATGTCCTTTGCCGCTGGGTTCCGAATCAGCCGTGCGTTGGCCCAGTTGGCGGCGTCGCACGTGATCCCGTCACCGGCGTCCCGGACGATCAGCAGCAGCTCATCCGCGCCCTCGACGGGAATGCAGACCTTTCGCGACGGATCCTGTTCGGTCATCACGCCGCTGTCGAACCGCTTCTCGTCGTCGACCAGGACCTGGAAGACGACCGATCCGGTCCTGCCGCCTTGCCACTGGACGCCGATGTCGGCCTCGAAGGTCTTGAACGCCCCGTCCAGCTCGACCAGGATCTCGCCGTTGGCGTGGCAGCCGAGACCGCGGTCGTAGGAGACGTCCTTGATCCGAAGCCGGTTTGGCTTTCGGTTCGGCGGGTGAGCCACTCGGTTCAGGCCGAGGATCCCCCAATCCTGCACGGTGTGGGTGATGCGATCGGCCGCGTCATCGGCGAGATACTGCACCGATGCGTCTTGGGCTATCGCCGGACCTGCGACCAGACAAGCCAGCATGCATGCCGTGGGCAGCGTTGGCTGGGTATCACGATGCGCGCCCGTCATGTTGCCCTCCCGATGCGATGCGCCCGTTGTCTCGACTACCAGGTGAGTCGGACGGCGCGGACCTTATGGTAGATTCCCTTGCCGTAGCAGTCCGGTCCTTTCAAGCCCGTGGAGAACAGGAGCCACGGGACCGCGATGGCGTGGTGTCCTGTGGGACGTTCGATGCTGAGCCCTGTGTGGGGGAGTTTCTCGTCTGCCGGGAAGACGGGGAGCAGCGTGAACGTCCTGCCCTTGTCCTGCGAGGACAGGGCCACGACGCTCCCGTCGAGGGTGGCGGTGAGGTAGATGCGGCCCTGAGCGTCGATGCTCAGGGGCCCGCCGCCTCCCAGCTTGCCCGCGTCGAGCTTGGGGGATACGCGTTCGCCCACCACGTGCCGTTGCCACGTCTTGCCGTCGTGATGCCAGATCTCCGGCCCGGTGACGCTGATCCACGGACGCCCCTGGGCGTCGCACGCGATCCCTGTGGTCTTCAGTCCGGTATCTGACCGCTTGAAGAAGGCATCTGCCCGAGGCGTCACGGGAAGGTCGAGCGTCGATCCGTCGGCCAGTGTCCACGTCTTGCCGCGATCGCGGGACATTAGATGGCCCGCGCACTTGGCGGCGCCGTTGAAGAAGACGTCGTAGCCGACGTGAAGGCTGTTGTCAGGACCGATCGTCATCCCGTTGTGGAAGTGTGTGTATCCGGACTTGATGGGCGCGCGGGCCAGGGGCTTCGGCTTGCTCCAGCTGCCTTCCTTCTTCCGGTACTGATAGATGAGCTTTCTGGGCATGCTGCCGCCCCGGTAGACGATGTGCAGCGTATCCTGATCGTCGCAGACCACGGCGGGGTAGGTGGCGTGATCGCCAAAGTCCGGCAGCTTGACCCACTGTGTCGCGTCATTCGGTTTGGCCGAGCGGCAGTGATGGAAAGGACCGTGGTGAGGGCCGAAGATGATGTGCAAGACGCCCTTGCTGTCGCACGTGAGGGCGGGGCCGCCGTGGTTGTCCTTGCCGTCGCCCACCTTGACGGGCGTCGTCCACGTGCCCTTGGCGTGGTCGTGGGTCGCAATCATGGCCTGGGAGATGGAATCCAGCCAGGCCACGTGGGTCCTTTCATCGACGGTCACGATCTTGTTCGTCGGTGCGTAGCGAGTCGCGCGGGTCGACCCACGCTCGGAGAGTAGCTTGACGGCGGCGACGGTGAGGGTTGGCTCGCTTCGCTGTTCCGCCCGGCTTGCGTAACACAGCAGCCCGAGGACGACGAGCGCGAGCTTATAGGAGGGGTGCCCCATCCTTCGGTGGCCTTCGCGGAACGCGAAGGGGGCCGAAGGGTGGGGGACGGAATCGTGCTGCCAGGGGCGATTCGCGCTCCGTTCGGTCCCCCACCCTTTTCGAGAGTCCGCGTTCCGCGGCCACTCGAAAAGGATGGGGCACCCGCCCCGGATTCCCGTTCCGCTAGACCAGGAGGATGACGTCTTCGCCCCTATCATCGTTTTCTCCTGACTTCCAGAAGACACCCAATCCGTCACGATCGCATCCCCCTTCGGTGTTTGCGTTACGACGGGGCATTGCCCCAATCGGGCACGTCGAGGACCTCGCCGTCCTTGAGGGCGGACTTGTGGGCCATCACGCCGGCGGCCATGTAACGCACGGCTTCCCAGGCGTTGATCTTCGGCAACCGGCCGTGGGCAACGGCGTCGACGAACTCGTGGACGAGATGGGCATGGGAGCCTCCGTGTCCGCCGTAGACCTCCTCGCTGCCGTCGCGGGCGGCGCGGAAGCCCGCCACGACCTCAGGGGGCAGCGGGTCGCGTAACTCGGCGTCCGAAAGCGGCGTGCTGCGGCGCTTGTCGACCCAGGTGTTCTCTCTAAACGTGCCCTGTGTGCCGAAGATGCGGAACGTCTCGGATTCCGTGTGGCCGATCTCGCGAGACTCGTTGATCCGCATCGTCGCCCCGTTGGCGAGCAGAAAGAGGGCGGCCTCGTTGCTGAACGCCGAGTCGTCAAAGAAGCCGCTCTGGTCGACCGCGCGGAACCCCCAGCCGGAGACCTTCGTCGCATGGGTCTTCATGACGTCCAGTGGGCCCGACACCGAGTGCGTCGGGTAGTGCATGGGGGTGCTCAGCTCGTTTCTCTCGAGGTACTTATTGGAGAGTTCGAGCCACTCTTGGCCGGCCTTGCCGGTGAGTCGATGTTCGCGAACGGTCCGCAGATCGCACTGAGGCGAGTCGAAGGCGTGGTAGTATTCGCCCTCGGCGTAGACGAACGCGCCGAACGCGCCCTCGGCCGCCCGCCGCCGGCAGTACATCGCCTCGCCGCGGTATATCGTCGTTTCTCCCAGCATGTAGGACAGGCCGGTTCGTCGGCTGGTCTCGATGAGTCGATCACACCATTCGAGGATCTCGTTGCCGTCGGGGACGCACATGACCGGGACCGCGCTGTAGACGTGTTTGCCCGCCTCCATTGCTTGGATCGCCTGCGGGGCGTGAAGCCACGGCTGCGTGATGATGACCAGGGCGTCGAGGTCGGCCTTGCAGATGTCGTCCAGCGTTTCGTAGGCGTCTGACGCGTTGAACTTGTCCTGGAACGCCGGCCTCTCGGCGAACTTCTTGATCCGCTCGGGTTCCCGGTCGCACAGGGCGATCCTGTCAACGAGGGGATGGCCCTTGAAGAGCGGGGCGAACTCCGAGCCGAACGCTCCCAGGCCGACCAAGCCGATTGAGATTCCCATGACAATGTTCTCCAGACAGCCTGCGGGCAAGCCGTTCGGGCGCGAAGAACAACCCTGCAGGCTATCCCACCAGAAGACGGGGTGCATGTCCAGCGGCGAGCTGGCACGCTTGCGGACGAGTGGACGGGGAGCATCTGGCGAATCGCGGCGCGGTCTCCGGGCCCAGACGCGATTGCCCGAGCCGCGGAATCGCCGTCGCATGGTCGGGGTAGAGAGGACTTGAAGCCCGACACCGTTGACGGGAGGATGGTCTCGCCGAGGGAGCCGTGTCGCATCGTGGTGCGGCAGGAGGCCCGTGTGGCGGCTGCGAAAGGAAGAAATCGCCATGAAGAACCTGCCAAACTCATCTCGAACCCGGTGGGCGTGTCCCGCCGTCGTGGTACTTGCGGCCGTCTGGTGTCTGGGCCTTCCTTCGTGGGCGGCGGCCGAGGCCAAGCGCCCTCCGAACGTCATCATCATCTACACCGATGACCAGGGCACGCTCGACGCCAACTGCTACGGATCGAAGGATCTGATCACGCCGCACATGGATTCGCTGGCCAGGCAGGGGGTTCGCTTCACGCAGATGTACGCGCCGTCGGCCATCTGCTCGGCCTCGCGTGCGGGTCTGATGACGGGGCGCATTCCCCCCCGGGCGGGCGTCCCGGCCAACTGCCCCTCCGTGAAGGGGCTGGTGGGGATGCCGACGGAGGAGGTTACCATCGCCGAGATGCTCAAGAAGGCCGGCTACGTCACCGGCCATATCGGCAAGTGGCACCTCGGCTACACGCCCGAGACGATGCCCAACGGTCAGGGATTCGACTACTCGTTCGGCCACATGGGAGGTTGCATCGACAACTATTCGCACTTCTTCTACTGGCGCGGCCCGAACCGTCACGACCTGTGGCGGAACGGCAAGGAGGTCTGGGCCGACGGGCGGTTCTTCCCCGATCTGATGGCCGAGGAGTGTGAGCGGTTTCTGGAGGCCAACAAGGACCGCCCCTTCTTCCTTTACTGGGCCAACAACGTGCCACACTATCCCCTGCAGGGCACTGAGAAGTGGCGGAAGCGCTACGAACACCTGCCCGCCCCCCGAAAGATGTACGCGGCCTTCGTCTCCACGCTCGATGAGCGGATCGGTCGGGTCGTGGCGAAGATCGACGCGCTGGGCCTGCGCGACAAGACGCTGATCATCTTCCAGTCGGACCACGGACATTCGACCGAGGAGCGGACGTTCTTCGGCGGTGGCAACGCGGGGCCCTACCGCGGCGCCAAGGGGTGTCTGTTCGAGGGTGGGATTCGCATCCCGGGCATCGTCTCGATGCCCGGCACGATTCCGCAGGGGGAGGTCCGGGATCAGATGGCCACGGGATGTGACTGGTTGCCGACGATCGCCGAAATCTGCGGCGTTTCACTGCCGAAGTGCAAGCTGGACGGCAAGAGCCTCGTCGGTGTCTTCAAGTCGGCCGACGCCCCCAGTCCGCACAAGACCTACTACTGGCAACTGGGCCGGGGCAACAAGGCGCAGTGGGTCGTCCGAGAGGGCGACTGGAAGCTCCTCGGGAACCCCCGGGATCGGAGCAACAAGGCCCCGATCACCAAGGACGACCGACTGTTCCTGTGCAACCTGGGCGAGGACGTCACCGAGATGAAGAACCTGGCGAAGCAGCACCCCGAGGTGGTCGCCCGCCTGAAGGCCCTGCAAGAGGCGTACGCCAAGGACATTCGGCGAGAGTAACGACGCTGCCACGACGGTCGGGAGCCTGCTGGCGCTCGGACCGTTCGGTGCAATAGGGGACCAGAACGATGTGCGAGGCCAATCATTGCAGCTTCTTATGGATGGTCGGGATCTGGGTTGGGTTGATGGCCGTGGCGTCGGTTGCGTCTGCTGCGTCGCGTGCGGCGCGCCGTCCGAACGTCGTCATCATCCTGACCGACGACCAGGGCTGGGGCGACCTGAGCGTTCACGGCAACACGAACGTCCGCACGCCGAACATCGATTCGTTGGCGAAGGCCGGGGCGCTATTGGACCGGTTCTACGTCTCGCCCGTCTGCTCGCCGACGCGCGCGAGTTTGCTGACCGGGCGTTATCACCCGCGAGCTGGCGTGGCCGGCGTCACCCGAGGTCAGGAGCGGATGAACCTGGACGAGGTCACGATCGGCGACGTCTTCCGCGCCGAAGGCTACGTCACCGGGTGCTTCGGCAAGTGGCACAACGGGTCGCAGTATCCCTACCATCCCAACGGCAGGGGGTTCGACGAGTTCTACGGTTTCTGCTGCGGGCATTGGAGCAACTACTTCGACACGACCCTCGAGCACAACGGCAAGGAGGTCCGCAGCAAGGGCTTCATCATCGATGACCTCACCGAGAAGGCGATGGCCTTCATGTCGGCCAACCGCGACAAACCCTTCTTGTGCTATGTGCCGTACAACACGCCACACTCGCCCTTTCAAGTGCCGGATGCGTACTACGACAGGCTTCAGAAGCGGCAGATCACCATGCGCAACCGGGACAAGAGCAGGGAGGGCCTCGACACGACGCGTGCCGCGCTGGCCTTGTGCGAGAACATCGACTGGAACGTGGGCCGCATCCTCGCCAGGATCGATGAGCTCGGTCTGGCCGACGACACGATCGTGGTGTACTTCTCCGACAACGGCCCCAACTCGTGGCGGTGGAACGATGGCATGAGGGGCAGGAAGGGATCCGTCCACGAAGGCGGCGTTCGCGTGCCGTTCATCATACGATGGCCGGGCCGGATCAAGGCAGGAAGGAAGGTCACGCAGATCGCCAGCCATATCGACATCCTGCCGACGCTGGCGGATCTGGCCGGCGTGCCCGTCGCCAAGTGCAAACCGATGGACGGCGTGAGCCTCAAGCCGCTACTCGGCGGTCGGGTGGGAGACTGGCCCGACCGGATGATCTTCTCGACGTGGCGCGGGCGCGTCAGCGTGCGAACCGAGCAGTACCGCGCCGATGGCAAGACGCTCTACGACATGGTCTCGGACCCCGGTCAGGACAGAAACATCGCGCGTCAGAAGCCCGACGTTCACAAGCGGCTTGCCAACGCGATCCGGAAATGGCGGGCGGACGTGTTCCCGGCCGAGCAACCGGACCGGCCCTTCCCCGTGGGACACCGCCAGTCCCCGCTGACGGTGCTTCCAGCGCAGGAATGTGTGTTCCGTGGCAAGGGGCTGTGCTTCAGCTCTAGGCACCCGAATTGCTCGTGGCTGACGGGGTGGACCGACAACAGCGCGTGGGTCTATTGGGACATCGACGTGGCAACGGCGGGCCGCTATGCAATCACCTTGATGTATACCTGCGAGCAGGAAGATGTGGGCGCGGAGATCGAGGTCCAGTTCGGCACCAGTAGGCTCAAGGGCAAGATCTCCGCAGCGTACGCTCCGGAGCTGATGAGAAGCCCCGATAGGGTTCCGCGAACCGAATCGTACGAGAAGCCCTTCAAGCCGCTCGAGCTGGGCGTACTGGAGCTGACGGAAGGCAGAGGCAAGCTGACGCTCCGTGCGCTGTCCAAGCCTGGACGTCAGGTCATGGATCTCCGGGCCGTGCACCTGCGACGTCTGTGACCCACAGACGGGTCAGAATCGCTCGATGCAACTCCCATGCCCGAGGAAGGAGGTCGGCGGTGACGCATGTAGAGAGGTTCCGGGCTGCGATGAACTTCCAGCCGGTCGATCGCCTGCCGATGTGGGAATGGGCGATGTGGTGGGACAAGACGATCGAGCGATGGAAGACCGAAGGTCTGCCTGCGAACCTCGACGGGGTCTTCGAGATTGCCGAGTACTTCGGCCTCGACCCGTATCAGCAGTTTTGGTTCAGTACGACGGAGGCGACGATCGAAGCCGTCCAACATCACGTCGAGGGCGTGGTGGCTGACATGGACGACTACCTGCGGATCCTGCCGCGCCTCTACCCTGACCACGCCGAGGCCATCGAGCAGATGGCGCCGTGGGCCGAACGGCAGGCGGCCGGTGACGCGGTCGTGTGGATCACGCTGGAGGGGTTCTTCTGGTTCGCCCGGACCCTGATGGGGTTCGACCGGCTGATGTACGCGTACTACGACCAGCCGGAGCTGATCCACCGCATCGGCGAGGACCTCTTGGGCTTCAACCTCGGCCTGCTCGACAGGATGGCCGGCGTCTGTGTGCCGACGTTCATGACGGTTGCCGAGGACATGTCCTACAACAACGGCCCGATGATCTCGCGCGGCGTGTTCGAGGAGTTTATGGCGCCGTACTACCGGCGCTTGCTCGAACGCGTCAAGGAGATGGGGATGCTGACCGTCGTCGACACCGACGGCGACGTGACGCTGCTGGTCCCGTGGCTGGAGTCGGTGGGCGTCGAGGGCGTGTTGCCGTTGGAGCGCCAAGCCGGCGTGGACGGTACGCAGTTGCGGCAGGCGTTCCCGAAGCTGCGGATGGTCGGGCACTACGACAAGATGGTCATGAACCGCGGCGAAGAAGCGATCCGCGCCGAGTTCGAACGGCTGCGGCCGCTGATGGAGACGGGCGGGTTCATCCCCAGCGTCGATCACCAGACGCCGCCCGGCGTGTCATTGGAACAGTACCGGACCTACCTTCGCTTGCTCAAGGAATACGTCGCGGTGTAGCGCGATCGCGCTTGCCCGACGGCCGTGTCCAACGGTTCGATCCTTGCTGCAAGCGGCTCAATCGACCGGACCGGGGCGGATGATCCTTGGGGCGGTCTTGATCCTCGGACGGACCGCGAGCCATTCCACGCCCTGAAAGACCGGGTCGGGGAGTTGGCGGACCTCCTCGTCGCCGCGGTAGGGGCACATCGTGTCGACCCATGCGATGAGCTTCCTGAGGCTGACCGGATCGACCTTGACGTCATGGTGCTTGCCGCTGGAAGCGATCTCGATGAGCTTGCTCTTGTAGGACAGATGGGTCATGGGCGTGGGCGTCACGTAGGCGGCCGGGTCCCTCGTGTCGTACCCCTCGACCATGATCATGTTGGCGATTCCGAAGCCGGGCGAGGCCTTCTGCGGCCTCTTGTAGGGCCTGCCCCACGTGGGCCGGCCGGTCAGGATCATGTAGGGTTCCTCGAAGATCAGGAAGCCGGGTCGGGCCGTCAGGTCGAGCGTCTTCCTCCCCTTGCCATCGCCCTGGTGGCATTTCCCGCAGTACTTGTCCAGCACGGGCCGGACGTACCGCACGTAGCTGACCGTATCCTGGCCCCACGGGGGCGGGGTGATCTCGCGCGGGCTCTTGCCGAGCGCCAGGGACCCGACGTCGCTTTGCGGCGTGATGCTGTGAAGCTCGTGGCAGCCGAGACATCCTCTGCGCTCTCCGGGCATCACGCCCGTGAAGCTGCGCATCGTCTGGAGCGCACGATACTCCCCGTCGAGCAGTTGGAAGTGCAACGGTTTGCCGGCCGGCGCATGGAAGACCACCGAGCCGTCCGCCTCGATCGGCACGGTGCCCAGGACACGCTTCACGCCGTCGGACTGCACGACCGATACGACCGGACCGGTGGAGAGGTACGGCCGCTTGTGCCAGTAGGTGTACGTCTTGTGGTCGATGTTGAGGACGCGGAGGAACTTGGCCTTGCCACGGAGCGCTTCAGGTGTGCCCTCGTACACGTTGTTGCTGAAGATGACGCCGCCCTTGGGTTCGAGGCGCTCCTGGCGATCGGGCCACGCAACCTTGTCGGGAATGACTGGAGGTCTCGGGCGGGGGTTCAGCGGCAGGGCGTGGAAGATGTTGTTCACGCCTTCGTAGATGAGCTCACGGTTACCGTCGACGTCCATCAGATACAAGACGAACTTGCCGCCGCGGTTGGCCGAGACCAGGAAGTCTTGCTCGCTGAGCGGATAGGGCGCGTAGTAGCCCGCGTAGCGCCCGCTGCTGTGATAACTGGCCGACTCGACGGGGTCGACCGGGCCGTTGCCGCACTCGGGCCACGTGACGTCGGCGGTGACCTTCGTCAGGCCGTGCGGGAAGTTGAGGCCCTTGCCCGGGTCGATGATGCCGACCGAGCCACTGAACCAGTTGTGGTGGGCACTTCCGGTGAACATCACACGGCGGCTGCCGGGGATGCTTCGTACGTCCTTGAGCAGGTCGGGCCAGACGCTCTGGTTGCCCCAGAACGTGCTGACCTGCGTGCCGTCGGGATTGGCCGTCCACAGCCCCTGGGCCCGCCAGAGGGGCTTGTCGGTGTACTCCCATCGGGTGTAGATGATCCTGCCGTCGCTCGCGACGGAGGGCAGGTAGTCGGGCTCGTTGTTGCCGGAGATCAGGTAGACATTCTTGCCGTCCCGATCGCAGCGGGCGAGCACGAAGGCGTTGGTCGGTGGCATGCAGCGGACGTAGGTATGGCCTCGCGTGGTCGAGAAGATGATGTGTCGTTCGTCGGGCAGGTAGATCGGGTCGAAGTCGTCGTACGGCCCGTCGGTGAGCTGGACCAGGCCGGTCCCGTCCACGTTGATCTCGTACAGGTGGAACGATTTTTCGTTGTGCGGCTTGAAGCAGAACAGGATCTTCTTGGCGTCGTACGAGAGGTCCGGACGCCAGAAGGAGCCGTGGAGCGGCGGACGCGGCATGATCTGTACGAGCTTGCCGCGCGGCGATAGGCCCTCCAGGATGAGCAGCCGAGCGCCCGGCACCGCCATGTATCCCAGCCGGTGACGCGTCTCGTGGGGCCATTCGGATCCCTGCGGAAACGGCATGTCGACGAACAGCACCTTGTCGAAGTCCAGGACGGGGTTCTTGAACATGATGCTGCGCTTGATTTCCCTGACCTGGAAGTAGAGCTTGGCGTCCGGAGCGGTGAGCGACGCAGCCCGTTCGGACAGCTCGGCAAGCCGGGAAAGCTCCGAGGCGTAGTTGGCCTCGTTGGGGTAGCTGGCCTGGATTCTCGCGGCCAGCTGACGCGTCCACGCGATCTCGTTCTTGATGCGTTCCGGCGTGGGTTTCTGATCCGCCTGATGCAGCCAGTCGCGCTCCAGGGCCTCGCGGGCTTCACCGGCCGAAAGGCAGCGCGTTTCCGGAGTCGACGGCGTGACGTAGGGGGCGACCGCTTCCCTGACGTACGGTCTGAACTCGATGCGTCGACCGGCGTCCAGAATGATCTGGACCCACTCGGACGAGAAGCATGCGGCCTCACCACGGTTCTCGAGGGCCGCAAGCCGCTTGTCGATCGCTTCGGCTTCTTTCCACCTGGCCCGTTGCTCTGGCGTCTGGCGTTTCCGCTGGTGTTCGGTGAGCGGCTTGTACTCGAGCAGCAACGCGACGAGCCGCTCGGCCTGGCTTGCGCTGACCGCGTTGCCCTTGGACGTTAGATACCGGACCGGATGCACTCCGGTCCACTTCACGAAGTTGTTGTAGTCTTCACGGTAGGTCGAACGCAGCTTGCGAACGAAGGCGTCCGCAAGCTGTCGTGCGAGCTGAACGTTCTTCTCCACGAGGCTCTTTCGAGAGTTGGCCAGCGTCTCGGCGAAGGTCTTGCCCGGTGTGTAGAACGACGCCAGTTCTTCCTCGAGCGCTTCTGTGAACTGCTCCAGCGATTTGAGTCCATGCTCATACAACAGCACGATGTCCTTGGCAGGCAGCGCATCGGCATAGATCCGCAGATCGTCGAGGCCGCCCTGGAAGTGCTCGTGCGTGCCGCCACTCGATCCGATGAAAGAGGAGGCGGCGTACGTCGTTGCGATCTTGCCCGGGCGCCTCAGCGAGCCGACCTCCTTGCCGTCGAGGTAGACCCGCATGTACTCGCCGTCGAACGTACCCGCGCAGTGATGCCACCACCCGTCGAGGAGCTGGGTCGCGTCGATCCTGGCGTCGCACTCCACGTAGCTGCCCACGTTCAGGCCCAGCGAGAGGATGGTCCCGCTTCCCTGGAAAGAAAAGAGCAGCCGCTGCGAGCATTCCTGGCGGAAGATCTCGCGGTACCCGCTCAGTTCGGTGGGCTTGGTCCACGCCGAGAACGTGATTCGGGAAACCGCCTTGGACTTCGAGACGCCCCGCGTCTTGAGGGCGTGTTTGCCGTGGAGGTCCAGGGCATGGCCGTAGACGCCGTGCGTCCGAGGCAGAAGGGCCTTCGTGCGAACGTGCAGGGCGTTTGCGCCGGCGGTGTCGTGGATCACGCCGCCCTTGTCGTTGAAGGTCCAGTGCGCCAACAGAGGTCTGTCGATCTTGGGCTCCCCGGCCGAAGTGGGTCCGGACGTTCTGGCAAGGGCGCGGACGCCGTTCTGGTGGAGTTGGGCGACTTCCTTGGACGTCAGGGCATCCTTGTAGATGCGCAGATCGTCCATTCCCCCCTGGAAGCACTCGCCGCCATTGGTGGAACCGATGCAGCCTGGGGCATTGCCGCCCGAGGCGATCGTGCCCCGACGCGCCAGCGAGCCTACCTGCCTGCCGTCGAGATACACCCGCATGACTTGGCCGTCGAAGGTTGCTGCACAGTGATGCCACTGGCCGTCGAGCACGCGCTTCGGGTCGATCTTGGCGTCGCATTCGACATAACCGTTGATGTTCAAGCCCAGCGAAAGGACGGTCCCGTCGTGCTGGAAAGAGAAGAGGATACGGTTCTCGCCGTCCTCCTTGCGAAAGATCTCATCGTATGCACTCAGGCCCGTGGGCAACGTCCACACGCTCAGGGAGATCTTCGGCAGTCTACCGAAGTCGGGCTTGGCCGGGACCCGGAGCATGTGGCGGCCCGAGAAGCCCATCGCGCCGCCGAAGACACCGGGCAGTCTGCTCAGTCCCGCTCCTCGTCCTGACCCCGGGGATGCATCGAAGCCATTGCCCGTGGCGTCCGCGCAGTCGTGTCCGAACGCCTCGTCGAAGCACCACTGCGCAATGAGCGGCCTGCGGAGCATGAGCGGCTCGACGGGGCTCAAGGGGTCGTCCTTGGGCGTCGCCCCGAACGAACCAGCCGAAATCGAGCAGGCAACAACCACAGCCAGTCGCCAAGGCAGCCTGCCTGTCACCATGCGCATGAATGGGCCCTCCCAATCGAAGCGCCGGGCGTGACCGATTCGCGAAAGGCAGCGACCGATGTCTCGAACGGCCACCGTGTGGGCGTCATTGGGCCGACGATCCCGGCGATCCGATGTTCCACAGCCTACCACATTTCCGGCGCGAACCCTATTGCCCGGTAGCGCGTGTCGTCGGGGTTGAGGAGGTCGCTCGGCCAGCCTATGATGGCCTTCAGGTAGGCCACGCCATGTTTTCGTCTCCCGGAGACGCGTGCGGACCACGCAGCCGCGGGGGCTCTGAATCGTAGGAGGTACCTGCCATGAGCGACGGGGTCACTCGCCGTCAGTTCGTGCGTGATGGCGCCGCAGCCGCGGCTGCGATGGCCGCGGGACTGCCGGCCGCCAAGACGGCCCACGCCAGCGAGCCGTCCAAGAAGGACACGGCCAAGATCCTCAACTACAACCCCGACATGATGTACCGCCGTTGCGGGCGGACCGGGTTGATGGTCTCGGCCGTCTCTCTGGGCGGGCACTGGAAGCGTATCGACAAGATCATCGGCGGCAAGGCGCCCAAAGGCTGGATGATGATGAACATCAAGCGGCCGGGCTTCCAGGAGAACCGCCACGAGGTCGTCACCCGTTGCATCGAGCGCGGCATCAACTACGTGGACGCCTGCTGCCGCGAGGAGATCCTCGCCTACGCCAAGGCGCTCGAGGGCCGGCGCGACAAGATGTATCTGGGTTACTCCTGGCACATCTGGGAAAGCCGGTTCCCCGAGTGGCGGTCGCGCAAGAAGCTGCAGGAGGGTCTCGACCGCGGGATGAAGGAGGCGGGGCTGGACTACGTGGACCTGTGGCGGATCAGCCTGCTGGTCGACAGTCACCAGCACACGCCCAAGGAGCTCGATGAGGCTGCCGCGGCCCTGGCGTGGGCCAAGAAGACCGGCAGGGCCCGCTTCATCGGCGTCTCGTCGCACGATCGCCCGCACCTCAAGAAGCTTATCGAGGCGTACCCCGACCAGATGGAGATCATCCTCACGCCCTACACGGCCAAGAGCAAGCTGGTTACGGACGAGAACGGGCTGTGGGCGACGCTGAAGAAGCACGACGTCGGCTGGTTCGGCATCAAGCCGTTTGCCAGCAACTCGGTCTTCAAGGGGGATGGCTCGCCGAGAAGCCCACACTTTAAGGAGGACAACCGCATCGCCCGGCTGGCCATCCGCTACATCCTGTGCAACCCGGCCATCACCGCGCCGATCCCGGGCATGATCAGCGTCCAGCAGGTGGACAACATCGCGCTGGCCGTCAAGGAACGCCGCGAGCTGGACGTGGCCGAGAAGGCCGACCTGGACGAGGCGATGAACCGTGCCTGGGCCCGCCTGCCGAGCGAGTACGAGTGGCTCAAGGATTGGGAATACGTGTAGAGCGCGTCCAAGGACCCGTTGCCGCTTGCTGGGTCTGGCAGGGGATGCGGTAGGGCCCTGAGGGGGGGCGGGTGTTCTCAGTTCAGCAATGTGCCGGCCCCCGCATGCTCGAGGATGAGATCTTGAACGCGTTCACACAGTCGCTTCTCCTCTGCATTCGACCAGGAGATCCCTCCGCCCTGTTGCAGTATCAGCAGACCTCCGCTGTCCTCTACGAACGTCATGCTGTGTAGGAATCGATGGGTCGTATTCGCCCTGGCACATTCGACGATGAGCCACAACTGCGTGCGACCACCGTCCGGGCGCACCTCCTCGACTTGGCAGGTGACGCGCCACCCGTCGGCGGAGAGTTCTCTTGTCAGTGTGTTGCCGAGATCCCTGCAGAACTGCTGCAGGATCGCCCGGATCTTGGCATCGGTGAGGGATGCTACGGGTTGTGTGGTCGGAGAGGCGTGCCTCGCCAACACTGCGGTTATCAGCTCTGTCCGACGTTGCCATCGCTTCTGGCGATCCTGATCTGCCCAAGGGATGGACTGGGTCAGTGGCTGGCGAGCGTCAATGAGGATGGCGTCGGTAAGATGGCCTCCGCGACCAATGACGAGGACCTTTTCGTCGCCACTGAGGATGAGGTGCGGATTCTCCGTCAGCGAGCCGTCCTCGGAGTAGTCGAGGAGGTTTCCCTCAAACTCCACCTTCCAGATTGGGTTGCCCAGCGTGCTCTTTGCGCTGAAGACTAGATAGCAGGTGTCCGTCAGTACGAGATCGTAGGCGAGTACGTAGTGCTTCCCGCGTGACGGGGAGTAGGCCGTGTCTATCGGCCAACCGCTGATCCTCGAAGGCACGAACAGATAGGACAATGCGGCGACGACGCCGCCGACGAGGAGCATTGCGGGAACTAGCAGCAGTCGCCCAAGAAACCGTCTGTATTGGTGACCGACGGCAAGCACGACGACCGAAGCGAGCCAAGCGCCCCCAAGGCCGAGCAGTACCCCGTAGAAGGCGCCGTCTAAATAGAGTTGCGCCCGGTTGGGGCCACGCATAAAATAGGCGTTCCTATAGA
>CAYMLO010000101.1:0-37964 GCA_964390905.1 uncultured Planctomycetales bacterium | reverse complement strand
CGCTCGGCGTTCTTGACGGTCTGCTTGCGGACGTAGTCGGCCGGCACGCGGTCGCGATGCGTATTGCTCACCTCGATGTAGTAGCCGAACACCCGGTTGAAGCCCACCTTGAGCTGGGCGATGCCCGTCTTGCGGGCCTCGCGCTGCTGAAACGCAACCAACCACTCCTGCCCACCCGTCGCGATGGACCGCAACCGATCGAGTTCCTCGTTGTAGCCGGCAGCGATGATGCCCCCCTCGCGAACGGTAATCGGCGCATCGGCCTGCAGGCTCGTGGACAGGAACTCGGCCAGCTCCTCCAGCCCGCCGAGCCCCTCGACCAATCGCGCCAACAACGGCGAGGCCGGCCCCGCATCGCCCACGTCCAGCCGACCCGTGCCAAGGGCGTCGGCCAACCGGGGCAACAGGCCCAGCGTTTGACCCAGCCCCACCAGGTCGCGCGGCGAGGCCCGGCCCACGCCCAGCCGCGCGGTGATCCGCTCGACGTCGCCCATCACGCGGAGGACGTCGCGAGCGGCCTGCCGCATCTCGGGCGTTCCGTGGAACTCGGCCACCGCGCCCTGCCGATCCACGATGGGCTCGGCCTGCCGCAACGGATAGCAGACCCACCGCCGCAGCATCCGCGCCCCCATCGGATTGACCGTCCGATCGACCGCGTGCAGGAGTGAGCCGTCCCGCGCCTGCTCGCGGATCGTCCGCTCGATCTCCAGCGACCGCATCGTCGCCTGGTCGAGGCCCACGTACGCATCCTGCGACCGTCGCCGAACCGCGGTGATGTGCTTCAGCGCCGACTTCTGCGTCTCCTGCAGGTAGTCCAGGATCGCCCCGGCCGCACAGAGCGACCCGTCCATCTCGTCGAACCCGAACCCGGCCAGATGCGCCGTGCCGAAGTGCCGACACAGCGCCTGCTCCGCCTGGTAGGGCGAGAAGGCCTGGACGGGTCGCGGGGTGACGGGCGCCTCGGTCAGCTGGCGGTAGGCGTCGAGCAACGACGATGATTCGCCGATGTCCAGCTCCGGGGCGAGCAGCTCGGCCGGTCGCAGGCGGACCAGCTCGTCGATGGCGGCCTCAGCCCGCACCTCCTGCACGAAGAACGCCCCCGTGCTCAGCTCGACCGCGGCCAGCCCGACCCGCCCGGCCCCCGACGCCGACGAGCCAACGGCGACGGCCGCCAGATAGTTCTCCTCCCGCTCGGCCAACAGGGCCTGATCCGTCAGCGTTCCCGGCGTGACGATCCGGACGATGGCCCGTTTGACGACGCCCCTGGCCTGCTTGGGATCCTCGACCTGCTCGGAGATCGCCACCTTGAACCCGGCCCGGACCAGCTTGGCCAGATAGCCCTCAACGGCGTGGTAGGGGACGCCCGCCAGCGGAATGGGCTCATCGCCGGCCTTGCTCCGCGACGTCAGCGTCAGGCCCAACACGCGGGCGGCCGTCTTGGCGTCCTCGTAGAACATCTCGTAGAAGTCGCCCATCCGGAAGAACAGGATCGCGTCGGGGACTTGGGCCTTCTGCTCGGCGTGCTGGCGCATGGCCGGCGTGAGGCTGTCCTGCTTGAGCGACTTGCTCGGCCGATGTTTCCTGGGTGATTTGGCCACAGACGACTCCCAGGGCCGACGACCCCGCGTCGAGGATCATCCCGCACCCTCGTTGGCGCGGGCGAGGCGGTATTCTACCCCTGCGTGGCAGGCGCCGAAACCGGTCTTTGTTTCTCCTTGACAGACAGCAAGGCCGGGGGCATGCTGCGTCATTTGAGGGACGAAGGAGTTGGAGGGAAAGGGATCTCGCCGACCCTTCGCCAGGCACCTCACCACATCACAGCAGCGAAACTGGGGGCGTGGAAAGGGCGAGCCCATGTCCCACGTCGCGAAGGCTCACGAGCAGCTGGCGCCCCGGGCTCGCTTCATCCTGGCGGGGCTTCTCCTGGTAGTCGGGACGCCAAGGGTCGTGGCGGAAACGCCGCCTGTCGATTGGGCCGATCAATTCGGCACTTCGAGTTGGGACACCACCATCGACCTGGCCATCAACGGGTCAGGCCACATCTTCGTCACCGGCCACACGCGAGGGAGTCTCGGAGGCGCCAGTGCAGGGGGCGCCGATGTCTTCATCAGCAAGTGGAACATCAACGGGGATCTGCTGTGGACGTCTCAAGAGGGCTCAACGTACGACGAACTGGTCCAGGGCGTGGCCGCCGACGAGCTTGGCAACAGCTACATCGCCGGTCTTACCGAGGATGCGGCACACCAACGGGACGCATTTGTCAGCAGATACGATCCCAACGGCCAACGGTTGTGGACCCACCAATTCGGCAGCTCCCCCGTCGAAGACGTCTGCTTCGGTGTGGCTGCAGATGTGTCTGGGGTCTATGTTGCCGGCGGGACAGGCAGCGATCTTTGGGGTGGGGGCAGTCTTGGCCAGAACGACGCATTCCTCAGAAAGTACGATCCGAACGGCCGAGTGATATGGACGGATCAGTTTGGCTCTTCAGGGGGCGAGTACGCTGATGCGGTGACCCTCGACGGAGCCGGGAACGTCTACGTCGCAGGAACAATGCACATAGGCGGAATCAATTCCGATGCCTTCGTCCGAAAGTACGACCCCAATGGGCAGGTGTTGTGGGCTCGCCAGATAGGGTCTTCGGACAACGACTGGGACGTGAGCAGAGACCTAACCGTCGACGCCCTTGGCAATGTCTACCTGGTCGGCACCACA
Organism: uncultured Planctomycetales bacterium; assembly: GCA_964390905.1. Classification (GTDB taxonomy): domain Bacteria; phylum Planctomycetota; class Phycisphaerae; order UBA1845; family JAFGLZ01; genus JAFGLZ01. The sequence continues at coordinate 35,252 of CAYMLO010000101.1, read as the reverse complement.
GATGGAAGCTTCGGCCAGCCGAGTGCCGGAGGGCTCGATGTCTTCCTCTGCAAGTACGACGCCAACGGAGACTTGAAGTGGTCCGTGGCGTTTGGCTCCCTCGGTGATGACGGCAGCCACGCCGTGTGTACGGACGCCTCCGGCAGTGTCTACATCACCGGCTACGCTACCGGTGATCTCGGCGACGGCCACGTCGGTCAACGCGACGTCTTCCTCGCGAAGTACGACCCGAATGGCTTGCGCGTCTGGATGAGTCAGTTCGGTACGGCTGAAGGTGATGAGGGTTCGGGCGTGGCGATCGACGGTCTGGGGCACATCTACCTCAGCGGACGTACCTTCGGGAGCCTTTTCGGGCCTCAGCTCGGCGACGAGGACGCTTTCATCGCTAGCATCCCTGAGCCCGCCGCCCTGTCGATCCTCGCCTTGGGCGGCCTGATCCTGTTCCAGCGACGGCGGAGACAAAGGCGGCTACACCCGTGAAAACCTACGCCCCGGCAGAGGAAGGATGCCAACCAGGAACCTCGGATGTCTGGGCGAATGGGAGGCAAGTCATGAGGGTGCACCTTAGCGCGCTGGCAACAATCGCATGCGTTGCGGGTCTCCACGTGTCTGCTGCTGGGCCAAGCCTTCGAGGCGTGGGGGATCTGGAGGGCGGGGCCTACTTCAGCTGGGCCGTGGCTGTGTCGCCCGATGGGACAGCGGTGGTGGGATCCAGCAAGTCGGAAGACTCCGGCCCATTCGAGGCCTTCCTGTGGACGGAACCCGGCGGGATGACCGGCCTGGGCTACCTGTGCGGCCCCAACACCGCCAAGTGGAGTGACGCCTTGGGTGTGTCGTTGGGCGGGTCCGTCGTGGTCGGGGAGAGCACCTCCGACTTCGTGCAGTACTGGGAGGGCTTCTGGTGGTCCGAGCCGAACGGCATGGACTGGCTGATTCCCCCGCCCCCGCCCGCATGGGGCTTCTGGAGCCGGGCCTACGACGTGTCGGCAGATGGAGCGACCGTCGTCGGTGCGCAGTGCTTCCCTCACGTTTCGATCCTCTGGGAAGCGTTGAAGTGGGTGTGGGACGGGACCCAATGGCAACAGGAATCGCTGGGCTAACTGGATCCCAACGTCCCCGACAGCTGCGCATGCGCGGTCTCATTCAACGGGGATGTCATCGTGGGGGTAGCCGGCCCCTACTCCACGACGCCTCAGGCCTTCCGTTGGGAAGCCGGTGTCATGAGCGGCCTGGGCGATCTTCCGGGTGGACTCTCAGCAAGCTGGGCTGACAATGTCTCGGCGGACGGCAACGTCATCATCGGGCAGAGCAAGTCCGCGCGCTCTGCTGACGACCCAAACGCCGAGGAGGCCTTCCGCTGGGAGAATGGCTCGATGAGTGGACTCGGCGATCTGGATGGGGGCGTCTTCTGGAGCGAAGCGTACGGGACCTCAGCCGACGGATCGGTTGTTGTGGGTTGGGGGTCGACTGACCAAGGCAAGGAGGCGTTCCTGTGGACCTCCGAAACCGGCATGGTCAAGTTGAGCTGTGTCTTGACTGCGCTCGGCGTCTCCTTGTCCGAATGGGCCGAGCTAACCTATGCCACAGACGTCTCCGACGACGGGCTCACGATCGTCGGATTCGGTCAACACCGCATCGAAGACCCCAATGATCCCAACGTCCCCAAGGGCTGGGTGACCGCAACGGAAGGTTGGGTTGCCACGCTCCCCGAGGACTGGATGCTCCGCACATCTCGCACGCTGACGATCAGTGAGGTGAACCCGCTGTGGGGCGTCGTCATCAGGGACCCAAACAAGGACTTCGATCCCAACAGACAGGGATTCCAGTACCCATGTTGCACACAAGTGCAACTCACGGGTTACGCCGAGGCAGGCAAGAGCCTAAGGCACTGGGAGATCTACCACGACCCGAACTACCGTGATGACCCCAACTACGCCGTCATTGATAGCAACAACCCGATCAGCCTCTGCATGGACTCCGACAAGCACGTTGTGGCCGTCTGGAGATGCGGGAGCGGCATCGGGTGGTTGCCCCCGATCATCCTTGGCGTCCTTGGGCTGTTCGTGTGGGTCAGGCGCAGAGCGTAGATCCGGGACTGCCACCACCCCCCGGATCTGCGACCCTCTCGATCCTGGCTCACGTGGGCCTGGCCCCGCTTCGAAATCGCGGAGGGTAGGGGTAGGCAGACGATCGCGCAGCGTGATGATCGCCGTTCCCCAGGCCCATCTTGGGGGCATCCTCTTGCCCCTCACCCCACCCGAGCGCTGGTGCGTAACATCGAGAGCCGCGCCGGTGCCCGCCGGTTGATCCGCCCGGGTGAACGGGCTATCTTGGCGACCAGACCATCCATTTCGTTGAGGCCCATGCTGGAGCCCCAACGCAAGGAGGCGTCATGAACCAGACCACGCAAACCGATCCCGTCGTCGGTGTCGATCTCGGGGGCACGAAGATCCTGGCCGTCGTCGTCACCGGCCAGCGCGACATCATCGCCCGCTGCAAGAAGCGCACCAAGGCCCACAAGGGCTGCGACGTCGTCCTGGACCGCGTCGCCAGCACGATCGAAGGCGCCGTCGAGCAAGCCGGTCTGAAGCTTCAGGACGTCCGCGCCGTCGGCCTTGGCGTGCCCGGGCCCGTCGATGGCGCGAAAGGCGTGATCAACGCTGCCCCAAACCTGGGATGGGGCCGGGTCGAGGTGGCCGCCCTGCTGAGCGACAGGATCGGGCGGCCCGTCTTCCTCGGCAACGACACAAACCTCTGCACGCTCGGTGAGCTGGACCTGGGCGCGGGCCAGGGCATGCACAGTCTATTCGGCGTCTTCGTCGGCACGGGTATCGGCGGGGGCATGGTCATCAACGGCCAGCTGATCGAAGGCGCCAACGGCGTGGCCAGCGAGTTCGGCCACATGACCATCAAGTACGACGGCAAGAAGGCCAACACTGGGTGGCGCGGAACGGTGGAAAGCCTCGCCGCCCGCCCCGCCATCGTCGCCAACATCGTGGCGCGAATCCGCGCCGGCAAGAAGAGCCTCTTGCCCGACCTCGTCAAGGACAAGACGGGCCGATGGGACCCCGACGCACCCGGCTTTCAGATCGGCAGCGGGCTACTGGCTCAGGCCTACCGCCAAGGCGACAAGATCGTCCGCCGCTACGTGGACGAGTCCGCTCACCTGACCGGACTCGGGCTGGCCAACACGGTGCACCTGCTGAACCCGCAGATGATCGTCGTGGGCGGCGGGGTGGTTGAGGCCATCGGCGAGCCCTACGTCGAGCACGTGGCTGAGGCCATCCGCGCCAATACCTTCCCGGTCGCCCACGCCGACCTGAAGGTCGTCCAAGCCGCTCTCGGCGACGACGCCGGCGTCCTCGGCGCCGTCAGTTTGGTCCGACGCAGACTCGCAGAAGCAGTTACCCCCTAAAGGAATGAGACTCGATCCCCCCTCAGCGCCCCCACCAACGCTTCTTGCCGCCGCCTTCCCCGTTCTCGTCGCTGCCGTGGCCCGCCTTGCCGCCTTTCCGCTTGGCCTCGATTTGGGCCAGCAGCTCCTCGTCACTTCCTTTCGCCCCGAGGCGACGAAGCATCCGGAGCTGCTCGGCGGTCTCCGGATCAAGGTCCTGCAGCACCGATGGGGCGGCCGGCTCGGCCGGAGGCTCCTCTGCTGCCGACGTGCTTTCCTCGTCAACAGCGTCTTCCGGTGCTTCATCTGGCGTGGCTGGCTCAAGCGCGACGTCGTTGGACTGAGCATCGGCGTCCGCCGACGGCGGTTCGGGCGGGGCGGGCGGGACCTCGTCGACGATCGGCTCCGGCTCGGGCGGCGCGGGCGCCGTCTCGACCTCGTCGACCTCATCCTCACGGTCCGGTTCGGCCTGCGGCTCGGCGATGGGCTCTTCTGGTGCAGGCGCCTCGGGTGCGGGAGCCTGCTCGACCGCTGCGGCGGCGTGGCCCTCCGTTGCGGTCGGCGGCACGAGACCACCTTCGAAGACCGCATTGGCCTGCGCCAAAGCCGCTTGGGCCTTCTGGATCAGGGCCGCCTGCTTGTGTACGGCCGCCATCTCGGCTTCCATGCGAGTCCGTTCCTCGGCCAAAACGGCGTGTTGCTGCTCGACCTCCTGTTCCTGCTCATCGAGTTCCGCCGATCGGTCTTCGAGCTGCCGGGACCGCTCGTCCAGCTGTCGCTTGGTCTCGGTCATCTCCTCGGCCTCGGCCTTGAATTTGGCCGCCTCGGCCTCGACCTGATTCGCGTACGTCTCGACCTCGGCCGCGTAGGTCTCTACCTCCTGACGACGTTGGTCGACCTCTGCCGAGGCGGCCTCGAGGGCCTCCTGTTTCGACTTCAGCTCTTCCTCCGCCGAGGCCAACGCCTGTTCCTGCTCGGCATGCCGTTGACCCGCTTGATCTATCTCCTCGGCGAGCTCGGCCTGCTTCTGCGCCAACTCAGCCTGGGCGCCCTCAAGCGCCTCCCGTTGAGCGGTTAGCGATTCCTCCTGTTCGCTGATCTGGGTCTCGCGATCAGACGCCGCGGCCTCTCGCTCGCCCAGCTCACCCTCACGTCGACCCAGATCCTTCTCCGCCTCTTCCAGTGCCCGCTGGCCTTGCTCTTGCGCTTCACCCAATCGCTCGAGTTCTGAGCTGGCCCGTTCGATCTCGAGCGTCCGCGTCGCCAGTGCCAGTTCCTGTTCGGCCGACTTCGATTCGCGCTCCTCGAGCTCGCCGCGCCGCCCGGTCAACTCCCGCTCGCATTGATCGAGGTCGGCCGCCTGGGCCTCGAGCCTGACCTGCCATTCGGTCAGTCGCTGCGCCGACTGCGTCAGGTTCTGCTGGAAGGCAGAGAGGCTCTGCTCCAGGTCGTTGACGAACGCTTCGGCGTCATGGCCAGAACCGGCTTGCAGATCGATCGCTGACGTGTCCAGAGCCGCATCGGGTTTCGCCGGATCGCTCGCGTCACCACTGTCCCAGTCTGCGGGCACGGCCTCGTCGTCGATCGGTTCCGAGATGTCCGTCGGATCGGTCGAGCCCAGCGCAGCTGGAGGATAGGTGGGCTCTGCCTCACTTCCTTCCGATTCGGGCAGCGGCGATTCCCCGCCGAGCCCCTCGGCACGCGGCGTCAACGCGTCGCTCAAGACATCCAGCTCGAGCGGGCCTACCCGAAGAACGTCGTTGGCGTGCACCACGGCGTAGTGGACCTGCTCGCCGTTCAGCCACGTGCCCGTTCGACTGCCCAAATCAAAAACGATCAACTCGCCATCCACGTGACACAGCACCGCGTGCGCCAGCGACACGTCGCTGTGATCAAGCAGGACATCGCACCCCTGCTTCCGACCGACCAGGACGACCGCTCGAGGCAGCTCCCACTGCTCTGCCCCGTCCTTCCGCCGCAGCGCCGCGCTGAGAGGCATCTCCGTCGGACCCGAATCGCCGCCCACCTCGCCGGGCTGGATGGCGATTTCGACGTCGACAGGGCCGATTCTCAGCACGTCGCCGTCGTGGAGCTCCGACAGGGCCATCGCCTGTCCGTTGGCCGAGGTCCCCGTCCGGCTGTTCAGGTCGCAAGCGATGACATGCCGGCCCGTGTTGACGACCACACAGTGCGCTTTGCTCACCTCGGGATGTCGAAGCAGGATATGCGCGGTTCGACGACTGCCGATCATCGTGACCGGCCGTCTAAGGTTCCAGCTCTTCTCCGAAGGCGACCCGCTGCCTATGGTGATGCGGGCCTTCGGAGCCCCCTCGGGAAGACGCGGCTGGGTGTAGGCAGAAGACAGCGTCTTGGCAGGCACGTCCCTTGTCCCCCTATCTGCGGCCCAAGCCGACGGCGTTCGCGCACGGGCGACGGTCACGCTCTAGTCCCACTATCGGCCACCGCCGACCCCGACTGAGGTCCTGCCCCGCGCCCGGGGGTATCGTCCGCCTGAACCAGCGCACAATCTCGACCACCGCCCACCGGAATCGGGGCTACAGAGAACGTAAGATTCGGTTCGGCAACAGGCAAGTGACGTGAGGGATGAATCTTCCCTATTTTGACAGCCGATAACCTCGGCAACGCTACCCGGTCGCACCGACACGTCAGCCTGAGAACGGCATCAGGGCATGGGCCTCAGGGGGAATCGCACGATCTGTCGTCCTTCCTTGGCCAGGATGTCCAGCGCGTCCTTGCCAAGGGGTTCGCCCGCCAGCCGGACCTCGATTGGTTCGCCACCGGGGCAGTCAAACGAGATCCCGCGAAGGTCCTCCAGCGTCGGGGTGAAGGGCTCTCCCGTTGGATCATTGACCCGAACGATCTCGATGACGCGTTTGCCCTGGTCTTGATGAGCGCGGTACTCGAGGAACGCCCGTACAAAGGTGAAGTGAAGCAGCTCGGAGGTACAGGCCAGCCAAACGCGCCCGGCTTCGTTGAATCGGCGCAATCGTGCCAGGTTGTCAATGACTTCGGCAACAAAAATCAGCTTGGGTTTTATAGCCCAGTGAATATAAATTATAGATGTACTCTGTTTCTCACACAGGGCCTCCAGGTTCTCCTCAGTGAGCAGCGACAGGCTCCCCTCAACGATCCAGCCCTTCTTGGTGTTCCTGCCGAAAGTCAGGCACGATGCGCCGTCGTCCAACTCGACGACGCGGAGACATGAGGGACGCCCTCCGCCGCAGGAACGCTCGGGCAGAGCCAGTGTGCCGCTGACCAGCGTCCTGTACTGGCCCGGCAGTGGAACGATAAGCCAGTAGTATCGAAACCCGGCCTGGCGGACGAGATCCGCGTGATACAAAGGGCTGTCCGGATTGTCTCCCTGAGCACGACGGAGAGGCATCAGACTGAGGACGCCCAACGTACCAACAAGGACCAGGCCCGCGACGATAAAGCTGACCCGTTTCCGCAACCGTTTGATGATCACAGACAGAAGCAGCCACGTTCCGCTGCCGACCAGCAAGATGCTCAGCAGCCAGCAGGACGCACGCTGCTCTGCTGGCCAGCTCACCGGATACGGTCGCTGCGCGATCGCCCGGGCCAACCGCTCAAGCCCAACCCAGCACATGACCGCCGTGCCGCACTTGGTGATGTTGTTGATCACAGGCCGCAGCGCCGACTGGTCTGGCCCGATGCAGGTGGGCGTGGTTGAGAGGGAGTGGTTCACCCAGACCTTCAGCCGTCTGTGGGGGCGCTCTTGCAGCCACCTGAGGCCCGCGGCCGTCGCCTCTCGCGGGATATGACCCACCCCCGGCGTGTGCAGACTGTCGACCCATCCGCGACGGAACCACTCGTCGATGATCTCCCGAAAATCCCTGCCCTTGTAAGCGTGCGGCACCGGCTGGCCCGTTCTCTCGTCGAAGCCCGCAAAGACGCCGATGCTCGGATCGTAGAGCCACATGGTGTCACCGAAGGGAAACCCGAAGCCGTCGATTCCCTCGCGCCAATCTGCTCGCTTGTCGATTTCGGGATCTCCGAAAAGGTACTGCCACGCTTCAGAGCCTCGCTTGATCGGCTCGCGCAGATTGATGAGGGCGTGAACGGCCTCAAACTGCTCCACAGGCACGCCATGGGTGTCTGAACAGACGGTCAGCGCCGCACGATACGGGTACGGGTGCTTCAGGAGACGGATGTCCGCTCCATCCGCGCTGGAGCGGCTCTGGGCCAAGGCCTGGGTCGCTGCTGCCACGATCAGCGCGCCAGCAACCACGGCCCCCCCCGAAAAAGCAGCCGACCTACGCTTCGCGTCGCGTCTCAAGGTCGCCTTCCTCGTACGTCCCAAGCCGATCGCCGCTGCGTGGCATCCGGGATCTGATCGAGCACCGGCAAGGCGTCCATTCCGGAAACTCCCCGATATATCCCTCCGGCGGCAATTGTAGCTCTTCAGCATTCTCGGCACCAAGCCAAGAATCACGCCTTCTTGATGACGTGCCAGAGGATCGTCTCAGTCTCCCGTGCCTGCCCGAGCCAGGACAGTCGACGGAGGGGCGGCGCGCCTCCTACTAGGACGACGGCCCAGGCGCAAGTCCGGCGAGCTCATCCGGCCTGATGCCAGCGACGGCCTCCCTGACCGTCCGGGCCGAGCAGACATCAGGGAACGTTCGTTCGAACAGCGACCCGTCGAGAGACACATCCGCCGGCCGGGGCTCCGGGAACGACATCGACGACGACGTCACCGCTTGGATCGCGTCCGTCGGCAACCCCAATGCCACCGCCATGGCCACGCCCATGTCCAACCGCGATGTCCGCTCCGGACCGGCCAGGTGCATCAGGCCGACGAAGTCCGACCGACCAATCGCCCGGATCGCCCGGGCTGCATCCTCAAACCACAGCGGCGTGCGGAATTCGTCCTCGAACAACCGCAAGGTCCGCCCATCACGCAACGCGACGAGCTGCTGACAGAACGTCGTCTGCCGGGGCACCACCGGCAGGCCGAACATCAGCGACGGCCGGACCACCACCCCCCGTCCATAGTTGAGCACGGCGGGCTCGGCCTGGAACTTGCTCCGCCCGTAGCAGTTCACCGGATCGGGGCAAGACGATTCGTCGTACGGCGGGGCCTGGCCATCGAAGACAAGATCGGTCGATGCGCAGATCAACCGCGCGCCCACGCGCCCGGCCAACGCCACCAGGGCGTCGGTCGCGTCGACGTTGACCTGTCGCGCTCGCTTTGGATCGGAAAGGGCCTCACCCACACTGCTGACGGCTGCAAGGTGCACGACGACCGATGGGCGCGTTTGCTCCAGGATCCTCCGCACGGCCTGGTGATCGGTGATGTCGATCGGGCTGGTTCGGACGCCAGCGATCTGCACGGTGCGTCGGCCCGACAGGGCGACCACCTCCTCGCCCGCCTCGACAAGCTGCCGCACCAGCACGCCGCCCAGCTGGCCGCTCGCGCCGGTGACGCACCACGTGACCGATCTCGCCATGTCTCTGGCCGCCGCTCGAGGCTACTGGGTGAAGTCGAACAGCGCCTCGCCATCCATGTACTCCGGCTTGGGCACCCCGAAGCACTGCAGCACGCTCGGGGCGATGTCGATCACGCTGGGGTTCTCCGACCGGATCTTCAGGTTGGACAGGAAAATGCCCGGGACGTAGTAGGGATCATACAGGTGGTCGCCCGACCAGGGCTTGTCGTTGTCCGCGATCAGCTCCCGCGGGGCCGCGCCCAGGCCGCTACTGCCGCTCGCGCGGTAGCCCACGGTCAGCCCCACGATCAGGTCTGGGCCGCTGCTCACCTGCTCACCGCGGTAGATCTCCTGGGCCTGATAGACCGCCCGTACGACGGGTTTGTCGACCTTGGGGTCGCGGAAGTCGCGCAGCTTCTCGGCAATCTCGTCGCAGAGCTTCCGGTACTCGGCACCCGCAGAGACGATGCCGCTCCGCTCGCGGCCCTTCAGGTTGATGTAGATGCTGTTGAAGCCCAGCGAGTAGGCCCGCGTCTTGGACCAGTCGACGTGGGCGAAGCACTCCCCGCCGTCCTTCCCGTCGGGCGTGTTGAGCTTCTGGTAGCCGTTCTCCACCAGCCACGTGTTGATGTTCACCGCCCGGCGGAACGTGTTGAACCCATGATCGCTCAGCACGATCAGGGCCGTCTTGTCCGTCAGCTTCGTCAGCACCTTGCCCAGGATCCCGTCCATCCGACGGTAGACGTCGGGGATCACCTGGCCGTACTTCTTGGCGTACTCCGGGGTGTAGGCAGGATGATCCGGATCGCGGGACGCCCAGAACATGTGCTGCTTGCGATCGCTGCTGTCGTACACGAAGGCGAACAACCCCTTCTCGAACCGGCCCAGTTCGTACTCGAACATCCGATCCCGCTCCTGCTCGATCACCTTGCACATCGACAGGAAGTCGTCCGGGCTCATCACCTTCTCGCTGTACGCCTTGACGTCTTCGGGCATGCCGAGCGTGAAGTACCGCCCGAGCTTCTCGGCCAGTTCCTTGGCATAGCCGTCGGGGTGTGTGATCGGGAACGCCGGATCGAGCGGATCGACCTGGATCGAGGTCGCGTACAGCTTCAAGTCTGGCTCGAGGGCCATCAGTAGGAACCGAACGATGCCGTTGATGCTGGTCAGCGCCCCGCCGAACTTGACGGGCGCCCAGCCGGACCACCCCCCCACCGCCAGCTCCCCAAGCGGTTTGCCGTCGAGTTCAAGCGCAATCCCCTTGCCCTTCTTCGTGATGATCAGCGGCAGCTTGGTCTCTTCCTTCGAGCCCGTGAGCGAAGACAGTTCAGGCCCGAACAGGGATGTCGTGATCTTGTTTCCCTGCCAGCCGACTGCCGTCATCTTGCCGACCGGCCTGCCGGGCGGGAACAGCTTCTCATTGGTCGTGTAGAACGAGTACCGCCCCAGCCGGTCAAGGATATCCGGCACCCCCAGCCCGCTGAAGAACCGACCGTTGACCGGGTCCGGCGGGAACGCGTTGGGCCAGCGGATGATCGTCGTGGGGACCCCCCCCTTGCTGAGCAACATCCAGAAGCCCGGGATCTTCCGAGTCGGCAGGTAGCGCTTCTCGCGGCTGGCAGCCTTGAGATTGGGCCGGTAGATCGCCAGCTCCGGCAGGTACGTCTTGGGATTGCGGTGGATGAAATCGAAGATGCCATGCTTGCCGGGATTACACCCGCTGGCAACACACGTCCAGGCAACGGGGCTCTGCGGCGGGTTGCTGCTCCACAGGCGCGCATAGCTACCCATCTGCTTGAGCTTGGCGAAGTTCGCCAACTGATTCGCCTCGAGCATCTCTTCGAGAATGCCGGCGTCCAGACCGTCCATACCCAGCACGATGACGCGCTCGAAATCCTCATACGAGACCGTCGGGGCCTCGATGGTCTGGTCTTCATTCGACGTCAACGACGGCAGGAAGTCATACCATTGGTCGAGCTTGTAGACGAGGTACCCCAGCCCGGCCAGCGTCAGGACGATGATGAAGACCTTGCCGTAGATCCGCGGCAGGCCCGTTCGCTTGCAGACAAAATCAAGCAGCTTCCGCACCGGCCAGAGCACGATGCCGAAGTACCCCCCCAAGGCCACAAGGAATCCGCCCAACCCGCCCAAGACTGCCACCTGCGTGCCCGGGTCCAAGTAGGCCTGGGCGGTCCCCGCCCCGGCGAGCAAGACGACCCCAGCCAGCAGGACAATCCATCCGATTCTGTGATGCGTATTCATTTCTTGTCTACCCGAGAACCCTCGCTGATCCGCCGCCAGATTGTCGACTGCCGTCAAACCGGCCGAGCCGCGTGGCAACGCCACACGGCCAGACTCGACCCCAGCGGTCTAATAGGAGGTGCTTCGTGACCCGCCACACGTCCGCATTATCGGGCCTGTCGGGCCTCAGAAACCAAAGGAAAGGCGCGAATTGCCCGCATCAGTCATCGTATCGGCACTTCCCGGGGCAGACAACAGCCCGGATGTCCAAGAGTTGTACGCTCAGCAGCCTGCCAGGGTTCGTCCCCCGCCGCCTGAGCGGGCACCTCCCTGACTACCGGGGGACATGGCGACGTCCCTAACGGCCCTCCCGCCGTCGACCCGACACGAGTCGGGCCAAGCCGCCCAGCCCCACCGCCCCCACGGCCAGGGCCGAGCCGAGGCACGGCGGCGTGGGCCCGGGACCAGGGCCCGGGCCCGGACCTGGGGCGTCGACGACCGTCAGTGTGGGGTCCACCGATGTCGCCGGGGCGCTCGCGCCGTTGGGGTCCCCCAAGACAATCACACCGAAGTCATGCCCAGTGAGCGTAACGCCGGCCGATCCCTTCGCGATGGGATTGAAATTCAGGGTAAAGAAGTCTTGTACATCGCCCTCGAAATACACAGGAGGGAAGCCCTGCCCAGAACCCATGCCCGTCAGCAAACCCTCTCCGATCTTCTCTCCCGCGTAGAACGCCGTCCAAACCGACCCGAACAGCGGCTCCACGTCGCTATCGTCGGTTCCGTCTCCATCGATCTGATCCAGAAGCTGCAGGACGCCAGTGCTCCAGGTCACGTCGACGTAGCCGCCCGCGACGCCCTGTGGGCTGGTGCTGGTGTCCTGGACCCGAACGATGAGCTGCACGGGCTGGCCCACCTGCACCTCCGTGATCGGCGTGAACGTCCCCGTCCTGACAAAGACCCCGTCGACCCGGACCCCTGTCTGACCGGCAGCCAGGGAACCCAGCGCCGAGACGAGGACACCTGCGATTGCGGCTGGACGCGTCATTGAACGGTCCCCCTCGTGTCTATCCGGCAATGGCAGCCTCAGGCGGCCTGCCAACACCTCATTACACCTGACCCGACGGCGACAGCAATGCGCTGGCATAGGGCGCCACCAACGGATCGACCTCACCCATATCCCCCAGGCTGAATTCATCTGCCGGCGCATCGCCCGGCCGAACGGACATGGCGAACGACACCGCCGCGGGGCCGGTCGCGGGCGCCGTCAGCTCACTCAGAGAGGACGCCTCAGACTGCAAGGCCGGCAGCGACGAATCGCCAATGTCCGCGCCTGCGATCCCGCCGCTCAGCAGCGCTCCCTCAGTTGGATCACTCGTTCCGTCATCTTGGGTGACAGCAGACTCGAGGCTGCCGTCGCTCGACGACGCATTGGCATCGGGCAGCGCCCCCATGTCAAACGCGGCGGCGAGATTCTCGAGCAGCATCTCCTCGTCGTCCGACTCCTCGGTGGACTGGGCGAGCTTGCTGGACGCCGCCAGCTTCCCGTTGCCGCCCGATTCAGTGCCTGTGACGGAGGTCCCGACCCCGAAGTCCACCACGACACCGGCCCCCTGAGCCGAAGAAGCAGACGCCGCCTTCGTCGGCGCCTTCGATCCCTGCGCGTAGTAGCCCAGGAACACACCCAGGTCCGCGAAATCGATGTCCCCATCCCCGTCGAGGTCCATCTGCGCATCGTAGTTCGGGTCGCCCAAAACGCTGCCGAAACCCTCCTCGAACATCTGGAAGTCGGACAGGTCCAGCTGGCCATCTCCGTTGAAATCGCCGCTTGCTTCGGGCGGCAGGCCTTCACCGGTCAGGTCCACCTCCCAACGCGTCTCCACGAGATCTGGACCGTAGCCGACGATCGTCAGAACGCCAGGATGCGACGAACCGAATGGCGAGAAGGTCACCCTCAGGTCCACACTTCCGCCCAGCGGGGCCAGTTCGTAGTCATCGGCCGCCCCGGAATCGTTCGTGGGCAACACCTCGTAGGCAACGTTGTCGATCTCCCACCTGGTGATGGTCAGCGTCCCGGTGCCCACGTTCCTGAGCGTGACGATTTCGGTCGCCGACTCGCCGATCCGCACGGCGCCGAAGGCGACGACCCGGTCGTTTGGCACACCGGCCGTCTCCTCGATGGACAGCTCCGCCACCGCCACCGCCTCGCCCACCAATGCCGGCAGCTCCAGGACCGGCGTGTCTGGGTCGTCGCATGCAATCTGGATGTTCTCGCTGTAGACTCGGGCCGCATCCGGGGTGAAGGTCACGTAGAACGAGGGCGTCGCCTGGCCTGGCGCGATGGTGAACGCGCCCTCATACCCCGCCGGCGCCGTGATCGCAAACACGCTGGCATCCGTCGAGGTCACGCTGCTAACGTTCAGGACGGCCTCGCCGGCGTTGACGATGCTGAACCGCTGGGGATCAGAGGGACTTGGGGACGCCTCCAGCTCGACGGTACCGAAGTCCAGCTCGTAGACCGTCACGCCGACCTGGCCCGCCGTCACGCCGCCCCGCAGCTCGATCAGATAGGGCGAAACCGTCGGGTCCGAATCGTTGTTGCTGATCTGCAACGTGGCCGAGAACCCACCCGGGCTGGACGCATCCATCAGAATCGTGCCCGTCCTCGACTCGCCTGGCGCGAGCGTGAAGCTCGCCTGGCTCGACAGACCCACCACCTGGAACTTCGTCGGGTCTGCGCCGGTGATCGTGTCCCAATCGGTGATCAGCAGGTCGGCCGTCCCGGCGTTGCGGAGGACGAAATCGCGTTCCACGGGCGTCGGCGTAGCCACCATCGTCCCGAAGTCGATCCGGTCGTCGTTGGCGATGCCCACGTTTTCCTCGATCACGATGTGCGGAGCCGTAACGCCCTCGGCCGCCGCCCCCACCGTGAGTTGATACGGGTTCTCCGTGGGGGCGCCCCAACCGTTGCCGGCCACGTCCGGATCGTTGCTGATCAGCTCGAACCACTCGCCCGCGTACGACTTGGCTTCGCGCGGCGTGAAGCGGACCACGACCTGTGCCGACTGTCCCGGCCCGATCGGGGCCGACGGAAGGGTCTCCTCCACGACCATGATCGCCGAGGGGTCGCTGGAGTCCCACCCGGTCAGATAGAGGTCCGCCTGGCCCTCGTTGCGAACCGTCAGGGTGATGTCCTGACTGCGGTTCACCTCCACCAGACCAAACGGCAGCTCGGTGATCGGATCCCCACTGGAATCGTACACGGCGATATCCGCAGCAGGGATCACCTGCGCCTGGATGACAAGATCGTAGTAGCCCGTGTCGGCGTATTCCGGATCGTTGTTCCAGATCTGGATGGCCCCGGTCGTATACGACCCGATCGGCGCGTTCTGGAACGTCACGTCAAAGACGTAGCTGTCGGGATTGCTCGGGTTGTTCTTGGCCGGATCGATGTCTCGATCCACCGGCAGCGTGCCAATCACGTAGAGGTCGGGATCGCCCGAGATGATGTCCCCGAGCGTCAAGACCTCGTTGCCGATGTTGGTGATGGTCACGGTCAAGGTGGACGACGTGTCGGCCGGCACGCTGCCGAACGCCAACGGATCGGGCGTGACCACCATGTCCGGCGTGACCACGCCTGCCCCCACGATGCTCACCGAGTAATCGGGGTTCTTCTCGGCGTTGGTCTTGATGTCGAACGACAGGTCCGCGGGCAGCGCCTTCGTCTCGGTGGGCGTCCACTCGATCCAGACCGAGTAGTGATCGCCGACCGCCAGGCCAGACTCGGGGTCTTGCGGGTCGTACAGGGGATCCGCACCGTCCCAAGTAAACGCGGTGCCGAGTTCCTCGGCGTCCAGGATGTAGTTGTCGTTGGCGTCCGTGTAGGTGTAGACGACGAAGTTGTTGTCGGGCAGCTCGTAGCCATCGACGTTCAACCAGTCGTAACCGACGTTATGGATCTCCAGCCCGAGGCCGATCGTCACGCCGACGTTCACGTCCCCGTACTGCAGGATGTCGTCGTTGATCTCGCCGCTGATCTCTCGAACGCCGATCTCCGGCGGTCCGGGGAACTGTCCGTAACGGATGTCCCACTGATTGGGCTGCTGGAGCGCTATGCCCAAATCCTCCTCGTCCAGTATGGGCTGATCATCCTGGAAGGCGATCCATGCGCCGCTCACCGATGGATTGAGCTGGTCGTACCGGATGGGGTCACCCGACAGGTCGTGCAGGTCCATGTTGTCAAACGTCAGCTGGTACTCACGGGTTCTGATCGGATCGACCAACCATTGGGCCACGTCGAACGCATAGAGGTCCCAGTTGCCAAACCGGTCGTCGGACCAAACGATCAGGTTGCCGGCGTAAGCAAAGGTGGCGGCCTTGTCGCTGAAGGAATCCGTGAGCTGATAGCCGGTCTGACCGTCGACGTCGTACATGAAGATCTGCGCGTTGCTGACCCCCCACCGATCGTCCATCCACACGACCCGATGGTTATCGAACTCGGGGATCATGTGTCCCGGCGCGCCGGCGACCGGCGTCAACTGGATGGGGGGATGGGGAGTATCAGCGCCGAACTGGTACAAGAAGACGGCCTTGTCGGTCGCCTCGCGCGTCCCCTCGGTCGGAACGACCCGCCAGGCTACCCAGTTGCTCCACAGGGCCGGATAGTCATTGGTCGCGCCCGAAATCGCCTCCGGCACACGAATGATGTCCAAGACCACGTTGCCCGCGCCCACGTCGTCGCCCCAGTCGCCGTCGTCCCGAAGCTTGGCCCGATCGATCTGGAACACCACGATCGGGTCTCCAGCGCCCGCG
Source organism: uncultured Planctomycetales bacterium (assembly GCA_964390905.1). Classification (GTDB taxonomy): domain Bacteria; phylum Planctomycetota; class Phycisphaerae; order UBA1845; family JAFGLZ01; genus JAFGLZ01. The sequence goes on along the minus strand of CAYMLO010000101.1, from coordinate 19,337 downwards.
TAGGACAGCGCGAACCGGCTGCCGTCCACCGAGACGTGCGTGACCGCGCTGCCAGGCAGCGACCACGCGTCATTCGGGTTGGCAGGAATCGGCGGGGCAGGCAGATCGGAAAACAAGTAGGTCTCGCCCGTGGTGATGTCGTACAGCCCGCCAGTGTAGATGATCCACTCGCCCCAGACCTGAGGTTCGGCGCCCGTGCCGATTGGCTCGCCGAGCTCCGATTCGGTATCCGGGTCGTAGCCGAGTTCCTTGCCTGTCTCCCGATCGAAGACGTAGATGGGGCCGGAAGCCGTGGCCTCGTTGTTGTAGCTGGACGTCCGAACGTAGGCGATGTAATCCCCGCTGATGGACGGCGTGACCTCGCTGACATCCTCCGTCTCGGTCGCACGGTCGATGTTGAACAGGGCCGGTGCGTTGCCGTTCAGCCTCACGAACTTCCGCGGATTGGCCAGATCGTTCGAGTAGATGGCCACCGTGTCGTAGACGGCGAGCGCCGGCTGATCCGCCGGGGGCTTGAAGGTCACCGTCACCGTCGTCGACTCCCCGGGGTCGAGCGCGACGTTGTCCACGTGTACCTCGAACACGTCCGTCAGGCCCGAGAAGACCCCTTCGAGGTAGAGCACCCCCGGGGCGTCTTCCGTCTCGGGGATGTCGTTGGTGATGGTGAACGACAGCGTCTTCTCGTCGCCCGGGTCGACGTACCCGAAAGGCAGGACCATGTCGTTCTCGACGCCCGCCTCCTCGGTGATGACGAGGTGGGCCCCCGTCGTGCCGATGCCGTACATGGTGAGCGGGTACCACGTCTGATCGGGCTCGGTGGTGATGATCTCCATCACGTCGTAGAACAGCCCCGCGTCCTGCTTGTCCGGGGCGAACCGGACGTGGAAGACCATCTCCTGGCCGCGCTGTAGGTTGATCCCGCCGCCGGCCAGCTGGTCCTCGTGCTGCGGCGTCAGCAGAATCTCGAACGGCTCGTTGATGTTGAATCCAAGGATCAGCAGATCGGCCGTCCCGTTGTTGGCGATGGTCACGGGCGTCCACGAGGACGCCGACCCGACGCGGATCTGGCCGAACTCCAACAGGTCGTCGTTCTGCGTCTCGCTGTTCTCGAGCACGGCGATGAGCGACAGATTCGACTCGTGATGCCATCCCCGGACGTAGGCGGCCGTCTCAGTATCGTTCAGCCACCCGATGACCACGTCGTTGACTTCAAAGCCCTCATCCGGCACCGTCGTCAACGCCATGTCCGGCCAGAACGCTGACGACCACCACTGATCAACGCCCTGGTAACCGTCGCCACTCCCGGACGTGAACTCACCGCCCGTGGCGGTGTTCCGCGAGTTCATCTGCTCCCACGTCCCCGCGGTCTCGTTATACCGACGCGCGAAGACCTGGCGTTGATCGTCCGCCGCGTACAGCCACCCCGCCTCGCCGCTCGGACGCGAGATGTCGTAGTACGTCTCTTCCCCGACCGAATCCATCCAGTCCCGGCTGCGGTCGTGCGGGACGTAGCTGCGGGATGGATCGGCCGACGTACTGCTGACGTCTACGTCCAGCACCTGGTAGGTCACGATCGGCATCTGGCCCGCGTTGCCGACGGCCGTCGCCATCAGGACGTCGTCCGTCCGCTCGGTGCCGTTGGCCCGCTGGCTCTCGATCCCGTTGTGACTGACTGAGCTCCCAACCCAGTGCCTGAGGCCCACCAACGGGCTCCACGAAGACTGATTGATTGACTGCCAACCCTCGATCCAGGAACCCAGCATGTCGTACTGTGGGCTCGGGGAGTAGGTGTACAGCTCGAGCGTCCAGGCGATGAAGGGTCGTCCGCTGTCGCCGATGGTCACGCTCGGCCACTTGCGGTGAGCCTGATACGTCCCAACGTTGGGGCCGAGTGTATAGGATGTCGCCGTATCGACAATCGACGTGTGCCAGACCTGCGTGTTCTTGTCGAAATACGCCGACTTGATCCCCATGTGGAGGAACCCGGTCTCGTACCGGCCGTCCGGGGGACTCCCCTCCCCGGCATTCGGGTCCCAGGACCCGTATGACCACGCAAGCACATAGGAGCCGCCCTCGTTCAGGCCCGTTCCCGGTGGATCAGAGGGCGTGGGCACGAACGTCAGGTCAGGCCACCTGGAAACCCCGTCCTGGGTGAATCCACCGATCCCGTAGATCCCGGGAGCGGCCGTTGACCCGGCCTCCATGTCCACCCAGTTGCTGCCGTCCCAGAGCTGTAGATAGACGTCACTGGCACCGACCTTGGGATAATCGTATGACCCAACGATGAACTCCGTCCGCGCGTCCTGGAGGTACAGACCGTTGGGATCCATCCGGTGGCCCCGGACGACCTGAGGACTGTCGAACGAATCGTTCGGCTCGGCCTCCATCGTCACGTACGTGATGCCCCCCTGATCAACGGTCAAGTGGTAGAGCCCGCCCGTCGAGTCCTGCGGCAGGCTGAGATAGATCACCCCGCGCGTGTCCTCGAGCTGGTCGTCCTGATACTGCTGGGGCGTGACGTTGTTCAACTGCCCCGTGTTGGGATCGCTGGTGCCGATCACGAGCCCATCGGCATCCAGCACATAGAACGTCAGGTCAGCGGTGTAGTTCGGGTCGACCCAGTCCATGTCTATGTCAACCGTCAGGTTCTCGTCCAGATCCCGGATCTCGTAGTAGTCCCGCGTGGCCATAGAGACAGCCCGATACGGGAACCCGTAGGCCTTGTACCACTCCCAGGCGACCACCGCCTCCCCGTTCGGACCCGACTGGACACTCACCCAGACGATCTCGCCGTCGGGCGGGGCGGTGTACATGTGGTCACCGCCGACCAAGGTCAGGTCGCTGTACTCTCCCGTCGCGGTGTCATAGCTCGTCTCGTAGACGTCGATGTACTGGCCGTCCGTGACGGCGATGAAGATCTTGCCGTCCAGATCATTGAGGATCCAGGGATCGGCGGAGATGTCCATGACCTTGGCGACGGCGGGCATCACGCTCCGGCTGAACCCATACCAGTAGTCCCCGACGAATCCGCTGGGGGCCAGGACCGCCGCGCCGTCGATGACGTCGGACATCAGCGGCGCGTTCTCGGTCAGCTTGATCCAGGTCCCGGGCGTCCCGTATTCGTCTTTGGCCTCCGCATCGTAGATCAGGACCTCTAGCCACGCGTCGCCTCGACGATTGCTATCGATGTAGGCGATGATGGGCCGGCCGTCCCATGACGTCGCCATCCGCGGCGTGGTGGTCTTCGTCGGCGAGTCGTCCAGTCCGCCGCGAGAGAGGGACCCCCGCCCCAGCTCGATCCATTCGTTGTTGAGCGAGGCACGCTCCGCGCCGCCCGCCGTGCCGATCTGGACCGTCCGGGCCTCCTGGTTCCCGCTGACGCTGGTAATCTCCTGTCGATCCAGGAACTCACTATTCGGCTCGACCTCGTCGACGATCTGCGTCGCGCCGCCCTGATCGATCGTCAGGACGTAGTCCTCCTCCCCCCACGTCTCGGCCACCACCTTCAACCGGATCAGACCCCGGGTCTCCGTGCCGAGCAGATCGATCTCGTACGCCTCGGGCGTCAGGCTCAGAATCTCGCCGTCTGCGGACAGCTTGATGGGGGCTCCATCGACGTCCAGGACCGACACGGTGAGATCGCCCGATGGCGTCGCCGGATCCGACGCCCACGCGACCGAGATGTCGACCTCCGCCTCCTCATCGAGGTCGCGGATCTCGAAGTAGTCGGCGCTGCTGCGGTACTGCTGGGCGTAGACCTCCCAGTCGGGAAACCACAGCTCGCGGTTCGAGTACGTCAAGAACTCATGACCCGTGGTCGGGTCGATGGCCAGGCCAGGCAAATTCGCGCTGATGTCCCGCCAGCCCGTCGCGTCGGGCGTGTCGGTCGGTTCGAAGTCGGCCCACAGATGAGGGCCGTCAATAGGATCGGTCACGTACTGATCTTCGCCGTCCCCGACGAGGTACTCCCAATCGTCAACGGCCGGGTCTGGGTTGAAGCGGGCCACGAACGGCTCCGCCCCGGTGCCGAGACTCGACCAGGCGATCGCGGGGGTCCAACCGGCGCCGGGATTGTCAGAGTGTGGGCCAACGTCCATCGAGATGTTCTCGAGGGTCATGAAGTCACGACCCACGATGCCACGTCCCTGGGCCGATCCGGGGCTGTACTCCTCCCAGGTGGGCGTCTGAAGCGCCTGCTCATACTTCTTGACGTAGATGCCCGCGTTCGTCTTCAGCGAGAAGTCCTGGTAGTCGACCCACGCCACGATGATCGTGTTGCTGTCGTCCACCTTTGCCACGGGCGCGAACGACATCGTGTCATCGTTGCTGATCCCCCGACTCGGGTGGGTGTCCTGGTCGCCGAACATGCCCGGCGGGCCGCTGGCCGAATCGTCGCCGATCTCGATCCACTCGGCCCCGGTCCACTGGCGGATGTAGATCTCGTTGTTCTGGTGGAACGACTCGGAAGACCAGGCCACGATCGGATACCCGCTCAGGTCCACCGTGATGCTCGGGTTCTTCGAGTCGAAGATGTCATCGCTGACGCCCCCGCCGTAGAGATTGGCCAGCACGCCTTGCGTGGCCCCGAAGGGCAACCCGTTGGTCAGCTCGGTCCACCGCTCGCCGTCCCACCGCTTGACGACGATTTCCATGTCGTTGCCGGTCAGGTCATAGGCCGTGTACGCCACGATCGGCTGGCCGTCCGCCCCGATCGCGATCTCGGGCTCGGCGTTCTTGACCCCATCGCTGCTGATGCCCCGGCCCGAACCGGAGGTCCCCAGAGCCTGCCAGCTCGTGCCGTCGAAGTACTTCAGATAGATGTCGCTCCCCTCAACCCATGTGATATACGGCCGCCCCTGGAAATCGATCGCGATGGCCGGGTCCATTGACCCCCCGCTTGTCGCTATGGTGAGGCCATCCTCGCCGACGGGGATCCACCGGTACCCGTTGTAGGTGTAGCAGCTGACATGCCAGTCCACTGGGGAGGGCGCGGCCAGGTCGTGCCGATCGTGTGCGATGAAGGGCCGGCCCTGGTAGTCGACGGCCATGGCGTGGTTGCCGCCCCCGTCATTACTCTCTGTCTTCGTGAAGATGTTGTCGATGTTGTAGGGCTGATAGGTCACGCCTCCGCCGCTCGCCGAGCGGAAGCCCATCTCCTGCCAGATGCCGGAGACGTCCAGGAGCCGTCTGGGCTCGAGCGGCTCGACGCACAAGCGCTTCCGGCGTTTTGCGATCCCATTCCATCTGGTCATACGGCAGCCCTCCTCCAGACTCGCGCACGGGTCAAGTCCAGCGGACCACACTCGGTAGGCATGGGGTCAGAAACCCGCATGTAACTGGCCATCGGCATTGCGGTTGGAAAACAGCCCTCGCCCAGGAGCCCTCGGTAGGCGTCAGCACACGGTGCCCGCCCGTCTGCCCTGTCTGCGCGTGCGAAGCCCCACTGACCGACTATATGCAGGCAGGGACGATAAGTAAACCGCGCCACAAGTAGATATCGGTCTGAGGGGGGCGTTCCGGCCAAGGAAAAGGCCGTCGCAGCGTCACATAACTCGATTGCCAAGACGTGCTTACAAGACGCGATCCGCTACGGCTCGGGGGCGAGCTGAGCAAGGGTTTCCCCCAGGATATCGACGATGGCGGCATTGGCAGCAGCCATGGGCCCGTCTGCCCTGTACCCGGCCGCCCGGGCATGCCCCCCCCCACCCCACCGGGCCGCCAAGCCCGCAACGTCGACCTGGCCCTTGCTCCTCAGGCTGACACGGACCCGGCCGTCAGGCTGCTCGACAAGAAAGACGCTGACCAGGACCGACCCGATCCGCATGGGCTCGTTGATCAGGTCCTCGCTATCCGATCTCTCGGCGTGACAATCTCTAAAACAGGCCTGGTCGAGCTGCATCACGGCCAGCCGGTCGTTGGCGTACAGTCTCAGCGAGTCCAGGGCGCGAGTCGTCAGGGCGATCCGCGCAGCCGACTCGGACCAGTAAATCGCCTCGTAGACTTCGTGCGAGGCCACGCCCGCCTGGACCAGCTCGGCGGCCGCCCGCATCGCCCGGGCGTCGGCGTTGGAGAACCTGAACCACCCCGTATCCGTCGCCAACGCGGCAAACAGCCCATCCTGGGCGATCCGCGGCATGGGCCAGGCCAGGGCGCAGAACCATTCGTACAGCAGCAGGCCCGTCGCCGCCGCGGTCCGGTCAATCAGCTGAAGTCCGCCCAGCCCGTCCTGCGTTTGGTGGTGATCGACGACGATCACCCGGTCCTCCACACGGCGGAGCGGATCCTGCACCGCCTCGAGTTGCAACCACGAAGCCGTATCGAGCACCAGGACGGCTTGAGCACGCTCCAGATGCGTGCCATGGACGGCCGGATCCCAGACCTCGATGGGTCCGTTACCGACCAGCTTGCGGTAGCGCTGCGGGACGGGATCCAGTAGAAACGCTGGGACACGTTTGCCACGCTGCCGCAGGACCGCCCGCGCCGCCACCGTCGAGCCGATGGCGTCGCCGTCAGGCCGATGGTGAGACAGGATCAGCACCTCGTCTACCCGGTCGATCCGTGCGCCGGCCTCGCGGAAGAGACTGTCATCAACAGGCAACTCAACCTCCTCACAGAGCCCGCGCGTGCCGCCGGGCGTCAGTCCGCCGCTCTGGAGATCCCCCGGATTTCCTGCACGTCTGCCCGCATCTGTCGGACCAGGGCGTCGGCCGACTCGAACCGCCGCTGATCGCGAAGCCACCGCAGCAGCTCCACGCGAACCACTTCGTCGTAGATGTCCTCGTCGAAGTCCAACAGGAAGGCCTCGACCGACAACCGTTCTTTGTCGAACGTGGGATTTCGCCCGATGCTGACGGCCGCCACGTGCCGCCTTCCCGCCGCCGTACATCGGCCGGCGTAGATTCCTTCGCCAGGGATCAGCTGATCGCCCACGTCGAGGTTGGCGGTCGGAAACCCGAGCTGGCGGCCCCGACCATCGCCACGGATCACCCGTCCGATCAGCGTGTAGGGCCGACCGAGACAGTGGGCTGCCCTGCGGACGTGGTGCTTTTCCAGCAGATCGCGGATCAACGTGCTGGTCACCAGGACGGCCCCGGATGGGTCGATCTCCAGTCGCCAGCCGGGCACGACGTAGACCTCGAAGCCAAACTCGCCACCCAATCGCTGGAGCATGGCCACGTCGCCTTCCCGGCCGCGACCAAATCGCCACGAGGGCCCTTCCACGACGTGTGCCGGGCTGAATCGGGCGGCGATGGTCTCGGCGACGAACTGTTCGGGAGACTGCTCGAGGAACGCCTGCGTCGTCTCGATGACGACGACGGCGTCGGCACCGGCTCGGCCGAGCAGATCGACCTTCTCGTCAAGCGGCGTCAGCCACCGCAATGACCGATGCGGGGCGATGAGCGTCAGCGGATGCGGATCGAATGTGACCGCCACGACGGGCGAACCGTCTCGCTCAGCCAGCATCCCCGCCTGAGCCAGGATCTGCTGATGCCCGCGGTGCACGCCATCGAAGTTGCCGAACGTCAGCGTCACCCCGCGCATGGGAGGATTGATCGACTCGAGTCCGCGATAGAGCTGAACCGTCATCGGTTCGCGTACCCCGTCTGCCGCGTCGCGTAGGCGCTCCCGGGCCGAACGGGCGCCGCTCCTGACCGTCAGGCGAAGGGCGCATCACAAACGCTGCGGCGTCTGGGAGGGGTGCCCCATTCTTCACTCTCCTTCGCGGAACGCGAAGGGGAGGGAAGGGTGGGGGACGGAATGGCACTGCGAGATCCAGCTCCCTATCCGTTCCGTCCCCCACCCTTCTCGAGGGCCGCGTCCCGCGGCCACTCGAAAAGGATGGGGCACCCTCCCAGGCGTTCTGCGCCCGAACGGGCGGCGCTGCTGACAGTTAGACCCATGGCCCCATGGGGTCACCTTGGGTTGCGCCGGCCGATCCAGTATAATCGCGGCGCGTCGACCGCTCCAGCCACGGAAAGGTGGCCAGCCGCTTAGCGTTATGATTCTGATTCCCCTCCGAACCGACAGCCCCATCCGTCGAACCCCGACGGCGAACTACGCGCTGATCGCCGCTAACGTGCTGGCCTTCCTGCTCACCTACGATTTTGCGCCCGACCGCGGCCCGATGGGGCCAGTCCGGGTCTCACCACTGCGTGAGGTCGTCACGACGTATCAGCTCATGCTCGAGGGGGCCAACCCAGCCGTCCACCAGCTCTTCACCTACCAGTTCCTTCACGACGGATGGATGCATCTGTTGGGCAACATGCTGTTCTTGTGGGTGTTCGGCAACAGCGTTAACGCCAAGATGGGCCAAGCGGCCTACGTGCTGTTCTACCTGAGCTGCGGCGTGGTGGCGGGGACCGGTCATTTGTGGCTCAACGACGCGCCCGTGCTGGGGGCATCCGGGGCGGTCGCGGGGGTCACGACGGCCTTCCTGGTGCTGTTCCCCCGTAGCCGGACCAGCTTCTTCTACTGGTTCTTCGTCATCGGCTACTTCGAACTGCCGAGCATGATCCTGATCGTGGCCAAGATCATCGTCTACGACAACATGATCGAGCCGCTGCTGAGCGGCGGAGGAAACGTGGCCTACTCGGCACACATTGCAGGCTACCTGGCCGGCTTCACGATCGGCGTGCTGCTGCTGTGGATTCGAGCGATTCCCCGGGATCAGTTCGACCTGGTGGCCTTGTGGAAGCGGGCGCATCAGCGTCGGGCCTTCGCTCAGGCGATGGGGAGCGACCCGACGGCCGCGGCGCGGGCCCAGTACGGACGCATGGCACGGACTGATCCGACGCCACCGTCGGGCGCCCGTCCCCAGCACGATCCGAGCGACCACACACTCGACCAGGTGTTCGAGATCCGTCGGCAGATCACGGCGGCGTGCGTCGCCAACGACTTCGGCACCGCCGCTCAGGGATATGCGCGGCTACTGGCAATCGACCCCGCCCTGGTGTTGCCGCGTCGTCAGCAGCTCGACATCGGCAATCATCTGATGGGGCTGCAGCGGCATGCCCAAGCGGCCGAGGCGTACGAGAAATACCTGACGCAATACCCCGCGGGCGAGTACGCCGACCAGGTCCGCTTGATGCTCGGGGTGGTTTATGCCAAGTACCTGTCTCAACACGAGCGGGCCGAGGACCACCTGCGCCGCTGTCGAGACGCCCTGACGAACCCAAGCCAGGTGGACCAGTGTGACGAATGGTTGGCCGTGGCGCGCCGCGCGCTCGGCCGACCGTCCCCCGAGACAGGATAGCCGCCATCCCCGTGGCGGCTCCGAGGCATTCGAGATGGCGGAACGGCTGCAGAAGATCCTTGCGTCGGCCGGACTGGGCTCGCGGCGGGAGTGCGAAGAGCTCATCCTCCAGGGCCGGGTCCGCGTCAACCGGAAGCGCGTGGATCAGCTCCCGGTCCTGGTCGATCCCGACACCGACAAGATCCAGGTCGACGGCCGGGCCATCCGCCTCGAACGGAAGGTCTACTACCTCCTGAACAAGCCGAAGGGCGTGCTCTGCACACAGCGGGACCCGGCCGGTCGGCGCCGCGCCGTGGATCTGTTGGCCGACGTCCCGGAACGCGTCTACCCCGTCGGACGCCTCGACGCGGACAGTCAGGGCATGGTCCTGCTGACCAACGACGGGGAACTCGCCGCGGGCCTGACGCACCCTCGATACGGCGTGCCCAAGACCTACCGCGCCCGGGTCAAGGGACGGATGTCCGGCGAGGTCCTCGAGAAGCTCAGACAGGGCATCTGGCTGAGCGAGGGCAAGACCCAACCGGCGCGGGTCCGTCTGACATACCGCAGTCGCGACCACAGTGCCCTGGAGATCACGCTCCGCGAGGGACGAAACCGCCAGGTCCGCAGAATGCTCGCCAAGCTGGGCCACCCCGTCCGCGAGCTGACGCGGATCCGTATCGGCCGACTGAGCCTACGCGGGTTGGGCGTCGGCCGGTACCGCCCGCTGCAGCCCGCAGAGGTCAAGGCGCTGCAGGACCTCGTAGCGCGGTCCTCCGAGAAAACGCTTGCGAGTCGTTCCGGTTCGAACAAGCCCGCCAAGACCGCACAGACGGCCAAGCGGCGACGACCCACCAAGAAGACGCCGCAGGCTCGACGCGCCAACGCCTTGCCGCGCAAGCGGAAGCGGCGTTAGCCGATCCGCACCTCACAGCCTTCCCGGGCGGAGCGCTCGGCCGCCAGGGCCAACTCGGTGACGGCCCGACCGTCCTGGCCGGTCAGACGCGGCTCGCCCCCCTGCTGCAGGACGTAGATGAAGTGGCGCGTGCAATCGACGAAGCTGTCGGCCCAGTCGGTCCGCTGAACGCGGACCTCCTCGGTCTTCCCATCGCAGTAGAGCAGAACGGGCGGCAGGTCGAACGTCTTGGTGCTGCACGTGTTGATCATGAGCATGCCGCGCTCGCAGATGATCTCGACGCGGTTGTCGTCTGCGTAGTACTTCGAGTTGACCTGCATCTTGGGCGTCCAGGCGAAGTCGAAAACGGCGTGACGGTTGCGGCCGGCGAACTCGACCATCGCCGTGGCGGGAACGTCGACGTACTTGGTCGGCACGACCGTGTTCCGTCCGATCCAGGCTGAGACCCGAGTCGGTCGGCCCATGATCCAACGCGCCAGCGACCAGAGATGAAAGCCATGGTCGAACACGACCGGCCCGCCGCCACAGCGGCTGCGCCTCAGCCGCCACAGCCAGGACTTCAGCGGAACCTTCCATCCTCCCTTGAGCTCGCCGCCGTTGTAGTGCAACCGCATCATGGTCGGCTCGCCGATCCGGCCGCTGTCAATGACGTTCTTGGCGGCCACATAGGGCGGGTAGAAGACGAACTGCTCGTAGACCCGCAAGAGGACGTTCGCCCGTTGGGCGGCGCGGATCATCTCGTTGCATTCGTCGAGGGTGTGGGCCATCGGCTTCTGAACCGAGACGTGCTTGCCCGCCTCCACGGCGGCGATCGTCATGTCGTAGTGCAGATCGTGCGGCAGGAGAATCTCGACCACGTCCACCTCCGGGTCCTCGAACAACTGCTCGGGACGCGTGTAGACCTTCTGGACCTCCCACTCCGCCGCGCGACGCCGGGCCAGGTCGGCGTCTTGGTCGCAGACGGCGACCACGCGGGCCATCGCCTGGTTCCTGTAGCCCAGGATGTGCAGCGTGCTGATGCGACCGCACCCGAGAAACCCCACGCCAATCGGTTTCATGAAGCAGTCTCCGTCGATTCGGTCACGCCCATCGAGCCAGGCGCTCAGTCGCTCTGGCGTACCGCAGGAGCTTCTGGGGCATGGGCGTGTTGGGCACCATGGCCAGGTTGAAGTAGGCGTGCAAGACGGCCTGGGCCTCGTCGCTCGGGCCGGCTAGTTCGTCCATGGCCGCCAGGACTCGGCTTCCCAGATCGACGTCCCCCAGGTGAGCCAGCACGGGGTCGTCCGCCGACCAGCCGTATTCCACGCGAGGCGGCCTGCCGTCCGGATTGGCCCGAAGGTCATAGGCACGATGTCGCACGGCGTAAAGCTCCCCGCAGAGCCACGAGTCGAACTTCACCCGATCGAAGACAACCGGCCCGTCGGAAACCCCAGCCACGCTCACCGGGTCCACCAGCCGGATGCCGGGCGGATCGGCCCGGTACAACACGTTCTCGTAGAAAATGTCCCCGTGCAGCTTGACGCTCGGCGCGCCCTCGAGCTGTTCGCGGACACCTCCGTCCGCCCGGGCCGCTGGCAGCGTCTGCGGCAGATTGGGCAGGACCGTCCCGTTGACCACGACCTCGTCCGCGCGGGCGTACGGAGCGAGATCCTCGTCCCGCCGCGCGAACCCGAGCACGTCCTCCACGACGGGCCAAATGATCCGGTCCGCCTCGAAGGGCTCGCCGGAGAGTCGGTAGAGCCCGTCGATCAGCGCGTTGATCAGGAGCTCCTGAATCCGCGCCGCGTCGGATGGTCCGACCGGACCTTGACGAAGCAGCGCACGCACATCCGTGAACCCATCGAGGTACTCCATGTCGAACCACAGCGTCCGGTTCGGCGGTGGCGGATCAGCCTGCAGCTCCTCGCACTCTGCGAGCACGCGGACGAACGGCGGGTGCATGGATTCGGGCAGACCTCGGAGGGTCCGCCATTCCTTGATGAACACCTCGCGAGCCCAGGGCGCGTCCAGGCGGTGCAGCTCCTTGCGAACCCGAAGCTGGCCGTCCGTCTTGATCAGCAGGACGTTTTCCCACCAACCGGTCTGGAGCGGACGAACGACTTGGACGTCGGTGATCATCGGCCGGCCCCGTCGCGCTTCGGTTGGAGGCCCTGCCCCTGTGCGTCCGGACCGCCATCGGCCTCCACCAAGGCGTGAACGTCGCCGGCTCTGGCGACCTCGAAGTCGGTGACCTCGAGCGGGGACACGACGGCGGTGAACTCCCCGACGACCACGGATCCGTCTGCACAATACAGGTCGAGCGATCCGACGCGGCGGTCACCGCCATCGAAGGGGGAACCGCGCAACCTGATGCGCCCCTTGGTGAAGTGTGTCTTGCCGGCCAGGGGTCCGGTCGTCTGGATCAAGAAACCCCCGACCCGTCCCCCACCGGGCAACGGATCGCCGATCAGGACCGGCTTGGCCCGCTTGCCCGGCACGCGAAGATAGACGAAGAACTGCCGGTCTCCCGCCTGAGCCCCAGGCAGCGGAAACATCAGGACGATCCGTTCGAGGCCCGGCTGGTCGTCTGACGCAAACGCCCATTCGCTTCGAAGTCGCAGCATATCCTGCGGGAAGCGCATGCCGGGCTGAATCACCTTCATACTGGCCTTCGTGCCGCACCCGACTTGCGCGGCCAACACGACCAGCAGAACCGGCGCCGCCACCACACGACGTACTGTACAAAGATCGCGACGATCCATCATGGCCCTGATTGTAGCATGGCGGTCTGGACCAAGACACCATCTCTTCACGTCCCGGTCGAGGATCTTGAGACTTGGTTTGTGGACGCCGAGTTGATACGCTCGGCGATCATGAACGCCGTCATCATCAGCATCGGCGACGAGCTGCTGCTCGGTCGAACGATCGACACGAACGCTGCGTGGTTGTCCGAGCAACTCGCTTCCCTCGGGGTGTCTATCTTGGCGCACGTTACGGTCGGCGACGACCAGCCCGAGATTCGAGACGCCATCGACCAGGCTGCTCGACGGGCCGATTGGGTCCTCGTCAGCGGCGGGTTGGGACCGACGCCCGACGACCTCACCCGCCAGGCGTTGGCAGACGCGATGGGCGTCGACCTGGCGCTCCGGGAGGAGTTCGTCGAACACATCGCCGGCCTGTTCCGGCAGTTCGGCAGGCAGATGCCCGAGCGCAACAAGGTGCAGGCGCTGTTCCCCATTGGCTCGACGGCGATCGACAACACCTGCGGGACGGCTCCGGGCATTCAAGCCCGCCTGCACAGCGGGGAGGTCTTCGTCATGCCGGGCGTCCCGCGCGAGATGAAGGTCATGTTCGAGCGCGACGCCCTGCCGCAGCTGACGGCGCGCTCGGCGGGCAGGACGATTCTGGGCAAGACGTTGTGGACGTTCGGACAGGGCGAGTCCACAGTGGCCACCCACATTGCCGACCTGATGGAGCGCGGCCGAAACCCCTCGGTGGGCACGACGGCGCAAGACGCCAAGATCGGCGTGCGCCTCTTCGCCGAGGCCGACAGCCACGATGAAGCCGAACGCCTCCTGGCCGACACCGCCGGTGAGATCCGGACTCGGCTGGGCACGCTGATCTACGGCGAAGGGGAGGAATCCCTGGCGGACGCGGTCGCTGAGTTGCTTCGGGAGCGGGGCCAGACCGTGGCCGCGGCGGAATCATGCACCGGTGGGCTGATCGCCAAGACGCTGACGGACGTGTCCGGTAGCAGCGTATACTTCCTCAGCGGGACGGTCACCTACTCAAACGAATCGAAGACCGACCTGCTGGGCGTGCCGGCGCCCTTGATTGCCGAACACGGCGCCGTGTCGGCGTCCGTGGCCGAGGCGATGGCGACCGGGTGTCGCGAGCGGACCGGCGCCGACTGGGCCCTGGCGGTGACGGGCGTTGCCGGGCCGACGGGCGGCACGCCGGACAAGCCGGTCGGACTGGTCTACATCGGCCTGGCCGGCCTGAGCGGGTGCGAGGTCCGCGAGTACCGCTTCGGCGAACACCTCAGCCGGCATGACGTCCGCAGCCGAACACGATGGGCGGCCCTGAACCTGTTGCGATTGGCCCTCCTGGGCGAACGCACGGGTACGGCCTGGTCGAGGCCACCAGGACCGCGAACGCCCGTTTGACGATCCGCTCGGATCTGGTAACCTCATGGTTGGCGTTCACTTCGGGCTTCGGGAGGGATCGTAGTGAGGAGAGTTGGTTGTGCAGGCCTCATCGGCCCCACGGTCGCCGCGATGGCGTTCGGCGCCTGTGCGCAGAAGCTGTTTGCAGAAGACTACAGCTTGACGGTAATCACGGGCCCGAACGGCAGCGTGAGGGTCACCTACAACGCCGATACGGTTCAACTCATCGACGAGGTAGCGGCGGACAGCGAGGGAACCTGGCAGTTCCCCGCCGGGACGCAGTTGGAACTCACTGCGACGCCCGCGCCCGGCTACCGTATCCGCCGATGGTGGGGCATCGATGCTGGTTCGGCAGAATCGCATTCGGGGTGCCGCACCGTCGCCTCGGGATCCGCCTCGGTTACGATGACGCGAGACAAGAATGTGGCCGTGGCGTTCGAGAGGGTGCCGACCTACACCATCACGCTCGGGGCCAGCGAGGGCGGCCAGGTCACCATGTACTGGCCGATCGAGACGGACTTCGGAACCCAGCACACCGTCCCCAACATCCAGGAGCCCTGCGAGCTGAGGCTGTTCGCCAGGCCGGATGCCGGGTACGACTTCGTGAGGTGGCATGGGTTCCAGGGCGATCTGACGTCGCAAGAGGTCGAGCTGACCATGGATGGGAGCATGGACATCTGGGCCGAGTTCGCGCCGCAGCAGGTCCCGGGCGGACCGTGCGCCCCCGCTGGCATGGTCCCATTGAGCGTCGCGGTCCTCATGCTTGTCTGCCTGACCACGGCGCATCACCGCCCAAGGCACATCCCCAATCCGACGTAGCCGGAACACGCAGGTGCCCTGCCACTTGAGCGGTGAGGCACCCGACCGGCGGCACGAACCTGACTGATTGGCGTCCCTCCATTCCTCGCCCGCCGGACCTGGCCATACCCAGGTCAACAAGATGCCCTTGCCTGAATCCGCCCGGGCACGTAAAAGCGCAGATCTGTGGGAGCGGGACATCGGGGACCTGTGGGGCCCAACCATGCCGAGAAACGGGATGACGGCCGTGATGGGCGTGCTGCTGCTCACGTCGTGGGGCTGTCGGCGCGAGCCAGAAGCCCGGACGGTTCTCAAGTTCGCCCATTCTGTCACCAGCGGATCGACCAAGCCGATCTACAACGCGGCCGTGGCCGAGTTCGAGGCCGCCCATCCCGGCGTGAAGGTCAAGCAGGTCGTGCAGGAGGGTCACCTCTACGAGCGACAGGGCCTCCAATCGATGTTGCAGGGCGGCGACCCGCCTGACGTCTTCTTCGAGTGGGGCGGCCACCGCGTGCTCAGCAAGGTCCGCGACGGCTACGTCGCGGATCTGACCGACGCCCTCGACCAGCACGGTTGGCGGGAGACGTTTCACAAAAACGCGTGGCACGCCACAGTCGTCGATGGGCGGAACTATGTGATCCCCAATGCGATCATGGTGTCGGTCATGATCTGGTACAACCCCGAGATCCTGGCCAAGCACGGCCTGGAGGTGCCCAAGAGCTACGAAGACTTCCTCGAGGCAATGCGCAAGCTCAAGGCCGCCGGGGAGACGCCGATGTTCGTGGGCAACCGCGACATCTGGCCGCTGGGGAACTTCGCCGCCCATCTGATCCACCGCGTGGTCGGGCCCAAGCGGTACGACGAGGTCCTCCGGCTGCAGCCCGGGACGAGCTTCGTCAACGCCGACTTCATCCGGGCACTGGGCTACGTCGAGACATGGGCGAAGGAAGGCTTCTTCAACAAGGGGTTCATGGCCATCAACGACCCGGACGCTCAGATGAGCTTCTTCAACGGCAAGGGGGCCTTCTATGCGATGGGCAACTGGCTGATCTCGGCGGCCCAGACCGACGCACCGCCGAACTTCAAGTACGAGGGTTTCAACCTGCCACCGGTGGCCGGCGGCAAGGGTGACCAGACGAGCCTAATGGCGCTCAACACGGGATACATGGTGAGCAAGGCGACCAAGCACTTCAACCTGGCGGTGGCGTTCCTGCGGCACATGACATCGGAGTCCGTGCAGCGGCGGATGGTGGAAGCGGGAGCGATCACTGCCGTCAAGGGCCTGGTTGACCCGGACCAGATCGACCCGCATCTCCGCTGCGCCCTGGAGGCGTGGAAGAACGCCAAGCAGATCCTTGCCCCGCCCGACACCGGCTACCGAATCGACGTCGCCAACCGGCTGTACGACGCCATCGCACTGGTGGCCGACGGCAAGGCCGATCCCAAGACCGCACTCACGAAGGCTGAGGCGCAAGTAGCCCCCTGGCGCAAGGCTGCTGCCAGCAAGGGCAAAAAATAATGGCGCGACCGGACACGAGCTCCGACGGCGCAGCGCCAGGCCGGGCAGGTTGGCGTCTCGGCCTGGAGAAGGAGCGTCGCGCAGCCTACGGGTTCGTCCTGCCCGCGCTGATCCTGTTCGGGATGTTCATCCTGGCGCCGACGGTGGGGACGTTCGTGCTGAGCGTGTTTCGATGGCGCGGCGCCGGCGAGATTGAATACGTCGGCCTGTGGAACTACCGGACGGCCTTCGCGGACGATGCCATCTTCCTTCGATCGCTCAAGAACAACATCTACTACATGCTGGCGACCCTGGTGCTCGAGGTCGGCACGGGGCTGGTCCTGGCCTTGATGCTCGACTTGAAGCGGCGCGGCTATGGGCTGTTCCGCGTGGTCATCTTCACGCCGATGACGCTGTCGCTGACGGTCATCGCGCTGATGTGGTCCTTCCTGCTACACCCGGAGCTGGGGGTGGTAGAGGGCCCGCTCGCGGATGAGGACCGGGCCTTGTGGGCGCTCTGCGTGGTGAGCGGCTGGACCTACTGCGGGTTCTATATGGTCCTGTTCTACGCCGCCCTACAGGGGATCCCGCGCGAACTGTATGAGGCCGCGTTGATCGACGGGGCGGGCGAAGTCCGACGTATCCTACACATCTCGATACCGCTGCTTCGCGAGACCACGCTGGTCAGCGTGCTGATCTGCGTCACCGGGGCGTTCAAGGCCTACGACCTGTTCTGGGTCATGACTCGGGGCGGCCCCCACCACGCCACGGAGATCGTCAGCACGTGGCTGGTCACAAGCGCGTTCAGCGCCGAGGCCTCGCAAATGGGCTACGGCGCGGCGTTGGCGGCCATCATGACGGTGTTGGTCCTGGCGATCAGCCTGGTCTACTTCCTCGTTTCGCGCACTGGTCGATCGCAGGAGTATGCATAAACCATGGCTGGTGAGGCCCACAAATCAGGAAGACCTCGACAAACACTGCGGCGGGAGCGTCTGCATGAAGCGGACTGGCTGCGCTACCTGCCTGCGACGGTCTTCCTGGGACTGGTCTCGCTGGCGATGCTCGCCCCGCTGGGGTGGACGGTGATGTCTTCGCTGAAGACGAACGCGGAGCTCTTCTCCTCGCCCTGGGAGCTCCCGGCCGAATTCCGCATCGGCAACTTCGCCGAGGCCTGGACGCGAGGTCATCTGGGCACGTACGTCTTGAACAGCGTCTGGATCACCACGGTCAGCGTTGTGGCCGTCATTCTGTTGGCCAGCATGGCCGCTTTCGCCTTCGCGCGGCTGGAATTCCGCGGCCGGGACAAGCTGTTTGCCGTCTTCCTGATCGGGCTGATCATCCCCATTCAGGGCGTGCTCGTGCCGCTGTTCCTGTTGCTCAAGGAGATCGGGCTGTTGTACACGTACGCGGGGCTGGTGCTGTCCTACGTAGCCTGGGGCTTGCCGCTGGCGATCTACGTGATGCGGGCGTTCTTTCTGTCGCTCCCGCGGGACCTGGAAGACGCTGCCCGGATTGACGGCTGCGGGCTGCTGGGGATCTACTGGCGGATCCTGATGCCCATCGCCAAGCCTGCCATCGCCACCGTGGCGGTCTTCACCGCCCTGGGGGTGTGGAACGAATTGCTGCTGGTCCAGCTCTTCATCGACGAAGACACGATGCGAACCCTGCCGTGTGGCCTGCTGGGGTACAGCTACCAACACCAGACCCGCTACGACCTGGTCTTCGCGGCCGTCACCATGATCGCCCTGCCGATGATGCTGCTGTACGCCGTGTTTCAGCGATGGTTCATCGACGGCCTGACCAGCGGCGCGGTCAAGGGATAGGACCCGCGCGGGGCGCGAAAAACGGCCGGACCGGAGTGTCGCTCCGGGCCGGCCCACGCGAGAAAACACACGGGACTTCTCTAGCTGACTTCTACGACCGAGTCCAGCTCACCGTACGGGTTGCTCTCGACGTACGTGTTGTGCGGATCCTGGATCCACTGTCCATCGATCACGTAGCGGTAGCGGTACCGTCCGGGCTCGAGGTCGAGGGTCACGCCAAAGGAGCCGTTGTCGTCCTCGTGCTTCAGGGCCGTGCTTCCGGGCGCCCAACCGTTGAAGTCGGCGACCAGCTCGACGCTGTCGGCGTCGGGGGCGTGAACGCGGAAGTGCACGCCTTCCTCGTCCTGGAAGACGCCATAGATCTCCGCGATCTTCCGTTCGATCTCTTCGGGCGTCGCCTCGGTCCCGCGCGTCCCGTGCTCACCGACCAACGGGGCGCTGGTAGCCAGCAGATCCTCGGCCCGTTCGGTCAGATCGGACGCCTGATCGAGCAGCACATGGTGTACCGTATCGACCTCGCCAGCAGCGATCACCTCGTTGGCCAGGCGCGTGAAGTCACGATGGCCCGGGCTCGACGGCGCGTACTCGCAGATCGGCTGGCCGTATCCGGTGGCCTCGCGAAGCTTGGCGTTGAAGTTGACGTGGACCTCGAACATCAGGTCGGCGAACTTCTTGCGGAGCTCCGCGACCACCTCCCGCGCGTGCCGTGTGCGGACGTCGTAGAGATTGGCCAGTACCCGGACCATCACGTCGCGCCCGCCCTGTTCGCGGAGCTGGGAGATGGTGCCCAGCTGTCGCGTCAGGCCGTGCAGGGCGAAAAACCCCGTGTCCACGGGCACGATGATCTCTCCGGCGGCATGGAGGGCATTGCCCGTGAGCAACCCGTTGCTGGGCGGACAGTCCACGACGCAGTAGTCGTAGTCGT
>CAYMLO010000100.1:0-38070 GCA_964390905.1 uncultured Planctomycetales bacterium | reverse complement strand
CATGCCTCGCATCGGTGGCCACCGAGTGATGTGAACATCGGGACGGTGAGGCGTCAATCAACAGCCGCCGCCAGGCCAAGCCATCAGCATTGCCGCCACGATCGTTTGCATTGCTCAGGTGGTCAGACGCCCTTCGATGCGGTAGCCCACAAACCCGATTCCCTTAACACCAACCAACACATGCCGCAGGTCAGGAGCAATACCAAAGCCGCGGACCTCACCATTTATGGAGCACGTTAGATGTCGCGTGCCATTGATAGGGTTCACGAGGGTCAGTCTGCCATTGCTGCTTAGGAACCCCAGTAGGCGTCCACAAGGGGAGAATCCGACGTACGATGCATTGCGGATATCAGTCGACCACAGAACATCTTGCTTTGCGCGGGACACAACGCAGCATCGACCGCTGGCGCACGCCGCCGCGAATGTGGTACTCGATGGATCCCATGCCAAGTCTCGAACGAACTCAGTGTCAAGGACAGCTTCACCGAGAGACATCCGCTTGGGTGGGTCCCATAGCTCACACCCGGCCCGCCCCGCGAGCGCGATACACCTCCCATCTGGAGAGCCTTTGGCAACACGAAACGCCTTACCAACGAAATCAATCTCCGCGTTGGCCACAGCAGGGGAGAGACTGTGAAGTCGGCATTTCTCACTCTGGTGAAGGCTCACGAACCCAACGTCGATGCCAACCATCGAGGCGTAGGTGATCCGCTCATCCGAGCGAAGTTGTCTCGCGTTGGAGACAGCCTCCCACCATAGCTTCTGCGTATCGTTGGCTTGCTCCGGAAGCTCGAGACCATGTTCTCTGAGCTCTTCCCCAACATTCATCCAATCCGTGGTGATTGCCTCCTGCAGTGTTTCCACATGGGACCCGTCGGCGCTGTTCCACGCCTCGATCGCTCCGTCCTCGGCAAGACCAATCACCCTATCACCGTCCGAACTGAACATTGCGCTCATGATAGCGCAACCTGGGGGCCTGGTGCGGTAAGAAGATATGCTCGGATCATAGGGGTGTTCCTTCCGTAGGTTGTAGATCCGATACTCACCGTTGAGATCGGTCATCACCGCCAGTTCCCCACTTCTGGAAAACGCCACCGTATGGAAGCCACCCAGCCTCCAAGATGAAACAGGCCGGTACTTCCTCCCTGTCGACACGTCCCACACGATACAGTCATTGTCGAGCGCAGTGGCCAGGATTCTGGCGTCGGGAGCAAATGCGG
Source organism: uncultured Planctomycetales bacterium (assembly GCA_964390905.1). Classification (GTDB taxonomy): domain Bacteria; phylum Planctomycetota; class Phycisphaerae; order UBA1845; family JAFGLZ01; genus JAFGLZ01. The sequence goes on along the minus strand of CAYMLO010000100.1, from coordinate 36,850 downwards.
CGTCAGTACAGACGGACACGAAGTGGCTCATCTTCTCGACAAGCGATCCTGTCTTGAGATCCCAGAAGCCGCATGTTCCCGTGCTGGTCAGGGTGGCGATCTGGCTCTTCTCGGGCAGCCATTGAGCTGCGATGATCGTTCCTTCCTCAGTGCTTATTGTGAATCTCGGGCGTGTCTCCGACCTATTGAAGACAACGCACTTACCCTTCTCGTCTACGACCATTATGTACCGATCGCCTGGCGAGTAGCTGATTATGCGAGCACGACCGTGTGCGCCGGTCAGTGTCCTCTTGGGCGCCAACGTTTCAGAACAGCGGACGTGATACACGCCGGCCCTATCACCGAAAACCACCTCCTGTCCATCATGGGAGCACCCCAAAGGGACGGGTCTGGAGGCCATGCATTCGGCGGTCCCAGCTGATTCGCCTGATGCTACATCCCAGCGAGTTACCTGCCCGTCGCAGGTCCCCGCCAGAACGTGGGTGTTGCCAGGAAAGATCACACAGCCCCAGGGACTGTCCGTATGGCCGCTGAACGCGCGGATGCAAGCACCCGTCCGGCTATCCCATAGCCTGCATGTATTGTCCCCGGAGACGGATGCTACCAACGAACCATCCGGCGAGAGGCAAGCGCCAAAGATGGGCTCCCCGTGCCCTTCCAACGTAACGACACAAGCTCCTGTCTGCACATCCCACAGCTTGCACGTGCAATCGGCGCTGGAGGTCAGAATGCGGTCTCCGCCCTGGGAGAACGAGATGCTGGTGATCTGCCCCGAGTGTTCGACGAGAGACAATCGCCTCTGCTTTAACGCCGGAGTTCTGGTCACGGGCCTCACCCAAGGCCCACGCTTCGACGCGATCGCGCCCCACTTGGAGAGCCACTCGTGGCACTCCTCTTCTTCGCAGAGGTCGGCATGGATCTGCTGGAAGAGAGAGGACGGCTCCTCGCTGAACGTGTGCATCTGCCTTCGAAACGCTGGAACGAGGCACTCTAGGAACCGAAAGCCAGGGACATCAGGGGAGATTCTTGTGGACGCTCGATCCAGTTCGAGCGCCAACCCGTTAACGCCCGAAAGCTCCGCACGACTTACCAGGTAGTCAAAGTTGGTGAGTAGCCGGCACGCTTCCTCGTACATGTGCCCACCCAGGAGCCATGACGGAAGCTGTCGAACATCGATGGCTGGCATCGTGACAAAGGGGTTGCTGCCTGATGAACCGGCCACTGGATTCCTCGCCCAATCGACACGCTCACAACAGTTCTATACGTATTGAAGCGACTCGCGCGTATTGGATATCAGATTGAGACAGTGATCTACTGGGCCAGATCGATGTTTCCAAGCGCGGATCGCGCCAGCAAACGGCTCGCGTTCGCGAGTTCGGGGTCGACCTCCTCTGCAAGGAACTCCCTGAAGCTCTGGTGGTAGATCGCATACTTCGGCTCTCTTTCCCGAGTCCTGTCAAGGAACTCCCGCCATTCGCGCAAGATGCTTACTACAGTGTGACGGTCGATGCCGGTCCAACGAGCTAGGTCCTGAACGGTAACGGGTTCGTTGACGGCGGCCAACGCGCACACGACTCGCTCATATGATGCTGCCAGCCTGTTTCCGGCGAGGTCCTGCATCTTCCTCCAATGGTAGATGTAGTACGACCGGAGACCATTAGGAAGCTCGTTTGGGCCCTCCTTGCGATAGTCGCCAGCCTCAATCTGCGGAAGGACGCACCGCAGGTACATGAAGTTACCTTCGCTCCGCTCAACAAGAAGATCCACGAAATCCGAGTCGGATAGCCGATTCTCAGTGATCCACTTGCGAATTCCCTTCCGCCTCAGGCACTCTTCGAGGTGCTTTCGAACGTCGTCAAGGTTATCCGTAGAGAGCGGCTCAATAGTCTCCTTGGCCAGGCATTGCGCGTTGATCGTCAGATCGGGACGATCACGGGAGGTCACCACAACGAAAATACCTTTAGGCAAGGCTGGTGGAAGGAATAGTGGATTCGCAGCTGGGGGGCGTCCCGAGTAGTCCACTTCGTCCAATGCATCGACGGCGATGAGTAGGTGGTCCGATTCGGTCAGCCTACTGGATGCTTCAGCAAGGACGCGATTGAGGAACTTGCCGTCCTTGTCGAAGTCGTCAGGGAATCTGTCGTAATCGAGCCTGAACTTCTCGATCAGCCGAGCGCAGATGTTACCCAGGAATTGCCGGAGCGTGTTGATTCCCTGTGCGGCTATGTTGAAGTGAAAGACGTCGAGCGGTCTCCTGTTGATCAACTCCGCCAGAAAAGCAGACTTGCCGATTCCTGGTTCTCCGTAGATGACGAGATATCCCGATCGGGATCCGGGATCCTTCACAAGGTCGCTGACTTTGTCAAAGAGGTAGTCGCGGCCCCCAAAACCCTTCCTCCGCCCATCCGCATAGGCGTCGAAGTTACACGTGTTGTTGTGCAAGTCTGCTGTCAAGTAGAACTCGTTCTCGGGGATGTAGATGCGCGTGTTCGCGTTGCCGATCCGGTACGCGTACGCCTTGTCGATCGATTCAACGTAGAAGACACGCTTGAGGAAGTCCTTCAACGGTGCGCGAAGCCCAGGCGCGTCGGCGTGTGTAGGCCCCGGACCGTCGAGTGTGAGGCACTTCCGCTGATCGAGGGATGTACTGCCGTCCCAAGGACGCAGTAGGAATCCGATCCTAGTCGATCTTCCTTGCGTTCTGACCAGGGTCGTCCTGAAGAACTGGTAGAGCCCCTTTCCGGGAGCGTCGGCGTCCCAGTTGAGGCGACGTCTTCGTTTCGGTTCGCCTGGGCGCGTGAGGAGGTTACGTGCGCGTAGCTCGGCCGCCAGTTCAGGTGCAGGTATCAATTCACCCTTCGATCGCAAGGAGAGCTCGGCAACGGTCAGAAGCGCGTTGTAGTGCGATCCACGTCCGCCGCTCGCTTCGATGACCACCTGCTTGTTGACGACGATCATCTCCCCATCCGGGTAGAAGTGCACCGATTGGGGTTGCTCGGCCAGCAGTCTGTGGATTCTCCTCGCGTCACTATTGCCACGATTTCCAGGCTGAAGCTTAACCCATTTCATTGCAACGCCTTGCGTGCGCGGCATAGGGCACATGCGCCCATCCACTAACGGCTTGCTCGGAAGAGAATGGACAGCGTCGGCGGACGCGTCGGCAAGGCCGTTAGGCCAACAGCTGCAGCTGGAAGGCCTGGGAAACCAAAGACCAGGCGTTCCGGGAACGCCGAACTCCAAAGGAGACTCGGCGATGATGGACAACGAAGAGGTCGTTGTCAACAAGGCGATGCTGGCCGCTGCGATCGATGCCTTGAAAGGCCAGCTGGGTAGACTTAGAAAGGAGGTCGGAGTCACAGAAAAGCAAGTCAAGCGGTTCGAGAAGCTGGTAGCCGGCCTACCAGGAAAGGAACGCCACGTTGCGGGGGTTCCGCTGAGCGAGTTCACGGGCAGGCCGTACTACCGTGTGGGCGAAGGGTGCTTGTATGACAATGCGGACGGACGGTTGTTGAAGCGAGGCATTCTTGGCGGCGCCATGAGGGCTGTCGTGGCGCATTTGATCGCCGAAGGTCAGATCCATGACTTGGAGATCGCCTGCCTGCGGGCCAAGAAGCCCTATGAGGACATCAAGAGCTGTCGCCGACTTACGGACTCCGCGATCGCGAATCTGAATCGCTGCGCTGACGACCCTGGGTTTTTGGTTCGCCGTAAGGACGACGACTGCCACAGCCCTTTGCGGGAGCTATGCCGCGATCCGGGTTTGAACGTGCTGTTCTCCGTTGACCTTGCCGTGTGGGTCGCAGGTGAGGCGGAGAAGGCGTTTGAGGCCGGAGATTTCCGTACGGCTGCCTCCCTGTCTATGGAGGCGATCGCTGTGGAAGAGCTGGTCCAGCTTCCCCATGAGCTGCTATGTAGGGCGGTCAACAAGATCAGCGTCGGTGAGTTCGAGGACGAGGACCGTCTCAGGGAATCCGTGTTGTTCCTCAGGAGGCGCATTAGAGGCAACCAGATCGCCGTGCAGATCGTCGACAACACCCCAGCGGACACGCTGCAAGATCCCAAGTGGGAGTACCTGCCGGCGATGCGCACGAAGATGGACCGCGATGCCCATCGCCTGGGCCTGATCATCAAGCCCATCCAGGATTACTGGGCCCAGCGCGGCGATAGTGTCGAGGAAGATGAGGTCAGTGGTCTCATCGACGAGCTCCGTGAGAAACCGATCCCGGTGAATGCTGCGAGGCACGATTCTCGCATGGAACGAGTGCTGAACTGCAACGCGGTCTGTAAGCTCTACAAGCGGATACACGCCAGGTTCGGCATGGAAAAGGACTCGGTGTGTATCTGCGGGGATTGGGTGAACGTCAAGGACATGTTGATCGAGCGCATCCTAGATAAGGGTCATGAGGCCAACATCAGGGCTATCTGCGAGACGATCAAGTACATGTTGCTCTCGGATGGTGACGGGAAAACACCTCCGCCGCCGCCCACGAACGTGTGTAAGTGGCTTGCCTGCCGCGAACGGCTCACGAAGGAGTTCGGACGGCCCCCCACTGACGAGGAGGTCGCTGAGAAGCTGGGGTATTCGCCCAAGCAGCGGCGGGCGGTGCTGGACTGGCTCAAGGCCCACCGCGTTGGAGGATCTAATGTTCTGGATAGCTTCGGCCAGCGCGACGACGACGACGATGAGGACGGCGACGGCGACCATCACCCGGCCGACGACGGATAGTCAGTAGGCTGACGAAGTGACCAACGCCCCTGAGCCTGGCAGAGACCCTCTGCCAGGCTCTTTCTATTGGGTAGTAGCACCGGATCGAAACGATTGACGATCACGCCCACGCCCATCGGTGATCATGGTGTCTAGCCCGCCGGCCGTTGAAGTGGTAAGCCCTCAGAAGTACTTGTCGATCCGATCGACGCGGATGCGACGCTGGTAGGAGTTCAACGTTGGATCGTTCTTCAGGAGCCGCTTGACGGCCTTGCACTCGTCTCCGACGGGACACAGGAAGATGAGCCGCTCCACGCCGCCGGGGCCGGTGAGGCTTTTCATGGCGTTGGAGCACACGTTGGAGCGGGACAGCGTTATCTCAATCCCGGTGGTCACGCCCTTCGGGCTCCGGGCGTAGACGTCAACGGCGTGCGCCGCGGTCCCGACTCGGTGTTCGGTCTTGATCCCCGTCCAGCCCTTCGTGCCCAAGTACTTCGCAACACGGTTCATCAGGAGCGTGTGGACGAAGCTACCGTGCCCGATGTAGTGCGGGGGCCTCGGACGGCCAATGGCCGCGAAACCCTCGTCCATGACCTCTATGAAGCCAAAGGTCTTGCGTCCCAACCGTACGCTGTGGAGGCACACCAAGCCTTCGCGCTGCAGGGACTCGGACACCCGCTGGATGACCTTATAGTCTCTGATATTGAGCCGTGTCTGGCGTTCCCCCATGTAGTCATAGGGGTGGCGTACGCAGTCCAACAAGAGATCTAATTCGTCGTCAGCTGGCCCGGACTCGTCCGTTGCAGCCGGTGTGGCCGATGACGCTGGTTTGTGTCCTCGCTTCCGCGGCCGTAGCTCAGCCATCAGGGGCGGATAGTCCTCGAGCGGCTTGGATGGTGTGGCCGGGAACCGCGCGAGCTTCTCGGCCATCAGGCGCTGGCGGGTCGGCTCATCGACGGCGTCCTTAGCGATCGTCGGCGGGTCGATGTCGACGAGAAACGCGTCGGAGTAGGACCCGCCCTTTCCGATCTCCCGCACCAGGGCTTGGCCCCGGCCCAACCGAGGGATCATGGTCTTTGCCCGTGCAGGAAGGTTCATCATCCTGGAGGCGATCTCGATGCTATCCGAGTCGCCCAGACCGCCGACGGTCATCAACGTCTTGGCCTCGGCGCAGACGACTCGCGAGATGTCAGGAAGCAGATGGGGCACGATGATGAACCCGACCCCCATCTCCCGGCCGGCGATGACGGCCTGGGCCACGGGCGCGATACCGTTGGCCGACGCCCTGTCCGCCGCCAGGCTAAGCACCAACTGCGCTTCGTCGAGAACGATCAGGACCTCCAGCGGAGGGTTGCGGACGTTCCGAGCGATCCGGGCGTGGATGATGTACATGACGATGAGGCTGATGATGACCTGCTGGGCGGGGACGTCGAGCGTCTCCATCTGCAGCACGAAGATCCCGCCGGGCGTCAGCATGTGTGCGTCGATGTCGATGCCGTCGGAGGTGTCGAAGATCTCACCGGTGTCATCGAGAAGCCCTTGGAGTTCGTTGACCAGACTTCCCTTGTAGTCGGCATGCTTGCTGAACGAAGAGCCCGGCATCCGCATGACGTAGTCCAGTGCATTGGGCAGGCTAGGCCACGGCTTGCTCGGGTCCCTGTCGACACCGAAATGTTGGCACAGGCGCTTCATGCCCTGGAGCAAGACGTGGCGTGACTTCTTCAGCCCCCTGTACCCCACAATGATGGTTGCAGCCTTTGTCAGCCATTCCTCGAGCGGCACGCCCGGCGGCGGGCGGAGCGGGTTGAATCTCAAGCTGCGGGCCTTATGGACGTGGACATGCGGATGGTTGTGCGTGGCCTCGCAGGTGAGGTCGCCTTTGATGTCGAAGACGATTGTGGCAACGCTTCGATAGTTCCCAAAGACGCCGTCGATGACGTGCATCACCCCCGTCGTCTTCCCGGCGCCAGCAATCCCAGTCAGAACCATGTTGCTGCAGTCGTGGACGATTCGAGGCGCGTAGGGAACCTGTGTCTCTGTCGTCCTGCCAAATGGGAAGTCCGGGCCACCACCAGGGCCGTACAACTCTTCCTCGTCCTCCGGTGCTCGTTCAAGGTAGTTCGGGTTATGTCGTTGCTCTTCTTCATACTCGTCCAGCATTAGCGATACGACCTCAGCGAAGCTGGGGTCCGCGAGGTCTTCCTCGAGCAAGCACAAGTAATGGTCGATGTCAGGGTCCCTGCGGGCGCCAAGCACGTCGGCCCGTTTTTGCAGGGCTGCAAGGATACGGTACCATCGATTGCGACGATCGTCTGATTGAGCCATAGCGAATTACTCCGGATGCTTGAAGAAGATCCAGCAGATCGCGCGGCCGAGAGCGCAGAGGAACGAGCCGAAGAAAGCTCTGTTCTTCTCCTTGCGGTAGCATGGGATGCAGAGGCGCCGGCCACTGTCTTCTGGAAACGCACGGCTATGCTTCCTACAGACTGAAGCGCCACATTCGCAGACGACATGATGGGCTTCGCAGACGCTGGCATTGGGCTGAGTCTGCACACACACAGAGCACACGCCGTGGACCTCTGTGTCCGGCCACAAGCATCCGCACGCCAACTCGAGCTTGCAGTGTTGCTTGGCCGTGTGCACGTCGCCGTTTGGCGTCATTGCGGTGTGCTCGGTGTAATCCACAGACACACCAGGGCTCATGTCAGCGTTGACAAACTGGGTCGTTACGGTCCTTCCGGAAGATCCTTGCAGCGGCCGACGGTGTTGTCGTCCGTATGGCATGGTTCTCTCCTAGACTCCAAGAGCGAGCCGCATGAACCCAACGACCCACGACAGCATGTCGTAGGCGATGTAGACGGCGATCGGAATGACGACGATCGCGACGTACACGACGACGAGAATGATTAGCCAGCGCGCCACGTTGATGGCGACGTCGAGGATATCCGAGAAGCCCATCGTCATACCTCCTTCGGCTCCGGACCGTTGACGGGCCTGGAGCTGGCGCTGTTCGTCTCGGCGGCCTTGACCTTGACGATCGTCTGATCACCGTCGGGGCCAGGCTTGTTGACTTTGATCATGACGGTCTGGCCCACCAGGTCGGCAAGGTCGAACGGCTGGCCTCGGTGAAGCTGTACGGCGAACGCATCGACCAGCCACTGCTCGAGGGAAGTGCCCGGGGCCAGCACGGCCGGCAACTCGTGGACGAGCACGCGGCCGTCCTGCAGGGGATCGTCTGGGAATGAGAGTTCGAAGCGTACGATCTTGTCATCCGGTCGGCTGACGTCGGCGACCTGTGCCGCAGTCCATCGCGAGGCGGCCAGCGCCGGATAGCCCCCGTACACGAGCTCTGTAGACCGTTTCTTCGCCATGACGGTGTCCTCCGAACAGGGGATGGCCCTTACAGACGTACGACTCCTACAAGCTCAATGGGGAAAGCCTTTCGCAGCGGCATTCCAGGCGGGATAGCACCTCCTGAATCGTCACGCACGTTCCCAGCGGATGCCAAACCGGGCACCCTTCCTCAGATGCCTTTCCTCCTATGTCTTACAGAGCGACTCGAGTCAGGAGGTGCCCATATGAAGTACGTCAAGGTGGTGGCCGTAGTCTGGTTAATCGGAGTCCTGCTGGTCTGGGTGCGGGGCCACGCGCGATTCTCCCTGTTCGACACCCTGCCGTTCGTCGGCCCACGGCGATTCTACATGCCACCCGTGTTCGAGTTGGCGGCGCTGGTCATGATCGCCTACGCCGCATGGATGCTCTTTCGACCGAAGGACGGTTAGCCGTGCGACACACGAACGGAAGGAACGAGCGCGCCCACGCCGGGAAGAAACGCCAGCCTGAGCTGGCGGCGACGGACGTGGATCTTGGGGACCTCGTCGAAGAGTGGCAGCAGCTGACGCGAGACCTCACGCCATAGGCCCCGAACTAAGGAGACAGACCATGCGGTTTCGAAGCGAAGTCATTCTCGTTCCCCTCGTGATAATCCTGCTGGCTGTATTGACCCAGCAGCTCAAGTTCCCTGCCACGTTTCATGAGCTATTCGGCTTGCACAGTGACGCACGGCCACTCCAGTCCTTGATCACGCTCGGAATCGTCCTTGTTGCGATCGTTTGGGCCTTCGGTAAGCGCCGAGACCCCTAGCCATTCTCGAAACAGGAGGAGACATCATGCTCGAACCGGTTCTCTTGGTTGCTTTTGTCATTGCTGTACCGGCCTGCCTGATCGGCCTGGCCCGACGCGGGAAAGGCCGGCGGCGTGATCAGACGCCAGCGTGCACGCACAGGGCGCCGACAACACCGGGCCCGCCCCCGGCCGGCTCGATCCGTGAAGAACTGGTACGGATCGGAGAGCACATCCGGCAGGCGGAAGAGGCGGCCGACGAAAAGATCTGCTTGGTCATCGAACGCGTCACGGCTGACATGGCGCAACACATCCACCAACTGAGCCAATCCTTAAGCGTCGATCTCGGCGAGCGGATGGACAGGCTCCAGCAGGGCGTGACCGCCTCGCTTGAGCGAGCGTTACAAACGGGCCTCGGCGAATTGAAGGATCAGCTCACCGAGGCAACGAGCGATGCCGCCCGGAAGACCATTCTGCGTCCCATCGTCGACCAGCTCGTGGCCATGCGAGACCGCGTCCTGGCCGAACGGGAGTTCCTGAGCGCCTCGTACCATCGAGAGCCTGAGCTTCACGGCCACCTTGGTTGCCGGCAACTCCATCAGCAGGCCGAGGCCGTACTCACATCGCTGTCTCAGGAGCTGTTGTCGATCCTCCGCCAGCTCGACGTGATCCCAATCCAAGCCCCCGCTGGCCAGTTCAACCCAAGACATCAGCAGATCGTCAGCGTCGAGCCCACATCAGATCCTCAGCGCGACGGCCATGTCAGCAAGATCCTAAGGCCCGGCTATCTGTGGTGCGGGACGGTCCTGCGCCCTGAATGGGTCGTGGTCTACAAACTAACCAAGGAGAAGTGACTATGGGCAGGAAGAAGAAGGGCAAGTTGGAGATTGTGCCTCTTAGGACAGGGTGCGTTCTTGGTCTCGACCTCGGCACTGACTACAGCGTCATCGCCGAACTCAAAGCAGGTGGCGAGCCCCGCACATTGGTGAACGCTGAAGGATCAGAATTCACGGATTCGGTGGCCAACTGCAAGGACGAGACAAGTATCCTCATCGGGTCAATCGCCGTTAATAAGGCTCGGTTTGAGCCGGAGTATACTGCTCGCCGCTTCAAGCGGCAGATGGGCAAAGTAGATTCCCAAGGGAATCCCATCCCAGTCCTGATCCACCCGGATACTGGTAACGCCCAGACATCCGTGACGCTGTCAAGCTGTGTCGTCCGCAAGCTCGTTCAGGATGCTGAGGATCTCACCGGGAAGGAGGTTTCTGGTGTGGTCATCACCGTGCCTGCATACTTCGAAGAGGCGGCTAGGTTGGCCACGAAACGAGCGGGGGAATTGGCTGGCGTCAACGTCCTTCAAATCGCGGACGAGCCTACCGCGGCCGCCGTAGCCTTCGGCTTGGATAAGGGCGAGGACGGCACCTTCGTAATCTACGATATAGGCGGAGGAACATGTGACGTATCTATTGTCGGGATCGAGGGGGACAGTATCACCGTTATTGCCACGGACGGGGACCGAGACCTCGGCGGTGGGGACATCGACGACCTTATTCTTGCGAAGGTCACCGAGCAGTTCCAGGTGGAGACAGGCATCACCATCTCGCCCGAGAAGGACCTCGTAACGTGGTACGACGTCCGAGAGAGGTGTGAGCGGGCGAAGAAAGACCTGAGCTCCGCAGAAACTGCGTCCATCATGGTTGCGGCTGAGGGGAAACGTCTGGTGATCGATCTGACGCGCGAGGATTTCGACGTCCTGATAGCCCCCATCGTCGGCAAGACCAAAGCCATCGTCGAACGCGCGATGTCAGCCGCCAAACTCAAGTGGTCACAGATCAACGACGTGATCCTCGTGGGTGGATCCACTCGCATTCCGGCCATCCGAAAGATGCTGAAGGATCTCTCGGGCAAAGAGCCCCGTATCGACATCGTTCCCGACCACGCGGTCGCCCTTGGGGCGGCCGCCATCGCGGCTAAGGTCGCTTCGGACGGAGGAATGCAGATCGTCGATGCCAACGGCCAGAAGGTCCTGCCTCCGCCACTCGAGGTAACCGGCGTCAATGCCCATTCGCTTGGCGTCTTAGCGGTGAACTCCCGCACGGGACACCTCCGAAACGTCGTGTTGATCGAGAAGAACACGCCGCTACCCGCTGAAAAAGAAGACACCTTCCAGCTTGAGCATGAGAACCAGAGCCAGGCCCAGATCACTGTGGTGCAAGGCGAACACGAAGCCGATCCCGAGGATTGTATGATGCTCGGCGAGATGGTCATCCGCGACTTGCCCCCTGGGCCGGTAGATGCAGGTCGCATTCAGATCAAGTACACGCTCAGCACCGAAGCCATCTTGGGGGTATCTGCTACGGACACGATCAGCGGGCAACGCGTGGAGGCGACGATCAAGAGAGCCCTCGAGCTGAACGATCAGCAGCAGTAATCCAGACACAGCGGTTCGGAGCAGGCGGCAGGGGCCAGAACGGTCTGCCGCCTGTTCCCTCGTAAGGAGAAATGCCTGATGTCCTTCCTTGAAAGTCTACGGCGTTCGGCGAGCCGCTTGGTGAAGGCAAGCCCCGGCGCGATCCCCGACTGCTTCGACGTGCCCGACACAAGCTTCGTCATCATAGTCGACCGCTCGGGGAGCATGGCAGAACCGTGCGGGACCGTGACGAGGCTTGACGCCGCGAAAGAGGCCGTTGCATCCCTCCTCGACTCAAGAATCCGGTGCAACACCAACGACCGCGTCACACTGTTGACCTTTAACACCTGGGCCGAGATCCGCATACCCTTCGCATGGGTCAGCCAGGCGCGCCATCTGCTTGAGCCTGTGCTCAGAGGCGTTCATGCTCACGGCGGGACAGACCTCCGAGCACCGCTTCTCACCGTTCAGCAGCTCTTGGCTGGGCGCAACCTCCCTCCGACCCATTTGATCGTGATGACTGATGGCCACGGCGGAGACCCTCGCGCCACGGCAACGGTCCTGAAGGAGCAGGGCGTCGTTATCGAGACGATCGGAATTGGCAATACTCATGACGATGTGGACGAACAGCTGCTCAAGAGGGTCGCGTCGATTCATGAGGGGCACATCCTGTACCGGTTCATTCACGATCGCGGCGAACTGGTCGAGTACTTCCAGAACGAGATCGCAGGGCGTTTGGTCAAGTGAGGGCTCGTGGACATGACACCACGCGAAGCTCTACGGGTGCTTGGATTGGGTCCCAATGCATCGGAGGACGAGATCTCCGAAGCGTTCCAGCGGGTCCGCAAGGAGTACGTCAGCCAAGCTCAGCACGGACTCAAACCAGAGGAACGCGATGCCGCTACCGAGAAGATCCGCAGGGCCCAAGACGCGTACTATACTCTGACTGGGAACGCGTCTCCCACCAGCACTCCACCTCAGAGCAAGCCCACTCGGAGGGCTTCTCAGGCAGCGCAGGGAACAACGTCGGGAGCCGCCCACGCGCGGTCACCGGCCCGTGCGTTCGCAGCGTGCCGACCGAGCCAAGTCGTAGGCCTGGCCAGGTCATTTCTTACGGGGCTCTCGACCGCCATCGGAAGGGTCATCGGAGCGCCGTTTAGACTGGGGAGGGCAGTGGCGTGCCGACTGCAACCCTTCGTGACTGCCAGAACGGTCACGGCCGTCACCGTCTTGGCAGTTTGTGGATTGGCTGTCTGGCTCACTGTGCCCTACGTGGCCTCAGTCCAAAACGCCTGGAACGATGCGTCGGAACCGCCCCCTGACTACTCGCGAGCGAGGTACCGGAGACGGGTGCCGCTGGTCATGCCCGCTGTCGCGAAAACAGCGGTCAGGCTCCTTCTTCCGGATCCTGAGTCACTGGAACCGAAGCGCGAGCCTCGATCTGCAACGGTCTCCATCCCGCAGCAGCGGCATCTGTTAGATGACGGCGCTCACGTGCAGCGCCCCGCGCCCCGTCCTTCGCCCGCCAGCCATGAGATCATCATCCATCGAACGCCGCTCGTCGTGGACCGTACGGCACAGTCGGGTCGCATGGCATCAGACTATGGCTGGCTTGTCCTGAAGACGAACCCTTGGGCTCGCGTCCACCTTGACTCGGTCTACCTCGACGATGCGCCGTGGCTCCAGCCCAAACGCCTGCCGGCTGGACGCCACGAGCTGACGATGGCAACCCGCGCCGGCGTATCCCGAACTATCAGCGTGCTGATTACAAGCGGCATGGTGACCGTCGTGGCCTATGACTTCACGGCCGGACGTTTGACCGTTCGCGCCGTTCGACAGGAGGACTGCCGATGATCAGGGCGACCATCTTGCTGATCGTCGTGTGGCTCCCGAGCGGATGCCAGGCCGTCGGCGACCTCGCCGTTCGAGCGCCCGCCATGGTCGTCTGCACGGCCGTGAACGGCATAACCGGACCGAACCACACGAGACAGCCTCGGTCCAGGCCGAGCCGCGGGACGGGAAGAGGCTGGCGGTACGTCGCGACGCACGCCGTGCCCCCGGCGCCATCGGTCAATCAGATCGCCGAGCTCTACGCCCGATTCGAATACGAGCACTGCCTGATCCTCGCCCAGCAGATCATCAGGCATCCACGTGCGTCGAGAAAGGACAGGGCGGTTGCGTGCCTCTATCAGGGCGCCGTCCTCTTCATCAAGGGCTGTCGCCGCGAAGCCGATCTGAGCTTCCGCAACGCGCATCAGCTCGACCCGACCTGCCGAATCGATCCGGAAGTCTTCAAACCAACCGTAGTGGCGTGCTACGAGCATGCCGTCTGCGATGGAGGACCCTGACTATGGACGAACACTTGCATCCCGCCCACGAATGCGAGCGCTGCGGCTGCGACAGCGTGTCCGAGTTCCGAGACCCGGACGACGGTACCGAATTTGAGGTCTGCAATCGATGCCAGTTCGTTCTTGGGTCAGAGCCAGAACGCATGGACGAAATCATCGGCGGGCTTTGGGCGAGTCACGATATCCGCGGGACACCCTACCCTGAGGACATCCACGCCGTCATGCAGGACCAACAGGCAGCTGCCGAGACCTACGAGCTGCACGGGTTGACCTCTATCGAACTGGACGAGATGTACGACCGAAGCGTCCGGATCTGCGAAGCGTTCGACGTTCTCCAAGGTGGCCACGACGGCCCGCCCGAACCCGACATGGACCCCCAGCTCGGTCCGTACGATCCGGGCATCGAATTCTACCTGCCGTAGTCCCACCCTCCACGAGGCAACGTTCTGAGAAAGGCTTCCCCCACCTACATGGTAGAGGCGGATATCGTGTCCGCCAGGCAGAATCTCCAAGTGGAGGACAGTAACCATGTCGGTACCGTTCGATCAGCCAAACGACGTCGAGGAATCATCCAACAAGCCCCTTGCAAGAAGACAGTTTGATCGTGTCCAGGTGGCGATCTTCGGCCGCCAGAGCAACAGGGATGATACCCAAGAAGTGTGGTATTCAAATCTCGATCACCCGCAGCTACCTTGACCGCGACCATCAATGGCAGCGAACCAGCAGCTTCACGGAACGGGACCTGCCGCACGTCAGCCGGGCTGCGGACTGGGCTACGCAAGAGGTGGAGAGACTGAGGGCCAGGCAATCCGAACGCTCGGAAGAGAAGGAAGCTTCAGACAGCGGCTGGAGCGCATGACGACGCTGAGACGTGACCCGCGCTGCTCTGGATTCCTGAGCAACATCCCCCGTGCCGCGGGTGGTCGGGGAGCCGTTGGCCCAGGCCATCCGCGGGTTATTGGGGCTGAGCCGAACAGTCGCATTCTCTTCGCTACACACCATCTCGGTTCCTCAGAAATGCGTCGACACAAATCCCCAGCACTGCCTCCGGTAGATCGACATCCACGAGACAGCTTCTGAGAAAGGCTTACCCCACCTACAGGGTAGAGGCGGGCGTTGAGCTCGTCTGGCATCGAGCCCCAGTGTTTGCTGAGTAGCAACCCCATGCTCTTTCCGGATGCTTACAACACGAGCCCAGCCTTGCCCGGACTAGGGGCCCTCGGGAACGCTGAGACGATGCGCGGAACCAAGCGGAAGGCTCATGAGAAAGTGAAGCTCTTCCGCCAGGTCATTGCCGGCCACAAAGAGGTCTACGGGACGTACGACGTCGAAACCGGAAGTGCTTGTGTGGTCAACAAGCACGTCAGCTATGAGGTGATCTTCTGGCATCTCCAAGGCAGGCAGCCGTACGTCATATGCCTTCTTGATGGTGACCGGACCCGCACCGCCGTGGCTGTCTTTGATGACGAAGACCTACGTCCGCCAACGGAGTTCGTCGCCGCGTGCCGAGGTTACGGCATCCTAGCCTACGTGGAACGGCGCA
Source organism: uncultured Planctomycetales bacterium (assembly GCA_964390905.1). Lineage (GTDB taxonomy): Bacteria > Planctomycetota > Phycisphaerae > UBA1845 > JAFGLZ01 > JAFGLZ01. The sequence continues at coordinate 21,722 of CAYMLO010000100.1, read as the reverse complement.
AGTCAAAGGGCTACCGCGTCTGGGTCTTCTTCCCGGAGCCCGGTGTCCCGTCAGCCAAGGCCAGGCTGGTCATGCAACACCTCTTGGGTGAGATCGGTCATCCAAGCACGGATGTCTTCCCCAAACAGGATTCGTTCAACACAAGCGACGGCCATGACAGTTTCATCCTCGCGCCGTTGTTCGGTCGGGCCGTACCGGAAGGACGGACCGTCTTCCTCGACTTGGGCAACGGCGCCAAGCCGTATCCGAACCAGTGGGACTTCCTTGACAACATCAAGTCCGTCAGCGAAGCCCTCCTCGACGACATCATCCGCGTCAACAAACTCAACAGGCGTGGTGGTGACCAAGCCAGCATCGCTGTTCCCTCGACGAACCACAAGGTGTGTACGATTGGTCTGCCGATATGCGCTCAACGGATTCTGGCCGAGGGAGTCGCACAGAACCAGCGGTTTGCCTGCTTCCGTCTTGCCGTGAGCCTCCAGCAGGCGGGTCTTCCCCACGACATGGCCATCAGGGTCCTGACGGCCTGGGCCACCAAGAACAAGCCAAAGGACGGCAAGCCGATCATCACGCACGAGGAGATCACCGAGCAGATCGACTCGGCATATGCCAAGGGGTACAGAGGTCATAGGTGCAACCAGCCCGCTGTATCGCCGTTCTGCTCGAAGGATTGTGTCCTGCACCGCGAGCGGCACGGCAACTCGCCGTCAGGTGGGTGAAAGGACCTACGTCCAGGAGTTCTGAATCATGCGCGACCCATTCGACCAATCGGACTATCTGCCTGGTGCACGTGCTTCGGGTGGTTGCCGAGACCCCCTCAGCAACGATCGTTTGCCGTCGATCGGGCGATGGGACCGGCGTGCCGTATCGCCGTGGCGCCCCTTCATTACATGTGTCGCCCTCATCTTGTTGGGCAACTTCCTGATCCATGCTTATGCGCAGAATTGGCGGGTCTACGATTCTGCGCGAGGACACTGCGCCGCGCCGAGTGTTGTTTTGATCGCGGTGTTGTGCACATCCATGGCCATCTGGGCCGACTTCAGGAGGCGATGCATCCCGCCGGCAAACGTAGTGCTGCCGTCAGTCCTCGGCGGCATGATGGCGGTGATCGCCTACATGACGGACCTACCTGGCCTCGAGCAGTGGATGCCCGGCCACAACAACCAGCAGATTCTGAGCGACTTCGAACTCATGGCGATGCCGATCGCGACTGTGTGGCAGGTGTACTTGCTAGGCCGATGGTATCGGGAATCCGTGGACCTGCCCTTCTGAGCAGGACGGCACGACGCTGGTGTAATCGGTCTGGGGAAGGCAATGCCGGGTAGAGCCGGGCCTTCGGAGACGACAGGATGAATCAAATGAATGACTCGCAGCACATAATCGCGCCCGCGATTCTTCCTGGCAATCCAGCGAAGCCGTGCCCTGAGTTGCTCACGGAGGAGGAGGCGATCCTGTACCTACGGCTGAACACGGTGGAGATTGCTGATCCGTCAGCCACACTCCGCCGCTACAGGGATCAAGGAGTCCTTAGGGCTACTCAAGTGAGCAAGCGGCTCTTCTACCGAAGGGTGGAGTTGGACCGCTTCCTTGAACGTGTGACCGAGGAAAATCTGCGATGACGTCCAGCTAGAAATGCTGGCAGTCGCTCGCATTGCGGACACAAGGCCCGACGGGACGAACTCGCGCCAGGCACGGTTAAGCTGCTTCAGCAAGCCGGTGCGTTTACCGTGTAGCGAGGCGTGGAGGACCTTCCTGTTGCGGCGGGAGCGGCCGGCAGGAAAGAGGAAACGCCGTGGGAAAAGGGAAGAGGATCTAGGCAGATTCCGCTGAATCTCGCGAGGCTGACACGGCTCCGGAAATGGCCGACAGGAATTCGAACAACGTGTTCTCCGGGAATCTCCTCGATGAGCTAGTCGAGGTTCTGCACGGGCTTCGGGCGACCCTCGATCCCGTCGAACAGCTTCGGCCCCTCAGTCTGGACGAGGCCGCCAAGTCCATGCGGTGCAGGCGTAACCACGTGGAGAGGCTCATAGCGAAAGGAGAACTGCCTTGTATCCGAAGAGACGGAAGGCGGTACGTCCTTCCATCGGACGTTCAGCAGGTCCTGCGCGCCGAGGCCAAGAGGCGCCCTCAACCCAAGAGGCCAGGCATCAAGAGGCCTCCCGCAAACCTGGAAGACGTCGATCCCGCGATGCGGGAGTTCTTTGAGTAGCGATCATACCTTCTTTTTCCACGCGTCAGCGTTTGAGGCGTCGAGCACCTTATTGACCCAAGCCACAACCTTCTTGGTTGCAGGCGTGAGGGGCTTGAGGTACTCATCGGCGGCGTCGGACTTCCCGTGGCCCAGGAAGGTCCTGAGTTGGGCGATGCCCGTACCGGGCCTCGCGGCGTAAGCCGTTGCTCCCAGGTGCCGCCACACGTAGAAGCCTTCTTCCCAGTCCTCGAGGCCCGCTCGTTTCTTCAGCCGCTTCCACGACTGAGCGACGGCGTCGCTCCGCTTGTAGGGTGTCTCGGTCGGTAGCCTTGACCTGACGCCGTTGATCAGTTCGTCCTCGGTCTTGCTTTTGACCCAAACAAGGGGCTCGCCGGTCCTGGTGACGAAGAGCGGCTCGTCCTCCTCCCTCGGATTCTCCTTCAGATAGGCCTGGAGCCAGGCCCACACCATGGGGCGCATCTCGCCGTATCGTTGGAAGCCGGTCTTGCCCCGGCTCATGTCGTAGCTGTCCTTATCGAAGTGTATCGACCTGGCGCGGGCCAAGTCATCGTTGCCGAAGCCGAGACCCAGGCCCATCCAGATCCAGAGGCGCTGCCGCAAGGTCGCCGCCTTGAGGAGGTCCTGGATCATCTTGACGGTCGGCAGCATCCGCTGCTTGCGTGTTTCCGTACCACCGAATTTCCTCACATCATCTCGATCGAAGGGAAGCACGACCTCGAAGGGCGCTCGTTTTGCGAAGCGAACGATCTCCCAGAACCGTTGCCGATGCTTGTTGATCTGGCTGTCCGACAGCCGCCCGGCGAAGTGCAGCATCAGCGCCTCGTAGTCGGTGGCCGTCATGAGCCGGTCGAAGGATTCGGTCTTGAGGCGATCGCCGAACCGCTCTTTGCACCAGCGAAGAATCGCCACGACTTGCCGCTTGTTGTCGTGAGACACGCGCTGCGAGATCGTCCCCTTGACCCGCCTCCCGCCATCGGGTCGTACACGGTTCTTCTCATGCTGGACGTAGGCGTTGGCGATCACCGGAAGGGATTTGTCGGCGCTACCGGCATCGATCCCGTTGACGGTGATAGTGGCCTCTTCATCGAAGTACTCGACAACCCACCGGTGGTACGCAATTTCGGAGGCGCCGCGGTCGGCAGAGAAACGCTTACGCCGGGGCTTGCCATCCTCCCCGCGGTATGATGTATAATAGCGCCCGGTTCCAGGTTCGGGCTTCTCCGATAGCTTGGGCAACCGTCGTTTTCGGTGCTTCGCCATGACGTCAACAGCATACCAGAAAGAAAGGCGGGTGGCAACAAAAGGGCTGAGAAGGGCCGATTGGGGCCGATTCTGGCAACAAAACCAGGGCCGACCGAATCACACAAGGGCCTGAAAAATAAATAGTTGCGGGCGTAATTCAGTGGTAGAATGCCAGCTTCCCAAGCTGGACGTCGAGGGTTCGAATCCCTTCGCCCGCTGTTGGCCAAGATCGCTGACATGGGTTGACTTGCCTCGTCCTTCACCGTCTGAAGTGCCGCTTGGCTCCTGGCTTCCGCCCTTATCACCAGCGCCGTCACGTCGACGCTCGGGGCCCACCCACTGGCTCCGGTATGGCTGCCGGTGAGCCCCTTTCCGACAAGCGAAACGACAAGCCAGACGACAAGCTCTCTTCCCCGCGCTCGTCGACAAGCGCATGGCCCAAGGAGGCAGCCCTCGGGTCATCCCCTACCCGCCTGGACCTCATCATTCGGGATCAGGAAGCCGCCTTGATAGCTCTGGAAATCGGCCAGTGTCTGAGCATGAATCGGCACGAGGCGCTTGGGCAAGTCATCAAGCGGCCAGAAACGTACCTCGGAACCCTCGACCCCATCAGCGCGGGGCGTTCCGGCCCACTCGCGTACGATGAAGGCTATCGCAAAGCCCTGGACCTCATCCCCATTGGGATACTTGTGGCTCTGGCTGGGGCCGGAGTACAAGGCCATCGGCTCGGCGTGGCGCAACTCAAGCCCGGTCTCCTCTTGCACCTCGCGCCGCAGGGCTTCCACAGCCGTCTCGTCAAGTTCTACTGAGCCAGAGGGCAAGCCCCAGGAGTGCAGGTCGGTCCTGAACTGAAGCAGTACTTCGTCGCGGTCGTTCAAGATGATTGCGCGCACTCCCGGTAGAAGAAGCCGTTCGTGACCGATACGCGAGCGGATGGCTTGGACATAAGGTCCCATGAGCTAATCCCCAGGTCGAGAGCTCCCCTACACGTCATTCACTTGGCGCACGCGTGTCCCATCAGAAGACGCATAGAAGAACACTAGCCATCCAGTACAACTCCCTCCGATACCGACGCCAACGCTTGCTCCAGATCCGCTACAAGCCTTTCGGGCGGCTCAAGACCCACCGAAAGCCGGACCGTGTTCTTCCTTACCCCAAAGATCGTGCGCCGCTCTGGCGGCAGGTAGAGCATGGTCGTGAGATATGGGATACAGATCAGTGACTCGGTAGCCCCAAGGCTAACGGCGTGGTAGATCGTCTTGAGACTCTTGATGAAACGCTTGGCGTCTTCCTCATCTTCGCCCACGTCGAACGCGAGGAGTCCGCCGAAGCCGCGCTGCATCTGGCGAGTGGCAATCGCGTTCCCTGGATGGCTGAGGAGACCCGGGTAGGAGAGCCGCGAAATCTCTGGGCGATCGGACAGGAACTCGGCGACCGTCTGCGCCCCGCGAGCCATGGCCGCGGCGCGCAGTTCGAACGTCTTGAGGCCGCGGTCCAAGAGGAAGGCGGAGTAGGCATCCAGCGTCGTGCCGATGGCCTGGCGCGTGAACCACAGGTCGTTGTAGTGCTGCTTCGATCCGGCGATTGCGCCCGCCATGATGTCGTTGTGGCCGCCGAGGGCCTTGGTGGCGCTATGCACCACGAGGTGGGCGCCAAAGTCGAGCGGGTTCTGGTGATACGGCGTGGCGAACGTATTGTCCACGACAACCATGGCAGCAACGCGGTCGGCCGCCTTGCGGACGGCGGCGATGTCGATGATCTTGCAGAGAGGGTTGCTGGGAGTCTCAAGAAAGATCATCTTCGTGTTTGGCCTGATCTGCTGGTCGATCAGCCCGGCATCGTCGGCATCCACCCAGGCAATGTCTACCCCCAGCCGCTCGAGGATGAGAGAGACCTTGTAGTTTGCCCCGTACGTGTCATGAAAGATGACGAGGCCATCCCCGGCCTTGAGGTACGTTAGGAAGACCATCGCGCACGCAGCCATCCCGGTCGTGCAGATGACGCAGTCCTCGGCCCTCTCCAACGCGGCGATCTTCCGTTCCACCTCACGCACGGTCGGATTGTCATCCCGGTGGTAGGTGTAGCCGTCAATCTCGCCGTCGGTAATCTGGCGAAGGACCTCGAATGAGGCGTATTCGTAGTTGACGGCATTGACGATAGGCGTGACCATCGGGCGATTGCCGTACGGGGTCAGGGGATCGGGTGCCATGCTTGACGGTTCCTTTCATGTTGCATTGCCATCGCTCTCGTCTCGTCCAGCGTTGCGTCAGAGCCGAAGTTGATCCTACTTCCTGTTGCGCCTCAGCTCAAGCCGTGCTGGATTCGACACGCTATGGAGATCCGGCAGTCCCCGCAGTCCCTCTCGACAGGGGTTGACACTCCCGGGGCCCGCCGGGGCTTGGAGAAGGTGTTGGGAAGCGTCGAATCGAACCGCATCCGTTCTGCCGTGCTGCCGAGCTGCTGAAACGCCTGATCGTACGGCTTCGGCGCGCGCGGTGAGCTGCTTTCTCCTCATTCCGGTCGGGCGACATCCGTCCGTGCCTCTTGCCGAGGACCTCCTTTGCGCCGTCGTAGAGCTGACTCCGAAGCGCTGCAGTAGAGCTTGCCTGCAGTCACGCTCTGCGTCGCCCAGGACGTCAATTGGGTTCAGGGCTGGCTTCCTTGAAGCCCGCCGTGATCACTGTTACGGCCCCTGCGCCCGCGTGTGTCGGGGCCTCAACGGCATCTCGAACGACGGCTAAGGGTACAGCGATCACGCTGAGATCGACCATGCCGCCGTACATCCTCAGATCCTTGCAGCAAGGCAAGCCCAGGATCTCCTCGCCTGCGGGGTTCACCGGGACCATCTTGTCTTGGAAGCCTCCCTCCTTCAGGTTTGCAGGAACATCATGGCCATCCCTGCGGGGCGTCCACGGGGCGCCCACAACCGCCACCGCTCGTGGAATCCGCAGGGAGCGCAGCGTAGAAGCCTGGTGTGATAGGCGACTGATTCCAGGACGATGGCCATCGACGCGAATCCCCAACTGATTCCTCGGAGGCGCTTCGAGTGTCTCCTCCGCTTCTCGTTAGACTGCAACTGCAGCGTGCATCATTCGTCCCTTTCTGCCATTCAACTACAAGCACGCATCTGTGGCCCTTTCAGGTGCCAGGCTCGCCGTGCGCTTCGGTCACCATCGACCCCGCCCGGTTCACCCCTGGGGCGGCGAGCGCTAGGCGTCGATTCCGTGGCCACGACCGAACGTTGAAACGATCCATAGAACTGCTCGGCTATTCCTCGAGCTCGAATCCCGCTTGTCGGGCGAGGTCCGCAGTTGCCGAGCGCCAGTCCGGGCCCTGGGCAACGATTCGCTCGCCTGTGGTCCGATCAACCGCAACCAGCTTGATCGTGCGTCGCCCATCTGCCGGGTCCGTCGCCGTGGAAGCATGCACCTTCACACCGGTGCGATGGGTCGCATCCACAAATGTGCGCGTCAGCTCTTCGTCCAGGGTCGGATCGTCTTTGACGGCGTTAGGCATAACTCACGACCTCCGTTTCTGTGATCCTCGGTCAGACCAAGTCCGCGAGCTTCAGAGCACCAACGATCACGAGCCCTAGTTTCGCCGTCGGGAGGCCAGGTCGATCATGGCGCCACCCGCGAGCGAGCCCTATGCCGCGCTTGGCGCCTGCCGCACGCAGACCTCCAACCACCTTGAGTGCGCAACGGGCTCTGCCAGATCACGCACAAACAACGGTCCACGCAACCTGGCTTTTCAGCACCAGACGTGCCAGACAAGAGCATCGCCGCCAGCGGAACACAAATCCTCTTCATAGAGTGGGTTGTGACTTTGGCTATCCTGAGCGCGCGAAGGGAAGACCTGCAATATGCGAGTGTCGCCATGGGAAACGACCGCAGATTCCGGCAGGGGCTGCGGCCCCGGGGCGGGCTCAGGGGCGTCGTGTCCCGTCCGCACACATCGTGCTGCCGCCGTCACACCGACATACACCGCAGCTAGTCGATCCACGATCACGATCTGCACTTGCTCCGCGTCGGGTATCGCCTCGCGAACCACCTACCCACGGACCTGTCGAAGCAAGCGTAGACGGCGGTCGCCGCATTCGTGCGGTTGGTGGGCTCCAGGGCCCGGATACCTGGCCCGCGGTTGGCCCGGCTGGAGAGCCTATCTAGCAGCGAATGCCACGCGTCAGGTCAGCCGAGGAGTCGAGATGCGGTAAAGGGGTGCACGACCTGCCACGGGCAAGATATGGGTCTGAAAGGACAGGAGTCAGACGCTCTGGGTCGATGGGCTTGTGGCTGCGTTGAGACACTGCAGAGGTCTTTGTGAGAAGATGAGGACACGGTCTTGGGGAGCGACAGCGCGGGGCACGCCAGGCCCCCTCGGCGGCCAAAAGATTTGACATTCCACAATATTGCTATACACTATACGTATGCCAGGCGCAACGACGAGGCGGAAGCGGGCCGTACAGCAGGAAACCTTGGATCGGGTCGCCCACACGCTCAAGGCCGTGGCGCATCCGTTGCGCTTGAGGATCGTCGAGTTGCTCGAAGACGACGAGCTGTGCGTGAGCGATCTGATCAAGGCCTTGGGTACCAAGCCGGCGGTGACGAGCCAGCAGCTGGTCCTGATGAAGGACCGGGGTGTTCTGGCCAGCCGCCGCGACGGCAATCGCGTGTACTATCGCGTGAGCAATCCGAACGTGGTCCGTGTGATCCAGTGCATCCGCGATCATTGTGACCGACAAGACTGATCGTGAAGGGCCGGCAGGTCCTGGTCGAGGCGTTCTGCCCGGACGAGGGCAAGACCTACCTTTGCCGTTGGGCATGCCAGATCCACATCGTCCTGGCCGAAAAGAGAGGAGACGGCAACGAAGCCGATGAAGCGATGTCTTGACGACAGACCGACCTCGGTGAGCGACGTGGGTCGGGCCATCGAGCGGATACAGGTGAAGACTGGGTCCACGCTGGACGCCGCGATGCAGGCGAGGATTCGGCGAATCGCCGACGAGTGGGAGGACGGCAGAGGATCTCTCATCGGGCTGCTTCAGCGCATCCAGCTGGCATTCAACTATGTTCCCCCCAGCGCGTTGCCGATCGTCGCCGAGAAGCTCGGGTTGCCACTGGGTCAGGTCTGTGGCGTGGCGACCTTCTACGGTTCATTCAGCCTGGAACCGCGCGGCCGCCACATGGTGACCTGCTGTTTGGGCACCGCCTGTCACGTGCGGGGGGGAGCGCGGATCGCGGACGAGGTGTCCAACTTACTGGACATCGGGCCCGGCAACACCACACGGGACCTCCTGTTCACCTTCGAGACCGTTCGCTGTCTGGGCGCGTGTGCGCTGGCACCTGTTGTCGTGATCGATGGCGAGTACCACGGCAAGTCAACCCCCAGGAGGATCCGGCGCATCTTGCAGGATATCCGCGTTAGGGAGGAAGCGGGCGTTGAGCAAGCTTCTTGAGAAGGGCGATCTGACTGCGCTTCGGAAGCGGATCGGTGATCGCAGATGTCCACCCAAGCCGTGTGTGGTGGTCTGTGACGGGCCCGGGTGCAGCGTGGCGGGGAGCCAGGAGGTCGGGGCAGCCTTCCGAGAGGCCATCGATCGCGGCGGCTCTGCCGACAAGCTCGACGTTCGTCTGACGGGGTGCCTCGGCTTGTGTGAGGGGGCGCCCGTGGTTCTGATTCTCCCAGATGGCATCTTCTACGAGCACGTAGGTCCCTCCGATGTCGAAGAGATCGTTTCGCACGTGGTCCAGGGCAAAGGGGCGGTGCAGCGGCTCCTTCACGTGGACCCCGCGACCGAGCAACGTGTCGAGCGCCTGAAGGACATCCCCTTCTACCGTCGTCAGGAACGGCGCCTGCTAGCGCACAACGCAGACATTGAGCCGGGCAGCATCGAGGACTACATCGCCGTGGACGGCTACTCGGCACTGGCGAGCGTCCTGGGCCGGATGACGCCCGAGGAGGTCATCGAGGAGATCACCAAGGCGCAGATCCGTGGGCGTGGCGGCGCGGGTTTTCCGGCGGGGATCAAGTGGGGGTTTTGTCGGCAGGAGCCGGGGGATGGGAAGGTCGTCATCTGCAACGCGGACGAAGGCGACCCGGGGGCCTTCATGGATCGTGCGCTGCTCGAAGGCACGCCGCATGCCGTCATCGAGGGCATGATCATCGGCGGATACGCTATCGGGGCGTCACGCGGGATCATCTACTGCCGGGCCGAGTATCCGATCGCCGTTCGGAACGCGACGCGGGCCATCGAGCAGGCTGAGCGATACGGGCTGCTCGGTCAGAGCATCTTCGGATCGGGCTACGACTTCGAGCTGACCGTGAGGACGGGCGCGGGTGCCTTCGTGTGTGGCGAGGAAACCGCCTTGATCGCCTCTCTGGAAGACCGGATGGGCGCGCCGCGTCCGAGGCCGCCCTTTCCGAGCGAATCTGGCCTGTGGGGCAGGCCAACGAACATCAACAACGTCGAAACGTGGGCCAACGTACCGATGGCGATCCGCCGGGGCGCCGACTGGTACGCCTCGATCGGCACCGAGAAGAGTAAGGGCACCAAGGTTTTCTCACTGGTGGGGCAGGTCCGCCACACCGGGCTCGTGGAAGTCCCGATGGGGATCAGCCTGGGGGAGTTGGTCCACGACATCGGCGGCGGTCCGCTACCGGGCAGAAGCATCAAAGCGGTTCAGATCGGCGGGCCCTCGGGCGGCTGCATCCCCGCGTCTCTGTTCGATCTGCCCGTGGACTATGAAAGCCTGACCGGGGCCGGTGCGATCATGGGCTCGGGGGGCCTCATCGTCATGGACGATGCGACGTGCATGGTCGATGTCGCCAAGTATTTCTTGTCGTTCCTGACCGAGGAATCCTGCGGCAAGTGCGTCCCTTGCCGAGAGGGCATCCCGAGGATGCTCGGCATCCTGACGGACATCACCGAGGGGCGAGGCAAGCAGAGCGATCTCGAGCTCCTCAGCGAGCTGGGACGAATGACCCAGCGCGCGTCGCTGTGCGGGCTGGGCCAGACGGCGCCGAATCCGCTGCTCAGCTCGCTGCGGTATTTCCGAGACGAGTACGAGGCCCACATCCGCGACCATCGTTGCCCGGCCGGCGTGTGCCGTGCCCTGATTCGCTACGAGATCGACCCGGAGACGTGCAAGGGGTGCGGGGCGTGCAAGAAGGAGTGCCCGCAGGGCGCCATCTCAGGGGAGCGGAAAGCGCCACATCAGATCGATCCAGCCAAGTGCGTGAGGTGTGGCCTGTGTATGGAGGTCTGCCCGCAGGGCGCCGTAATGAAGGTTTGAAGGGATGTTCCAGATAGAGATCAATGACAGACCGTGCGACGCCGAACAGGGCGAGACGGTTCTGGAAGTCGCGCGGCGCAACGGAATCCGAATCCCCACGCTCTGTCACCACGAAGGCCTCGAACCCTACGGTGCTTGTCGCATCTGTATCGTGGAGGTCACACAGCGAGGGCGATCTCGACTGGAGAGCTCCTGCACGCGCCCGGTCGAAGAAGGAATGGTCGTTCGCACGGACACCGATGAGATACGGGAGTACCGTGCGCTGATTGCCGAATTGCTGCTCGCTCGGTGTCCGGACTCGCAGCGTATCCGGGAACTGGCCCGAGAGGTCGGCGTGACCGAGACGCGCTTCAGCCTGCTGAACGAAGACTGCATCCTGTGTGGCCTGTGCGTTCGGGCCTGCCAGGACGCCATCGGCGCCAGCGCGATCAGTTTCATGAACCGGGGCATGGCGCGGAAGGTGAGCACGCCGTTCGAGATCAACTCTGACGTGTGCGTCGGCTGCGGCGCGTGCGCCCAGGTTTGCCCCACCGGCGCGATCAAGATCGAGGATGTCGGCGACAGGCGGTACGTGCGCTACTTCAACACCGAACTGGAACTACTGGCCTGCAACGAGTGCGGCAAGCCCTTTACGACGAAGCGTCGAGAAGAACGGTTGGCGGCCGAGCAGACACTTCCTGAGGACATGCTCCGCCTCTGCCAGGCGTGTCGTCGAAAACGGCTGGCGTCTTCGTTGCGGACGTACGTTGGATAAGCGGAATTCGGAGGCCCGTGCGAGCTTCGGAACAGAAACGAGGAGCACAAGCATGAAACGAGTTCATTTCGTGCCGAATCGCTGCATCGGCTGCGAGGAGTGTGTCGTCGCGTGCGAGAAGGCACACGACTGGCAGTCGCGCGCCTACGTGGAGATCGTGGACGGCTACTTCCCGATCCCGATGCGCTGCTTCCATTGTGAGGATGCCCCGTGCAAGGCCGCGTGTCCGACCGGGGCGATCCACCGCAACGAGCTCGGCGCCGTTGTGGTGGACGAGGAGCTGTGCATCGGCTGCGGGACCTGCGCCGAGGTTTGCCCGTTCGGCGTGCCTCATCTCAGCGCCACCACGGGCAAGATCATCAAGTGCGACTTGTGCAGTGAAAAGGTGGCTGAGGGCGAAGACCCCGTGTGCGTCGCCGCCTGTCCGAAGATGGCGCTAGAGTTCGTCGAAGTGGACGATCCTCTGGAGGCCAAACGGCAGCGAATGGCGCGGCACTTGAAGGAAGCCGTGTCACAGGAGAGCACTGCCACATAGGTAGCCTACACAATCCCATCAAGGAGTTTGCCATGGGTGTCATCACGAGACTTCTGCCGACCGAGGACGTCGTGTCCCAGTTGGACCCGTCCGAGCCGTTGGCGGTGATCAGCTGCAACAACTGCGTGAAGGCCGCCGGCGCGGGCGGCGAGGGGGTTTGGGAGGGCGTCTGCAAGGACCTCGAGGAGCGCGGGTTCCGGATTGAGCAACGTGTGCTCATTACCAACCCTTGCTCTCGGGGCTACTTCGAGGACCTCAAATTGTCCCCTGCGGTGAAGGCTGTGGTCCTGCTGGCGTGTAACGGCGCCCAGAACGGGTTCGCGACGCTCTGGCCGGACATCAAGCTGGTGTCCGCGACGGAGACCCTCGGGCTGTTCATGGCCAGCAAGGCTGATGGCGTCGTCAAGTTGATGATGCCCTTCCCCGGCTATGAGGACCTCAAAGGAACGGAATTCAAATTCGGCGACAGCCGGACGAAGCTCGAGGGCGAGCGGCTGGCCGTAGGACACGGAGAGTGAACCATGATCATCTCAGTCCGACGATATGACTACGAGACGCTCAAGAAGGACCTCAGTCCGGAAGACAAGATCGTCATCTTGAGCTGCAACAACTGCGCCAAGAAGTGCAAGGGCCTCGGCGGCAGGGCCGGGCTGAAGAGCCTCGGCGACAAGCTCGAGGCCGATGGCTACAATGTGACCCTCCGCGAGCTTTGCGGCATCGCCTGCTCGGTGGATCTGGTCCGCAAACGGACGAAGGAGGCGTCGACCCAGAAGTTTTTCGAAGACGCCGACGTCATCATTCCGTTGTCGTGTGAGGAAGGTGAGGAAGCGGCCGCGATGACCTTCCCGCACGCCAAGGTGCTCAGGGTAACCAAGACCCTCGGCATTGGCTGGGGGTCTCCCAAGGAGGGTGTGCGGTTGACCACGCCGTTGGCGGGCGTGGACCTGAAGACCGACGCCCCGACGGGGATCACCATCGACGAGGCGGCCAAACAACTCGGGCTTCTGCCTGGCGGGTTCTGACCTACCTGCGTGAGTGCTTTCAGGGCCATGTGAGCTGATGCTGTGTGGCACAGCCGCCCTCGGCTGGGGAATCCCAGAACAGACAGCCGAGGGCGGCTGTGCTACACTACCCAAGTCGTGTTGCAGGCACTCTAGACCGTACGTCCCACAATGAGGAGGCACAGATGGGTGAGCCTGACCTGAAGATCGTCATCGTCGGTGGTGTGGCCTGCGGCCCAAAGGCGGCCGCCCGCGCCCGTCGGCGAGACCCCAAGGCGAAGATCACGATTATCGAGCGCGGCGAACACGTCTCGTATGCTGGCTGCGCGCTGCCCTACTACGTGGGGGGAACCGTGCCGGAGTTCGAGGGCCTCATCTCGACCCACTACGGAGCGGCACGGGACGCCGACTTCTTCGACCGTGTGAAGGGCATTGACGTTCGGCTTCGAACGCTGGCCGAGAGCGTCGACACCAAGGCGAAGACCGTTCGAATCCGGAACTTGGCTGACGATGCCGTCGAGGACCTGCCGTATGACAAGCTGGTCCTTGCCACCGGTGGGAAGCCCTGGGCGCCGCCGATCGACGGGTTGGATCTCGGTCGCGTCCTGAATCTGCACGTGCCCACGGACGCCGTCCACATGCGCGAAATCATTGAAGGGGGGGAGGTCGACCACGCCGTCATCATCGGGGCGGGGCGGACGGGGCTCGAGACCGCCGAGGCGTTCTTCGGACAGGCCGTCGACGTGACCATCGTCGAGTTGGCCGGACACGTCCTGCCGACGATGCTCGACCCGGATATGGCCAGTTTGTTGGAGGCCAGTCTTCCCAAGGCTGCGGCGAAGATCCGGGCCTCAGAGAAGGTCCTACGCCTCGAAGGCGACGACAGCGGGAACGTCTGCAAGGTGGTCACCGACAAGGGCGAGATCGAATGCGACATGGTGCTGATGGCCGTGGGGGTCCGGCCCAATGTCGATCTGGCTGAGCGGGCCGGTCTCGAGATTGGCCAGACCGGCGCCATCGCCGTGAATGATCGCTGCCAGACGAGCGACCCAGACGTCTACGCCGGCGGCGACTGCGTCGAGTGCTTCCATCGGGTCACGGGTCAGAAGATATTCGCCCCGCTCGGATCGACCGCGAACCGCCATGGTCGGGTCATTGGCGACAACGCCACCGGCGGCGACGAACGGTTCCCAGGCGTCGTCGGGACGGGGATTCTCAAGACGCTGGGCCTGAACGTCGCCAGCACCGGGCTGCGGGAGACGGATGCAAGGAAGCTCGGATACGAGGTGGAGACCTGCCTGGCGCCGTGGTTTGATCGTGCCCATTACTACCCGGGCGGCAAGACGTTCGTGACCAAGCTGGTCGCGGATGCCAAGACAGGCAAACTGCTTGGCGGACAGTTCGTCGGCAAGGGCGACGTGGATAAGCGGATGGACGTCGTCGCGACCGCGTTGACGTTCGGCGCGACGCTGGGCGACGTCGCCGGCCTCGATCTTGGCTATGCCCCGCCCTATTCGACGGCCATCGACAGCGTAGCGCACGCCTCGAACGTGATCCGGAACAAGGCGGCTGGCCTGGCCAGGTCCATCACCCCAGGGACGCTGAAGTCCAGAATCGAACAAGGTGCGTCGATGGTGGTTCTGGACGTCCGTGAGCAGCCTGAGACGGACAAGACCCCCTTCGGCAACGGTGAGGTGCTGCGGATTCCTCTCAGCGAGCTACGCAGTCGACTCGGTGAACTGCCCGCCGACAAGGAAATCGTGTGCATGTGCGCGCTGGGCCTGAGGGCCTACGAGGCCAGCCTGACGTTGCGGGGCGCGGGGTTCTCTCAGGTCACCTACGTCGAAGGTGGCATGCGGGTCTGGTCAGCGGACACCGGGGAGTGACGCGGTCGAATGGATGGGCTGCGGCGGCGAGGACTTCAGGCGATGCCGTTCAGCGATTTCTCTCCGAAGTCGGGGATTCGCGAATGCCTGGGGCGCAACAGCGGGGATCGGGTCCAGGCCGCCCGTGAGCCCGGAAGGCATCGCAGCCCCCTGTGGCGCAAGATCCGTCAGTACGGCGTCGAGGTGTGAGCGCAGGGCCCGTGGTGAGTCGACCACGCCCGCTCGCCGCCGCACTTTGCACCCGGAGCGTGTTCTGGGCCATGGCGTATTGCGAGTGTATCGAACGGTGCCTCTCTCGGCATCGTGATCATAACCCGCTCATGATCAATCAGTTGCGGCGACACGTGGCTGTGGTCTCCCGATCTGGCACGGGTCCTGCAATCTGGCGTGGCGGTGACGACCGCCTCCTCCACGCGTGTCGGCAGGGCTCCCACTGCGCCAGACGTCAGGATGGCATGTGACGCGGGACGTTGCCAGCAGCATGGGAGCTGTTGCGAGGGCATATGATGATCCCCGTAACACGTTGGAGGTCGCCAGGGGCGGGCGCCAGCCCTGGCGCGACGCTGCCCCAGAACCCGGTGCCTGCAGCGGGAGGATCTTGGTGAGCACTACGAGTGGGTCCGTGGCTGAGATCAGTGTCTTCGGACGGTCGTGCCATCCAGCCTGTATCGCTTGCGGCGATTCCGATCGCGGCGGCCTGGATCTCCGGTTCCGCCAGGAGGCGGATGGCAGCGTCGTGGCGCCGTTCGCGTGTGAGTCCCTCTATCAGGGCTACCCGGACCAGCTTCATGGTGGCGTGATTGCCCTGCTGTTGGACGCTGCGATGATGCACTGTCTGTTCGCTCGCGGTATCTGCGGCGTGACCACGAACCTTGAAATCCAGTTTCGGCATCCGGTCCGCGTGGGCCTGCAGGCCCACGTCCGGGCACGACTACGTGAGGAGTCGCCCTCATACTACGTTCTTTGTGCTAAGATCATGCAGGGCGATACGGCTTGCGCGGTCGCAGAGGGCGTCTTCGCGCCGAAGGCGCCCATCCGTGAGACGGGAGGCGAGTCTCGTTGATCAGGCAGCTTCGCATGACCGTGCTGTCCGAGAACACGGCGGGTGCCCGAGGGGTCCTGTCGGAGCATGGGCTGGCCTTCTGGATCGAAGCCGACGGACGCAGCATCCTGTTCGACACTGGCCAGGGAATGGTGCTGACCCACAACGCGAAGGTCCTTGGCGTTGATCTGACGAAGACCGATGATCTGGTCCTCAGCCACGGTCATTTCGATCACACAGGTGGTCTGCTCGACGCGCTGCAGTCTTTCCGGCGGGCAAAGGCCTATCTGCATCCTTCGGCGTTGGAACCCAAGTTCAGCAAGGGGGCCGACGGACGAGGACAGCCCGTTGGCTCGCCGGTGCCGCGCTTGGATCATATCAGCTCGCATGTCGAGGACGTCGTGCTTACAACAGGGCCCGAGGAGTTGGCTGAGGGCGTGTGGGTCACAGGCCAGATTCCAAGAACAACCGACTTCGAGGACACAGGGGGTTCCTTCTACACGGATGAGGGGTGCACGACCCCCGATCCCTTGGTGGACGATCAGGCGGTGTACGTTCAGACGGCCAAGGGCGTCGTCGTCTTTCTGGGATGCGCCCACGCCGGCCTGGTGAACACCATCGAGTATGTCGCAGAACTGGCAGGAGAGGCGGACCTGTACGCGCTACTGGGCGGGATGCACCTGATTCGGGCGTCCGACGACAGGATTGCACGGTCGGCCGAGGCGTTGGCGCGCCGAAACGTGCGGGTCCTCGGTCCCGCTCATTGCACGGGTCGAAAGGCAGCAATGTACCTCTGGCAACGCTTCCCGGACCGGTGTGTCGAGTGCATGGTTGGTACTCGCTTCGTTTTCGACTGAATGCCTTCGTCAAGGGCCGGCCCCAGCGCCTTACGGAACAGGGGAACCAAGGGGGGAGCAGCGCGGAATCAAAGCTGGACGCGGGCTGCGCGAATGGCGAGTATGTTGGCCCTGGCGTAGCGATGACCCAGGCAAGACATTCGTGAAGGAGCCTACCCATGCCGGAGTTTGCCAGTCCTTTCTCAGGAAATGCGTCGGATCGGAAGCTGACCAAAGAAGAGCTGATCCGGGCCATTCGGTACATGATCGCAGCCGAGTATGAGGCGATACAGCTCTACATGCAGCTTGCTGAATCGATCGACGATGAACTGGCCAAGGAGGTGCTGGCGGACATCGCCGATGAGGAGCGCGTCCACGCCGGAGAGTTCCTGCGATTGCTCAAGCACCTCGCCCCCGACGAAGAGAAGTTCTACAACGAAGGCGCTCAGGAGGTGGACGAAGAGATATCGAAGCTCACCTCGCGATAGGCCGATGAAGGGGCTCCCGCGCGACACCAGACGGCCCCCACGGACCCTCGGGAGGCCTATCCGCGCCCCAAGTCAACGCTCGGATTGTGGGCGCTGTTGACTACGACCTGACGTTCAGTGATCGCAGAGGTTCTCGCTGGTCAGAAGGCTACCGTCGAGATACGCCTGAACCACCGATTCCGGCGTGTCGGATGGAGCGCCGACGACGACCGCGATTCCATGCTGCTCAAACAGCTGCTGAGCGCGCTGGCCCATTCCGCCCGCAATGACCAGGTCAGCACGGCGTTCCCGAAGCCACGGCGGGAGAAGGCCCGGCTGGTGATCGGGAGCCGCAACGCGGGTCTGGCCCGCAATGGACTTCGTCTGAGCGTCGACGTCGACCAGGGCGAACTCCTCGCAGTGGCCGAAATGCGCGGCCAGCTGGCCGCCGGCCAGCGGAATCGCGATTCGCTTGACGCTCTGCTTGTCAGGGACGGCTGACGTGGGAACAGCAGCATCGCGGTCGGGGTCCTGGTCGCCAGGGCGCGCCAGGACCGCTTGGGCGATCTCGTTAAACGCCCGCGCTGCAGCCGACTCTGGAAGATGGAGGGGGAACGCCTTTCCCTCATCTCCGGCCAAGACCAACGCCGGATCGATCGGGATCCGGGCCAGGAAGGGCACACCCATCTCTCCTGCCATCTGCTCGCCGCCGCCTTGGCGGAAGATGTCCGACGTGTGCCCGCAATGCGGGCACACGAATCCGCTCATGTTCTCGACCACGCCGAGGACCGGGAGCTCGAGGTGCTTGCAGAAAGTGATCGATTTGCGAACGTCGAGCAGGGACAGCTCCTGGGGCGTGGTCACAATGATCGCGCCGCTCGCGTCATCGATCAGTTGGGCGACTGACAGGGGCTCGTCCCCCGTCCCCGGCGGACAGTCGACGATCAGATAGTCCAGCGGGCCCCAGTCGACGTCCTTGAGGAATTGCTTGATGACGTTCATCTTCATCGGGCCGCGCCAGATCACCGGGCTCGTGTCCTCCGGCAGTAGGAATCCGATTGACATCACCTTGAGTCTACGGCACGGGACCGGGAGGATGTACTCGCCGCGCGTCGCAACCGTCTTTCTGCCCAATCCCAGTAGAGCCGGGATGCTAGGGCCATGGATGTCGACGTCGAGCAGGCCAACGGTTTTCCCGGCCTCGGCCAACGACGTTGCCAGCCGAACGGCCACCGTGCTCTTGCCCACACCGCCCTTTCCGGAAAGCACCAGAACCTTGTGGCTGATCCGCCCCAGCCGCTGCGACAGGACTTCTCGGTCCTGGGATTCGTCCGTCTGCAAGCCCGACTTCCGGTCGCAGCTCGAAGATCGGCTTGATGAGTCCGTCTTGGCCTGTTCTTCTCTCGTATCCATCGTTGTCTCTCCTGGGCCTTGGTGACAGCCGGTACCAAGCTGCATGCAACAAGGATTGAAAACTATGGTGCAGCCACCCTCGGCTGCGTCTTCCGGGATTGCCCAGCCGAGGCCGGTTGGGCCACACGGGACGGTCAATACCCGGGGTCGCGTTCGCCGGTGCTGGCCGTTGCCTCGGGACTAGGCTTGCGGGGGATCAACGCATCCCGCCTTGATCTACAGGTCTCTCCGCCAGCGAAATCGCTTCTGTGGGACATTCCTGAACGCATGAACCGCAGCCAACGCACCGTGATTCATCAATGGTGGCCGCTTCCTGCAGGTTGATGGCGCCCGTCGGACAGACCTCGACGCACTGCCCACAGGCGATGCAGAGCTCCGTATCAACACGGGCGAGTGCATTGGTCGGGGGGCATGACGGCTTGACCGATGGCATCTGGCCCGTGCCTCCTGGCCCGGGGCCCAGTCCTGCACAGCCGATCGGTCCGGCGCCTTGGGAAGTACCGAAGCCCCGTCCACCCCCGCCGCGGCCCCGTCTAAGACCTCCTCCGCGGCCTCGCCCGCGCCCCCCTATTCTGCCGGGGCCACCGCCCCCGCCGCGACCAGGTCCCATGCCACCCCCTCCGCCTCCGCCCATTCCTCCGGGCGGGCCTGTTCCGTCTCCACGAGGCATCGTCTCGGCCTCCCAACGCTGTGGTCGTGACGTAGTCGTTTCCTTGCTGATCAGCCGAGCTCACTAAAGAGGGGCCAACGCGGTCCTGACCTTCGTGGCAGAAGCCCCCGCGGGGGCCGCTCGCGCCAGATACGCGCTGAGCAGATACCACTGTGAATGCTGTTGAAGCGTCCAGAGCTCAAGCCGTGATCCGTTCCTTCGGCAAAGCCGCACCTAATGGTACGGCACTTCCAGTGCCTCATACGCCTTGCGAACGTCGTCTTCGGGATCCTCCACCTCGTACTGCTCGATGATCTTGCCCCCCCGATCGATGACGAAGGCCTGTCGATCGACAAGAAGCGACGGCGCGTCGACGAGGGTCCTGTGCACCAGGGGCACATGGTACCTCCGCGCAATGCTGCAGTCAGCGTCGGTGATCCGGGTGCAGGGCAACGCCCGCTCAGCCGTGTAGGCCCTGGGCGAATCCACCGAGTCGCAGCTGATTCCGACGACGGTGTAGCCCCTCTTGGAGAACCCGCCCAGGCGGTCGCGGAACGCGCAAGTCTGGGTGACACATCCGAGCGTCTCGCCCTTCGGGTAGAAGTAGAGGACCACGCCGCGCTCGCCCATCAGGTCGCCAAGCCTGATCACTTTGCCTTGGTTGGTCATCCCAGAGAAGTCCGGCGCCACGGAGCCCACCTTCAGCGGCTGCTGGCAACCGGCGGCCGCCATCAAGCCCCCGCTGATGATCGCTGCGCGTTGCAGTCGCTGGATCATGTCCGTTTCTCCTCGGGTCACTCGACACGGCTCACCCGCCCCCCGCCGTCGTGCACGGAGCGCGGCCCGCCGCGAAGCCGGCGGGCCCGAAGGCGTTCTTCGAGGCGATTCCCTGGTCCCAAGGCTTCCCGCTGAGGGTCTTGGTTCGAACGCCCCCAGGCTGACCGCCAGCTACGCACGCTACGTGGCCGCTTCGCCACCCGCCGGCGCCTCAAGCTCGCTCAATCGAGCTCGGATCGCCTCCAGTTGCTGGTTGAGCAGTTCCACCTGATCCTGGAGGACAGCCTTCTCTTGATCCGGCGCCATCACCGGCGGCGTGAACGCATACGGGGAGGCCGGATAGGGCCAGCCCCACGCGCCTCGGTACCCGCGCCAGCCACGACCGCCGCCAAAGCCTCGGCCCCCACCCCACGGCAAACCACCCCGGCCAAGCCCGTAAACGGGACCTGCGCCCACGGGATAGCCTGGCGGGCACCATCCAAAGCCTCCCCCCGTTCGCGGTCCCATGCCCATCGGACCTGTTCCATCAAAACCTGGCATCGCAATTGCTCCTCAAGCCAAACGGCCTTGTTCGTTCCTGAAGCCACCCCGCCATCGGTGTCGGTGGCCCCAAGTAAGGAAACCGCATTTCAAGTACCGTGCCCGAGGGAGCATTCTGGGCTCGGCATTGATAAGCTGCTGTTTGGGAAACCTTTATGCGAGCTACTCTTCCGTCATCTACGCTTGGGGAAACGGCAGGATGGTGTATAATGCGTCTGGCGGCGCGGCTACATAGTCGCGTTCTGCGAGTGTTTCGCGGGGCAAGGGCGAGCCCCGAGGGACCCACGCCCCCGGGACTGCGTCCCGGTTTGTGAGGGGCGCGACAGAGGAATGGCGGGGTTGCCCGTGACGTTGGGACGTCGCGGTCATCCCAGCCCAACCGGACGGGATGGCAGAGGATCAGAGCGGCGTGTTCGGTAGGGTCGGGCGAGTCCATCAAGGGGTGTTATGAGCGGCGAATCGGCTGAAAGACAGACAAGGGACGCTATCCTCGACTCCATCGCGGACGGCGTCTTCACCGTCGACGAAGACTGGAGAATCACGACGTTCAACCAGGCGGCCGAGCGGATCATCGGCGTTCCTCAAGCCGAGGCCATCGGCCAACGCTGCTGCGACGTGTTCCGTTCCAGCATCTGTGAGAACGAATGCGCCTTGAGGGAAACCCTCGAAACTGGACAGCCCATCGTCAACAAGGCTGTGTCCGTCTTCGACTCGGACGGGCGACGGATTCCGATCAGCATCTCCACGGCGATTCTGAGGGACAGCCACGGGAAGATCATCGGGGGTGTGGAGACGTTCCGCGATCTCAGCATGGTCGAGGAACTCCGCAAGGAGCTTCACCACAGGTACACGTTCGAGGACATCATCGGCCGCAGCCACGTGATGCAGGAGCTGTTTGACCTCCTACCACAGGTCGCCGACAGCAACAGCACCGTGCTCCTCGAGGGCGCCAGTGGCACCGGCAAGGAGTTGGTGGCGCGGGCCATCCACAGCCTATCTCCCCGGCGAGACAAGCGGTTTGTGGCCGTCAACTGCGGCGCGCTGCCGGACACGCTGCTCGAGTCCGAGCTCTT
>CAYMLO010000099.1:0-38236 GCA_964390905.1 uncultured Planctomycetales bacterium | reverse complement strand
CAGGCTGGACTTGATCCGCTCGCCCGCCACCTTGTAGCGGAGGACGAAGTCCTTGTTCGGGATCGTGTCGAGCCGACCGAGCTTGACGTCGGCCAAGTTCGGTGAGGGGCGGCCCGTCTCGATCACGTGGCTGCGGCTTTGGATCTGCTCGATCGCCACGCCGGCGTCGATGCGAACGGCCAGCGAGATGTCGTGGCCGCTCCGCTCGTCGGGACGGAGATACTGGACCTTGGTCTTCTGTCCCGACTGACCGCGCTGGCCGCGGCCCACCGCGCCGATGCCGTCCTTGCTCCCGGGCGGGTTGAACCGCGGGCCCACGACCATCGGGAAGACGAACTCGTACCACCCGTCCACGTAGGCGAGCGTGTGGAAGTACTTGATGTTGATGTCGATGGCCTTGGCGGGCTCGATGTTGGCGACCGACTGGGTGAAGACGTTCGGCCGCTCCTGCGTGAGCAGCGAGGCCACATAGCCCAGCGCCCGGGCCTCCCGGTAGATCTTCTCGGCCTCCTTGCGCCCGCGGATGATGCCGCGGATCCGGCGGTCGCCGATCGTCATCAGGAACTCGTTGACGGCGGCATTCTGCGGCAGGGGAAAGACGTAGACGGCCTCGATCTTCTCGTCGTAGGGGTTGTGGTACTGCTGGGTGACGTCGACGGTGGCGATGTAGCCGCTGACCGACGCCTTGACGTCCGTGTGCTTGAGCGGCAGCGGGACCTCGCGCTTCTCCGCGGGCAGCTTGGCCTGCAACGTGCCGCAACCGGGGCGGTCTTCGTCCTCGGGAGCGGGCGTGGTCGACCGGGCGATGACCCACAGCTCCTCCGTCGCTGACGGCATGGCACCAGGCGGGGCTTCCTTCGACGGCGATCGCTCGGCCATACACCTACGCACGCCGTCCTCCGCCTCCATGCGGGCATGCCAGGCTAGGTGTCCTGCATCGCGTGAAGTCGCGCATCCGCTAAGCAACATCGGCCCCAGCAGTGTCGAGGTGACAAGCAGCACGGCGACCAGCAATCCGTTGGTCTTCACGGTTGTCCTCCCGGTGCGACGGTGGCCGTGGCGGGGATCTCGCCGCCGTCGGCCGAGGCGGCCACGATCAGCTTGATGCGAGGGGTCACGTCCTGGTCTCCGACGACGCGGGCGTGGATCCGCGCGACGCGGGTCCGGCCGGTCGGCAGGTCTTTGCCCGTGTTGAAGGCGGCGATGATGATCCGGTTCCGACGCAGGGCGGCCGGGTCGTAGTACGGCGGCGGCGCGAACGCCGCGTGCGATCCGCCCTCGACGCCGACGATGGCGAACCGCTCCGCCGGGGCGGTCAGCTCGAACTGATACGCCGCCAGGGGTCGGTCTTTCGAGTTCACATGCACGTCCAGCGCGATGAAACGGACGGCGGGTTGGGTCTCAGTTGGGCTGGTGGTCGTTGCAGGCTGACGCGCGGTCGTCGTCGGTCCCGCGCCCGCCAGGGCGATTGCCAACAGACACATGACGGTCATCGCTCGCAATGGGCTCACTGGTAGGTTCCTCCGTCGAGCTTGACGGCGGCCAGGGCGATCGTGTCGACGTCGGCGCGGTCGACCGTCCCGTCGCCGTTGACGTCCCACTGCCGCCTTGACGGCTCGCCGCTTGTGAGGTGGCGGGCCAGCAGGAACGCGTCGCGGATATCGACCTGGCCGTTCTGGTCGATGTCCTCGTGGACGGCCGCTATTGCCGGGCCCGCCCGATCCACCTCGCCCGGCCTGCCAAACCAGACCGCCCACAGGATCGACGCCGCCACCGCCCCGGCGGCCGCCCCGCCCGCGACGGCCCGCATCAGGAGCCGACGCCGACGATGCCGCGCGAAGTAGCGCGTCGCCTGCCCCAGCACCGCCTCGTCCACCCGACGGGGGACCTCGATGTCCGGGGCGTACAGCGCCGTCAGGTCGTCCCGCAGCCGCTGGAGCTGCGTCCCTGAGAGTCCGCCGTCGTCGTGTTCGTCTCGTTCGACCATCACATCCGCTCCACCAGGTTCAGCGCGCAGAAACGCCGAAAGGTTCATCGACTTCGCATTTCTTTCCCACGGCCGGTCAGGCCTCGAAGTATCGCCGAGCCCTCGGGTCGGCCCGAAGGGACGCCAACGCATTGTGAAGCCTGGACTTAACCGTGCCGACGGGAATTGCCAGGGCCTGGGCGATCTCGTCCAGGCTCAACCCATCGACGAACCGCATCAGCAGGACCTCGCGCTGGCCGGCGGACAGGTTCTTGAGCACCGCAGCAAGCTCCGCCCTCGACGTCGTGTCGGGCTGCGCAGACGGGGTCGCCATCGCCTCGGGGTGTTCGTCATCGGGAATCGGATCGTGCCGCCGTCGGCGGCGGGCCAGCGCGAGGTGCTTGACCGCCGGATAGAGGAACGTCGTCATCCGCGCCGTCAGCTCGAATCCGGGGAACTTCTTGAGCAGATACGCGAACGTGTCCTGCAGCACGTCGAGGGCGTCATCGGCGTTCCCGGTGAACCGGTAGGCCAAGCGGACCGTCCAGTCGCGGTAGCGCAGGTAGAGCGCCTCGAAGGCCGCTGTGTCCCCCCGGTTGGCGGCCTCGACGAGTTCCTGGTCGGTTCGCGGGTCCGAAGCGTGCAAGCCATCTCCTCGCACGGGGGCACGGTGCATGGATGCCTGCTATCGCGGCGGTTCGTTCGGGCATGATACCCGACGGGGATCGGCAAGACGTACCGCGCTGGCGGTGTGTCCTGTTGTGGCAGCTCCTCAGGATTCGGCCTGACGGCGGCGGTAGGTCGGAACGGACAGCGCGCCGCCCTGGGCCATCGCCTCGACGGCGAGCAGCGTGGCGGCGGTCGAGTTGGCGCCGTCGAAGAAGTCGCAGCGTGGCGGGCGGTCGTCGCGGATCGCGGACAGCCAGTCTTCGACCTCGGGGACGTAGGGGTGGCCCGACACGCGCTCGGCCTGGATCGGTTCGAACGCAGGATGCCGGTCCACCTCGTCGCGGGCCAGGGCGACGGTGTCGCGCTCGACGGTGCCCCGCGTTCCATAGACACGGAGGTTATAGAACGGGGCCATCTCCGACCGTGGGGCGTAAACGGCGGCCACCTTGGCGATCGTGCCGTTCTCGAACCGGAACAGGGCGACCTGGCAGTCGTCTTCGACCATCTGCGGAAAGGCCACGCCGGTCGAGTAGCCGGACACCTCGACCACCTCGGCGCCGACGAACCACCGCAACAGGTCGAGCGGATGGCTGCCGCCGCCCACCATGGGTTTTTCCATCTGGAGGTACCAGTTCACGCCCGTATGCGTGTCGGTCTGCTCGGCCTGGTTGACGAGGTTGTGGACGTAGTCGCCTTCCAGGTAGTAGACCTGTCCCAGCCGACCGGATCGGCAGAGGTCGTGCACGGCCTCGAACACCGGGTTGAACCGCAGGATGTAGCCGGCTGCCAGCTTGAGCGTCGGGTCTGCGTCCGCCGCGGCCGCGGCCATCTCGGCGAGTTGCTCGACCGTGTTGGCCACGGGCTTCTCGACGAGCACGTGCTTGCCGGCCCGCACGGCTGCGATGAATGGCTCGATGTGGTATGGATCGCCCGTATGGACGCTGAGGGCCTGCACGTCCGGATCGGCGCACAACTCGTCGACAGATTCATACGTCCGCCCGACGCCAAGCCCTTCCGCTGTCTCGGCCAGCCGTTCCGGGTTGCGATCGCAGACGGCCACCACCTCCGAGAGCCCGACCTCCCGATGCGCCGCGATGTGCGCCACCCCGTTGTGTCCCAGCCCGACGACACCTACCCCAATCATGTGCGTCATCTCCGCCAGACCGGCCGGGCCCATCCATCGGTGCGGCGAACGTCCGACCGACGACGCTACTGCACGTATCCCAGACTCCGGAGTCGCTCGGCTTGCTGGGTTGTCAGCCGCTTGTACCCCACCTTGTCTCCGTGCCCGGCCCGACTCTTGACGCCGGGCAGGTTCTGCGGCGGCATCTTGTACTGCGTCACCGAAAAGGGCAACGCGTATGCGTGCACCCGAGTAAGCATCGCGTCAAGTCGCCCGCCCAAGTCGCGGTGTTGTGAGTTTCCGGCGTCAAACAGGATGCTTTGCTTCTCGGTGGGATCCTTGGCGACATGGTATATGACCTGGGAAACCTGCCTGTGCGTCCCCTGCCGGAGGATTCGCATGAGCTTGTGCGTCGCCGTCCGAAGGGCGTACAGATCTCCCTTCTTGCCCCGAGCAATGCGAACGCCGAGGCATTCGAGTAAAAGCGCGCGGTCGACAGGCTTGCCCCCCGCGAGAATCGGCATCAGGCTGCGACCGTCGAAGTCGACGTCGGACGCGATCTTCAGATACCCCAGGATCGTTGGCGGCAGGTCCATCGGAGAGACCAGGGCGTCGGTCCGTCCGGGCTTGACGGCCTCCGAAGGGGTCGAAGAGTCGGGCAGGCGGATGGCCAGGGGCACGTGCATCGTCTCTTCCCAGACATGGTAGTGATGTTCGAAGTAGATGTTGTGCGTCCCGAGGCACTCTCCATGGTCGGCGGTGAAGATTGCGAACGAGTCGTTCCACAGGCCTCTTGACTTCAGGTCGTCCATCAGGATGCCGACGGCCTCGCCCGCGTAGTGGATCTCCCCGTCGTATCGGTCCACGTAGTCGTGGTAGTTGTACTCGCCGTCGATGAACTGGTAGCGCGGCATCTGCCTGCGCTCCAGGAGGCGGGTCTTGTCGGTGCGGTAGAGCTTGCGGTACTTGGCCGGGGGGTTGTAGGGACCGTGCGGGTCGATGAAGTTAACGAACAAGAAGAACGGTTGCGGCGGATCGGCCGCCAGCCACGCCAGAATGGCGTGAAGCGTGTTGCGGGCCGTTCGCTCGTATTGGAGCCCCAATGCGTCGCGCTTCGATTCGGTCTCCTCGAGACGGTCGTCATAGACGTCGAACCCCTGCCCGAATCCGCTCCAGTCCGCCATCAGGACGGAGTTGCTGACGAAACCGGCCGTGTGGTACCCCGCAGACTTGAGCACCTCCGGCAGTGTGAGCAGGTCCTCGTGGAGTTCGGTGGTGTTCGTACGCACGCCGTGGCGGTACGGATACAGCCCCGTCAGCATCGACGCGTAGCTCGGACGCGTCGAACCGCGCGGGACCACCGCGTTGTCGAACACCCGGGCGGTCTTGGCGAAGGCCTCGACGGACGGCATGGTGTTGCGGCCATAGCCGTGCAGGGCGATGTGATCCGCCCGCAGGGTGTCGACGGTGAGCAGGATGATGTTCGGCAACTGCTCGCCGCGGGTCACCGTCGGCGGCGCAGAGACCCCTTCACTGCCGCGTCGACAGCAGGGCAGCGCGAGCATGGCCAGCGCCGCAGTTGCGATAACAGCCATGTGCCGTGCCAACACGACCCACCTCGCTCCAAACTCGATGTCCAGTGTAACATTTCGACACGCCGCAACCCATCGCAACGCCTGAGTGGTCCGGATACAAGGCTACAACTACGTGCCCTTGAGATGATCTGCTAGAATACTCGTAGACGGATGGGGAAGCCCGTGCGTTCCCACGTCGCGGAGTCAGACGAGTGGTTCCGCTTTTCTATCTCGACACGTCTGTCTTCGGCGGCTACTTCGACGAGCCGTTCCGGGAGGCGACACGCGCCTTCTGGGCCGAATTGGTCGAGGGACGGTGCCGGGCAGTCGTCTCACGGTTGACCGTCGCGGAGCTCGTACCCGCCCCGGCAGAAGTGAGGGAGCTTCTCGAGTCGTTGGCGGCTGAGCAGCTCACCATCGTGGACCTGACAGACGAGATGCAGGTTCTGGCCGACCGGTACGTGAGCGAGGGCGTCGTCGGGCCAGCATATCGTACGGATGCGGTTCACGTGGCGGCAGCGACCGTGGGTGATGCGAAGGCGGTCCTCAGCTGGAACTTCAAACACCTGGTCAACCTGCGCAAGATCGAAGCCTTCAACGGAATCAATCTGTTGATGGGTTATCGCCCGATCGACATCCGGACGCCCGGGGAGGTCCTTGCGTCATGAGCGATACCGACTATGTCCGCCAGCTGCGCGAAATCCGCGACCGGATGGGGCGGGAAGCCCAAGAACTCACTTGGGAGCAGTGGAAGCAGCAGATGGAGGAGGAGATCCGGAAGCACCCCAGCCTGGCGCACATGCTTGAGCGCGCCGTAGACCCCGAGGAGCTGAGGCGGTCCACTTCGTCCGGATAGGGCGGTCTCTCTCAGCTCGGTCTTGGCACTTCATGGCGCGTTTGCCTGCGCCTCGGCCAACCGCCGGTGCTACTGGACGTATCCCAGACTTCGGAGCCGCTGGGCCTGCTGCGTTGTCAGCTTCTTTACGGTCTTCCCCTCCGCTTGTTGCTTCTGTCGTGCGACGTCTGCGTCTACCAGCCACGGCAGTCGGAATTCAGTTTGCGTGAACGGGATCTTGTAGCTGCCGAGCCGCTGGAGCATCGAATCCAGTTCGGTCGCCAGCTTGCGATGCACGGGGTCCTTCTGATTGACGGGGATGGCCTGCCCCTCCAGGGGATCCTCGGCCAGGCTGTACACCTGTTGTCCGAGCAGCCGGCCGGTGTGGGGGTCCAGGGCTCTCATCAGTTTGTGCGTGGCGCTGCGGACGGCGTAGTAATCGGGGAGCGATTTGGCCGGCGTGGCAATGTCGGGCCATTCGAGCAGGAGCATGCGGTCGGTTGTCTCGGTTCCCTCGAGGAGGGGCCTCAGGCTGCGCCCGTCGAATTCCACGTCGGCAGACAGGCCGGCATAGGCAAGGATCGTGGGTGTCAGGTCCATCGGCGAGCACAGGCTCCCGACGCGCCTGGGCGAAACGCCGGCCTGCCGCGCCGTCGACCCGGGAAGACGGATCGCCATGGGGACGTGCATCGTGGTTTCCCAGACGCCGAAGCGATGTTCGAAGCACCTCCAGCCGTGCTCGCCGAAGGATTCACCATGGTCGGCCGTGAAGACCACAAACGCCTCGTCCCACAGCCCCTTGCGCTTCAGCGCTTCGATGAGGGCCCCCAACGCCTCATCCGTGTAGCGGATCTCTCCGTCGTAGCGGTCGACGTAGTCGTAGTAGTTGAACTGGCCTTCCACCAACTGATATCGTGGGATCTGGTTCTTGGGCAGCAGGCGGACCTTGTTGCTCTGGTACATCTTGCCGAACCGCTCAGGGGGCAGATACGGGCCATGCGGGTCGATGAAGTTGGTGAACAAGAAGAACGGCTGCGGCGGATCCGAAGCCAGCCATTCAAGAATCGCCTGAAGCGTGTTGTGGGCCGTTCGTTCGTAGTTGAAGCGATTGGCCTCACGCTCGTCGAGGCGGTCGTCGTAGACGTCAAACCCCTGCCCGAATCCGCTCACCTCGCGGAGCAAGACCGAATTGCTGACGAAACCGGCCGTGTGGTAGCCCGCGGACTTGAGGATCTCCGGCAGGACGGTCAGATCCTCGTGCAGCATGGTCATGTTCGTGCGGACGCCGTGGCGGAAGGGGTACAGCCCGGTCAGCATCGAGGCGTAGCTCGGCCCGGTGGTCCCCCGCGGGACCACGGCGTTGTCGAACACCACCGCGGTCCGGGCGAAGGCTTCGATCGCCGGCATCGTGTCCCGGGAATAGCCGTACAGGGCCATGTGGTCGGCGCGAAGCGTATCGACGGTGAGCAAGATGATGTTCGGCAACTGCTCGCTGCGGGTGATTTCGGGCACGGGAGGCGATCCGTCCCTACGTTGGCAAGAAGGCAGTACCGAGAGCAGGACCATCATCGGTACAGGGCTGGCAAACCGAGATCCCGCCATGGGGTGCCTCTCAAGCGACACTGGTCCAGCGGCCAGCTCCCCGGTTGGCTAGCCCCGGCATCGCCACCATCAATGCGCCCGGGCGCAAACGGTCGCGGACCAAACGCCACCGGGATTGTACCTACCCCGTCCACGTCACACCAAACGTCCTCGCGAAACCGGGTCGCTGTCGTAGATGCCGAGCTCGGCGATGTGGTCGACGATGGTCCAGTCGATCATCGCCGGAACGTCCATATGGACGCTGTCAGCCTTGGCATTCTGATCTGCCCGCAGCGCGTCCAACGAATCAGCTGGCTGGCTGCAAAGCCCTCGACGGTGCGTGATTGACCTCGATGGCCTCATATGTCAGAATCATTGGCAGAGGTGCTCCTATGCCAGTCCAAGAACCGACTCCGGAAGAACTCCAGGGCAAGAATGTGATCAGTGTGGACAGCACTGCCACCAACAACGTCGAGGCCATTCTGGAAATCGATGAGTGGGCGGCGAAGAACGGATTCGTGCGGGGCGGCGAGTATTGGCTCCGACAGGTCGTTCAAACCAATGGGCAGCACGTCTTCAGGGCAATCTGCTATCGGCTCACGGACGAAGACCGTCGCGAGGCCGAGGAAGCTTCTAAGAGAGTCAAGGCTTTGATGAAGCAGATGCCCGTCACGCGCCACACGAGGGAATAGGCCTGCGGATGCCCGGCCAGAGACTGATTGTACCTGACACTTCTGTGATGATTCCTGCCTTCTTCCCGGAGAGAGACCAGGCCAATCAGATCGACTTGAGCGCGCGTGCAGGGCCCCTCAGGGATGCCATCTGGAATCTTCAAGTGCGTGCTTACGCTCCTCCCCTTCTCGTAAGCGAGTTCCTGAAGGGAGCTTATGACAAGTGCTCTTCGCGCGAGGGAGGCGGGTCGATGGAACCATCGCTCGTGAGAGCTGCCTGTGATCAGTTCTTGATGCTTTTCGGCATTCAGTCCGGCAAGCCTCGTTTGCACTTGGCCAATCCCTTGGATCTCGCACCGACGGTGATGAACCTTCTGGACGGAGGCGGTATCTCCCCTACGGACGTGTGGTTTGTGGCATGCGCGATCGAATACAAAGCCGAGCTCTGGATCTCGCAGCGACACAAGGATGGGTTCGCCGAGGCCGCACGGAAGGTGTGGCGTAAGGTCAGCCTCCTGACCGAGGAAAACTTCGCCAGTGCTTAGTCGTCGAACGGCCGTCGAGCTCCAGAGCTGTACAGAGGCAGCTGGCACTACGGCTGCAACTGCACCTTGATCGACGCGTCGCCGGTAAGCATCATCTGGAACGCCTTGTCGAGCTGATCCAGCGGCAGGCTGTGCGTGACGATGGGGGTCGGGTCGAATTCTCCTGACTGCATGTAGGCAAGTGGCGATCGGGTAGCAGAGCCGATCGAGGTCGCTGCCCCGTGTAGCTTGACCAACGTAGCGAGAGGACTGATAATACTCCATAGAGGTGCTGTGATGGCGGTGATTGACTGGGACCCGAGGTCACTGTCCGAGGCTGACGTCGTGCTGGTCTACAGCGATGCGGCGGACAATACCCAGGCCATTCTCGAGATCGACGAATGGGCGGCGGCGCGCGGCTACCTGCGCGTCGGTGAGTACTGGCTGCCGCAGAAGAACAGTGACAAGCACAAGAAGCGCGTGTTCGTCGGGACGTGCAACAGATGGACGGAGGCGAATCAGCGCGAAGCGGAAGAGGCCTGTCGGCGTGCGAAGGAACTGAGAAACAAGCTGCCCGTGACCGAACACGAGTTCTGAACACCTTTCGATGGCCCGGAAGCCTAGGATTGTCCCCGACACGTCTGTTCTGATCCCCGTCTACTTTCCCGAGACGACAGTGTGGCAAGGGAATCCCTTCGACCTGAGCGGGCGTGCAGAGCGGCTCCACGATGCGATCTGGACCGGGAGGGTTACCGCATATGCTCCCCACGTGCTCGTCAACGAGTTCCTTAGAGTTGCCTACAGGAAGGTCCACGAGTCCGGCAGCGTCGATACGACCCACCTAGAGAACGTGCTCGATCAGTTCCTTCATCTCGTGCGGCGGCATCGCATCACGTTGGTCGAAACGGTCATCCTCGCAGAACGAGCACGGGATGTCCCGGAGACCCCTGAACCGAAGTGGCCGGATGCCTGGTTCATCGCTTGCGCCAAGGCGATGGCTGCGGAGCTCTGGATCTCTCACCCTCAACGAGATGAACTCAAGCGCGAAGCAGAGCGAGCCGGGGTTGTCGTCAGAACGCTTGCAGCGGACGCCCGCAGGCTTTGAACTCCCCGTAACCCAGATGGCGACAGAGCGGGACGAGCCTTGCTACGGCTCCAACTGCACCTTGATCGATGTGTCGCCGGTGAGCATCATCTGGAAGGCCCTCTCGAACTGATCCAGCGGTAGGCTGTGCGTGACGATGGGGGTGGGGTCGATCTTGCCGGACTGCATCAGGTCGATCACGACGGGGTAGCAGTAGGGGCCAAGGTGGCTGCCGTAGATGTCGAGCTCCTTGGAGTCGCCGATGATCGTCCAGTCGACCGTGACCGGCTCGCCCATGACGCTGAACTCGACGAACCGACCCAGGCGGCGGATCATGTGCAGGCCTTGCACGACGCTGTCGGGGTGGCCGGCCGCTTCGATGTAGACGTCACAGCCGTAGCCGTCGGTCATGTCGCGGACGACCTCGATCACGTCCGTCTCGGCGGGGTTCAGGGCAGTGTCGGCCCCCATCTTCATGGCGGCTTGCAGGCGATGGGGCATGAGGTCCAGGGCGATGAGGCGGGCGGGGTTGTAGAGCTTCGCGGCGCCCACCATGCCCAAGCCGAGCGTCCCGCAGCCGCTGACGACCACCACGTCGCCCAGCTCGATCCGGGCGCGTTGGACGGCGTGTAGGCTGCACGCCAACGGCTCGATCACGGCGCCAAACTCGGGCGGCAGGTCGGCGGGGACCTTGTGTACGATCGCCTTGGCGGGAAACGTCATGTAGCCGGCCATCGCGCCGGGCAGATACTTCTTGAAGCCATAGATGTCGTGCACCTGGCACATCCAGTACTGGCCCCGAGTGCAGAAGCGGCAGTTCCAGCACGGGACGATCTGTTCGCTGACGGCCAGGTCGCCGATGGCCAGTCCGGTCTTGTCGGCCGCGCCCTCGCCCAACGCCACGACGCGCCCGACGAACTCGTGCCCGGCGATGCAGGGGGTCTCGGCGTAGCCGGTGCGGTTCTCGTCGCCCCAGAACAGCGGCGCGCCATGCCAACACTTCAGGTCGGACGCACACACGCCGGCGCGGAGGATCTGAACCAGCACCTCGCCGGGGCAGAGCGGAGCGATGGGCTGCTCCTCGAGCCGATAGTCCTCCGGCCCGTGGCAGACGATTGCGGGCATGGTCTTGGGCAGTGCGGTTGCCGTCGTCATGGGCGGACCTCCGGGCATTCGCGCAGGCGCTTACCGCCGGTCGACGTGCGGTCGATGATCGATTAGCTTACAGCATCGCGAGCACCCCCACCACCGCCGAAGGAGGAGCGTCGGTCCGGGAGGGGCGCAGGAACACTGCACCTGGGCGGGAGCGGGCCATTGGGCAAGGCGAAACGGGCGAAGCGATCTGAGCCGGGCATCCCGGGACCGATTCGAGAGCGGCTGAAGCCTGTCCGGGAGCTCCTCGCGCGGAAGCGGCTGGACGGGCTCCTGGTTACGTCGCGGACGGACCAGCGGTATCTGACGGGCTTCAACGGCGAGGACGGCATGACGCTGGTCACGCCGCGGCAGGTGTATCTGCTGAGCGACTTCCGATTCGAGGAGGCCGCCCACCAGGAGGCCCCGTGGGCGCGGTTCGTCAAGCGGGCCAAGGCCATTCCGGCCGAGCTGGCCAAGTTGGCCAAGCGGGGGCGGATGGCACGGATCGGGTTCGTGCCCGATCGAGTGACGGTGGCAGTGCTCGGAGACCTCCGCAAGGCCACGCGTCCGGCAGGGACGCGCCTGGTCCAGGCAGAGAACGTGCCGGCGCGCCTCCGGGCGAAGAAGGACGCTGCGGAGCTGGCGGAGATCCGGCGGGCCGTTTGCATCGCCGAGGAAGCGTTTATGGCCCTGCGCCACTCGATCCGCATCGGTCAGACCGAACGGGAGCTGGCCAGCCGGCTGACCTACGAGATGGCGCGACGTGGCGCGACGGAACCGAGCTTCCCCGTCATCGTGGCCGAGGGTCCCAACAGCGCTCTGCCGCACGCCGTGCCGGGACAACGCAAGGTGAAGCGGGGCAGCGCGATCCTGTTGGATTGGGGCGCCCGCTATCAGGGATACTGCAGCGACTTGACCCGGGTGCTGTTCGTGGGTAAAATCCCGCCACGTTTTCGCCGATTGTACGAGATCGTGTCGGAGGCACAGCGGCGAGCGATCCGCGCCGTTCAGTCGGGTCGGGTGATCCGCGAGGTGGACCGGACCGCTCGCTCATACATAGCTAAGTGCGGCTACGGAAAACAGTTCGGTCACGCCCTGGGTCATGGCCTGGGCCTCGAGATCCACGAGTCCCCTGGGCTGAACGCTCGCAACACTTCCCTGCTCGCGTCTGGCATGGTCGTTACGGTCGAGCCGGGGATCTATGTACCAGGGCTCGGCGGCGTCCGGATCGAGGACGACGTGGTGGTCACCGACGAGGGCTGCCAGGTTCTTTCGAGGCTGCCAAGCAGTCTGGATTGGGCGGTCATCCGGCGGTGAGGAACTGACCGGCATGCCCGTGTGCGGACGGGCCGTATCGTCATTAGAGGCCAGATGGCTATGGACATCGAAGTGGTCCGTGACCTGATCCAGCTGATGGTCGACAACGACCTGGCCGAGCTGGAAGTGCAGGATGGCGAGACGCGGGTGGCCCTGAAGCGTCGGGGCGAGGAGGTCCAGGCAGCGGAAATCCCCCCCGCGCGCGGTGGCGGTTCTGGCGGGACGACGCCGGCGTCGCCGATTGCCGAGCCCAGTCCAGCCGGCTCCGGGCCAGCCGAGACCGGCCAGGACGAGGGCTTGGTCACCATCAGGTCGCCCATGGTCGGAACATTCTATGCGGCCGCCGAACCGGAGATGCCGCCGTACGTGGAGGTGGGCAGCGAGGTGGAGCCCGACACGCTGGTCTGCATCATCGAGGCCATGAAGGTCTACAACGAGATCAAGGCCGAGACCGCCGGCGTGATCGAGCAGGTCTTGGTTCGAAACGAAGAGCCTGTCGAATTCGGGCAGCCGCTCTTCCTGGTCAGGCCCATCGTCCACGAGTAGGGGCCGGCAGCGGGGCCGCGTGGCATGTTCAGTCGCATCCTTGTGGCAAATCGCGGTGAGATCGCCCTGCGGATCATCCGGGCCTGTCGGGAGCTGGGGGTCCAGACGGTGGTGGTCTTCTCAGAAGCGGATCGGGACGCCCCGTATCTGCAGATGGCGGACCGCGCCATTTGCATCGGCCCGGCGACGGCCGCAGACAGCTACCTGAAGGCCGACCGCATCATCGCCGCCGCCGAGATCGCCAACGTCGATGCCCTCCATCCAGGCTACGGGTTCCTGTCGGAGACCCCGACGTTCGCCGAGCAGTGTCGCGAGTCGAAGATCGAGTTCATCGGCCCGACGGCCGAGGCGATGCGGATGCTGGGCAACAAAGCGGGCGCGCGGAAGCTGGCCAAGAAGGTCCGTGTGCCCATCGTCCCGGGCAGCGCTGATGCGCTGGAGACCGACGAAGAGGCCGTGGACTTGGCCGAAGACATCGGCTACCCGGTGATGATCAAGGCGGTCGCGGGAGGGGGCGGACGGGGCATGCGGGTGGCCCACAATCGGGCCACGCTGCTGAGCAGTCTGCGGAGCGCTCGCGCCGAGGCGGAGGCGTCCTTCCGGAACCCGGGAATCTACCTCGAGAAGCTGATCGAGGAGCCCCGACACGTGGAGGTGCAGATCCTGGCCGACACGCGGGGCAACGTGCTCCACCTGTGGGAGCGCGACTGCACGCTGCAGCGGCGTTACCAGAAGCTCGTCGAGGAGACCCCTTCGCCCGGCATCGACGCGTCCACACGTGAGGAGCTATGCAAGGCGGCCGTTCGGCTGGCAAAGGCGGCAGGCTATACGTCGGCCGGCACGATCGAGTTCCTGGTGGACCGCGATCAGAACTTCTATTTCATCGAGGCCAATACGCGGATCCAGGTGGAGCACCCGATTACCGAGATGGTGACGGGGTTGGACCTGGTCAAGTGGCAGATCCGCATTGCCAGCGGAGAGGCGCTGAATCTCAAGCAGCGCGAGGTGACCCAACAGGGCGTGGCAATGGAGTGCCGGATCAACGCCGAGGACCCGGCCAACGGCTTCTCGCCGTCGCCCGGGCGGATCGAACGGTATGTGCAGGCAGGTGGGTTCGGCGTGAGGGTGGATACGCACGTCTACCCGGGGTACGTCGTCTCTCCGAGCTACGACTCGCTGATCGGCAAGCTGATCGTGCATCAGGCCAGCCGGACCGAGGCGGTCGCGTGTATGCGGCGGTGTCTAGACGAGTTCGTCATCGAACCGGTCAAGACGACCTTGCCGCTGTATCGGGAGATCTTCAGCCACACGCATTTCTTGCGTGGCCAGGTCGACACTGGATTTATCGAACGGACGTGGTAGCCTACGTGGTTCGGGGAAACGGTCTGATGAGTGAAGAGGCAGGATCATGGCGGGATTGTTGAAGGGCAACGCGGTGGTCGGTCAGGCGGGCGGACCGACGGTGGTGATCAACCAGTCGCTCGCCGGTGTCATCCAGGAGGTGCAGAAGTACGATCACATCACGCACCTGCTGGGCGCGCGGCATGGCGTGGTTGGGATCATGAAGGAGGACTTCATCGATCTGAAGCGCCAGGCGACCGAGATGCTCGAGCTGGTCGCGTGCACGCCGGCGTCTGCGCTGGGCTCGACCCGGCACAGGCCCAAGGGCGAGGACTTCGAGCGAATCCTGGCGTCGTTCCAGAAGAACGACGTGCGCTACTTCTTCTACATCGGCGGGAACGACTCGGCCGAAGCGGCGCAGATCATCAACAAGATGGCCCAGGACGCCGGTTACGCGCTGCGCGTCATCCATATCCCTAAGACGATCGACAATGACCTGCTGGTGACCGATCACTGCCCGGGCTACGGGAGTGCGGCCAAGTTCGTCGCGTCGGCCTTCATCGGGGACAACCTGGACAACCGTGCCCTGCCGGGCGTCAAGATCAACATCCTGATGGGCCGTCACGCGGGGTTCATCACGGCCGCCAGCATCCTGGCCAGGCAGCGCGAGGACGACGGTCCGCATCTGATCTACATCCCGGAACGGGCGTTCGACGTGAAGAAGTTCGTCGAGGACGTCGGCACTACGGTGGATCGACTGGGCCGGTGCCTGGTCGCGGTCAGCGAGGGCATCTGCGACGACAAGGGAGAGGAGTGGACTGGGCGAATCGTCAGAGAGATGGAAGCCGACAGCAGTCGGGCCAGGTCCGTCGAGACCGACAGCTTCGGCAACGTCCAGTTGTCGGGCACGGGGATGCTGGCCGACTTCCTGGCCGGTGCGGTCCGCAACGCGCTCGGCAATGACGAGAACCGCACGGGCCTTCGCGTACGGGCCGATACGTACGGCTACCTCCAGCGGAGCTTTCCGTCGTGGAGTGAGGTCGACGCATGGGAGGCCCGGCTGTGTGGCCAGATGGCCGTCAGCTACTCGCTGGAGACCGACCAGGACGGAAGCGTCGCCTTGGTTCGATTGCCCGGGACGAGTTACGCCTGCGGGACCCAGCTGGTCCCGCTGGAGAAGGTCGCGCCCGCCACCGAACCGAAGACCAAGACGCTTCCGGACGAGTTCATCAGCGAGGACGGCAACTACATCAAGGACCAGTTTCTGGTCTATGCCGGTCCTCTGGTCGGCGGCTTGCCGAAGGTCGGGTGGTTCGAGCAGGTAAGCACGGGCGCGCCATACGGCGGTCGGACGTAGCCAGCGCAAATGCGGTCAGGTCCGGGGGGCTTTTCGATTCAACAGGTCGGTAGGTCTGCGTGTCGGGGCGTGCTTGGCGCGTTTTGCTGCTCGGTTTGGCTTTCCGAGGACGGTGGGTCCGCAGGACTCGGGTCCGCGGCGGCCGATTCGTGTTGGGAGGGAGATCGTTCCGGGTCGGCCTGTGGATTGGCGACCGACACCGTGACTTCCTGGCGACTCGGCTCTGCCGGCTTGAGCCACCGGATCAGCGTTCCCCAGATGATCCTGGCGACAAGGACGACGGTCAGCGCAGTGATCTTCAGATCGAGTGCGAACGACCAGTGCTCGACGTAGTGGATGTCGTGTTCGATGCGGCGGTTAAGGTCGGTACGCCCCCGCCACCCATTGACCTGTGCCCAGCCAGTCATTCCCGGCCTGACCCAGTGCTTGTGGCTGTATCGATCAATGAGGGGCTTGAACTGATCGACGAACTCGGGGCGCTCGGGTCGGGGCCCGATGATGCTCATGGTCCCGACCAGTACATTAAGCAACTGGGGGAGTTCGTCCAGATTGGTTCGGCGCAGGAATCGTCCGACGGTCGTGGCCCGAGGGTCGTCGTCGACGGCCCAGACCGGTCCGGTTTCCCGTTCGGCGTCCACGTGCATCGTTCGGAACTTGAACATGAAGAACCGCCGGCCGTTCAACCCCACCCGCTCCTGGCGGTAAAAAACCGGGCCCCGCGACGTCAACTTGATCAGGGCTGCAACG
Organism: uncultured Planctomycetales bacterium; assembly: GCA_964390905.1. Taxonomy (GTDB): domain Bacteria; phylum Planctomycetota; class Phycisphaerae; order UBA1845; family JAFGLZ01; genus JAFGLZ01. Next base: position 21,767 of record CAYMLO010000099.1, on the reverse strand, counting down.
ACAAGGAACAAGGGCGAGCACAATAGCAGCCCGACCGCGGCGCCGACCAAGTCGAACATCCGCTTGGCGAGGATACCGGCCAGCGGCAGATCGCCGCTGGTTAGCTCGATGACGGGGATGTCGCCGACACGATCGACCCGTGGGCTGAGGTGGAGCCCAGGGAAGATGGTGGGCGTGATCTGGATAGGCACGCCCTCCTGCTCGGCCAGTTGAGCCACCTGGAGCAACAGTCGGATCCGCCGCGGTGGCAGGTCAATGACAATATGGTCCACCTCCCCCTGCCGGATCTGCCGGAGGGCTTCGTCCTCATCGAGTCGAATCACCCCGGGCATGTCCACCCGTCCGGTCGCGTGGACAATGCCGACGGGAACAAACACCTGGTCCTGCAGGTCAGCGATGAGGTCCCGGCCCAACGTCTCGCCCCCGAAGACGAGGACCCGTCGTTCTCGCCCGGTCCGCGCCCGCCACAGACTGGTGACCTCGGCGAGGGCGATTCGCAGGAAGATCAGGCCGACGGCGGAGAAGCCCAGAAAAAGAGTAAACACCCCTCTTGAATAGCCATGAAGAACCGTGATCTTCAGGTAGAACGTGCCGGCAATCCAGACGGCCGCCAAGACGACAGCGGCGATGGCGGTTCGGTGGAGAAGGGGCCGGAGTCCCCCCACCGCCATGTGAAGACTGTAGGCACCACTCAAGATCAAGGATATTGCCAAGAAGGGCCAGAGACGCAAGAAAAGACTCACGTGCAACCCAACGGGCAAGAGAGGATCGGCGAGAATCGCGTGCTTCTTGAGCCACAGCGCGGCGGAGAGGCTCCCGACCAGGACGAGTTGGTCAAGGAGGATCAGCAAGAGCACGGTGCTTGAGATGCGCTTGCGGATCATGATCGACGGCCTTTTCGGTGGCCCGGTGTTGAGCTATCAGGTCTCAGTTGCCCTGTGTGCCGGGTTTATCGGGTCCCGGTTCTGGACGCCGCGCCGAGGGCCCATTTTGTCACCTTAGCGGGCCCCGCGGCGGGGGTCAAGGCCAAAAGGGGCAGGGGGGTGGAATTGGGTGGCCCCGGGCTGCCGTGGGGCGTCCTGCCTTGAGGCGGGGGGGGATTTGTGGGATTTTCCTGTTAGTGGCGCCTTGACATTGGGGTGGGGCGACTAGATCATGAAGGGCCGACGATGTGGGATACCACTCTGTGGTAGTGGCGCTGGGGCTGAGGAGGTAGCGCGTACCCTCTCAGCATGCGTGATTGCCCGTTCAGCGATCACGCCGTCGCGGAGGAACTGGGCGCGACACCCGATCTTGCCACCGCAATTGTAGCTTAAGCGAAGCCGTTCAATTCGGACGGCTTCCATGTGTACCGACTGGGCTGAGGAACCCGTGTCCCTTAGATTTGAGGAGGTATGACGTGGCCAAACTCGTCCCCCCGCACGGTTCACCCGAACTGAAACCACTCCTGCTTGAGGGCGCCGCAAGAGAGGAGGAAGCCAAGAAAGCCGAGTCACTCAAGAAGGTCACCGTGACCAATCGCGAGAGCGGCGACCTGATCATGATGGGCATCGGTGGGTTCACGCCTCTGGACGGCTTTATGGGCAAGGCCGACTGGCAGGGCGTGTGCGACGACATGAAGATGTCCAACGGCGTGTTCTGGCCCATCCCCGTGACGGTGAGCACCGACAAGGCGACGGCCGACAGCATCAAGGACGGCGAAGAGGTCGCGCTCGTGGCCGAGGATGACGGCGAGTTGATGGGCACGATGACGGTCACTGAGAAGTACACCATCGACAAGGCCCATGAGTGCCAGCAGGTTTTCCGAACGACGGACGAGGAGCACCCGGGCGTCAAGATGGTGATGGCGCAGAAGGAGGTCAACCTGGCCGGCCCGGTGAAGGTCTTGACCGAGAGCTTCTTCCCCAAGGAGTTCCCCGGTTTGTATCAGCGTCCGTCCGAAGCCCGCAAGATGTTCGAGGAGAAGGGTTGGAGCCGGGTCGCGGCGCTGCAGCTCCGCAACCCGATGCACCGTTCGCACGAGTACCTCGCCAAGATCGCTATCGAAGTGTGCGACGGCGTCTACATTCACCAATTGCTGGGCCGGCTCAAGCCGGGGGACATCCCCGCGGAGGTCCGCGTCAAGGCGATCCAGACGCTGGTGGACAACTACTTCGTCGACGGCACGGTGATCCAGGGCGGGTACCCGCTGGATATGAGGTACGCGGGGCCGCGCGAGGCGCTGCTGCACGCCGTGTTCCGTCAGAACTACGGGTGCAGCCATCTGATCGTCGGTCGGGATCACGCGGGCGTGGGGGACTACTACGGCCCGTTCGATGCCCAGAAGATCTTCCAGGAGATTCCAGAGGGGTCGCTGGTGACCCAGCCGCTGCCGATCGACTGGACGTTCTTCTGCAACAAGTGCGACGGCATGGCGAGCATGAAGACGTGTCCGCATGGGAAGGAAGATCGGGTGCTGCTGAGCGGCACGATCGTGCGGAAGACGCTGGGCGAGGGGGGCGATTTGGACCCGCGCTTCAGCCGTCCGGAAGTTCTGGAGATCCTCAAGGACTACTATCAGAACCTGGAAGAGAAGGTCGAGGTCAAGCTGCACGGTGCAGCGACTGGTGAGGCAGGCGAGAAGAAGAAGAAGTAAGGTTCCTGAGCAAAGCGGCCGTCGGTCGGACGTGAGCCATCGGGGCTGAGTCGGGCCACACGTGAGGCGTCCGGCGGGCCGCATGTCATAGACCGTTCTATCGAATCGAGCGTAAAGGAGGTACGTAAATGCCTAGCTATGTAATCCCCGAGAAATGCGACGGGTGCAAGGCGTTGGACAGGACAGCATGCCAGTATATCTGCCCCAACGACTTGATGGTCCTAAACAAGGAGACCATGAAGGCCTACAACCGCGATCCTTCGATGTGTTGGGAATGCTACAACTGCGTCAAGATCTGCCCGGTTCAGGCGGTGGAGGTCCGCGGGTACGCCGACTTCTGTCCGATGGGGGCGATGGTGACGCCGATGCGGAGCACCGACTCGATCATGTGGACGGTGAAGTTCCGCAACGGAATGCTGAAGCGGTTCAAGTTCCCGATCCGGACGACGGAGGAGGGCAAAGCGGTGCCCGACGGCGGGTATGGCGATGGCGGGGGCGACCTGAACAGCATCGAGCTGTTCACCGAGCCGGCCTCGACGGGAATGGACAAGGTGGCGACCCTGTAACCCATATGCTGATGGGAAGGTGAATAACTATGGCAGATTTCGAGACAGTTGAGGTCACCACCGATCTGCTGATCGTTGGTGGCGGGATGGCAGCCTGTGGGGCGGCGGTCGAGGCGGCCCACTGGGCGAAGCAGAACGGTCTGAAAGTAACGCTGGTGGACAAGGCGGCCATGGACCGCAGCGGTGCGGTGGCCATGGGTCTGTCGGCCATCAACCAGTACGTCGGCCTGAAGGATGGGCAGAACACCCTGAAGGATTACGTGGACTATGTCCGCAATGACCTGATGGGCGTCACGCGGGAAGACCTGGTGGCGAACATCGCCCGTCACGTCGACTCGAGCGTGCACCTGTTCGAGAAGTGGGGCTTGCCGATCTGGACGGACGCGGACGGCAACTACGTCCATGAAGGTCGTTGGCAGCTGATGATCAACGGCGAGAGCTACAAGGTGGTCGTGGCCGAAGCGGCCAAGAACGCCTTGGGCGCCGACAACATCATCGAGCGCGTCTTCATCGTCGACCCGCTGATGGACGGCGATCGCGTGGCCGGTGCGGTCGGCTTCAGCGTTCGTGAGAACCAGTTCTACGTCTTCAAGGCCAAGGCCGTCCTGGTGGCCATGGGCGGTGCGGTCCACGTCTTCAAGCCGCGTTCAGCGGGTGAGGGTTTGGGTCGTGCATGGTATCCGCCGTGGAACAGCGGCTCGAGCGCGTACTTCACCCTCAAGGCCGGTGCCGAGATGACCTGCCAGGAGGTGCGTTTCATCCCGGTGCGGTTCAAGGACGCGTACGGCCCGGTGGGCGCGTGGTTCCTGCTGTTCAAGAGCCGTGCGACCAACGCGCTGGACGAGGCTTACATGCAGACGCGTCGCCCCGAGCTCGAGAACTGGGCGCCGTACGGCAAGGTCAAGCCGGTGCCCGCGAACCTGCGTAACTACCTGATGCTGCTGGATGTGATGGAAGGCAAGGGCCCGATCTACATGCGGACCGAGGAGGCCATCCACAACATCGCGGCTGAGACGCCGGACGAGAAGGAGCGCAAGAAGAAGCTCAAGGAGCTCGAGGCCGAGGCCTGGGAGGACTTCCTGGACATGACGATCTCGCAGGCGATCCTGTGGGCGGCGACGAACATCGCGCCCGAGGAGGCGCCGTCGGAGATCGCGGCGGCCGAGCCGTATTTCATCGGCTCGCACTCCGGTGCCAGCGGCGCCTGGGTGAGCGGCCCCGAGGACATCCAGAACGACAAGAGCAAGGGCAGCTACTTCTGGGGCTACTGCAACATGGCCACCGTGCAGGGCCTGTTCTGTGCCGGTGACGCCAGCGGTGCCAGCAGCCACAAGTTCTCGTCCGGCTCGCACGCTGAGGGTCGTATCGCGGCCAAGGCGGCGATCAAGTTCATCGTCGAGAACAACACGCAGCCCAACGTGGATCAGGCCCAGATCGATGCGCTGCGGGCCAAGATCCTGGCGCCGTTGGATCTGTTCGAGCAGCACAAGGGCGGCTCGAGCGATCCGGACATCAACCCCGAGTACATGAAGCCGAAGATGTTCATGTTCCGGCTTCAGAAGATCATGGACGAGTACGCGGCCGGTGTGACGGCCCAGTTCATCACCAGCCAGAAGAACCTCGAGAGGGCGCTGGAGTTGCTGGCGTTCCTGAAGGAGGATTCCGAGAAGCTGGCGGCGGAGGACAACCACGAGCTGATGCGCTGCTGGGAGAACGTCCAGCGGATGTGGCAGGCAGAGGCCCACGTTCGGACGATCCTCTTCCGGGAAGAGACCCGTTGGCCGGGCTACTACTTCCGGAGCGATATGCCGTCCATGAAGGAAGATTGGAGAGTCTTCGCGAACTGCCAGTGGGATCCCAACAAGGATGAGTGGCAGATGACGAAGCGGGAAATCATCCCGATCTTCCCGCAGCCGGGCGAGCATGAGCTGCTCGGCGGGTAGGCCGCGGCGTCCGCGACGGCGCGGACGGTACGTTCCGAACTAGGCTTTGGCCTAGGGGGTCCACGGCGTCCCGCGTTGTTGTGTCCATTCCGTTGCGTTGTTTCCTATCCTCCAGGCGCTTCTGGCGCCTGGAGGATAGGTCCTTTTCTCGCCGGGAAGCGTTTTGGCGTGCGTGAGTCGCCGGAGTTCCCCGCGACCTGCGCGTCGGAGACGACGGGGGAACTGGCCTTGACCAATAAGTCTCGAGATCCAGATCAGGTCCCCCGGTGTCCCCACTGCGATCAGCCCCTGAAACGGTGGGCGTGCCCTGAGGCGTCGAGCTGGGACACCCCGTGGCAATGGGGGTGCTTCAATGACGACTGCCCCTACTACGTCAAGGGCTGGGATTGGATGAAAGAGCAGTACCAGCAGAACGCCAGCTATCGGTATCGGCTGGATCCGTCGACGGGTGAGAGTGGCCCGCTGCCGGTCTGGAGCCCGGAAGCGATGAAGAACAAGATCCTGGACGGTTGAGCCGACGTCGCACGGCCGGCGAAAGGCGGATCCGTGAGCGATCAAGACGACACGAAGAAGTTCAGGGAATCGGTCCTGAAGGATGCCCCGCGTCTGGGGCCGGCCGACGAATTCCAGTTCGCCTGCCACCCCGGGGTGCCGTGTTTCAACGAGTGCTGTGCAGACGTCAACATCTTCCTGACGCCCTACGACATCGTTCGAATGAAGAACCGGCTTGGCGTCTCCTCGGACGAGTTTCTCGCGAAATACGCGGTCGTACCGTTCACGAAGGAGCAGCGGCTGCCCGTCGTCGTGCTGAAGATGCGCGATGACGAACAGAAGCGGTGTCCGTTCGTGACGGAGGCCGGGTGCGGCATCTACGAGGACCGCCCGTGGGCGTGCAGGATGTACCCGTTGGGCTTGGCCTCGCCCGGCGAGTACGAGCAGGGAGCGGAGGAGTTCTACTTCCTTCTGGAAGAGGCGGACTGCAAGGGATTCGGCGAACCGAAGACGCAAACCATCTCCGAGTGGCTCGAGGCGCAGGGCATCACGGAATACAACGAGATGGGGGACCTGTTCAAGAAGCTGACGACGCATCCGAAGCTACAGGGCGACGTCGACCTGAGTCTGGCCCAGATGGACATGTTCCACATGGCCTGCTACGACCTGGACAAGTTCCGGCGGTTCGTGTTCGAGTCGAGCGTGCTGGAGCGGATCGACGTGCCGGCTGATCGGGTCGAGGCCATGCGCGCTGACGACGTGGCGCTGATGACGTTCGCGCTGGAGTGGCTGCGGTTCAGCATCTGCAGCGAGCCAACGCTGCAGATCAGGCAAGGCGTTCGCGAGAAGAAGGAGCAGGAGCTGTCTGAGGTGATCGCCGCCCGTCGTGAGGCAGCGCTCAAGCAGAAGCAGGAGCAGGGCGAATCGAAATGACGTGTCTGCCCGGGTCTGCGCTGTGGAGCCAGGCCTCGGTTCGGTTTTAGCAAGTGAGGGTGCCCAGTGAGTCAACCGAAATCAGACAAGACCATCCTGGTGATCGGCGGCGGCATTGCGGGGATGACGGCCGCGGTCGAGGCGGCTGAGGTGGGTTACAAGGTGGTCCTGGTCGAGAAGGAGCCGTTCCTCGGCGGTCGGGTCGTGCGGATGAACCAGTACTTCCCGAAGCTGTGCCCGCCGACCTGCGGCATGGAGATCAACGCGCGACGGATCCGGCAGAACCCGCTGATCAGCGTCTACACGATGGCCGAGGTGACGCAGGTCGGCGGATCGCCCGGGGACTACACGGTGACGGTGAAGGTCAATCCGCGGTACGTGACGGGCAAGGTCGACCTGGACGACTCGCACGCCGAGGCGATCGCCTCCGAGCGGGTCGACACGTTCAACGCCGACATGGGCAAGACCAAGGCGCTGTATCGACCGCATCCGATGTCGTATCCGTCGACGTTCGTGCTGGACCGTGCGGCGCTGAGCGATGAGGACAAGGGCAAGCTCGAGTCGGCCGTGCCGGAAGGCGCGATCGACTTCGACATGCAGCCGGAAACGGTCGAGCTGAAGGCGGGGGCGATCATCGTCGCGACGGGTTGGGCTCCCTACGACGCCCGCAAGATCGAGAACTTGGGGTTCGGCACCTGCAAGAACGTCGTCACGAACATCATGATGGAACGGCTGGCGGCGGAATCCGGACCGACGGGGGGCAAGATCCAACGGCCCGGCGACGGGAAGGAACCGGCGAGCGTGGCGTTTGTGCAGTGCGCGGGCAGCCGGGACGAGAATCATCTGCAGTACTGCTCGGGCGTGTGCTGCATGGCCTCGATGAAGCAGGCCCGCTACGTTCGCGAGAAGCTGCCCGACACGAACGTGACGATCTTCTACATCGACATCCGTCCCACCGGTCGGCATGAGGATTTCTACTACGAGCTGCTGGGCGACGAGAAGATCACGTTCGTCAAGGGCAAGGTGGCCAAGATCACCGAAGAGGCGGGCGGCGCTCTGAAACTCGACGTCGAGGACTCGATCACGGGCACGAAGATCGCCGACGCGTTCGACTTGGTGGTCCTGGCGACGGGCATGGTTCCGAGCCTGGCGGCCGAGAAGCTGCCGCTGGACCTGAAGCTGGACGACTACGGGTTCGTGGTGGACGGCGAGGAGCAGGGCATCTTCGCGGCCGGCGTAGCGCGTCATCCGATCGAAGTGACCCGGACGGTGAAGGAAGGGACCGGCGCGGCGCTGAAGGCGATACAGTACATCACGCAGAGCTGAGGAGGCACGATCCGCGATGGAAGGCAAGCTTGGCGTCTATATCTGCACGGGATACGGCATCGGCGAGGCGTTGGACATCGAGGCGCTGGCCAAGGTGCCCGCCGAAGACGAGTTCATCGACGTCACCGCGGACCTGATCAAGACGATCCCGTCCTGCGAAGGGGACGATCTGTCGGCGATCAAGCAGGAGATCGTCGACGAGGACCTGAAGAACGTCGTGATCGCCGGGCCGAGCCCGCGCTTCTACGCGGACGATCCGTTCGTCGATATCCGCAAGGATCGCGTGATCGAGATGGTGAACCTCCGCGAGCAGGTGGTCTGGTGTCAGCCTCCCAACGAGGAAGACACGCAGATGATGGCGGCTGACTACCTGCGAATGGGCATCCTCCGCGCGACCAAGGCGAATCCCCTTGAGCCGTTCGAGCAGGCGTCGCAGGTCAACAAGGACATCCTGGTGGTCGGGGGCGGGATCGCGGGGATCACGGCGGCGACACAGGCCGCCAAGGCGGGGTACGGCGTTCATCTGGTCGAGAAGGAGCAGGCGCTGGGCGGATGGATGACCAAGTGGCACAAGACCGTGCCGACCCGGCCGCCGTTCACGGACCTCGAGCCGATCGACATCGGCGAGCGCATCAAGGCGCTCGAGGCGATGGACAACGTGACCATCCACACCGGCGCGGAGATCGCCAAGATCGGCGGCGCTCCGGGGATGTTCGAGGTTTCGCTGAAGGCGACGGGGGCCGAAGGGAATGGCCTGGCGGACTTCACCGCGGGCGCGATCATCCAGGCGACGGGCTGGCGTCCGCACAAGCCCAAGGACCTGGACCACCTGGGGTTCGAGAGGATCAAAGACGTCGTCACGAACATCCAAATGGAGGAGCTGGCGTGCAGCGGGAAGATCGCGCGCCCGTCCGACGGGGCAGAGGCCAAGAGCGTGGCTTTCATTCAGTGCGGCGGGTCCCCGGATCCTGAGGTGTTCAGCCACTGTTCGAGCATTGTCGACCTGACGGCGCTGAAACAGGCATTGTACGTGCGCGAACAGGGGGACGACTGCAAGGCGTTCATCTTCTACGACCATCTCCGCACGCCCGGTCACTACGAGGACTTCTACCGCTCGGTTCAGGCGAACCCGGGGGTGTTTCTGACCAAGGGGAAGGTGGAGAACGTCACCGAGGCCGGCGGCAAGCTGGTCGTGAACGTCAAGGACACGATGCTGGCCAAGGACATCACCGTGGAAGTCGACATGGTGGTGCTGGGAACCGGGATGACGCCCGTGGCGGCCGATGGCGAGGCGATTCGCCAGTTGACCGACGCCAAGGTGCGGGCCGAGAAGGGCGAATCAGAAGAGCAGCGCAAAGAGGCGGCTGAGCTGGTCGAGAAGCTCAAGGTCCACGAGGGCACGGAGATCCTGCACCTGGACTATCGCCAGGGGCCGGACCTGCCTGCGTTGAAATACGGGTACCCGGACAGCCATTTCATCTGCTTCCCGTACGAGTCTCGGCGGACGGCGATCTATCCGGCAGGGGGATGTCGCACGCCGATCGATGGGGTGCAGAGCATCGAGGACGCGACGGGGGCGGCGTTGAAGGCCATCCAGGTGGTCGAGATGCTGAGTCGGGGGGAATCGCCTCACCCGCGAGCGGGCGATATCAGCTTCCCAGATTTCTTCCTGCAGCGCTGCACGCAGTGCAAACGGTGCACCGAGGAGTGCCCGTTCGGGGCGCTCAACGAGGACGAGAAGGGCACACCGCAGCCCAACCCGACGCGGTGCCGCCGCTGCGGGATCTGTCTGGGGAGTTGTCCGGAGCGGATCATCAGCTTCAAGGACTACTCGGTGGACCAGATCGCCAACGTGATCAAGTCAATCGAGGTGCCCGACGAGTTGGACGAGAAGCCGCGGTACCTGGTGCTGGCGTGCGAGAACGACGCGTACCCGGCCCTGGACCTGGCGGGACAGCGGCGGTTGAAGTACAGCCCATTCGTTCGCGTGATCCCGGTTCGTTGTCTGGGCTCGATGAACCCGGTGTGGGTGACCGAGGCCCTGAGCAAGGGGTACGACGGCATCCTGCTGCTGGGATGCAAGTACGGTGACGACTACCAATGCCACTTCATCAAGGGCAGCGAGCTGGCGGACTACCGCGGCGGGAACATCCGCGAGAAGCTGCAGCAGATGGCATTGGAGAACGAGCGGGTGCAGCTGCACGAGATCCAGATCTCCGACGTGGACAAGGTGGTGCAGATCATCAACGACTTCACGGAAGAGATGGAAGGGGTCGGGATGAACCCGTTCAAGGGCTTCTAGGGTCTGGGGGCCGGTGTCGACGTCCATCAGTCGTCGTGCGTTGGGTCCGCAGACCGAACAAGGGATACCTGCAGCGGCCGGGGAGCAGTTGAACCATGGCGGAATCCATGAAGGTTGATCCTGATCTGCAGTTCGTCGAGGACTTGACCAAGCTGGGCGGCGAGAGCTTCAAGCAGTGCTTCCAGTGCGCCACGTGTTCGGGGACGTGTCCGATCTCGCCGGACAGGGACCCGTTTCCGCGCAAGGAGATGATCTGGGCGGTCTGGGGCCTGAAGGACAAGCTGATCAAGGACCCGGACATTTGGCTGTGCCACCAATGCAATGACTGCTCGGTGACCTGCCCGCGAGGCGGGAACCCGGGCGACATTCTGGCGGCCGCACGGCATCAGGCGTATCAGCACTATGCCAAACCGAGCTTCCTGGGCAAGGCGCTGGCCAGCCCCAAGGCGCTGCCGCTGCTGCTGGCCGTGCCGATCGTGATCCTGCTCGTTGCGTTGGGCCTGAAGACCGGATTTGCGCTGACGCTCGATAACGGGGAGCCCTGGACGTCGGAGCACGAGTTCAAGTTCGCCTACTTCTTCCCGACGACGTTCCTGCTCGACCCGATCTTCGTTCTGACGGCGATCGTGTCGGTCGGACTGTTCCTGGCGGGGCTGACGCGTTTCTGGTCCGACATCAGCGCGGAGACGACACCGGTCCGGGGGATCGGGTCGGCCGTGACGATGGCCATCACCGAGATCCTGTCCCACAGCCGGTTCAACGAGTGCGACGAGGCGAAGGGACGATACCTCTCGCACATGCTGACCTTCTACGGCTTTCTGGCGCTGTTTGCCACGACCACGATCGTCTTCCTGGGCTACTACGCCGGCCTGATCCACTTGCCGATGCCGCTGTGGCATCCCGTTAAGATCCTCGGGAACGTGGGGGCGATCGCGTTCTTCGTGGGGCTGGTGCTGCTGATCAAGACGCGCGCGACCGACGAGGCGAAGGCGGGCAAGAGCAACTACCAGGACTGGCTGTTCCTGTACCTGATGATCGGGCTGGCGGTGACGGGAATCCTGACGCAGTTGATCCGTCTGGCGGGCCTGGTGCACGTGGCTTGCGTGATGTACTTCATCCACCTGGTGTTGGTGTGGTTCATGATCGCGTACTTGCCGTATTCGAAGCTGGCCCATCTGGCGTATCGGTTCGTGGCCATCATCCACGCCAAATACATCGGGCGCTACGACCCGGTCGCAGCACCGCAAGAGGCCGAGGTCAGCTCCGCCGCCGGATCGGAGGAACTGCAGAAGGTCGGATAGAAGCGAAGGGGGTGCCGCCCTCTCGAGAACGGACGGGGCCGTCATGAACAACGGCCGGCTCCGAATCGTAACCGTGTCCGGAGCGGTGTTTGGGGTCCCAGGGCGGCTGTAGACGAAACGGCGAGCAGCAACGGAGCGCAGAGATGGCATACAAGATCCCGATGGCTGAGCTGACCGAGAATGCCTCGGCGGACCAGCAGCATATTCCGGCCAGACCGAAGGACATGGCCTGCATCGACTTGCCGACTAAGCTGGTGGACAACTGGCAGGAGAAGGCTATCGAGAAGTTCGCGGAGCTGTTGGACAAGTACCGCGGTTTGCGGGTCTTCATGGACACGTGCGTTCGCTGCGGGGCGTGCGCGGACAAGTGCCACTACTACATCGGAACGGGGGACCCGAACAACATGCCCGTCGCGCGGGCTGAGCTGCTTCGCAAGGTCTACCGCCGGTATTTCACGCTGGCGGGCAAGCTGCTCGGCGAGAAGGCCGACGCCGCCGACTTTGACGAGGAGATGCTGGCCAAGTGGAAGACTTACTTCTATCAGTGCAGCGAATGCCGGCGGTGCAGCGTTTTCTGTCCCTACGGGATCGATACGGCGGAGATCACCATGGCGGCCCGCGAGATCATGGCTGCGATCGGCGTGGGCACGAAGTACGTCACGGAGGTGGTGGCCAAGGTCTATGAGACGGGCAACAACCTGGGCATCCCAGGCCCGGCGTGGAAGAACAACTGCGAGTTCTTCGAGGACGACGTGGTCGACCATAAGGGTGAGAACGTCCGCTACCCGGTGGATGAGGTGGGGGCGGACGTGCTGCTCGTGCCACCGTCGGCGGACAATTTCGCCAACGACATGACGATGGAGGCGTACGGGCGAGTTTTCAAGCACCTGGGCGTGAGCTGGACGACGAGCACCTACGCCGACGAGGGCGGCAACTTCGGGCTGTTCCTCAACTACAAGAACCTAAAGAAGGTCAACGCGCGGATGATCCAGGCGGCCCGGGACCTGAAGGTCAAGATCCTGATGTGGGGCGAGTGCGGGCACGCGTGGCGGGGCGGGATCTACACCAACACGCTGAGCGGGCCGATGGATTTCCTCGACCCGAAGTACCAGTATCCGATCCACATCCTTCAGTGGCTAACGGACGACAACTGCAAGTTGCTCAAGGCGTTCAAGGTGGACAAGTCGCTCAACGACGATCGGATCATCACGTACCACGATCCGTGCAACCCGGCCCGGGCAGGCCAGCTGACCGAAGAGCCCCGGGTCGTGATGCGGTACTGCTGCAACCGGTTCTGCGAGATGCCGCCCAACACGATCAAGGAGTACACCTTCTGCTGCGGCAGCGGGGGCGGGTTGTTGACCGACGAGATCATGCCGCTGCGGTACGCCGGCGGGAAGCCCCGGGCCGACGCGGCGATGTACGTCCACGAGAAGTACGGCGTGGAGTACATGGCGACTCCGTGTGCGATCTGCAAGGCGGGACTGCCCGAGATGCTGAAGTACCACAAGGTGCCGGTCGAGGTGACGGGCGTCCTGGACAACCTCGTTCGGGCCATGGTGGTGTAGCGGCGATTGGCGGATGACAAAAGGAGGCGACGCAGATGAGCGATGCAGGGGCGTCAGCTACGGACAAGACCGTTCTGATCTTCAGCTGTTCGGGCGCGGCCAATGTGGGCGAGATCGCCGACGAAGCTTGTCGTCGACTGATGTTCGACGGTCGTGGGGAGATGTACTGCCTGAATGGCCTGGGCGGGCGGATCGATGAGTTCATAGACAAGACGCGGGCGGCGGACGTGGTGTTGCTGGTCGACGGGTGCGACAAGGACTGCGGCAAGCAGGTCATGCAGCAGTGCGGCATCGAGGGATACAAGTACGTCAGGGTGACCGACCTTGGCATCGAGAAGGGCAAGCCCAAACGGGCCGAGGAGGAGCAGATCGTTGCGTTGCACCAGAAGCTCGAAGCCTGCTTGCAGTAGGTGCCGAGGCCGGGGAGATTGTGAGGGGAATCGACGGTGAGCAGCAAACGTGTTGTCCTCAGATCGAAAAAGAGGACGAAGCGGCCGTCGTCCTCCAAGGTGTCCGAGCCCCGTCCGCGGAGTCTGCGCCCCCTCCCGAGGATGGAGATGAAGAAATCAAAACGGGGCTTGGGGCTTCAGCTTCAACCGGGCACGCGGTTCCTCTGTCGGGTGGTCCGCAAGTCGCTCGACCTGAGCCAGAAGGAGATGGCCGAGTTCCTGGGCGTCAGCAAGAAGACCATCGAGAGCTACGAACAGCAGTGGCGTGCGACGCCCGTCAACGTGGAGCGGCTGGCGCTGCTCTATCTGGGCTGTTTCAAGTTGGCCGAGAAAGGCAAGAAGGTTCAGTGTTGGCGGATGACGGATTGCCCGAAGGAGCGGCGTGAGGCCTGCGTGGTGTGGAAGGTGAAACGCGGCGATCTCTGCTGGATGTTCGGCGGGACGATGTGCGGCGGTGAGAAGCAGACGGATTGGCGGGCGAAATTCAAGCAATGTACGCGCTGCAAGGTGCTTCGCGAGGTGTTTGAGTAGCCAGCCCTGTCTCCCGGGAGTGGACGACGGCAGGCGAGCAGGAGGCGAACCAACGACAATAGGTCGCGACGCAGTCCGTGACGCAACGCGACGTGTCCTTCGTAGCCGGTCTAGGCTTCCGCTTCTTCGCCGCTGCCGGGCTCGTAATCGGGAAGGGTGATGTAAGTGGTGCTTCCGCTGGACCAGTACTTCAACGTGCCTTCGTCGATCAGGACCGTGACGGCCTCGCGGATGTCCTTGCGAGGGGTATCCTTGAGGGACTTGGCGATGTCGCGCATCGAGTTGAGCCCTTTGCCCTTGGCGGTGCGCGTCTGGACGAACTCGACGACTTGCTGTTTGACCTCGTCGGACATTAAACCATCTCCGTTTGGTAGGTTCGCATTGCGACTCCAAGAAAGCCCAGAGCGTAGTTCAAGCGCGGGGGAAAATCAAGGCCGAGTTTGGAGAGGCGGGCGAAGCGGGGTCCAGTCGCCGCGCAGGATGAATCCCGCGGCTCGGGCGCGCTCCTGCTGCGCTCCCAGGAATGGCGCCCGTGCAACGGAAGATTGGATGCACCCAGCGAAGCGGCTCTGGGCACCCGCGTCCGGACCGGGCCCAAGGGATGCGGCGTTTGCGGAAGGTTGGTGCAATCGGAGAGGTTGGACTGCGGGTCGATGAAAGAAGACGGACGGGCGGGACGGCGATCATGGCAGCGCTGGAGAGGGCAGCGGCTGATGACAAATGCAGGTTGACAGGTGGATGCATACCTGCTAGAAAGAGAGGTTCTGTGACGTACCACATCGTGGTACGTGAATCCGAAGCGTAGTCTAGTACCCAGAGTAGAGGTGAGACCCATGCCAGAATCGGAAACGCCCTTGCTCGACGAGCTCGAGAAGGGGCCGTGGCCCAGCTTCGTCAAGGAGATCAAGAAGGCTGCGGCGAAGAAACCCGCGTCTCGAGATCTGCTGCGGCAACTCGAAGCGTCCTATCGCGAAAAGATCGGGCTGTGGAAGCACGGCGGGATTGTCGGTGTCCGAAGCTACGGCGGCGGGGTGATCGGCCGGTACAGCCAGCGACCCGAAGAGTATCCAGGGGTCCGGGACTTCCACACGCTCCGCGTCAACCACCCTAGCGGATGGTTCTACACGAGCAAGGCCCTGCGGACGGTGTGCGACATCTGGGACAAGCGCGGCAGCGGGCTGACGAACATGCACGGGTCGACGGGCGACATCATCCTGCTGGGCACCACCACCGATCAGCTCCAGCCGGTCTTCAACGACCTGTCGGATGCCGGGTTCGATCTCGGAGGTTCGGGGTCTGCGCTGCGGACGCCAAGCTGCTGCTGCGGTCAGGCCCGGTGCGAGTGGGCCTGTTTCGACACGATGGGCATGTGCTATGAGATGACGATGGAGTTCCAGATGGAGCTCCACCGCCCGCCGTGGCCGTACAAGTTCAAGTTCAAGTTCTCCGGCTGCCCGAACGACTGCGTGGCCGCGATCGCGCGGGCGGATCTGTCGTTCATCGGGACGTGGCGGGACGACATCCAGATCGACGCCGAGGCCGTCAAGGAATACGCCGACAACGGCGTGGACATCCGGAACGAAGTTGTCCGAATGTGTCCCACGGGATGCATGAAGTACGACGCCGACGCCAAGGAACTCACCATCGATAACTCCAACTGCACGCGGTGCATGCATTGTATCAATGTCATGCCCAAGGCGCTCGCGCCCGGGAAGGACCGCGGTGCGACGATCTTGATCGGTGGGAAGGCGCCGATTCTCGAAGGCGCGATGATGTCGTGGGTGATCATTCCGTTCATCAAGCTCGAGCCGCCCTATGACGACATCAAGGAGCTGGCGCGGCACATCCACGACTGGTGGGATGAGAACGCGCGGTTCCGTGAGCGTTGCGGCGAGCTGATCAAGCGTGTGGGGATGCGCGTGTTCCTCAAGGAAATGGGCCTGGATCCGGCGCCTCAGATGATCAAGGAGCCGCGCGCCAATCCGTACGTGTTCTGGTGGCCGGATGAGGTCCCCCAGCGCGACAACGGTAAGGATGAGGAGTAATACAGATATGAGCACGAAACCCAAAGAGTACTTCGCCCCGACGGACATTGGCCCGCCCGATTTCCGGGAGATGCTTCCTGACATCGTCAAGAGGAACTACGGCAAGTGGAAATACCACGAGATTCCTCGCCCCGGCGTCCTGGTGCACACGGCCGAGTCTGGCGAGAAGCTGTACAGCGTTCGCATGGGTTCGGGCCGGCTGGTCAGCACGGACTACATCCGCGAGCTGGCCGACATCGCCGACAAGTACTGCGACGGCCATCTGCGCTTCACCAGCCGGCATAACGTCGAGTGGTTGCTGGACGACGAGAGCAAGGTCGAGCCGTTGATCAAGGACCTCCAGAGCCGCGGGTACCCGGTCGGTGGGACGGGTCACTCGGTGACGAGCATCATCCATACGCAGGGCTGGGTCCACTGCCACACCCCGGCGACGGACGCCTCGGGCGTGGTCAAGTCGGTGATGGACGCGGTGTTCGACCATTTCTGCAACATGGACCTGCCCGCACAGGTGCGGATCTCGCTGGCGTGCTGCCTGAACATGTGCGGGGCCGTTCACTGCTCGGACATCGCGATTCTGGGTATCCACCGGCTGCCGCCGGTCGTCGATCATGACAAGCTGGGCAAGATCTGCGAGGTGCCCTCGACGGTGGCGTCGTGTCCGACGGGCGCGATCTGGTTCGATAAGCCGAACAAGAGCGTCATCATCAACGAAGAGAAGTGCATGTACTGCGGGAACTGCTTCACGATGTGTCCTGCGCTGCCGATGCTGGACGCCGACGGCGACGGGATCAGCCTGTGGGTGGGCGGCAAGGTGTCGAACGCCCGGCATGCGCCGATGTTCTCCCGGCTGGCGGTGCCGTTCCTGCCGAACAACCCGCCGCGGTGGCCCGAGACCGTTGAAGCGGTGGTCAACATCCTCGATGTGTATGCCGCCAATGCGCGGAAGCACGAGCGGATGGGCGAGTGGATCGAGCGGATCGGCTGGGAGAAGTGGTTCCAGATGACGGGGATCGAGTTCACGGACAAGCACATCGACGACTACACGCTGGCCGTCGACACGTTCCGGACCTCGACCCAGTTCAAGTGGTAGTCTGACCCCCGGGAAGCGGCGTCAGCCCGAACCGGGCGGTTCGAACCGTGGTCCGGCGGGATTGGGGTTCCAACCGTACGGGCCTTCCTGGTGTGCTTCCGAGAACGGTTCCAGGTGGCCGGCGTCGCGGGGTGGGTTGGGTCCGACACCCGTGTTGGGGATTTGGCTGATGTCTCGAGTGGCCCTTCCGCGTTTGGTCCTGAGCGGCTTGCGTGGGGGTTCAGGCAAGACCGTTGTCACCCTCGGCTTGATCGGCGGCTGGCAGGCACGAGGCCTGCGCGTCGTGCCGTTCAAGAAGGGCCCGGACTACATCGACCCGGCCTGGTTGCGACTGGCGGCCGGGCGGCAGTGCTACAACCTCGACACCTTCCTGATGTCCGCCGACAGCGTGAGGGGCAGCTTCTTCGAACACTCCGAGGGGGCGGATCTGGCGTTGGTGGAGGGCAACCGCGGGCTATATGACGGCATCGATCCGGCCGGGACGTACAGCACGGCGGAACTGGCCAAGCTCCTCGAGGCGCCGGTCGTTCTCGTGGCGGACTGCACGAAGTCCACCCGGACGGTGGCCGCGATGGTCCTGGGCTGCCGGATGCTGGACGAAGACGTGCCGTTTGGTGGCGTCATTCTCAACCAGGTGGCCAGTGACCGGCAGGAGTCGGTCATCCGCCGGGCCATCGAACGGGACTGTGGCGTGCCGGTTCTCGGGGCGGTGCCGCGGATGACGGGGCTTGTGCTGACCGAGCGTCACCTGGGCCTGCTGCCGCCGGCGGAGCATCCGGACGGGCAAGGGTTGCTCGACGCCATCACCGAGCACGTCGGCCCGAACGTCGATCTGGAGGCGCTGCGAGGTCTGGCGGAGGTGGTTCCGCCGCTGGATACACCCTCGGAACATCCGTTCGGCCATGGTCATCCTCAGGCGGCTGGCCTGCGGATCGGGGTGGTTCGCGATTCGGCGTTTCACTTCTACTACCCTGAGAACCTTCAAGCCTTGGCGCAGCTGGGCGTTGAGTTGGTCACCGTCAGCGCCGTTCACGACCGCGCCCTGGCAGAGGTTGATGCGCTCTACATCGGAGGCGGATTCCCGGAGACGCATGCCTCGCTCCTGGCGGGTAACGAAACGTTCCGGCGATCGCTGAGAGACCAGATCGAAGAAGGGCTTCCCGTTTACGCCGAGTGCGGCGGGTTGATCTACCTTTGCGATTCGGTTCGGGTCGAGGGACGCGACTTCCCGATGGCGGGCGTGTTCCCGGTGCGGTTCGTCGTTGATCGTCGGCCTCAGGGACACGGTTACGAGACGGTTCGTGTCGATACCGCGAACCCGTGGTTCGAGGTCGGCGCGGAACTGAGGGGACACGAGTTTAGATACTGCCGGGCGCTCGACTGCCGGGCCGACCAGATCCGATCGGCGTTGGTGGTGACGCGCGGCTTCGGCTTTGATGGCCAGCGGGATGGGCTGGTTTACAAGAACGTGTGGGCTTGTTTTTGCCACGTCCATGCGATGGGATCGCCGCAGTGGGTGGCGGCGATGATCCGACAAGCGGCCGACTACCGTGCAGCGCGGCGAGGTCGTTGGGCTGAGCCCGCCGCCCATGGACACGAGTAATGGCGGCCGTTCTGGTGAGACCCGGATCCCGGATTGTGAAGTGGATTCCGGAAACAGGATAGACGAAAAAGGAGTGCCTCTGCCGCCGCACAGCTCAGGCTTGCACAGTACTGGCTGCGAGGCGAGGGCAGGGGTCGTTACAGGGCAGTCTTGGACTCGTGAGTGTAGGAACAGACAGAGATGGCTGAAACGATCGAACTAGCTGGCAAGACATTCGAGGTCGACGAGGATGGGTTCCTTCAGAACCCGGAGCTCTGGGACGAAGAGGTGTGCGCGGCCTTCGGTCCGACGGAGAGCATCGACGAGATGACCGACGAGCACTGGAAGGTCGTCCGGTACATCCGCGAGTATTACCTGGAGTTCGGCGTGGCTCCGATGATCCGGAAGCTGTGCAAAGAGACGGGATGCAACCTCAAGCGGATCTACGAGCTGTTCCCGTCCGGTCCGGCCAAGGGCGCCTGTAAGCTGGCGGGTCTGCCCAAGCCGACCGGCTGCGTCTAGTCCCCCGCACCGGCCGAGGAATCCGGTCGAAGGAACGGCTGTCCTGTGGTTGGCAGACGGCGAAGTGCCGTCGCGCCGTCCCCGGACAGTGTGGCTGAGGACCTGCAAGGAGTTCTCGCGCCGGGCCGCAACGGTTCTGTGGCCGGCGGCGCGGATCCAGTGGGTCCCAGACGAAGAGACCTGAGGCATGGGAACGCTACTGCTGCTTATCCTGGCGGCCCTGGTCGTCGTGCTCGGATTGGCAGGGATGGTCTGCTCGGCTCGTTCCGGACGGTCGCGGACGCCGTCGTCGACGGCGACGATCACCGGCCTGATCGTTGGCGTCTTGGCGCTGATCGCTCTGTGGAAGCCCGTTGCCGAGCCGTACCTATGGACGGGTGCTTCGTGGCTTGCGATGGCCGTTTTCGCGGGCGGCGTGAGCTATCGGATCGCGGCCTGGGTCACCACGCCCGTGCCATTGTCCATCCCGACCACGCCGGCGCCGACGACGACGGGCGGGGTCGTCCTCCGCGTGCTGGGGGAGGTCCTGCTCCATCGCAGCCTGATCCGGGACAGCAAATACGTCTGGGCGTTGAGCATGTTGTTCCACTGGTCGCTGTTCTTCATCCTGCTGCGGCACTTGCGGTACTTCGTGTATCCGGTGTGGGGATGGGTGGTGACGATCGGGACGCTGGGGATCTACGGCGGGTACGTGATGTCGGCCTGCCTGCTGCTGATCCTGATGAGACGGTTGTACAGGCCGCAGCAGGCCTACATCTCGCTCCTGAGCGACTACGTGGCGTTGGCGTTGTTACTGGGGATCACGTGCAGCGGGATGTTGATGTCGGACTACCTCCGGGTTGACCTGCTGAGGGTCAAGAACTTCGCGTACTGTCTGACGACGTTGACGGTGCCGACGGCAGAGGCGATGCCGTCAGCGGCGTTCATGGTGCATTTCCTGCTGGTGCTGGTGCTGCTCGTGTACTTCCCGTTCAGCAAGCTGATGCACGTCGGCGGGGCGACGTTCAGCCCGTCACGGGCCGCCCGGTATGACATCAAGAATCGCCGTTACGTCAACCCGTGGGATCCCGGCCCCAACGTGTTCGAGACCGGCGATGCCAACACGGCAGGGGGTGGAGGCACGGGGACGGGAGGCGGAGCCTGAGTCTGGCGACGCCCGAGCGTCGCCGCAGCGCCGAGCGAAAGAGGTGGGATGGTCTGACCGATGAATCGAACCCTGGTTGCCATCGTGGCCATCGTTGCGGTTGTTGTCCTGTTCGGTATTCGCCGGGCTTGGGTGGGTGCCGGTGAGCTGAAGAGTGCGCGGTACATGCCAAGCCTGGAGCTGGCGGCTGAGCATCCGGACCACCCGTTGGCGCTGGAGAAGCCCGAGACCACGGTCACCCCGCCGTATCACAAGCCGGCGAACCTCCCGGGCGATTGGTGGCTGCGGCATCATCCGGTGGCGCAGAACCGCGGAGACTTCGACACCACCGAGTGCCAGGAGTGCCACGACGTCGAGAAG
Organism: uncultured Planctomycetales bacterium; assembly: GCA_964390905.1. Lineage (GTDB taxonomy): Bacteria > Planctomycetota > Phycisphaerae > UBA1845 > JAFGLZ01 > JAFGLZ01. The sequence continues at coordinate 978 of CAYMLO010000099.1, read as the reverse complement.
TACTGTAATCGCTGCCACGGCTACGTGGGCGTCAAGTCGGTGGCGCCCGTTTCGGCCGCCGCCGAGAAGACGTCGTCTTCGGCGAGCCAGCCGGCAGAGGGATGAGGTGCACGCATGGTTCAGATCCCAACAGAAGCGCCCGAGCAGACCGTAGAGGATCCGCGGATGCAGACCCGTCGCGGGTTCATTGCGGCCTTTTCGGTGGCCGTCGGTGCGGTCTTCGGGCTGCAGTTCGTCTATGTGCTGCTGCGCTACCTGGCCCCCTGGGGCAAGTTCAAGGTGGCCCGGCCGGTGCGGCTGGCCAAGGCCGCCCAGCCCGCACTGGGCCAGTGCGTGAAGGTCAAGTACGGCGATGCCGTCGTGTTGGTGATTAACCTCGGCCAGGACAAGGGCACCGGCCAGACCATCTTCAAGGCCTTCAACGGCGCGTGCACGCATCTGAATTGTCTGGTCCGATGGCAGCCGGCCACCAAGCAATTCTATTGCGCTTGCCACGACGGGTACTTCGACCAAGACGGCAAGAACATCGCCGGACCGCCCCCCTCGCCCTTGCTGGAGGTGAAGTGGGAGCTGGACGGCGAGGACCTAATCATAGGGTAACCGTGATGGCTGAGAAGCCTGAGTCTGAACGCAGCGGCTGGCTCGGATGGATCAACCGGCGGACCGGTCTGGTCGAGCTGACCGAGCACGAGGTCCTGACCAAGAACAGCCCCAAGCACCGGGCGTGGTACGACTACACCGGGTGCTTCGGCGGGATGGCGTTGGTCTTCTTCGTCGTCCAGATCGTCAGCGGTATGTTCCTGTTGGTTCACTACGTGCCCTACGCTGACGTGACGTTCGAAACGGACGGCGTTCAGCAGACGGTGGGCGCCTTCACGAGCGTCCAGGAGATCACTTCCGAAGAGCCGATGGGTTGGCTGGTCCGCCGGATCCACGGCATTGGCAGCAACTTCATGCTGCTGTGCGTGATGATCCACC
>CAYMLO010000098.1:34136-38719 GCA_964390905.1 uncultured Planctomycetales bacterium | reverse complement strand
TTCAGGATCGTATTGGCCGCCTTGCCCATCGTGGTATACGGATCGCCTTTGAGACCCAGACCTTCGGTGAAGACCGGATACCCCGCGTTCAGATGGCACCCGCCCCTGTTGGCAGTTGCGTAGCCGAGCCCTTGGCCGACCGCGCCACGCGGTTCGTATGCGGCAAGCTCGAGGCCCTTTACGTGGATGGCGAAGTCTTTGCCCCCAAACTCCTCGGCCAAAGCCCTGGTTCCTTCCGCCAGCTGATCGCCTATGCCTCGTCTGTGAGCGATGTCGTCGAATAGCTGCGAGATATTCTCTGTCTTGCCGAATTCGAGCCCCGTGTCCCAGAGTCCCTCCTTCTGGAGTTCCATGGCAAACCCAATGACGTTGCCCGCGGAAATCGTGTCCATACCGAGTTCGTCGAGCTGATAATTCCATAGGATGATCGTCTCGAGATCGTCTATCCCGAGGTTTGCGCCCAGAAGCGCAAGCGTCTCCAGCTCTGGCCCCTTGACGGGTTGCCCGTCGATCTCGACCTGACGGCTGCACTTGATCGGGCACGTGGGGCAGCCCCAATTCTTGATCAAATGCTTCTCGGCCAGCATTTCACCCGAGATCATGTCATAGTTCTCGAACTGCCCGTCCGAGAAGTTGCGCGTGGTCAAGAGCCGTTGTTCGTGCATCCGCTTGAGCAAGAAGCCCGAACCATACTTGGGTAGATACTCGCCGGTGAATGGATTGCTTTCAAGGAGCTTAAGCCATCGCTTGTAGACCTTCCTGCTCTTCTCGGGGTTGAGAGATGTCGCCTTCTTGCTACCCGTGGCAGTAACAGCCTTGAGGTTCTTCGACCCAAATACTGCGCCCACGCCCGTGCGTCCCGCAGTACGTTGCTGAGAAAAGACCCCCGCGAACTTCACTCGGTTCTCACCAGCCGGGCCGATCACGAGCTTCCCGGTCTTGCCGCCCAGCGTTTCCTGCGTCTTGCCGGTCGTCATCCCCCAGAGGCCGGCAGCGTCGCGGAAACTGATGTCATCCTCGTTGATCTCGATGTGGGTTGGCTTCTCGGCTCTTCCAGTAATGACGAGCGCATCGTACCCGGCTCGCTTCAGATGCATGCCGAAACTGCCGCCGCAGTTTGAGGAGGTAAGGATGCCCGTCAACGGAGAAAGCGTTGAGATATTGAACCGGCTAGAAGACGGCGCAGGCACCCCCGTCAACGGTCCGGTCGACACGACAATCCAGTTGTCTTGGGAAAGGGGATCCGTCTTGGGTCCGACGTTGTCACTGATGATCTTGGCCGCCATGATCTTGCCGCCAAGGTACTTCTCCCTGTCCTCATCTGTCCAAGGGTACTCCCCAGTCTCCCGACTCGATAGGTCCACCTTGAGAACCTTACCCATGTACCCGCCATACTTGGTACCCATCGCCGGTCTCCTGCTCAATCCATCCTGTCGCACGCTCTGGCAACCAGCGCGCCCGATTCGCCCGGAGGATCTGAAGTGGACGATGAAGACATCCAGGCGAAGGCCGCAACAGAACCAGCCAACACAGCGTATCATGCTCAATCCCGCATGGCAAAGCGACGGCGGATAGAAGATCCGACGCCGCGTGCCAGATCGTGGCGCTGAGGAGCTGATCGATGTGGGCCTTCTTCCCATTCCTTGACATGGCCAAGGGCCCGCCCGCAAGGAACCGACTCAGCACGTGACGTGAAACAGACCGACGACGGCGCCCGTCGCGTCGTTCCAAGCTTGGATCGCCTGTGGGGTGGGCGCGAACTGCACCTCGCATCCGTTCTCTTCGAAGTACGCTGCGGCCTCATCTGACAACTTGACCAGCCCCTGTTGACCGGTGCCGATGATGAGGCGGGCCGCGCCCTTGCGATACACGTGCTGCGCCTCCTCCACCGACAGAATGTGCGAAGTCCCGTAGCGGGCCTTGCTGAGCTTCTTCTTGCGCTTCTTGACCTTCCCGCTCGGACGGATGATCACGTCGTGTTCGTACGGGGTCCCATCAATGGTGATCGAGCCGAAGGCGGTTCCATCGATCGTAGGCTTCATTGGACCGCTCCCCTGCTCACCTGCTCAAGCCGGCGGCCAAACATGCCCTCCATGTTCGAGAAGTCCGGGGGCTACCGCAAGGCGCTCGATTCTTCCCCGTCGCCGTGTCACGACACGCGGTCTCAGAAGCGAAGGAGACCTTGTCGGGCGGACCCGTCCTGGCCGAGACGGTCCGAGCCCGCGATCTGGCATGTTCCCGTGGCCAATGTGGGGTTCTTGCACCGACACGGCCAGATCGTGATCCCGTGCCCCGCCCCGATTGCCGCGATGCGCTCGAAACGTTCGCGACGCGACGCGACGCTGATACATCGCCCGCCGCCACACCCCTCTGAGAACCGCTGGTACTCCCATTCGTCCGGCCTGAGCGTCGGGACGCCCAATCCCTCGAGCTGTTCGAGCACTCGCGGCGTGACGGCTGGCCGGAGGAACAGGTAACTCACGGCCGCGAACCCGACGCCGGCCTCGCTCAGACCTTTCAGCAACGGGGCGAGGCTTCGAGCCGTATCCGTGACATCCGGTATGAGCGGGTCCAGACGAGCCGTCACATGGCAGCCAAGGCGAACGAGCGCATGGATCGTCTCGATCCGCAGGGCGGGCGGCGCGGTGCGGGGCTCGAACGTCCGCCACAGCTTCTCGCACAGAGACGTGATGCCGATCTGGGCGTAGACGCGATCGGCGTGCTCGGCGAACAAGTCCAAGAAGCGCCCTGAAACGAAGCCCTTCGTCAGAAACGAGACCTCCACACCCGCTTCCAGCAAGGTGGCCATCGTCTGGAAGGAGACGTCCTGTACCTCTGGCACATGCTGGAACGCATCGCTGGAAGGGCTGAAGTAGACCCGCGTGGGCATCTTCCGTTTGCGCTCGAGCTCCCCGCGGACGATGTCGGCCGTGTTCTCATAGAGCACCACGTGGTCGGGGCCCGGGTAGTCTGGATAGCCTTGGATATAGCAGTAGCTACATCCCAACGCGCACCCCTGCGTAACGTTGATCGTAGGCAGGCTCCGCAGACACGGAATCGCAGACGGCGTCAGGATCGGCGGCCTTCGCTGTTTCCTGATGACCTCCACCATGTCCGCTCTCCCGAAGACCGACGCAACGGTCGGCACGACCCCCAGCGACCAGGCACGACGCAGCGTTCCGCAAGATCCTAACATTTACCAAACACACAGGCAAGGTCTGCTTGTCCACCAGTGGTTCCGAAGGCGGACGGAGATCGGAAGATCGATTCTCGCAGCAAGCGGCTGTCGTAGGGGAGCGAAAACAGCCGGCGGAGCGGGCGAATAAGCCGAATCCTGTTGCCCACCCCGACGATGGTGCCATCGTCGACGCGGGCGGCGGCCATTCATCTGGGCCAACCGGTTGCCCGGTGGCTCGAGCGCCCTACCCGCAGCTCGACCGGACCGGGCCGATCCGGACCCGCCGCAAGGACGGGTTCGCTGCCTATGTGGGCTTGCTGGCGGTGGGGTTTGCCATGCCGCGCCGGTCGCCCGGACGCGCGGTGCGCTCTTACCGCACCTTTTCACCCTTGCCGGCCGGGGCGGATACCCCGACGTAGGCGGTGTGTTTTCTGTGGCACTTTCCCTCGGGTCGCCCCGGGTCGCCGTTAGCGACCACCGTGCCCTGCCCAGTTCGGACTTTCCTCCCGTCAGGTCGACACGAAGCCCACCCGACGAGCGGCCGCCTCGCCCACTCCGCCGTCTCTATCTTACCGGCCGAGACGACACGGACCAACTGTTGCCAGGGGTCAGGAGTCAGGGGTTAGGGTCTAGGGTTTGGCAGAGACCAGTCCGAGACGACGAACCGGAGGGTGGTCGACAGCGGAAGCAGAACGGCTGCGACAAAACGCTCGGCGATCACTCTGACGACGGCCTCATCGAGCTTCGCCGGGGAGTCAAGGCTGAGGGCGGCAAGGACGACATCCGAGATGAGCGGCATGAACGGATCGTCGCTCCGCAACGCTTCGGCACCGTTCGCCCACAGCGATCGCGTCGTCATGAGTCCTCCCTTGCCGTGCGCCGATGGCGCGCACGCGCTTAGGCATGCCTGCATTGACGTCTTTGGGGCAAATCCCTCCCAGGACAGGTCCGCTCTGCCCCCCAGGGACTGCCAATCCTAACTATCCCCAATCGGGCCGAAGACTGCAAGTCCAAAGACCGAAGCGTTGTCCCGCCTCCTTGCAGCCCATCGACATGGGCACGGCGGAACACTGGCACAACGCCATGCATCGAAGTCACCAGAGCCCTCGGGCCGGTTGACATGTCCAGCGACCCGGACTCAGGGGCCAACAGGTCGTCCCGCAAGGACGAGCGGAAGAGCAAGGACAGACGGGCTCAGAGCCCACACGGAAGGAGAACAGGCCATGACACGCAGAAGAATCTTGACAGGGACGGTGGTGTTGGCAGGAATCGCGCTGCTCTCATGGCAGGGATCGATTCTGGCGGACGCATGCACCACGAAGGCCCAGGTCGGCCAGCCCGCGCCCGACTTCAAGCTCAAGGATACCTTGGGCAAGTCGCATTCGCTGCGGGACTTCAAGGGCCA